>NZ_VDLZ02000021.1:0-122705 GCF_006334905.2 Streptomyces sp. 3MP-14
TCCGCGACGGAACCTTCTACGAACCCCGGACACCGAAGGACATCAAACTCGCCGCATAACCCCAGCAACACCAAACCACCCCAAACCCGACAGAGACGCCTTGACGAACGACATAGAGGCACCCCCCGGCCCGTGCCGCCGCAGCGTTGAGCCGGGCTTCAGGTCGGCAGCTCCGCTGTGATGACGGTGGGCCCGCCGGGCGGGCTGTGGACGGTGAGGTGCCCGTCGATGGCGGCGACCCTGCGGGCGAGGCCGAGCAGCCCGCCGCCGGCCGGGTCGGCTCCGCCGTGCCCGTCGTCGGCGACCCGCAGGCCCGGCCCTCCCCCCGCCGGGGAGGTGACGGTCACGGCGACGGAGGTGGCGCCCGCGTGCTTGACGGCGTTGGTGACCGACTCGCAGACCACGAAGTAGGCGGCGATGGCCACCGCCTGGGAGGGGGCGCGCTCCGGGCGGCAGTCGAGTGTGACGGGCAGCGGGCAGCGTTCGGCGACGGTCTCCAGCGCCGCTTCGAGTCCGGCCTCGTCCAGGACCGTGGGGTAGGCCCTGGAGTCCTAGCTCAGACACCAGCCGCAAGGTAGGTCGCGGGTAGCCGGCCGAGCCCCGTTTCCTCGGCCTGAGCACCGTCGTTGGTCTGATCGAGTGATCGAGGCCAAAAGGAGAAAGCGGGGCCGTGGTTCCAGCAGCTGGTCAGCGACGTTCGCGTGCAGGGATTCTGGCGCACGGTATCCATCCGCGCCTGTGACCGGATCGCCCGATGGGCGCAGGCCGGCGCCGCTGACCCGCGAGTCCTGCCGAGCGCCGAGGCCCTGATGAAGCTCAGCGGAGCGTCCATCGCGTACAGCAACCCCACGTCCAGCGGACTGCCGGTGACGGCCGAGGCCGCACTCGCCGAGCTGCGGCAGCTGCGCAGCAAACTGGCGGCCGCCGCCGGCGCTCGCTCGACGCGTCCCACCGCGCCGACTCGCGGCGCGGCCGCCGCCGAGCAACCCGCCCACCTGCGACGCGCCGGCGTCGAGCCGCACCCCGCCCCTCGGCCCCGCCGTTAGCCGGGGCCCTCATGGGTTGAGCGACTCCAGCAGGTCGGGGGTGTCGATGTAGTACAACTGCCCCTCCTCGTCTGCGACTAGATCAGCCTCGCTGAGGGGGGATCTCGCCGGAGGGGTCCCTCTCCTTATCCGATGTCATCAACGCGGCCACACCGGGCAGTTGACCGACTGCCGGACCAACCCACCGAAAGGGCACCCCGTGACCGACTACCGCACCATCCACGACCTCCAGAACGCCGGGCAGCGCGTCCTGGGCGACCTCCTCACCGAGAGCTACCACAAGGGGCTGCCGCCCCTGACCTGGACGCTGTCCGCCACCGGCGCCCTCACCGGCGAGGCCCGCGCCCTCGACCCCGCTCCGACTGCCGCGCGGCCGCCGCCGCGTGGACGCGCCACCTGGGCGCCACCATGGTCGAGACCCGTCATGACGGCCGGGCCAGCCTGTACGCCCCCTTCCAGCGCGGAACGGTGTACGGCGCGATCCGCGCCGAGATCTGGCCCTACCACGAGGACGAGGCACCGACCAGCGACGCGGCAGGGACCCGGTGACCGCCGACCTGGAGACGCCGGCGGCCGCCGGCGGGCGGGAGGCTCTGCTGGAGCGCTGGGCCGCCCGCCACGGCATCACCGCCGCCCAGCGCCTGGCCGACGCGGAGGACCTGGCGGACGCCGTCGCGGCCGAGATCACCCCCACCAACACCACCGCGACCTACGACAAGAGCTGGCGGGTGTGGGAGCGGTACTGCCAGGCGACTGGGATGCCGCCGCTGGCCGCCACCCGGGGCTCCCTGGTCGCCTATGTGACCTGGATGCTGCGCCAGGGCCGCACGGACGGGGCCGGCTACGCCCCCACCTCGGCCTCCACCCACCTGGCCGCCACCGTCGTCGGCCTACGCCAGCGCGGTGTCACCGTCGCCGGCGACGACCAGGCCGCCGCCCGCACCGCCCTGGAGGGACTGACGGTCCGCCTCCTCCAGTCCGGGGAGCGGCGCGGCCGCGGCAAGGCGACCGCCGCGACCCGCGGCGACCTCCGGCGTGTGGTAGGCGCCTGCCCCACACCCTGGCCGGGTACCGGGACCGGGCGCTGATCCTCACCTCTCTGCACTACGCCGCCCGCGCCTCCGAGCCCGCCGGCCTCCTGGTCAGCGACCTCACCCTCCACGAGCGCGGCCTGGTCGTCGACGTCGTCACCGGCAAGACCCGCCACTCGGTGGGCACCGCCCGCATCGTCCGCCAGGACGACCCCGACCTCTGCCCCGTGGTGGCCTGGGAGACCTACCGCACCCACCTCGCGGAGGAGGCCGACCTCCGCTGGAGCGCACCCGAGGCCCCCGCATGGGTCAGCATCGACCGCTGGGGCCACGTCACCGGCGGCATGACCCCCGACTCCATCACCCGCGCCATCCGCCGCGCCTCCACCCGAGCCGGCATCCGGATCGCCTGGACCGGCCACTCCCTGCGCATCGGCCACGCCACCCTCGCCCGCCAACGCGGCGTCGACACCACCCTCATCGCCGACCAAGGCGGCTGGGCCCGCCACTCCCGCGCCCTGGCCGGCTACATCCAACACGAAGACGGCTGGGAGACCACCAGCTCAGCTCATCTCACATAACCGGGAGGCCAACATGAGCCGTAGCAGGCAAGCCGCCGCCCTCGTCCGGCACCTGACCGGGACCACCAACACCACCGCTTCACCGACGAGGAACGGGTCGCCCCGGTGGCGACGCACCCGCTGCCCGCCCAGCGGCTTCAGCAGCGGCAATGCGCCACGCCACGGCCCGATGGCGCCTCTCGTTCGCAACGAGGGGGTCGGGGGTTCACATTCCCCCGTCAGGTTGCCAGTTGACCTCGCCACCCCGCCCCCCGTGTCCGACGGCCCCAGGCCGTCCGGACACCCAGGGCCGGCCCGGGCCCGGACACCGGCCCCGGCGCGGGCGCTCGGCGCCCGCGCCGTCCGCTGCGCGCCCGCGCGCCGAGCGCCCGCGCCCGCCGCCGACCAACACCCGTTACAGCACCGCCAGTTCCGCCTCCAGGTCGTCCAGGCCCAGCGAGCCCAGCGACAGCGCCGCCATGTGCCACCGCTTCGCGTCGAACTCCGCGCCCCTGGCGGCCTGCGCGGCCTGCGCGGCCTCCCGGCCGCGCAGCCAGGCGCGTTCGCCGAGCTTGTAGCCGATGGCCTGCCCCGGCGCGCCGAGGTAGCGGACCAGTTCGCTCGCGATGAACTCCGGCGGACGGCCGCTGTGCCGCTGGAAGAACGCCCCGCCCAGCTCCGGCGTCCAGCGCTCGCCCGGCCGGAACGGCGAGTCGTCGGGGATGCGCAGCTCCAGGTGCATCCCGATGTCGATGATCACCCGCACCGCCCGCATCATCTGACAGTCCAGATAGCCGAGCCTGGTCTCCGGCGAGGTCAGGAACCCCAACTCGTCCATCAGCCGCTCCGCGTACAGCGCCCAGCCCTCCATGTTGGCGCTGACCCCGCCCACCGCCGTCTGGTAGCGCGACAGCTGGTCGGCGACGTGCACCCACTGCGCCAGCTGGAGGTGGTGGCCCGGCACCCCCTCGTGGTACCAGGTGGAGACCAGGTCGTAGACGGGGAACTTCGTCTGCCCCATCGTCGGCAGCCAGGTGCGGCCCGGCCGGGAGAAGTCCATCGAGGGGCCGGTGTAGTAGGGCGCGGCCGCGCTTCCCGGCGGCGCGATCCTGGCCTCGACGCGCTTGATGCGGTCGGCCAGTTCGAAGTGCGTGCCGTCCAGCGCCTCGATCGCCTCGTCCATCAGGCGTTGCAGCCACGCGCGGACCTCGTCCACGCCCTCGACCACCGTGCCGTGCTGGTCGAGGTGGCGCAGCGCGGCCCACGGGTCGGCGCCCGGCAGGATCTTCTCGGCCTCCGTCACCATCTCCGCGCGTAGCCTGTGGAACTCCGACCAGCCGTAGGCGTACGCCTCGTCCAGGTCGAGGTCCGTCCCGTTCCAGTACCTGGCCCAGAGCGCGTACCGTTCGCGGCCGGCCACGTCGCTGGCCCCGGCCACCCGGGGCGCGTACTCCTCGCGCAGCCAGGTCCGCAGGCCGGCGACCGCGTCCGTCGCCTGCCGCGCCGACGCGTCCAGCTCCTCGCGCAGCGCCTCGGGTCCCGGCGCGACGAACTCCGCGAACCAGCCGCCCGGTTGGCTCAGCCACTCGTCCAGCCGCTCCAGGGTCTCCGTCACCTGCCGCGGCCCGGCCGGCAGTTCGCGCGCCAGCCCCTCGCGCAGCGACTCCCGGTACCCGTCGAACGCCGCGGGCACCGCCCGCAGCCGGGCCGCCACCGCCGACCAGTCGTCCTCGGTCTCGGCCGGCATGACGGGGAACACCGTCCGCACCGAGTGCGCGGGGGAGTAGAGGCTGCTCATCGCCCGCAGCGGCTCCCCGGCCTCGAACACCGCCAGCTGGGCGGTCAGCCGCTCCCGCAGCAGCCGGGCGCAGCGCCGCTCGACCGGCGCGTCCGCACCGGGCAGCTTCTCGGCGACGGCCAACTGGTCCAGGGTGCGCCGCGCCAACGCCGCCTCCGCCGCGAGCCCCCGGGGCGAGAAGTCGGGCAGCCGGCCCGAACTCGCGGGGTCGCCGAGGTAGGTGCCGGTGATGGGGTCGAGGGCGATCAACTCGTCGACATAGGCGTCGGCGAGCTGACGGGGAAGCGAGGTGGTCATGTCAGCCATGGGGCCATCCTGGTACGGGAGTCGGGGTTCGTCACCATCGTGCCCAGCGGCAGCCGGGTCACCCCCCGAACCCCCGCCGACCCTCCCCTCCTCCGCTACATCTCCCCGCACATCACGGCCCCCCCCGCCGGCAGGCGCGGCCCGCCGCGCCCAGCGCCGTGGCGGCTTCAGCGCCGCTCCGAACGCAGCCCGGCGACGCCGTCGAGGACCGCCTGGAGGAGGGCGTCGAAGCGGGTCTCGCCGTCCTCCGCGAACATCCGCCGCCCGGACGCGGTGACCAACGGGTGCTCGTCCGCGTCCACCCGCTCCTCGCGGTGTGCGAGCGTGTACCCGTCGTGCCCGGCCTGGCGGCGGGCCTGCTCCTCGATGCAGTGGCCCACGACGAAGGCCGTGAGGATGGCGAACGCGTCGGTCGCCGCCTCGGCGGTGAACCCCTGCTCGCCCAGCCAGGCCAGCAGGGGCTCCTGGCGGCGGAGCACCTCCGCGTCCGTGAGGTAGGTGCCGCTGAACACGCGCGCGCCGTCGCGGTGGGCGAGGAGCCCACGGCGTGCCGCCCACGCGTAGCCCGCGCAGACCTCGCGCCAGTCGGTGCGGGGGACGGCCGCCGCCTCGGCCGCGATCCCGCTCCAGACGCGCGTCCCCATCTCGTCGACCAGCGCCTGCTTGTCCCGCACGTGCCAGTACAGCGCGGGCGCCTTCACCCCGAGGCGCTCCGCGACCGCGCGCACGGTCAGCCCCTCGATTCCCGTCTCGTCGAGCACCGCCAACGCGGCGTCCACCATCGCGTCGCGGGTCAGTCCTTTGGCCACGATTGACAGTTTAACAGCGTTAAGGCAGACTCCGGGGCGTTGTGTTTAACGACGTTAAGGAGAGTGTTTCGATGAAGGCAGCGGTGATCAACGACGCGGGTGCGCCTCCCGTCCTCGCGGACTTCGCCGACCCTGAACCCGTCGAAGCGGAGTCGGCGTTGACGGTGCTGGCGGCCGGTCTCCACCCGCTCGTCCGCCGCCTGGCCTCGGGCGGCCACTACGGCAGCGCCGGCGTCTACCCGCTGGTTCCCGGGGTTGACTGCGTGGCCGTGGGCTCGGACGGGGCGCCGGTCTACGCCGGATTCATCCGTGCGCCCTGGGGGACGCTCGCCGAACGCGTCGCCGCGCGCATGGGAATCCCGCTGCCGGACGGCGCGGACCCCGTGCTGATCGCCGGCGGGCTCAACCCGGCGATGAGCGGCTGGCTGCCCCTCGCCCGGCGCCGGCGCGAGGTGGCGGCGCTCGGCACCGTGCTCGTCCTCGGCGCGACCGGCGTCGCGGGGCGGACGGCGGTGCAGGCCGCCCGCCTGCTCGGCGCCGACCGCGTCGTCGGCGTCGGCCGCGACCCGGACCGCCTGCGCGAGGTCGAACGCCTCGGCGGCGTGCCGGTGTCGTTCGATGAGGGACCCGAGGCGCTGGGTGCCGCGCTCGCCGGCACGGCGCCCTCGATCATCCTCGACTACGTCTGGGGTCCGCCCGCCGAGGCGGCCTGGGCCGCCCTGGCACGACGCGGACTCCACGACGACCCGGCGGACATCGTCCATGTGCAGATCGGCGCCGGCGCGGGCGAGTCAGCGGCCCTCCCCGCCGGGCTGCTCCGCAGCCGCCGCCTCCTGGTGCGTGGTTCGGGTGCGGGCTCCACCTCGCTCGATGCCATCGTGGCGGCGATGCCCGAGGTGATGCGCCGGCTCGCGGCCGGGGAGATCGTCGCGCCGGTGCGCGCGTTCCCGCTGTCGCGGATCGCGGACGCCTGGGCCTTCACCGGCCCCGAACGCGCCGTCGTCGTGCCGGACTGAACGCGCCGCCGGCCGTGCCCACCCCCCCGCCGGCAGGCGCGGCCCGCCGCGCCGCCGGCCGTGCCCAACGCCGTGGGTCGGCTTACCGCACCCCCCGCGACGGCAGCGGCGCCGACACCACCAGGGCGTCGTCGGCCTCGGGGTGCTCGGTCAACGGCAGCCCGGTGGCGCGCAGCGCGCCCAGCAGCTCGGCGTCGCCCGCCTGGGCGACCGCGTACAGGCCGGCCGAGTGCCGCGCCACCGCCAGCGCCACCAGCGCGCCCAGCAGCGCCCCGCCGACCCCGCGCCGCTGCCAGTCGTCCGCCACCAGCAGCGCCACCTCCGACTCCGGCCCGTCCCACAGCACATGGCCGAGTCCGACCAGCTGGCCGGTGCCCAGGTGTGCCGCGACGCTCGCCCCGTGCCGCCCGTTCAACAGGTGCCGCAGATAGTCGTCCGCCTCCCGCGCCCCGCCCGGGTACCGCTGCGCCAGGTTCCCCGGCGAACAACGGGCGTGCAGGTCGAGGGCCGCCGGCAGATCCGCCTCGCCGACCCGGCGCAGCCACACGCGCTTCCCACCGGCGAGCGTCGCTTCCGTCAGCGCCGTGCCGTGCCGTGTGGTTCCGGCATCCGGCGCCGACGCGGCGCGACCGCGTCCCGACGGGCACCCGTCGCCGCGCCCGGGCAGGCCCAGGCGAGCGAGGTGGAGCGTCGGTCGCGGAGTGTCCCACTTATCCATAACCGCACTGTCGTCCCTGGTTATTGCCTGGTCACGAACGAGCTGTGACCGACGGGTAAAGGACCATCACCTGCCGAAGTTCCGCCGGCCGCCGCCCTACGGGGACCCGGCCGCACGGCCGGCCGCCGGGCCTGGTGGGATGGGGGCGTGGCTGACGACGTGCTGCTGGAGACCTACCAGGCGCACCGAGCGCTGCTGTTCGGTGTGGCCTACCGGATGCTGGGCCGGGTCGCCGACGCCGAGGACGTGGTCCAGGACGCCTGGCCGCGCTGGTCGGCCGCCGACCGCAGCGAGGTGCGCGACCCCCGCGCCTACCTGGTGCGGATCGTCACCCGGCTGGCCATCGACCGGCTGCGGGAGCATGCCACCCGCCGCGAGACCTACGTCGGCCCCTGGCTGCCCGAGCCGCTGCCGACCGACGCGGTCGCCCCGGCGGCCACCGCGCCCGACGGCGCCGACCGCGCGCTGCTCGCCGACACCGTCTCCTACGCGGTGCTGCTGCTGATGGAGTCGCTCTCCCCGCTGGAACGCGCGGTGTTCGTGCTGCGGGAGGCGTTCGGCCTGGGCTACCCGGAGATCGCCGAGGCCCTCGGGCGCGACCAGCCCGCCGTCCGGCAACTCGCCGTCCGGGCCCGCCGCCACATGGCCGAGCGCCGCCCCCGTTACCCGGTGGACGCCCGCGACCAGCGCGCCCTCACCGAACGCTTCCTGGCCGCCGCCCTCCACGGCGACATGGCCGCGCTGCTGGACACGCTGGCCGCCGACGTCACCCTGGTCGCCGACAGCGGCGGCCACGCGAAGGCGCCGCGCCGGACCATCGAGGGCGTGGACAAGGTCAGCCGCTTCCTGGAAGCCGTCGGGCCCGACGCCCCGGCCGGCCTGGTCGCCGAGTTCACCGTGCTCAACGGCGCCCCGGGCGTCTACGTCCACGGGCCCGAAGGGCCCTACGCCGCCATGCTGTTGGAGTTCGAGGACGGGCTGGTGCGGCGGATCTACCTGGTCAACAACCCGGGCAAGCTGGGCCACCTGGCCGGCTGACCGGCCCGCTCGCGGCGGCGCCGAACGGCCCGCCGGCGGCGGCGTGGTCGCCCCGGGCGTCCGGGCCGGGCACAATGGCCGGGGGCCGACCGGCCGGGGGGCCGACCGGGGGCCGACCAGGGGGCATCATGACGGGTCAACAGCTGCCGGAGCGTCCCGGAAGGGGCGACCGCCCCGCGCCGTCGTCGAGCGGCCGGCTGCCCGCGCCGCGCGCTGCGGACGCCGACCCGGCACGGCTGCCGGCGCCCGCCGAGCCGGCCGCGCCGATCCACCAACCCGGCGGCTTCCCCACCGGCGGCTCCGCGCCCAACCGGAGCCGGTGCTGGGACATGCTCGGCCCCAGGACCCGGGAGCGGCTCGCCGAGAAGGCCGGCACCGTGCTCGCCTGGTGGGCCTGGCTCGACCCCGGCGAGGAGCGGCCAACGGCCACCGCCTTCGGGCCGCTGGGGCTGTGCAGGGCCGCCCCGACGACGCGGCACGGCCGCCCCGTCTACCTGGTGGAACGCCTCAGGCTTGACGCCGAGGCCCTGGTGAACGAGACCTTCACGGTCGACGGCTCCGCGCGCCGCTCCCGGGGCGTCGCCCGGTTCCGCCGCCACGCATGGGACGCGTCGCCCCCGCCCGTCCGGCCCCCGACGACGCTGGACCTCCATCCCCGGCAGCTGGGCGTGCTGGGCAACTACCCGGCCGAGGTGCAGGAGTTCCTGCAACGCCCGTTCCTGGGCGACGACCGGGACGTGGCCGCCGACTACTACTACGAGGAGTCACGCGACTTCACCGGCCAGCGCCTCTACACCATCTTCTGCCTCTCCGCCGACCGGACCGTGACCCTGGCCACCGGCACCCGCACGCTGCCCAGGGGCAGGTCGGAGGAGCGGGCGAAGTGGGAGGTCGAGTGCTACCGCGTGCCTGTCCTGCGCGGATCGTGAACGGGAGACGGCAACGGGAGACGGCGACGCGGCGCCCAACGCCCGCCGCCCGCCCGGCGGTTGACCCCGACCGGAACGCGCGCCCGGCCTCGGGTCACAGCCCGCCGGAGACCCGCAGCACCGCGCCCGTCGTGTAGCTCGCGTCCGGCGACAGCAGCCAGGCCACCGCGCCGGCCACCTCCTCCGGCCGCCCCGGCCGGCCCTGCGGGATGACGCTCGCCGCCTTGCGCCAGGGCCGCTCCGCGTCGCCCATCGCCGCGTGCATCTCAGTCAGGATCATCCCCGGCTGCACCGAGTTGACCCGCACGCCCTCCGCCGCCAGCTCCTTGGACAGGCCCACGGTCATCGCGTCCAGGGCCGCCTTGCTCGCCGCGTAGTGCACGTACTCGCCCGGGCTGCCCAGCGTCGCGGCGGCCGACGAGACGTTGACGATCGCCCCGCCCGCGCCGCCGTGCCGGGTGGACATGGCGAGCGCGGCGCGCCGGGCGCACCACAGCGCGCCCAGCACGTTGACCTCCGTCACCCGGCGGATCACCTCGGTCGGCGTCTCGGTGATCCGCCCGAGCCGGCCGGTGATCGCCGCGTTGTTGACCAGCCCGGTCACCGGGCCCAACTCCTCGGCCGCCGTCGCGAAGAGCCGCTCCACGTCGGCCTCCTCGCTCACCTCGCCCGCCACCACCACGGCCCGGCGGCCGGCGGCCCGCACCCGTTCGGCGACCGCCTCGGCCGCCTCGACGTCGCGGCGGCAGCCGATCGCCACGTCGTGCCCCTCCTCCGCCAGCCGCGCCGCGACGGCCGCGCCGATGCCCCGGCCGCCGCCGGTCACCACGGTCACGGGCGAGGCGACGGGAGAGGCCACGGGAGAAGCCACGGGGGAGGGGCGCGGGGGCGTGGGTCGTTCGTTCGTCATGGCTGGCGAGCCTACGCGGCGGCCCGGTCCCGGCCGTTCACCTGGTCCCGAGGGACTTGGTCTTGACCAAGGTGCCGGGTGACCCTAGGGTCCAGATACGCAACAACCTTTCATAATCACCGCATCACCGCTTTTCGCGACACCGGCGCGGCGTTCGCGCGGGCCGGGCGGCCGTGGGCGGCAGGGAGGCGAGGGTGGGGACCATCACGCGACGGACGGCGTCCCGGCGGGGCACGCCGCCGGCCGAGCCCAAGTACTGGCAGCTGAAGACCGCGTTGACCGACGCCCTGGACGCCGAGTTCAGCGTCGGGCAGGTGCTGCCCGACGAACGCACCCTGGCCGCCAGGTTCGGCGTGGCCAGGGCCACCCTCCGACAGGCCCTGGACCAGCTGGAGTTGGAGGGCCGCCTCCAGCGCCGGCGCGGCGTGGGCACCACGGTCGCGCCGCCGCGCGTCGGGGTCGACGTCAGCCCGGCGCGGCAGACCTGGCCGGGCGCCGAGGACGACCCGTGGTCGGTGGACGGCTTCGCCGTGGCGGGCGCGCCGCCCGTGGTGGCGCACGCGCTGGGCGTGCCGCGCGGCACGGCGCTGCCGGTGGTCAGCCGCGCGCTGGTCGCCGGCGGACAGCCGGTCGCCGTCGAACGCCTCTACGCGCTGCCGAGCCCCGAGCCGGCCGACGGCGTCGCCGACGCGGACGAGGCGCTCGCCGCGCTGCGCCGGCAGCCGCTCGAAGGGCAGGACCGCTCCGTCGAGTTGGGCTCGGCCGACGCCGAGCAGGCTGCCGCGCTGGACCGCCTCCCCGGCTCCCCGGTGCTGCTGGTCACCACCCGCTACAGCGCGGCCGGCCGGATCGCGGCCGTCTCCCTGGCCACCTACCGGGCCGACACCTGCCGCCTCACCTTCGGCGACCAGCCGCTGGCGCTGACCGCGAGCTGACCCCGACCGCGAGCCGACGGCCGGACCCGTCGGGCGCCGCGCCGGCGCGGCGCCCGACGGCGAAGCCGCCCGACGGCCCCGTCAGTCCGGCACCTCGGCCACCGTGAACAGCTCCGCCTCCAGGTGGTCCAGGGCCAGCCGCACCGCCCCGGTGGCGACCGCCCCGCCGCCCAGCGCCGAGGCGACGACCCGGGGCGCGCGCAGGCAGTAGCGCTCCAGCTCCCGGTGCAGCGGCTCCACCACCTGGTCCAGGCCGGCGGCCCAGCCGCCGACCACCACCAGCTCCGGGTCCAACGCCAGCACCAGCGCCGCCACATCGTGCGTCAGCCGCTCCACCAGCCGGGCCACCGCCTCCCCGGCGCGCGGGTCGCCGGCCCGCGCCGCCGCCAGCACCCGCGTGACCGCCCGCTCGTCGAGCGGGTCGATCGGCGTGCCCGAGGTCGCCAACAGCCGCTCCGGGGTGGCCTGCCGGCCCAGCAGGTGCAGCGCGCCGATCTCCCCGGCCGCCCCGCCGTGCCCCCGGTGCAGCCGGCCGCCGATCAGCGAGCCGGCGCCCGGGCTCAACCCGGCCAGCACCATCACCACATCGTCACAGCCGGCCGCCGCGCCCACCCAACGCTCGCCCAGCACCGCCGCGTTGGCGTCGTTCTCCACCAGCACCGGCGCGCCGAACAGCTCCCGCAGCCGCTCGCCCAGCGGCAGCCCGGTCCACCCAGGCAGCGCCGTGCACAGCGCCACCGAGCCGTCCTGCCCGACGATGCCGGGGGTTCCCACGCCCACCGCGCGCGGCGCCGGGGCGCCCTGCCCGGCCTCGCCCAGCAGCGCCCGCGCCGCCTGCTCGATCCGCGCCAGCCGCTCCTCGGCCGACGCCTCGGGCGGCACCCCCCGGCTCGCCTCCCCCAGGCGCCGCCCGGCCAGGTCCGCCAGCACCGCCGAGATCCGCCGCGCCCCGACCTCGACGCCCAGCAGCCGCCCGGCCTCGGCCCGGAACCGGAAGCGGCGCGCCGGTCGCCCCAGCCGCCGCGCCCCCGCCGCATCGGCGGCCGTGCTCTGGGCGGCCCTCGTCTCGGCGGCCTTCGTCTCGACGACCAGGCCCGCCCGCGCCAGCCCGTCCAGCACCCCCTCGACGGTGGGTCGGGACAGGCCGGTGGTGCGGGCCAGATCCGTCAGCGAGCAGCCGCGCCCGGCGGCGCGCAGCGCGCGCAGCACCGCCGCCTGGTTGATCTTGCGCAGCAACGAGGGGTCGCCGCCCATGAGTTGACCCACCCGCGCCTCCCGCTCGACCGACGTCGCGCCACCCAACCACCGACCGTGCCGGACCGGGGCCCGGGGCCGTTCGGCGTCAGAGGATCGCGCCGGGCGCGTAGCCGGCGGCCTCCGGGTAGCGCTTGACGACCTCGTCGACCCGCGCCACCACGGCCGCCACCTGGCCGCTCGCGGCGCCCGTGAAGGAGAGCCGGTCGGCCATCAGCTCCGCCAGCCCGGCCCGGTCCAGCGGAATCCGCTCGTCCCCGGCCAGCCGGTCCAACAGCTCGTTGTGCTCCGCACCCTCCCGCATTCGCAGCGCCGACGCCACCGCGTGCTCCTTGATCACCTCGTGCGCGGTCTCCCGCCCGACGCCCGCCCGCACCGCCGCCATCAGCACCTTGGTGGTGGCCAGGAACGGCAGGTACCGGTCCAGCTCCCGCGCGACCACCGGCGGGAACGCGCCGAACTCGTCGAGCACCGTGAGCATCGTCTCCGCCAGCCCGTCGAAGGCGAAGAACGCGTCCGGCAGCGCCACCCGGCGCACCACCGAGCACGAGACGTCGCCCTCGTTCCACTGGTCGCCGGCCAGCTCGCCGGTCATCGAGGCATAGCCGCGCAGCACCACGGCCAGCCCGTTGACCCGCTCGCAGGAGCGGGTGTTCATCTTGTGCGGCATCGCCGACGAGCCGACCTGCCCCGGCTGGAAGCCCTCCGTCACCAGCTCCTGCCCGGCCATCAGCCGGATCGTCTTGGCCAACGAGGAGGGCGCGGCGGCCAGTTGCACCAGCGCCGTGACCACCTCGAAGTCCAGGGAGCGCGGATAGACCTGGCCGACCGAGCCGAAGACCTGCGTGAAGCCCAGATGCCCCGCGACCCGCCCCTCCAGCTCCGCCAGCCGCCGCTCGTCCCCGCCCAGCAGGTCCAGCATGTCCTGCGAGGTGCCGACCGGGCCCTTCACGCCGCGCAGCGGGTAGCGGGCCAGCAGCTCCTCCAGCCGGCCGAACGCCACCAGCAGCTCGTCGGCGGCCGTCGCGAACCGCTTGCCCAGCGTCGTGGCCTGCGCCGGCACGTTGTGGGAACGCCCCGCCATCACCAACTCGGCGTGCTCGGCGGCCAGTCGGCCCAGCCGGGCCAGCAGCGCCACCGCCCGGTCCCGCACCAGCTCCAGCGACAGGCGCTGCTGCAACTGCTCGACGTTCTCCGTCAGGTCGCGCGAGGTCATGCCCTTGTGCACCTGCTCGTGCCCGGCGAGCGCGTTGAACTCCTCGATCCGCGCCTTCACGTCGTGCCGGGTGACCCGCTCGCGCTCCGCGATGGACGCCAGGTCCACCCGCTCCAGCACCCGCCGGTAGTCCTCCACCGCCTCGGCCGGCACGTCCACGCCCAGGTCGGAGAGGGCGGTCAGCACCGCCAGCCACAGCCGGCGCTCCAACACGATCTTGTACTCGGGGGACCAGAGCCTGGCCAGCTCCACCGAGGCGTAGCGGCCGGCGAGGACGTTCGGAATGCGCGGCTTGTCAGTCACAGGGACGGATTCTACGGGCCCTTCTCCCAGGCCACGGGAGCCAGGTCGGGCCGCTTGGCCAGCCGGCCGTCGCCCGAGGAACGGCCGGTCAGGCGGCGTCCGATCCACGGCAGCAGATGCCGCCTGGCGAACTGGAGGTCCGCCGCCCGCCGCGCGTACCAGCGCCCCGGCGCGGTGGCCGGCAGCGGCTCGTCCCAGTCGAACGAGGGCGCCCCGCCGAGCCGTTGCCACACCGCCTCGGCCGTGCGCCGGTGGCCCTCGCTGGTCAGATGGAGCCGGTCGTCGGCCCACAGCCTCGGGTCGCCCAGCGCCCGGGACGCGTAGAGGTCGACGACGAGCGCGCCGTGCCGCTCGGCGATCTCGTCGATCGCGGCGAACAGCGCCTCCATCCGGCCCCGGTACCGCTCCAGCACCGGGCCCTGCCGGCCCGGGCTGCGCATCAGCACCAACTGCCGGCAGTTGGGCGCCAGTCGGGCCGCCGAACGGTCCAGCAGGCCGACGACGGCGTCCAGGTCGCAGCGCGGCCGCAGCACGTCGTTGAGCCCGCCGACCAGCGTGATCAGGTCCGCGCCCATGGTCGCCGCGACCGGCACCTGATCCTCGGCGATCTGCCGCATCAGCTTGCCGCGCACGGCGAGGTTGGCGTAGCGGAAGTCCTGGACCTCCGCGCCGATCCGGCCGGCCAACAGGTCGGCCCAGCCCCGGTAGTTCCCGTCGGGCAGGGCGTCGGACATGCCCTCGGTGAACGAGTCGCCCAGGGCGACAAAACTGCGGAAGTCTGCGATGTCGTGCATGGCGAGCCCATGCTAGCGAGTACGGAAGCCCGCCCCGCGATCACCCCACGAGGTTGCGGAGCACGGCCCACACCAGCGCGACGCCCAGCACCACGGCGGTCGCCGCCGCCGAGAACCGGGGCCGGTACCGCTCGCCCCGCACCCCGGCGGCCAGCCAGCGACCGGCGAGGAACAGGCCCAACGGGACCCCGACCGTCAGCAGCACGGGGTTGGCGGCGAAGGCGCCCGGCAGGTCGAGATGGAGCAGGTCGTAGGACATCCGGGTCCCGCCGCAGGCCGGGCAGAGCAGCCCGGTGGCCCAGTTGACCGGGCAGCGCGGCAGCGCCTGGCCGCCCGCGTAGGGGTCGGTGTGCCACAGGTAGACGGCGCCCGCCAGGCCGGCGCCGAGCAGGGCGAGCGGTGGCGCGACGGGATGTGTTCGTATCCCGCGCGCCACCGCGCCGGTCCGCCGCACGCGGTCCACGGTCCTCAGCTCTTCAGCACCCGGCCGTCGCCGTCGGTGCGGTCGTCCTTGACCAGGAAGAGGATGCCGTCGATCAGCGACCAGATGCCGAGACCGCCGCAGGTCAGCAGCTGGGCGACGGCCATGCCGGCGTGACCGGTGTACCACCGGCCGGCGCCCAGGCCGCCCAGCAGGATCTGGAGCACACCGGCGACGATCTTGGACTTGTGCGAGTAGGGACGGCCGTAGGGGTCGTACCCGTAGGGCGCGCTCGGGTCCGGGGCGTACCCCGGCTGGGCGCCGTAGCCGCCACCCTGCGGGTAGCCGTAACCGGGCGGGGTCGACGCCGGCTGCTGGCCGGGGTAGCCGTAGCCGGGCTGCTGGCCCGGCTGCCCGGGAGGGGGCTGCTGCGGGTTGGGCTGCTGGTAGGGATTCTGGTCGGACATGTCCCCCCTGAGGACGAGGAGCGGTTGTGTGGTTTGGGAACGACCGACGCCGTGGGACGACGCGGCCAGGCGACATACTGCCAAACAACCGGATCATCGTGGAACGCGCCGGGGGCGTCCTCTCACTCCCCAGACTCCTGAAGCGGGCCCTCCGGTTCCGTGAGGTGCACGGCGGCCTCCTCGGCGCTGGCCGCGCCGCCGTCGATCCCGGCGTCCTCGGCGGCCACCGGGTCGGGCCTGAGCGTCGACTCGTCGGTCGCCCGCACCAGCCGGCCGGCGCGCTCGTCGCCCACCGCGCCCTCCTCCACGGTCTCGGGCAGCGGCTCGCCCTCCTCGCCTGGCAGGTCCCCGATGCCGTCGCCGGCCGGCGGCCGCACGTCCGGGGTCTCCTGGGCCAGCCGCTCGTCCAACGAGGCGCCCTCCCGCTGGCCACGCGCCGTGGTGCCCGGGTCGTTGACCGCCCTGGGCTTCTCGGGCGGCGAGTAGCCCTCGTCGAGGGTGGCGTCCGCGTCGTATCCGTCGAGGCTGTTCTCCAGGTCCAGCTCGTAGGGGTCGTCCCTGGTCTCCGACTCGGTCGGCTGGTAGACCTCGTCGCCCATCGCGGCGTCGTCCGTCATCTCCAGCCCTCCCTTCTGCTCCGCTCCGGCTTCCCCGGGCCCGCCGGAACAAAACGCCCGACCGGTGACGAAGGGGGCGGCGGCGGGTGTCCTTCGGCCACGCGTAAGCCACGTTTCAGGAGTGCGCCTCTTACTGCCTCCGCCGTGTCGCGCGCCCTCGACGCCGGCGCGCACACCGGCGTGCCGGGCGCCACCACCGAGGGGCGCGCCCTCTACCGTGCCGTCGGCTGGGCGGAGCGCGCCCCGTTGACCGGCTTCATCCACCGCCTCGACGGGCCCCGCCCGTCCGGGAGTTGACGCGGCGCCTTCGGGCGCCGTCAGGTGCGGTCGCCGTCGGCCGCCGGGACGCGGAGCGCCAGGATGGCGATGTCGTCGGCCACCTCGCCGGCCCGCTCCGCCACCAGGGCCTCGCACAACTCCTCCAACGAGTCGCCCACATGCGCGTCGGCGACCCGCGCCAGCGCCCGCATCCCGTGGTCGAGCGGCCGGTCGGGCTCCTCGATCAGCCCGTCGGTGTAGAGCACCAGCACGCTGCCCGCCGGCAGCCGCTCCCGGTGCTCGGGCCGCGACACCGCGACGTCCACGCCCAGCGGCACCCCCGGGTCCCCCTCCAGGAAACGCGGCGGCAGCCCCGGCGCCAGCAGCAGCGGCGGCGGATGGCCCGCGTTGCTCCACCGCACCGACCAGTCGCCCCCGTCCGGTTCGAGGCGCGCCAGCCACGCCGTGGTGAACTCGCTCTCGCCGAGCGTGTGCAGGATGCGGTCCAGCTGGCCGAGCACCCCGGCCGGCGCGGTGTCGCCGCTCAGCCCCAGCGCCCGCAGCATGTTCCTGACCTGCGCCATCCTGGCCGCCGCCCGGGTGTCGTGCCCGACGACGTCGCCGATCACCGCCACGCACGAGCCGTCCGGCAGCCGCAGCGCGTCGTACCAGTCGCCGCCCAGATGGCCCGGCTCGTTCGCCGGCCGGTAGATCGTGGCCGCCTCCAGCGGCCGCAGGTCCATCAGCGTCGGCAGCAGCATCCGCTGGAACGTCTCCGCGCTGCCGCGCACCCGCTGGTAGAGCCTGGCGTGCTCGATCGCCACCCCGGCCGTGCCGGCCAGCGCCCGGATCACGCCCTCGTTGTGCTCGTCGAAGGGCCGCCCGTCGCGCCGTTCGGAGAGGTAGATGTTGCCGTAGATCCGCTCCCGCACCCGGATCGCCACCCCCAGCAGGGTCCGCATCGGCGGATGCCCCGGCGGGTAGCCGGCCGACTCCGGGTGCTCGGAGATCTCCGCCACCCGCAGCGGCTCCGGATGGTGGATCAGATGTCCTAACAAGCCCCGCCCACGCGGAAGTTCGACGCCGGACAGGTTCTCCAGCTCCCGCGCGCTCAGCCCCAGCGGGATGAACTCGGACAGCTCGTCGCCCTCCTCGTCCAGCACGCCGAGCGCCCCGTACCGCGCGCCGACCAGGTCCATCGCGGTGCTGACGATCCGGCGCAGCACCGCCGGCAGCTCCAGCTCGCTGCTGATGCCCAGCACCGCGTCGAGCAGGCCCTGGAGGCTGCCCTGCGCGCGGGCCAGGGCGTGCAGCTGCTCGCTGATCCGGTCCAGGTCGGAGGAGAGCGGCAGGTCGAGCAGGGAGGTGTAGGGGATCTCCGGTTGCTCGCGCTGCTGCGCCATGGCTTCTCTCCGTCGGGCGGCCGTTCCAGGACTCCTGGATACGCGGTCCTCGGTGGGCGGGGAAGGCGACAGGGCCGCTCGGGCCGCCGCCCACCCGGTCGGCGCACAGCGAACGGCCCTCCGGGGCCGCGAGCACCGTCGCGCTCGCCGCGTTCCCGGAACCGCTGCCGCCCGGGGACGGGTGAGCGGCCACCGCCCCCGCCCGCGTCCATGGCTCCGGCTTCTCCGCGGAGACCCGCGCCGGGTCCCCTGGCTGGCGCCGAACGGATCAAGTCCCCTTCGTCCGGGGCTCGTTGGCGCCCGACGGCCGGCGTCCTGATCGCTGTCGATCGAGGGTGATCGGTTCGTTCGCGGGTCGTTGACCCGGTATCGGGCCGGCGGGATGGTGGGCGCGGCGGCCCGTTCCGGGGCTGGCCGGCGCCGCCGCCCCCCACACCCACGGACGAAGGGTTGAGCACGGTGACGCACACACGACGAAGGTTCCTGCTGGCCGGTGGAGCCGGCCTCGCCGGCGCGGCGGTCGGCTTCGCCCGCCCGGCGGCGGCCGCCACCTGGGAGACGGTGATCAGCGACTCGTTCACCGACTACGCGACGCTGGAGGCCAACTGGAACTACCTCTACCCCTGGGGCTCCGACCACAACGGCACCGCCCGCATGTACGGGAGCGCCAGCGACCACAACCACATCTCCCTCGACGGCGGAACGCTCACCCTCAGGGCGACCCGCATCAACTGGGACGAGGGCAACAGCTCCGCCGACCCCCATCTGCCGATCCGCTACCACTCGGGCGCGGTGCACGCCCGCCAACACGTGGTGGTCAGCGACCAGTTCCCGCAGTGGGAGGTCAAGGGCCGGTTCCAGGCGCCCTCCGCGTCCGGCACCTGGCCGGCGTTCTGGCTGACCGGCGTCAACAGCTGGCCGCCGGAGAGCGACATCCTGGAGTTCAAGGGCGACGCCCGCAACTGGTTCAACACCTACAAGAACGCCGAGGGCGGCTGGTCCAACACCATCGTCAACGTGTCGAGCCCCGGCTCCTGGCACGGTTACCGCGCCTGGATCAACAAGGTCAACGCGACCGACGTGGACATCCACTACTACCTGGACGACACCTGGGTCGGGCAGCACCGGGGCGCGAACTTCGTCAACCAGCCCCTGTGGATCATCATCAACCTCCAGATGGAGGGCTCCTCCGGCTCCTCCGGCCCGACCACGGACACCCTCTACCACGCGCGCGACATCTACGTCGGCCGCTCCCGCGCCTGAGCGAGGGGTTCCCGGGCGGGAACGCCCACCGGCGGCGGCTCCCCGCCGGCCGCCGCCGGTGTGACCCCGAGGGCCCGGGGCGGGCGCGGGTCAGGCGATGACCACCGGCTCCTGACCCCGCTCCGGGTGCGCGGCCTCGCCCCGGAAGTCGCGGTTGGTCAGGCCCTGGCAGTTCTCCGCGTACAGCGCGTGCCGGCCGTCCTCGGGACGCTTGGCCCAGACCACCTCGCAGTCGCGCAACTGCACGCGGCTCGCGTTCTCCAGGTGGAAGGCGTCGGTCGGCATCTTCGGGAAGTCCTCGGCGCGGCGCGGCCGGAAGTCGCCGTGGCCGCCCTCCCACCGGCTCCAGCGGTCGATCTCCACCCGCACGCCCTCCAGCACGATGTCCTCGATGGCGCCGGGCTGCTGGGCGTAGACGAGGACGCCGTTCTCCGAGCGACACAGCACGTTGCGCACCCGCACGTTGCGGATGGTCCCGCAGCGGTCCCGCCACGGCACGGCCATGATCGCGATCGGCTCGCCCCGGCCCCACCAGCCCTCGTGGAAGAAGCGGGTCTCGATCACGATGTCGCTGAAGAGGACGTTCTCGATGTCGCCACCCTCCGCCAGCCGGACGGCGATGCCCCGGGCGCTGCTGCGGACCACGCAGGAGGAGAAGACCACGTTGCGGATCGGAGTCTGCGCCTCGACGCCCAGGATCAGCGCGCTGGACGTGGTGGTGATGGTGCAGCCGGTGACCGTGACGTCCTCGCAGACCCGCTCCTCGTCGGTGGCCTCGCGGGTGTGCTCCAGGCAGGTCTTCAGGCAGATCGCGTCGTCGCCGGCGACGATGTCACAGTCGCTGATCCGCACCCGGCGGCAGCAGTCGAGGTCGATGGCGTCGCTGTTGGGCGTCTTGAGGTCGTTGTGGATGCGGATGCCATGGATCAGCACGTCGTCGCAGAGCGACAGCCGCAGCGTCCACACCGCGCCGTCCACGATGGAGACGTCGCGGAAGGTCACGTTGCGGCAGTCGCGGAAGTACACGGTGAACGGGCGGCGCTCGTCCATGGTGTAGATGTAGCCGTTGTCCGACAGCACGAAGTGCCGGCCGGCGCCGTCGATGGTGCCCGCGCCGGTGACCGCGATGTTCTCCGCGCCCTCGGCGTTCAGCAGCACCGTGGTCGGGGTCTTGCCCCACTGGGTGTTGCCGTCGTTGAGCACCACGCCGCCGAAGTGGATCGAGTAGTCGGCGAAGTCGGGGCTGCCGGCCAGGGTCGCGCCGTGCTCGATGTGCAGCTCGACGTGCGAGCGCAGCGTCACGGTCCCGGTGCGGAAGGTGTGCCCGCCCGGCAGGACCACCCGCCCCCCGCCGGCCTGGGCACAGGCGTCGATCGCGGCCTGAACGGCGGCGGTGTCGTTGGTGGTGCCGTCGCCCACGGCGCCGTATTCGATGACGTTGTACATGTGGTGGAGGCTCTCCTGGAGTTGGGATGGCCGGGCCACGGTGGGTTTCCAGCCAGGAGCGGGCAGAGCGCCTTCGGCTCGCCTCAAGCGTCCACAGGTATACCGTTCCACCAAAGGGTCACGCAAGGGTATGCGCGGCTCGGAACCGTTGATCACCTGGCGTTTCTTTTCGGACATTGACGGCTTCGGGGGTGCTCTCTATGATCCGCTAAACCGTTCCACCAGCGAGAAGAAGAGGTGTCCATGCGCCGTAGAACCATGCTCGCGGGTGCGGTTTCGGCCGCTCTCGCCCCGGCGTTGACCTCCTGTGGCGCGCTCGACCCGGGCAATGACGACCCCGACACCCTGGTCGTGCACAACATGTTCACCGCGGGCGGGGCGGACTCCGAGGTCTATGACACCGTCTGCGACACGTTCGAGCGGGAGAACCCGGGCAGCCGGGTCAAGAACCTGGTCTCCGGCGGCACCGACCTGATCAACGTCTACGAGACGGCGCGGCTGGCCGGCAAGGAGGCCGACGTCGTCATGGTCAACCTCGCCGAGAAGTCGCTGTCCTGGACGGAACTCGGGGCCACCGTCCCCGTCACCCGCTACCTCGACGACTGGGGCCTGGCCGGCCGGATCATCCCGCAGGCGCTCACCGAGTGGACCGACTCCCGGGGCCGCGTGATGGGCTTCCCCTGGTCCGGCTTCACCTGGCCGGTCGCCTTCAACACCGCGCTGCTGGAGGCCGCCGGCGTCGGCGACATCCCGCGCACCGTCGACGAGATGCTCGCCGCGACCGAGGCCGTGCGCTCCGCCGGAGCCAAGGGCCTGGTCACCATCGGCGGCAACGACTGGTCGGGCCAGAAGCTGCTGATGCAGGTCATGCAGGCCTACCTCCAGCCGGCCGACGCCGAGCGCCTGTTCCGGGAGGCCGGCTTCGCCGACGATCCCGACGCGCTGCGCGGCCTGGCGCACTTCGTCGAACTCCGCGACGCCGGTGTCTTCTTCGACGGCGCCCAGGGCCTCAACGCCGACTCCATGAACACCGACTTCTACAGCGGCCGGGCGCCCATGGCCTCGCTGATCTCCGGCACCCTGGCCAGCGTGCCGCCGGAGGTCGTCGAGGTCACCGAGCTGGGCGGCTGGCCGGTGCCGGCCGACAGCGTCTACGACCGGCCGACCGCCCTGCGCGGCTACACCTCGACCGGCATCTGGATCAGCCCCAACGGGGAGAAGAAGATCCGCCTCGTCGAGCGCTTCGTCAGGCACTTCTACAGCGAGGAGACCACCGCGCGCTTCGTCCGCGACGCCGGCCAGGTGACGGCCCTGACGGACACCGTCGACAGCCCCGACTACCCGCTGATCGCCGAGTCCGTGCTGCTCTCCGAGGAGAGCGGCGGCGAGAGCGAGGTCGCCTGGGCCGTGCTGCCCGACCTGTTCGTGCCGGCGGCCGTCTCCCAGCCGCTGATCCGCGCGACCAGCGTGGCGTTCACCCCCGGCAACAGCGCCGAGTCCATCGCGCGGGCGCTGGACACGGCCTACCGGAGCTGACGGCTCCCACCCCGGCCCGCCCACCCGGGCCCGTTCAAGCGGAAAGGCACAACGACGGTGCACCCCACCCCAACCACCCCACCGACCGCGCCGGCGGCCACCGGCCGTCGGGTGCGCAGAACGCGACGCGAGGGTTCCCCGGTCACGCTGCTGGCCGTGCCGGCCCTGGTCTGGTACCTGCTGTTCACGCTGGGCCCGCTGCTGGCCATGTTCTACATCAGCGGCCTGAGTTGGCCCGGAATGCTGGCGCCGCGCTCGTGGGCGGGCTGGGAGAACTTCCGCGTGGTGCTGGACGACCCGCTGTTCTGGCAGGCGGTGCGCAACAGCGCCATCCAGATCGGCGTCGTGCTGCCGGTGATGATCGTCACCGCGTTCATGGTCGGCTACTACCTGACGCTGAAGCCGCGCGGCCACCGGCTGCTGCGGGTGGTGCTCTTCACGCCGGCGCTGATCTCCGCGTCCGCCAAGGCGATGATGGCCTACAGCGTGCTGGCGCCGAACGGGATGCTCAACGGGCTGCTGGACACCGTCGGCCTGGGCTCCCTCGGCCGCGCCTGGCTCGCGGACACCGACACCGCGCTGGCCTGCATCATGGCCATCGACCTGTGGAACGGCATCGGCTTCACCGCCGTCCTCTTCGCCGCCCGGCTGGGCAGCGTCCCCGGGGAGATCTACGAGGCGGCCGAGTTGGACGGCTCGGGCCACTGGCGGCGGATGTGGCGAATCGCCTTCCCCGTCACCAAGGACTACGTGGGCGTCACCACCATGCTCCAGTTCCTGTGGATTCTCTTCTCCTCGGCGCAGAACGTGCTGCTGCTCACCCAGGGCGGCCCGGGGAACGCCACCACCAACCTCTCCTTCCTCGTCTACAACAAGGCGTTCGTCCAGTCCGATCTCGGCTACAGCCAGGCCGCCGGCGTGCTGCTCTTCGTCGTCGGGCTCGTCGGAATGCTCGCCATCCGCCGTCTGCTGCGCCAGAACTACTGACCGCCCAGGGAGCCGACATGTCCACCACCAAGCAGGCAACCCGCGCTCCGCGTGGCGGCGCCCGACGCTCCGGCCGCACCGGCCGGCTGCTGTGGGGCGTCAGCCACGGCCTGGTCTGGCTCTACGCCCTGGCCCTGGTGCTGCCCCTGTACTACCTGGTGATCTCCTCGTTCAAGAAGACCACCGACATCTTCGACTCGCCGCTGACGCCGCCCGTCGACCCGGTCTGGCACTACTTCGAGGACGCCATCCGCTACGCCCGCCTCGACCTGGCGCTGGTCAACTCGGCACTGGTCACCGGCGCCGCGCTGGTGCTGACGCTGCTGCTCGCGCTGCCCGCCTCGTTCGCGCTGGCCCGCAGCCGGGGGCGGCTGTCCACGCTGCTGGAGCGGATCTTCGCCATGGGCTTCCTGGTGCCGACCTTCGCGGCGCTGGTGCCGACCTTCCTGATGGCGGCCTACACCGGGCTCTTCCACACCAGGACGTTCCTCATCCTGCTGCTGCCCGCCGGCGCGCTGCCGCTGTCGGTGGTGCTGCTGACCCAGTTCATGCGGACCGTGCCGCCGGAGCTGGAGGAGAGCGCCCGGGTGGACGGCGCCGGCACCTGGACCGTGCTGTGGCGGGTCTTCGTCCCGCTGAGTATGCCGGGCATCGCGACGGTGCTGCTGCTCAACTTCTTGAACTTCTGGAACGAGTACCTCTACTCGCTGGTCATCATCGGTCCGGACACCTCGCAGCGCACCATCCAGGTCGCGCTGCCCACGCTCCAGGCCAACCAGGCCACCGAGTACGGCGTTCTGATGGCGGGCACCGCCGTCACCCTGATCCCGGTCTATATCGTGTACATCGTGCTCCAGCGCAGAATGGAGCAGGCACTGATCAGCGGCGCGGTCAAGATGTGACCCGGCCCCACACAAGGAGATCAGGACATCACTCGCGACCAGGCGACGGAGCGCACCTCCCGTCGCTCCCAGCCCACCATCATGGACGTGGCCGCGCTCGCCGGCGTCTCCAAGTCGGCCGTCTCCAAGGTCTTCAACAACCGGGACGGCATCTCCCCGGCCACCAGGGAACGCATCCTGAACGCGGCCGAGAAGCTCGGCTGGTCGCCCAGCGCCCACGCCATGGCGCTGCGCGGCGAACGCACCCGCACCGTCGGCCTGGTGATCGCGCGCGGGCCCGACCTGCTGACCGCCGACCCGTTCTTCGCGGAGACCGTCGCCGGCCTGGAGCAGGAGCTGGGCCCCGCCGGCTACGGACTGCGGCTACACCTGATCGCCGAGGACCAGACCGAGTTGGCCGTCTACGAGCAGCTGGTCCGCGAACGCCGCGTCGACGCCTTCCTGTTGACCGACCACCGGGTCGGCGACGCGCGGCACGCGCTGCTGCGCCGGCTCGGCGTGCCCGGGCTGCTGATCGGCCGGCCCTGGCGCGGCGAGCCCACCGAGTGCGTGCACGCGCAGGGCCTGGAGGAGGCCATGGGCGCGGCCGTCAGCCACCTGACGGACCTGGGCCACCGGCGGCTCGCCTATGTCGCCGGGCCCGAGGACCGGGTGCACAGCCGGCTGCGCCGCCTCCAGATAGAGCGCACGCTGGCCGACCTCGACCTGCGGCTGCGCACCGTGTTCGACACCGAACTCTCCGGCGAGGGCGCGGCCCGGGTGACCGCCGAGCTGATGGCCGACCCCGAACGCCGGCCGACCGCCATCCTGTTCGCCAACGACGCCATGGCCCTGACCGCCATCGCCACCGCGCAGCGGATGGGGTTGCGGGTGCCGGATGACCTCTCCGTCATCGGCCACGACGACCACCCGCTCGGCCAGTGGCTGCACCCCCGGCTCACCACGGTCACCCAGGACGCCCGCCAGGTCAGCCGGGCGGCGGCCGTCCGGCTGCTGCGGCTGCTGGGCGAGCCGGTGGAGAACGCGCCCGAGCCGCCCACCGCACGGCTGGTGATCCGCGAGTCCACCGGCCCGGCGCCCGCGCGGCCCGCCTGAGCGACCGCCCGCGAGGCGGAACGGCCGGGCCCGCCCACGTTCGACGAACGTGGGCGGGCCCGGCCGTGGTGTTGCCGTGGCCCGGTGTTTCGGGCGTGAACGGTCCGGTCAGTAGGGGCCGTTGACGTTGTCCATCGAACCGTAGCGGTCGGCCGCGTAGTTGCAGGCCGCGACGATGTTGGCCACCGGGTCGTACTGGTCGTAGGCGGTGCCCTCGACGTGGTAGGCGTCGAAGGTCGGCTTGATCACCTGGAGCAGGCCCTTGGAGGGCACGCCGTTGATGGCGTTGATGTCCCAGTTGTTGATGGCGTACGGGTCGCCGCTGGACTCCCGCATGATGTTGCGGTGGATGCCCTCGTAGCTGCCCGGAATGTCGTGCTCGGCCATGATGTCCAGGGCCTCGCGTATCCAGCCGTCGAGGTTGTCCGGGTACTCCGGCTCGGCCGACTTCTCGTCCTCGGCGTCCTCGGCGTTCTCGGCGTTCTCGGTCTCGTCGGCGGCCTCGGAGCCCTCGGCGTTCTCGTTCTGGTCGCCGTTCTTGGCGTCCTCGTCGGAGGCCGACTCGTCGGCGGCGTCACCGTCGTCGGCCGACTCCTCGTCCTCGGCGGCCGGCGCCTGCGTGGGGTGCGTGGCGGGCAGCGGGTCGAGGGCCGTCAGCCGACCCCCGAGGGTGTCGCGCAGGGTGCCGGCCGCCTTGCCCTCGGTCAGGGTGAAGGCGACAGGGGCGTCGGTTCCGGCGGCGGTCGGCGCGGGAGCGGTGCTCGCCTCGGGGGAGGCGGCGGCCGCGTGACCCGGTACGAGCGAGACGGCCATGGCCGCTGCGCCGGCGGCGACGACTCCGGCCACCGAAACCCTGCGGGTCCGGGACCGGCGAGGGCCAGGGGTGCTGTGTGCGAACAATGTGGTCGTTCCTCGTTGGAAGTGGGGGTAAATCCCGTGATTGCGGACGTCGGCCAGTCTTAGCGAGCGTCCGAGCGGCGGGCAAAGGTGTGACCTACGACCCCGCTCCGTAGCCGACGCGCCCCGAACGCGGCCCCGCCCCCGGGTCGCGCGCACCCCGCACCGCTAGGCCGCCTCGTAGGGGACCTTGGTCCTATGTCAGGAGTCACAGCGCGCCCGGGGATGAACTCACCCACCGTGAGCGCCCGATGGCGGCCCCGCCCGGGCGTGGCGGACGGGGGCGAAGGCGCACGAACTGGTACATCTCCCTGGGGTGCCGCCGCCGGGAGCGGCGCCGACGAGCGGGAGGGCGAGGGCCGTGCGGGAACGGGAGACCGAGGTCGCGATCGTCGGCGCGGGGGCCGCCGGGCTCTCCCTCGCCCTGCGGCTGGCCCACCCGCCGCCCGGCGCCCGGCCGCTCGCGGTGACCCTGGTCGAGGCCCCGGCCGGGCCGCTGCGCCCGCCGCCGCGCACCTGGTGCTGGTGGGAGCCGGCCGGCGGCCCGTTCGACGACTGGCTCACCGCCTCCTGGCCCCGGCTGCGGGTGCGCGGGCCGGACGGCGAGACCATCGAGCGCGGGCTCGGCGACGGCCGCTACAAGATGCTGACCTCCGCCGACTTCGAGGCCAGGGTCCGCGAGCGGACGGGCGCCGTCGAGCGCCGGGAGTGGACCGTGCGCCGGGTGCGGTCGGGCCCGGGCGGCGCCGAGCTGCTGGGCGAGACCGCCGAGGGACGGCCGGCGCGGCTGCGGGCCCGCTGGGTCCTCGACTCCCGCCCGCCGGCCACGCCCCCGCCCGCCCGCACCCGGCTCCTCCAGCACTTCCACGGCTGGTTCCTCCGCACCCCGCGCCCGGCGTTCGACCCGGCCGTGGTCGAGCTGATGGACTTCCGGGTGCCGCAGCCCGCCGAAGGACTGGCGTTCGGCTATGTGCTGCCGCTCGCCGAGGACCGCGCGCTCGTCGAGTACACCGCGTTCTCCCGCCGCCCGCTTACCGACGCCGGCTACGGGCGCGCGCTCGCCCACTACGCCGGCCGCGTCCTCGGGCTCGGCGACGACCACCGGGTCGAAGCCGTCGAACGCGGGATCATCCCGCTCACCGACGCCCGCCACCGGCGCCGGGCCGGGCCCGCCGTCTTCCGGATCGGCGCGGCCGGCGGCGCCACCCGGCCGTCCACCGGCTACACGTTCGCCGCCGTGCAGCGCCAGACCGCCGCCGTCGCCGACGCCCTCTTCGCCGGCCGCGCCCCGCTCCCGCCGCCCGCCTACCCGGGCCGCGCCCTGGCGCTGGACGCGGTGCTGCTGGCGGCGCTGGACCGGGGCCGGGTGCGCGGCGCCGACGTCTTCCCGCGCCTGTTCCGCGAGGTGCCGATCGCGCGGCTGCTGCGCTTCCTCGACGGGCGCACCAGCCCCGTCGAGGACCTGGCGGTCGGCCGGCGCGCCCCCGCCCTGCCCCTGCTGCGCACCGTCCTCGACCTCGCCGTCCGCCCCCGCCGCGCAGCCCCGGCCGCCGACGCCCGACCCGCCCCGGTGACCCGATGAACGCCCCGAGGAACCGACCGCCCGGCCCCGGCCGCGACCGGCGGGCCGTCGCCGTGCCGGCCCCGGCCGGCCGCCCCACCGCCGGCGACCGCCCGCCCACCGTCGCCGTCCTCGGCGGCGGCCTCGCCGGCGTCGCCGCAGCCACCGCCCTCGCCGAACGCGGCGTCCGCGTCACCCTGTTGGAGCGCGAGCCCGTCCTCGGCGGCCGGCTCGCCGGCTGGCCGATCCGGCTCAGCGACGGCTCGACGGCCACCATGAGCCGGGGATTTCACGCCTTCTTCCGCCAGTACTACAACCTCCGCGCGCTGCTGCGCCGGGTCGACCCCGCCCTCGCCGGGCTCACCCCGCTGCCCGACTACCCGCTCTGGCACGGCGCCGGCGCCCGCGACGGCTTCGCCCGGCTGCCGCGCACCCCGCCCTGGAACGCCCTCGGCTTCGCCGCGCTCAGCCCCAGCTTCCCGGCCCGCGAGCTGGCCAGGCTCGACCTCCCGGCCGCGCTCGACCTCCTCGACGTGCGGGTGCCCGAGGTCTACCGGCGCCTCGACGGCGTCAGCGCCAGCCGGCTCCTGGACCGGGTCCGCTTCCCCGAGCCCGCCCGCCACCTGGCGTTCGAGGTCTTCTCCCGCAGCTTCTTCGCCGACCCCGACCAACTCTCCGCCGCCGAGATGGCGTTGATGTTCCACATCTACTTCCTCGGCTCCAGCGAGGGCCTGCTCTTCGACGTGCCGCGCGCGCCCTACCCGCAGGCCATCTGGGAGCCGCTGGCCGCGCATCTGACGGCGCACGGCGCCCGGTTGCGCCCCGCCACCGAGGCGCGCGCCGTTCACCCCGTCGAACGCGCCGGCGTGGAGGTGGTCACCGCCGGCGGCGCCGAACGGTTCGACGCGGTGGTCCTGGCCCTGGACACCGCCGGCCTGACCCGGCTGGTGGCCAACTCGCCGGCCCTCGGCGACGCCGACTGGCGGGCCCGGATCGGCCGGCTGCGGCCGGCGCCGCCGTTCCTGGTCTCCCGCCTCTGGCTGGACCGGCCGGTGGCGCCCGACCGGCCCGGATTCCTGGGCACCGCCGGCTTCGGCGGGCTGGACAACGTCAGCGTGCTGGAACGCTGGGAGGACGAGGCCGCCCGCTGGTCGGCCCGCACCGGCGGCTCCGTCGTCGAGCTGCACTCCTACGCCGTGCCGCCGACCGTCGACCGGGCCGCCCACCAGGCCGAGCTGCGCGCCCGGCTGGCGGCCGTCTACCCGGAGACGGCCGACGCCGTGGCGCGCGACGAGGCGCACCTGTGGCGCGACGACTGTCCCCTCTTTCCCGTCGGCGGCTGGGCCGACCGCCCGACCGTGACCACCGCCGACCCCCGCGTCGTGCTCGCCGGCGACCTGGTGCGCTGCGACCTGCCGGTGGCCCTGATGGAACGGGCCACCAGCACCGGCCTGTTGGCGGCCAACGCCCTGCTGGCCCGCTGGGGCCTGGCCGGCCACCCGCTGTGGACCGTGCCCACGAGGGGGCGCACCCGGGCGCTGCGCGCCCTCGCCGCCCTGGCCGCGCGCCGGCGCGCGGGCGAGGGGCCGGGAACCCGGCCCGGGACCGGCCGCCACCCGAAGCCGACGGTACGGCGGGGCCGTTGAGGCCCCCGGCCGCGCCGCCCCGGCCGGCCGAGGCATGGTCCCCACCTGCGCCCCCGGCGCGTGGTCCCGGCCCGTGGCCACCGCGCGGGTCCAACTCCCTGGCCAACGCCCCTGGTCGCGGCCCCGCCGACCGACGGCCGTGATCAATGCCACAGCGGCGTCCTCCCGCGTTGCGCGGCGGCCCGGTTGCCGCATACGGTCATGAAAACCGTTCCTGTTTTCATGAGTCGGCGGGGTCCCTGTCCTGGCCGCCGAAGGAGGCCATCCCGTGTCCGCCCTCGACCGAGGGGTCCGCCGCTCGCGCCGCGCGCCGCTGCTCACCCAACTCGCCCTCGGCGTCGGCATCCTGGCGGTGCTCGTCGTCTCCGGCGCGACCGGGCCCGCCGAGGTGTCGCCGCTCGACGCGGGCCGCGTCATCCTGGGCCATCTGCTGCCCGGGGCGCCCTGGACGAGCGACGGCTCGCTCACCCGCCTCCAGGACCAGGCGGTCTGGCAGTTCCGGCTGCCCCGCACCCTGCTCGCCGGGCTCGCCGGCGCCGGACTCGCCCTGGCCGGCGCCCTGATGCAGGCGGCCGTCCGCAACCCGCTCGCCGAGCCCTATGTGTTGGGCGTCTCGGCCGGCGCCGGCCTCGGTGCCGTCGCCGTCATCACGCTGGGCTCCGCCGCCGTCGCCGGACTGCCGCTCAGCGGCGCCGCGTTCCTCGGCGCGCTGGCCGCCACGGCCGCCGTGGCGCTGCTCTCCCGCCACCACGGGATGCTCGCGCCCACCCGCATGATCCTCACCGGGGTGGCCCTGGGCTCCCTGCTCTCCGCCCTCACCAGCTATCTCACCCTCACCACCGAGGCGCAGAACGTCTTCAGCGTCCTCTTCTTCCTGCTGGGCAGCGTCTCCGCCGCCTCCATGGACCAACTCGCCATCCCCGCCGTGGCGTTGCTGGCCGTCACCCTCTTCGCCCTGGCCCGCGCCCGCGCCCTCAACGCGCTGCTCGCCGGCGACGAGACCGCCACCGCCCTCGGCGTGCCCGTCCACCGGCTGCGCGGCCAACTCGTCGTCGCCGCCTCCCTGTTGACCGGCGCCGTGGTGGCGGTCAGCGGCGGCATCGGCTTCGTCGGGCTGGTGGTCCCGCACACCGCCCGCATCCTGGTCGGCGCCGATCACCGCAGGATGCTGCCGGTCACCGTGCTGGCCGGCGCGTTCTTCCTGATGGCCGCCGACCTGCTGGCCCGCACCGTCGCCGCGCCCACCGAGATCCCGCTGGGCATCGTCACCGCCGTGGTCGGCGCGCCCTGCTTCCTGTGGCTGATCCGGCGCGGGCGCGCCGCCCGGGCGGGGATGCTGCGGTGAACGTCGTCCTCGACCGGGTGTCCGTCGCCGTCGGCGGCCGCACCGTCGTCCACGAGGCGAGCCTGCGCGTGGAGTCCGGCCGCTTCCTCGGGCTCGTCGGCCCCAACGGCAGCGGCAAGTCGACCCTGTTGCGCGCCCTCTACCGGGTGCTGCGGCCGCACACCGGCACCGTCCGGCTGGCCGGCGACGACGCGTGGCGGCTGCCGCCGCGCGAGGTGGCCCGGCGGGTCGCGGTGCTGACCCAGGAGAGCGGCACCGACTTCGACCTCGACGTGCTCGACGTCGTGCTGCTCGGCCGGCTGCCGCACCACGGCGGCTTCGGCGGCGACTCGGCCCGCGATCTCGCCCTGGTGCGGCGGGCGTTGGAGCGGGTGGGCGCGAGCGCGCTCGCCGACCGGCCGTTCGCCGCGCTCTCCGGCGGCGAACGCCAGCGCGTGCTGCTGGCCCGCGCCCTCGTCCAGGAGAGCCAGGTGCTGGTGCTGGACGAGCCCACGAACCACCTGGACATCGCCTTCCAGCTCGAACTCATGCGGCTGGTCGGCGGCTTGGGCGTCACCACCGTCGCCGCCCTGCACGACCTCAACCTCGCCGCCGCGCACTGCGACGAGATCGCCGTGCTGCGCGACGGCCGCGTCACCGCCCTCGGGCCGCCCGATGACGTCCTCACCCCCGAGGTGATCCACGACGTCTTCGGCGTCCGGGCCCACCTGCTGCGCCACCCCGTGGGCGGCCGGCCGCTGATCGCCTTCTCGGACGACACCCCCGTCGTCACCCCGCACCAGGAGCACACGCCATGACAACCGCCCTTCGCCGACGGCCCGTCGCCGTCCGCGCCACCCTCGCCGCCACCGCCCTGCTCACGCTGGCCGCCTGCGGCTCGGGCGTCACCGAGCCGGCCGCCGAACCGGCGGCCGGGGACGGCGTCACCTACACCAACTGCGGGCGCGAGGTCACCCTCGACGCGCCCCCCGAGGCCGTCGTCGGACTCAGCCCCGCCCAGACCGAGCTGCTGCTGCGTCTCGGGGTCGCCGACCGGATGGTGGGCCAGGCGCAGACCGCCACCGCGCCGCTGCCCGAGGACGTGCGGGACCTGGCCGCCGACATACCCGTCCTCAGCGAGGACGCCCCGCCCACCCGCGAGGTGCTCCTGAACGCGGAACCCGACCTCGTCACCGCGCCGACCTCCTACGAGTTCTCCGCCGAACAGGGCTTCGCCGACCTGGACCAGCTCGCCGACGCCGGCGTGGCCGCCCACATCGCCAGCGGCGGCTGCGCCGAACGCCGCATGACCGCCACCGTGGACGACCTCTTCACCGACCTGGACACGCTCGGCCGCGTGCTGGACGTCGACGACGCGGCGGCCGAACTCGCCGACGCCCAGCGGGCCGTCCTCGACGATGTCGACGAACGCGTCGCCGGCCGGCCGCAGGTGACCGTCGCCCAGGTCTATGTGGAGGGCGAACGGCTCTCCGCCATCGGCGCCGGCGTCGAGTACGACATCGTCCGCAGGGCGGGCGGCGCCAACGTCTTCGGACCCGACGACGCGGCCTTCGCCGACTTCTTCGCCGCCGAGATCAACCCGGAGGAACTGGCCCACCGCGACCCCGACGTGCTGGTCTTCGGCGTCCACGACGAGGAGCACGAACGGGCCACCCGCGCCTGGCTCGCCGCCACCCTCCCCGACCTGTCGGCCGTGCGGAACGGCCGCCTCGTCGCCGTCTCCAGCGCCGACCTCTTCCCCGGCACCATCGGCAACGTCCGCGCCGTCGAGGCCGTCGCCCGTGGCCTGCACCCCGACGCGTTCTGACCCCAGCCCATGCTGCACCGCCGCCTGATCGCGCTCGCCGGCTCGGCCGTCCGCCCCGTGGCGCTCTGCGCCCTGCTCGGCCTGCTGGTCAGCGCCACCCACCTGGCGCAGGCCCTCGCCCTGGCGCGCGCGTTGGCCCATCTCTTTCCCGGGGGCGGCGGCGCGGGTCCGGCCGGCGCCGCGCTCGGCTGGTCCTGCGGGTGCGTGCTGCTGCGGGCCGCGCTGCTGCGCCTGGACGCGCCGCTGCGCGCGTGGTGCGGCACGGAGATCCGCGCCCGGCTGCGCGACCAACTGGTCGTCCAGCTGGGGGCGTTGGGGCCCGCGCACGCCGCCGGCGCCCGCGCCGGGCAGGCGCAGCACACCCTGGTCACCGGCGTCGAGGCACTGGACGCCTACTACACGCGCTACCTCCCGCAACTGCTGGTGGTGGCCGTGGTGCCGGCCGCGATCGTCGGCTGGCTGGCCACCGTCCACCCGCCGGGCGCCCTGGCGCTCGGCGGCGCGCTGGCCCTCGGCGTCGTGCTGCCGCGCTTCTGGGACGCCACGCTGCTGCGGCGCGGCCGGGAACGCTGGGCCGGCTGGGGCCGGTTGGGCGCCGACTACCTGGAGGCGACCGCCGCCCTCCCCACGCTGCGGGTGCTCGGCGCCGGCGAGCGGGTCGGCCGCCGGCTGGCCGCCAGGGGCGACCAGCTGCACCGCGCGACGATGGCCCAACTCCGCGTCTCCCTCGTCGAACACGGCATCAGCGCGCTGGCCCTGCACGGCGGCACCGCCGTCACCGTGGCGGTGGTCGCGGCCGCCACCACCGCCGGCGACCTCGGGGCCTCCGGCGCGTTCGTCTTCCTGCTGTGCGGCCGGGAGTGCTTCCGGCCGCTCGCCGACCTGTCCGCCGCCTGGCACGCCGGCTACCAGGGGCTGACCGCCGTCGACGGCATCGAGGAACTTCTTTCCGCCACGCCCTCCGTGCCCGACGACGGCGCCCACGCCGCGCCCGCCGGGGTGCCCGACGTCCGCTTCGCGCGCGTCCGCTTCGCCCACCCGGGCGGCGCCGGCCACCCGGCGCTCGACGGGGCCGCGCTGCACTGCCCGGCCGGCGCGCTGGTCGGCGTCGTCGGCGCGTCGGGCGCCGGCAAGAGCACCCTGGCCGCGCTGCTGACGCGCCACCACGATCCGGACGCCGGGCGCGTCCTGCTCGCCGGCCGGCCGCTGCCCGCGTACCGGCTGGCCGCGCTGCGCGCCACCGTGACCGTGGTCCACCAGGACCCCTACCTCTTCCAGGCCAGCGTCGCCGACAACATCCGGCTGGCCAGGCCCGAGGCCACCGACACCCAGGTGCGGCGGGCTGCCCGGCTGGCCGGGGCGCACGCGTTCGTCGCCGCGCTGCCCGACGGCTACGCCACCGTCCTGGGCGAACGCGGCAGCACCCTCTCCGGCGGGCAGCGCCAACGCGTCGCCCTGGCCCGCGCGTTCCTGTCCACCGCACCGGTGCTGGTGCTCGACGAGGCGACCTCGCACCTCGACCCGAGGACCGAGGCCGAGGTGCTGGAGGCGCTGTGTACCGCGCCCGAACTCGCCGGCCGCACCAGGATCGTCATCGCGCACCGGCTCGCCGCCGTCCGCAGCGCCGACCTCGTCGCCGTGCTCGACCGGGGCCGGGTGGTGGAGTGCGATGCCCCCGGCACGCTGCTGGCCCGCCCCGACGGCGCGTACCGCGCGCTCCTGCACCGGCAACGCGGCCCGGCCCCGGAGCGGGAGCACGGCGCCGAACCGGGGCGCGGCGCCGAACCGGAACGCGTGACGGCGCACGCCGCCGAGCCGGTGACCGGGACGAGCGTGGGGGAGGCGCGCCGATGACCGCGCTCCGGGCCCGACTGGCGCCGCTGTGGCGGCTGTTGCCGCTGGTCACCCAGCATCGCGGCGCGTTCTGGTGGACCCTGGCCGCCGGCCTGCTGACCCAGCTGGGCGTGCTGGCCCTCGGCCTGCTCGGCGCCTGGCTCCTGACGTTGACGCTGCGCGGCGACCCGACCGCCGTCGTTCCCCTCGTCACGGCGCTGCTGCTCACGGCGGCGCTGTGCGCGCTGACCAGCTGGCGGGAGTCCTATGTCGCCCACGACCTCGCCTACCGGGTCCTCGCCGACCTGCGGGTGCGGGTCTTCGCCGCGCTGCGCCGCGCGATGCCGACGCGGACGCGGCCCCGGCACAGCGGCGATCTGGGCGCGGTCGCCCTCGCCGACGTGGAGACCCTGGAGTGGCTCTACGCGCACACCGCCGCCCAGGCGCTGGTCAGCGTCGTGCTGCTGGCCGTCACCACCTGGTACTCGCTGGTCCTCAGCCCCTGGCTGCCGCTGGCGTGGGGCCCCGCCCTGCTGGTCGTCGTGGCCCTCCCGTGGTGCACCGGCCGGGCGGCGGCGCGGCGCGGCGCCGAACTCACCGCCGCCAACGCCGACCTGCACGCCCGGGTCGTGGAGACCGTCGCCGGCTTGCGGGAGTTGACCGAGGCCGGCGCCCTGGAGCGGCGCCGCGCCGAGCTGGCCGCCGGCACCCGCGCCCTCGGCCGCGCCCAGCGCCGGCTCGCCGCCGTCACCGGCGTCGAGACCGCCGTCGCCGACCTGGCCGTCGCGGCGGCCGGCATCGCCGCCCTGGCCGTCGCCGCCAGCGGCTCGACCGGTGACCCGACGCTGGCCCCCGTGACCCTCACCCTCGCCACCGTCGCCCTCGGCCCGCTCGGCCAACTCTCCTCGCTGCTGCGGAACCTGGGCCCGCTGCTGGCCTCGGCCGCCCGGATCGACGCGGTGCTCGGCGCGCCGCAGGCCACCACCCCGCCCGCCCACCCGGTGCCGCCCGCCTTCGGCCCGCTGGTCTTCGAGCGCGTCGGCTTCCGCTACGCGCCGGGGGGACCCGAGGTGTTGACGGAGGTCCGACTCGACGCCAGCCCCGGGGAACTCGTCGCCCTCACCGGGCCCTCCGGCGGGGGCAAGTCCACCTGCGTCAGCCTCGCCCTGCGGCTGTGGGACCCCGACGCCGGGCGGATCACGCTCGGCGGCGTCGACCTGCGCGACCTGGCCGACGCCGACCTGCGGGCGGCGATCACCGCCGTGCCGCAGCGCGTCGACCTGCTGACCGGCACGGTCGCCGACAACATCCTGCTGGCCGCGCCCGAGGCCCCGCCCGAGCGGCTGCGCGCCGTGGCGACCACCGCCGGCCTGCTCGATCCGGCCGCCGGGCTGCCGCTCGGCCTCGCGACCCCGGTGGGGGAGCGGGGCCGGGGCCTCTCCGGCGGCCAACGGGCCCGCGTCGCCCTGGCGCGCGCCCTGCTGCCGGAACCCCGGGTGCTGATCCTGGACGAGACGCTGACGCACCTCGACGCGCACGCCGAGGCCGCGCTGACCGCCGCCCTCCGCGAGCGCGCCGAGGACCGGATCACCCTGGTGGTGACGCACCGGCCCGCCACCCTCCGGGCCGCCGACCGGATCTGGGAGGTGCGCGCCGGGCGCGTCCGCCCGGCGGACCCCGCCGGCCCGCCCCGGGCGGAACGCGCGGCGAACTGAGCCGGGCGGCCGCGTCACCATGGCCGGGTTCCGGGTGCGCGACCGCGCCGCGCGCCGGCTGGTCGCCGGGCACGAGGTGGCCCGGGTCGCGGCCGACGCCGGATATGTCGACCAGTCCCATCTCCACCGGGAGGTCGTCGCGTTCACCGGCGTCCGCCCGGGGGCGGTGGCCGACGAGCCGTTCCTGGCCGTCGACCCGCTGGCCTGGCCCGGCAGCACACCGCCCGGCCGCTCGCCGGCAGCCGGTCGCCCGTCGGCAACCGGCCGCTCGCCGGCAGCCGGTCGCGGCCAGGGCGCCGGTTGTCGCTCAGGCGCCGGCCGTCGCTAGGACGCCGCGTCCAACAGCCCGTCGAAGGCCGAGCCCCGGCACGCCCAGACCATCGGCCCCTTGGCGTGCTCGTCGTCCGTCAGCAGACAGGACCCCAACACCGCGCGCAGCGCCGGCACATCGAGGTCGGGCGAGGTGAAGACCAGATGCTGTCCCCGGTCGCCGTGGTGCGGGTCCCAGTCCACGGCGGCGGCCGCGCGACGTGCGGCCGGGACCTCCGGCCAGTCCGCCTCGGGCAGCGAGGCCAGCCAACGCCCGTGGCCCGCCACGCACAGCGCCCCACCGGTGGCGTCCCAGGAGAGCAGGGTGTCGAACCGGTCCGCCAGCCAGAACCGGCCCCGGCTGCGGAGCGCCGCGCAGGCCAGCTCGGGGAGCGCGGCATGGAGCCGGTCGGGGTGGAACGGGCGCCGGGCCGACCAGACATGGGTGGTCACGCCCTCGGCCGTGGCCTCCTGGGGGAGCAGCGCGGTGGCCGGGTCCACCCGGCTGGCGGCCGCCGCCGCGTCGAACCCGGCGGTGACCACGCGGGCGAACGCGGGGTCGGCCGGCCCGGTGACCCGGGCCAGCGGGTGGAGTTGGGCGAGCAGGGCCCGGTCGGCGGCGTCGGGCGGGGTCTCGCCCTCGACCAGGGCCAGCACCGGCGCGTACTCCAGCTGGCGCGCGAACGTGTCGCCCACCGTCCGGTTGTCGCCGAGCGCGGCGGACAGCCCGACCTCGGCGAGGTCGTCGCCGGTGGCCAGGGCGGGCAGCACCAGCGCCGGGTCCACGGCGGTGACGACGCCGACCAGCGACAGCCGCCGTTCGTCCCGGGCGGCGAGCAGCCGCGCGACGGACGCCGGCTCCACCGAGTCCCACAGCTCGACGACGGCCAGTCGGGTCAACTCCGGGGCGTCGGCGAGTCGTTCCAGCTCGGGCAGCAGGTCCTCGCGGAGCGCGCAGCAGGCGCAGTCGTTGACCAGCGGGGCGCTGGCCTCGGCCACGGTCCCGTCCCGGTCGCGCAGCTCGCGCCGGACGGTGCCGCCGGCCGCGCCGACCAGGTCGTGGTGGAGCGCCACGCTGCCGGGCACGGCGCGCAGCAGCGCGTCGACCGTCGCGCGCCGGGCGTCGGCGTGCAGCCCGGCGACGATCACCACGGGCAGCGTCACCGTGCCCTCCTCGACTCCGGGCGGGCGAAGTCGGCGGAGCCGGGGGCGGGTTGGTTGTCGGGCCGCATGGGGCGGACCTCCTTCGGGACGGTGGGGACCGAGCGGAGACCACCGTACCAAAATGGGAACCGTTTTCATCTAGCGGCCGTCTGCTTCGGGTGGTCTGCTCCGGGCCGTCCGCGCCGGAGCGACGCGGGCGCGGCGCGCGCCGGCGAGATTCCGTCCGCGAGATTCCGTCCGCGAGGTCCCGTCAGCGGGGCCCCGCCTCGGTCAGGTCGTGGTCGGCGTGCCCGAGCGCCTCGGTGACCAGCCGCGCGATGTGGCGGTTGCGCAGGGCGTAGACGACGCGGCGTCCCTCCCTGCGGGTGCTGACCAGGCCGCCGAGGCGGAGCTTGGCGAGGTGCTGGCTGACGGCGGGGCGGGCGGCGCCGGAGGCGGCGGTCAGCGCGGTGACGTCGGCCTCGCCGGAGCTGAGGGTGTGGAGCAGCACGAGGCGGGTGCGGTCGGCGAGCAGGGTGAGCACCTCGGCGGCGCGGGCGAACTGTTCGGGGCCCGGCTCCCGGGGGTGGGAGCCGGCCGCCGGCGTCGGGTGCGTCGGTGCGTTCATGCGCACAGGGTGCGGGGGTCGGTCGGGACCTGTCCAGTCGGGCCGCCCGGGCCGTTCCCCGCCTCACGGGCCGCGCCGCGCCCCGGGGTCCGCGTGGTGCGCGGTGAGGCGGTGCGCGTCGGCGGGGGTCGCCCCGTCGCGCGAGGGGTGGACATGGACGCCGACGCTCTCCAGGTGCGGGATCGCGTGCAGCAGCCGGTGGTGGGTCCGCTGGGCGAGGTCGTGGCCATCGGCGACGGTGAGGTCGGCGTGCACCCCGATAGTGACGTGCGCCTCCAGGCGGTGGCCGCTCCACCGGGCCCTGACGTCCGCGACGTACTCGACGCCGGGCACGGCCGCCGCCGCGCGGTGGATGCCCTCGACGAGGCCCGGCTCGACGCCGTCCATCAGGCGGCGGACGACGGTGCGGGCCGAGGAGACGAGGACGGCCAGGACGGCCACGGCGATCACCAGGCCGACGACGGCGTCGGCCTGGTCGAAGCCGAGCCAGACGCCGACCGCGCCCAGGACGACGGCGAGGGAGGTCAGTCCGTCGGCGCGGGCGTGGTGGCCCTCGGCGACCAGCGCGGCGGAGCCGATGCGCCGCCCGACGCGGATGCGGTGGACCGCTACCAGCTCGTTGCCGGCCGCGCCGACGACGCCGGCGGCGAGGACCCAGCCGAGATGGGTGAGGGGGCGCGGGTTGAGGAGGGCGTCGATCGACTCCCGGATGATCAGGGCAGCCGAGAGCGCGATGACGGCGGCGATGAGCAGGCCGGCGAGGTCCTCGGCACGGCGGTAGCCGAAGGGGTGCGTCGCGGTGGGGGCGCGCCGGCCGAGGCGGAAGGCGATGACGAGGGGGATGGTCGTCACCAGGTGCCCGAGGTTGTGGAGGGTGTCGGCCAGCAGCGCCATGGAGCCGCTGAGCGCGACGATGACGATCTGGAGGAGCGCGGTGATCCCCATGCCGGCCAGTCCGATCCACGCGGCGCGGATGCCCTCCCGGCTGGCCTCCTCGGCCGTCCGGATCGCCTCCGACGCGTCGTGCGCGTGCGGCCGCACGAGGTGGACCAGCCGGTGCCGGAGGGACCGGCCGTGACGGTGCCCCGGGCGGTGGTCCGGGTGGTGTGCCCCGTGGTCGTCGTGGTCCCGGTGGTCCCGGTGATCTCCGGGGCCTCGATGGTGACGGTGGGCCCGGGGTGCGGGGGGCGCGTTCTCGTTGCCGGGTGTGGAGCTGTCCTTCGGCACGTTCCTTGCCTCCTCGGTGTCGGGCGCGGACCCGGGCGCGGGCCCGTGGCGGCACGCGAGGGGATTATGTGCTCAAGAGCGCACGCTTGCAACTGTCAACTGCGGAACGGTGGCAACAGCGTGCCGAACGCCCCACCGCGAGGGCCGCACCACCCGTCAGGTCGCCGGCGGCCCGTTGTCAGTGGCGGCTGGCAGGATCGGCGCCATGACCGCACTCGACTCGTCCATCGCGGCCTACTGGGACGCGGCCGCCGCCGACTTCGACGCCGAGCCGGACCACGGCCTCCTGGCGCCGCGCACCCGCGAGGCGTGGGCCCGCCGCCTCGCCGAGTGGATACCGCCGGCCACCGCGCCGTCCGCGCCGCCGTCCGAGGTGTTGGACGTCGGCTGCGGCACCGGATCGCTGAGCCTGCTGCTGGCCGAGGCCGGCCACCGCGTCACCGGCGTCGACCTCGCGCCGCGCATGGTGGCGGCGGCCCGGGCGAAGTTCGCGGCGGCCGGCCGCGAGGGCCGCTTCCTCGTCGGCGACGCCGCCCAACCGCCCGTGGGCGAGCGGCGGTTCGACGCCCTGATCGTCCGCCACCTGGTCTGGACGCTGCCCGACCCGGCCGCCGCGCTGCGGGAGTGGGTCGGCCGGCTGCGCCCGGGCGGCAGGCTCGTTCTCGTCGAGGGGCGTTGGCGCGAGGCCGGGCAGAGCGGGACGCCCTATGTGCCCGGCGCCGAGGCGCTGCCCTGGCACCACGGCGTCGCCGCCGACGAACTCGCCCCGGTCGTCCGCCCGTTGGTCGGCGCGCTGCGGGTGGAGGACCTCGCAGGGGACGAGGCACTCTGGGGCGGGCCGGTCACCGACGAGCGCTACGCCCTCATCGCCGAACTGGCCTGACGGGCGGCAGCCGGCGCCCGGGGCGCGGGCTCAGCCGGCGGTCGCGCCCTCCGCCTTCGCGCCGGGGTCGGCGGTCGCGCCCTCCGCCTTCGCGCCAGGCCGGCCGCGCAGCGGGATCTCCTCGACGCACACCGCCGCGAGGAGCGCCGCCACGGCGATCAACGCCCCGGTGAGGAAGACGAGATGGGTCGCGTGCGCGACGTCGGAGACATACGCGGCGCGGGCGGCGGAGGAGAGGGCGGCCGCCTCGCCGGAGCCGCCGCCCTCGCCGGGCGCGAGGGCGGCGCCGCCGGCCACGGCGCCGGCGAAGAGGGAGGCGAAGACGGCGATGCCGAGGGAGCCGCCGAGGTTGCGGAAGAGGTGCGTGGCGGCCGAGGCGGAGCCCATGTCGCGCAGCCGCACGGCGTTCTGGGCGATGGTGTGGGACATCTGGAGGGTGAGCCCGGTGCCCGCGCCGACGACGGCCATGTACGCGGAGGTCGCGAGGCGTGAGGTGTCGGTGCCCATGGTGGACAGCAGGCCCATGCCCACGACGAGGAACAGCGCGCCGACGACCGGGAAGACCTTGTAGCGGCCGGTGGCCGTCATGACCCGGCCCGCGATGTTCGACGTGACCAGCGTGGCGATCATCATGGGCAGCAGGAGCAGGCCCGAGTGGGACGCGGAGGCGGACTGGACGACCTGCTGGTACAGGGGCAGATAGAGGGTGGCGCCGAACAGCGTCACGCCCGTGACGGTCAACAGGACGGCGGCGAGCGGGAAGTTGCGGTGCCCCCGGTAGATGCGCGGCGGCATCAGCGGCTCCGCGACGCGCCGTTCGGTCACGACGAACGCGGCGAGCAGGCCCAACGCGAGCGCGCCCAGGCCGACGATCTGCCACGAGCCCCAGGCGTAGGTGCTGCCCGCCCAGGTCGCGGCCATGACGAACGCGGAGATCGCCCCGGTCAGGAACGCGATGCCCCACCCGTCGATGGCGGCCCTGCCCCGCCGGCCCGGCGCGGGAACGCGCAGCATGATCCAGCACCAGGCGACGCAGACCAGGCCGACGGGCACGTTGATGTAGAACGCCCACCGCCAGCCGAGGTGGCCGGTGACGAAGCCGCCGACCAGCGGCCCGCCGAGCTGGCCGACCGCCATGACGGCGGCGACCATGCCCTGGTAGCGGCCCCGCTCGCGCGGCGGCAGCAGCACGCCGATGAGGGCGAACGCGCCGGCGCCCATGCCGCCGGCGCCCAGGCCCTGGAGGACGCGGAACGCGATCAGCCAGCCCATCGACGGCGCCGCGCCGCACAGCACGGAGGCCGCCAGGAACAGCCCAATCGAGGCCAGGAACATCGCCTTGCGGTCGAAGAGGTCACCGAGCTTCCCCCACACCGGAGTTGAGCAGGCGGTGGCCAGGGTGTAGCCGGTGACGACCCACGCCATGTGGTCGAGGCCGCCCAGGTCGGCGACGACGGTGGGCATCGCGGTGCCGACGATCATCCCGTCCAGCAGCGAGAGCAGCAGGGCCAGCAGCACGCCGAGCAGGACCCAGCGGACGTTCCTCGGCACCTCGACGGCCTCGGCCGGGGTGGGCTTCGTGGGCTTCGCGCGCTTCGGGCTGGGGTGGGTGGGGGACGCCATGGCGGATCACCCCTTTCCGTGCGGTGGTGGGAGCTGCCTCAGCCACGCTAACGAACGCGTTCGTCGCGAACAAGTTCGGCGAGCGGTGACGACGAACACGTTCGTTACGATCGGGGGCATGAGCGCCAGAAGAGAGCCGGTGAGCCGCCGCGACCGCCCCGCGAAACCCGCCCTGTCCCGGCGGTGGATCGTGGAGACCGCCGTCCGGATCATGCGGGCGGAGGGCCTGGAGAAGGTCACGATGCGCCGCCTCGCCCAGGAGCTCGACACCGGCCCGGCATCGCTTTACGTCTATGTCGCCAACACCGCCGAGCTGCACGCCGAGGTCCTCGACGCCCTGCTGGGCGAGGTCGACCTGACGGGGCGGGACGGCGGCGAGGGCTGGCGGGAGCGGCTCCGCGCGGTGATCAGGTCGTACACCCTGGTGCTGGCCGCCCACCCGCAGCTCGCGCGGTCCGCGCTCGTCGCCCGCCCGAGCGGCGAGAACTACCTGCTCCTGGTGGAACGCCTCCTCGACCTGCTCTCCCGCAGCGGGGCCGCCCCCGAGCAGGTCGCCTGGGGCGTGGACAAGCTGCTCCAGGACGCGACCGCGACCGCCGCCGAGCAGTCCACGCGGGAGCGCGACCCGGCCGCCGAGGAGGACTGGAACGCCACCGTGCGCGCGCTGGGCGCCGCGAGCGAGGCCACGCATCCGGCCATCGCCGCGCACATGCCCGCCCTGGTCGGCGGCGCCACGGAGGAGCGCTTCCGCTGGGGCTTCGACGTGCTCGTCAACGGCATCACACGCACCCCCGCCCCCGCCGCCGACGACTGAGGCCGCCGGCCCGAGCCGGCCGCGCGGCCACCCGACATCCCGAAGGGCCCCTCGCGCCCCACGCCCCCGTCGCGCCCGCGCCGTCGGGGGCGCGATGCGCCCCCTTCGCGCCCGGTGCGTGAATCGTGCCCAGGCGGAAATGATTATCAGGGCTGCCCGGGGGCAACTCGGGCGCGTCGGGCGGGGGTTGCCGTCGCCGTGTGGGGAGGACTGTCTGTTGATGGGTGCACCCTTGTTCCTGGAGCCTCGGCTGGAGCCGCCCCTGCGGGAGTTGCTCGACGACCCGGACCACCTCCACGGCCTCGTCGACGCGCTCGGCTCCCCACTCCACCTGCTGCTCCCCGACGTCGTCGCCGCGAACGTCGCGGCGTTCCGCGCCGTCTACCGCCGGCACCGGCTCGGCGGGCGGATCTGCTTCGCGCACAAGGCGAACGGCTCCAGCGCGCTGGTCCGCCGGCTGGCCGCCACCGAGGCCGGGCTCGACGCGGCCTCGGTCAACGAGCTGTCGCACGCGCTGGGTTCGGGCTTCGCGCCCGAGCGGGTCCTGGCCACCGGCCCCAAGGACCCCGCGTTCCTCTGGCTGGCCGCCCGCGCCGGGGCGACCGTCCACGTCGACGCCCCCGCCGAACTCGCCGACCTCGTGCGCCTGGTGCGCGCCGAGGGCCTGCCCAGGGCGCGGGTGCTGCTGCGGCTGTCCGCCTTCGCCTCCGACGGAGGCGTGCACCTGCTGGCCCGGCGCAGCCGGTTCGGCACGCCGGTCGGCGCGGTCGGCGAGCTGTTGGACCTCGTGGAACGGGAGGCGGACGCCGTCGAGTTGCTCGGCGTGGCCTACCACCTGGACACCACGGACCTCAACGAGAAGGCGCTGGCCCTGGAGAGCTGCGTGCGGGTGCTGGACGAGGCGCGGCGGCGCGGGCTCGCGCCCCGGGTGGTGGACATCGGGGGCGGCTTCGGCACCAGCTATCTCGCCGACGGCGCGCAATGGGAGCGCTACACCACCGAGTTGACCCAGGCCGTCCTCGGCCGCCGCCCCCCGCTGACCTGGCGCGGCCACGGCTACGGCCTGCGGAACGAGGGCGGCACCGCGCGCGGCCGGCTGTCGCTCTACCCCGCGCACCGCCCGGTCGCCGGCCCCGGCTATCTCGACGCGCTGCTGTCCACGCCCGCCCCCACGCTCGGCCGCACCCTCGCCGACCTGCTGCTGGAGCACCTGCACGACCTGTGGATCGAGCCGGGCCGGGCCCTGGTCGACCAGGCAGGCCTGTCCCTCGCCCGGGTCGTCGACGTCCGCGCCACCGAGGACGGCGCCCACCTCGTGCGGCTCGCCATGACCGCCGCCGACGTCAGCCTGGAGGAACACGGCGTGCTGACCGACCCGTTGCTGCTGCCGCGCGCCGGCCACGGGAACGCCAACAGCGACGCCAACGGGAACGGGGACGGGGCCGGTGCGGCCGTCGGCGTCTATCTCGTCGGCGAACTCTGCCTGGAGGCCGACCTGGTGACCCGCCGCCTCGTCTTCCTGCCCCGGCTGCCCGACCGTGGCGACCTGGTCGCCTTCGCCAACACCGCCGGCTACTGCATGGACTTCCGCGCCCACCACGCCCAACTGCGCCCGGGCGCCCGCCGGGTGGCGGTGGGCCGACGCGACGACGGGACCCGCTGGTGGTCCCTGGACGAGCAGTACTGGCCGACCACGCGCTGAAGCGGAGAGGCATGAGATACGACGACATCACCGAGGCCATCGGCAACACGCCGCTGGTGCGCATCGACCCCGCCGTGCACGGGCTGCGCACCGTCGACCTCTACGCGAAGCTGGAGATGCTCAACCCGTTCGGCTCGGTCAAGGACCGCGCCGCCTGGAACATGCTCCGCCCTGGCCTGGACGCGGCCGTCGCCGAGCGGGCGGAGGTCGTGGAGCTGTCCAGCGGGAACACCGCCAAGGCGCTGGCCGCCCTCGCCGGCCTGCACGGCCTGACGTTCCGCAGCGTCACCAACCGGATGCGGGTGCCCGAGCTGCGCGAGCTGCTGCTGTTGCTCGGCGCGCGGATCGAGGAACTGCCGGGCCGCAGCGAGTGCCTGGACCCCACCGACACCGACGACCCGCTGACCCAGTTCCACCGCGCCCTGGCCGACGACGACTCCGCGCACCTCCACACCGACCAGTACTTCAACCCGCGCAACACCGAGGCGCACGCCACCGGCACCGGACCCGAGATCGTCAAGGACCTCGGCGGCCGGCCCCCGGACTGGTTCGTGGCCTGCGTCGGCACCGCCGGCTCCTCCTCCGGCGTCGCCCGCGTGCTGCGCGAACACGACCCAAACGTCGGGGTGTTGGGCCTGGTCGCCGCCAAGTCGGACTTCATCCCCGGCATCCGCACCATCGACGAGGTCAACGAGGTCGGCCTGTTCGATCCCGCCACCTACGACGCCATCGAGGCCGTCACCGCCGACGAGGCCATCGACGGCATGGTGGAACTCAACCGCCGCTGCGGCCTGCTCGCCGGCCCGACCAGCGGCGCCGCCTACCGGGGCGCGGTCCGCCACCTGCGGGCCCTGGACGGGACGCGCCCCGAGCGCACGACGGCCGTGTTCATCGCCTGCGACCGGGTGGAGAGCTATCTCGGCTATGTCCGGCGCCGGCGCCCCGAGTTGCTGGGCCGGGCCCCACACCGCAACTCCCCGGCCACCGTGACCGAGGCCGAACTGGCCGCCGTGCGCGCCGTGGACGTGCCGGCGGCGCGGCGCTGGATCGAGGAGGAACGCCCGCTGGTCATCGACCTGCGCGGCTCGCACGCCTACGCCGCCCTGCACATCGAGGGCTCGCTCAACCTGGTGGACGAGCTGTTCGAGCAACAGGTCCACGGCGGGCTGCCGTTCAGCCGCCGCCAACCCGTGCTGCTGGTCTGCCCGGTCGGCGAGAAGTCCGCCAGGTTCGCCGCCCTGCTGACCCGGATGGGCCACCCCGACGTCCGCAGCCTGGCCGGCGGCGTCGTCGCCTGGCGCGACGCCGGCGCGCCCCTGGTGCGGGAGTGAACGGCGTGAACCACGGAGACGACACCGACGCGCTGACCCAACTGCGCGGCTGGCACAGCGAGTTGCGCGAACAGTTCCCGATTCTCGCCAACCACCCGGGGCTGGCCTATCTGGACAGCGCCGCCACCTCCCAGAAGCCGCGCGCCGTCCTGGACGCCGTCCGGGAGTACCTGGTGACCGGCAACGCCAACGCCGGGCGCGGCACCTACCCCTGGGCCAACGCGACGACCGCCGCGCTGGAGGCGGTGCGCGGAAAGACCAGGGCGTTCCTCGGCGACCCGGAACCCGACCGTTCCTCCGTCCACTTCGTCAGCGGCACCACCGAGGGCCTGCGCGCCATCGCCCTCGACTGGCTGGCGCCCCAACTCGCCGACGGCGACGAGATCCTGGTCCCGTTCGAGGACCACCAGGCCAACCTGGTGCCCTGGCGCGAGGCGCAGCGGCAGCTGGCCCGCGCCGGCGTGCGGGTCGCCGTCCGGCCGCTGCCCTACCAGGCGTCCTCCGGCGACTACGACCACCGGGCGCTGCCCCGACTCGTCGGCCCCCGCACCCGGTTCGTCGCCGCGACCCATGTGCACCACGTCCTCGGCGGCGACATGAACGTCCACCGGCTGCGCGCCGCCGTCGGCCCCGACGTGCCGATCTGCCTGGACGCGGCGCAGAGCGTGGGCCACCTGCCGATCTCGCTGGCCGAACTCGACGTGGACTTCCTGGTGTTCTCCGGCCACAAGGCCCTCGCGCTGCCCGGCACCGGCGCCGTCTGGGCGCGCGACCGGCGCGGCCCGGCGTTCCGCCCCGGCGGCTGGAGCGGCACCCCCAACACCGTCGGCGTGATCAGCCTGGGCGCCGCGCTCGACTGGCTGACGGCGGCGGACGTGGGCCGGATCGAACGGTGGACCGTCGCCCTGGCGGCCCGCCTCACCGAGGGCCTGCGGCACCTGCCGCCGTACGAGGTGCTGGGCTGCCAGCTCAGCCTCGCCGCCGACGCCACCGCGCAACGCCGGCGCGGCATCGTCTCGTTCCGGCACCGCGACCTCTCCTCCAACGACCTGGGGTTCATCCTGCACAGCCACGGCTTCCTGGTCCGCGCCGACGGCCTGTGCCGGGCCGGCGTCGACCCCGACGACCCGCGCGAGGCGGCCGTCCGGGTCAGCCTCCACGTCCACAACACCCCGGAGGAGATCGACGGCCTGCTGGCCGTGCTCGACACCCTCGACTGACCGCCAGGAATCGCTAGTGAAAACCATCCCCAGGTAGGGTGTGCGCCTGTCGGACACCGAACGACGGCGGAGGTGGCGCGTTCCGATGGGTGTGAGCATGGCGACGGCCGAGTACTGGGTCGACCGCTGGGAACGCCAGCAGCGGCGGTACGCGATCCACCGCGAGGAGCGGTTCGCCGTGCTCGCCGACGTGGCCGAGTACACCACCCGGGACGCGGCCCGCCCGCTCCTGCTCGACCTGGGCTGCGGGCCCGGCTCCCTGGCCGCCCGCGTCGCCGGCCGGCTGCCGCACGCCGAGATCGTCGCCGTGGACCGCGACCCGCTGCTGCTGGAGCTGGCCCGCACCCACCGGGCTGACGCCGCCCGCTATGTGGAGGCCGAACTCGGCGCGCCCGGCTGGATCGACGCGCTCCGCCTGGACCGCGCCCCCGACGCCGTCCTCACCGCCACCGCCCTGCACTGCCTGAGCGAGAAAACCCTCGCCCTGACCTACCATCACCTCGGCCAACTCCTGCGACCAGGCGGCGTGTTGGTCAACGCCGACCACTTCCCGGCCGGCGGCCCCGCCGGCCCGGGGCTCGCCGCCCACCTCGGGCACCGCCGGATGGCCCAGACCCTGGCCGGCGACGAGCCGGACTGGGCGTCCTGGTGGCGCGAGGCGGCCGAGGACCCCGAACTGGCCCACGCCTTCGCCGAACGCGCCCGCCGCCGGCCGGTCGAGGCGTCCGGGGGCAACGCCCTGACCTTCGCCGCCCACGCCCGGCTGCTGCGCGCCGCCGGCTTCCGCTCGGTCTCCTGCGTCTGGCAGTACGGCGAGAGCCGCGTCCTGGTCGCCTTCACCTGAACCGGCCCCGCGCGGAAGACCCCCGGCGCCGGAGACCGGCGCCGGGGGCGGGGGAGGGGGCGAGCGAGCGGGACGCCTACTCGGCGACGCTGAAGGTGAAGTCCTCGGTCACGGCCGGCACCGCGCTTCCGTCGGCCAGGGTGCCGCTGACGGTGAACGAGACGGTGTAGCTGCCGGGTTCGGTGAACGCCCAGTTGGCGTGGACGTGGCTGTGGGCGTCGAGTTCGGTGACGTCCGCGCCGTCGATCCCGTCGCCGCTGTCGAAGAACCGCGCGTCGGCGGCGCACAGCCCGTCCTGGTAGACGGAGACGTCACCCGGCCCGGTCACGCTCTCCAGGGAGAGGGTGAACGCGTCGCCCGCCAGCACCCCGTCGTCGATGTGCGCCGACAGGCCGGCCCACAGCAGCTCCGGGTTCTGGGTCTGCGGCAGCCGGTAGACGGTGTCCCCCGGCGCGCCCAGGAAGTCGTGGCACCCGCCGCCGGGCACGGTGTAGGCCGAGCCCGGCAGCGCGGCCAGGACCACCTCGGCCGGGTCGTACTCCACGCCGCTCGTCTCGTCGTGCACGTGGATCTGGAACGCGCCGTCCGTCAACTCCACGCCCACGACGTCCACATGGCCGGTGGAGAGCACCGTCGGCGCGGCGGCCGAGGCCGTGGCCAGGGAGGCGCAGGAGAGGGCGGCGGCCAACCCGCCGACTACGGTCAGGGATCTGCGCGAAACGGTCATGTTGCTACCTCGCTTAGTTCTCGCTCGGTTGATGGGGCGTCATGGTGCGTCTGACGAGGACAGACGATAATCATTTTCAAAAAGCCGGGGCAAGGTCGGCCATGCGTGGCTCATGTCACAGCGGGGTGTGGCTGGGGGCACGGTTCGATAGCTGATAGACATGGGAACCATTGTCAACTATGGCTGAGGAGCTGGGAGATGTCACTGCGAACGCGGCGAGGCCGGCGGGTTCCGTTGCGGGTCGGCGTCCTGGCGGCGGGCGGGCTGCTGCTGGCGGCCACGCCCGCCCCGGCGGCCGCCGAGGACGACACCGACCGGGAACGGGCGGTGCTCGACGGCGGCCACCTGGACCTCGCGGTCCGGATCGACGAGAACGGCGCGTGGGACTTCCTGATCAAGGACGGCACGGTCCCGGGGCAGGAGGTCTGGCGCGAGCCCAACGACGTCATCCTGCACTTCGACGCCCAACACGCCTGGCAGATACTGGAGTCGGCGGCCGGCCGGGTGCCCGAGCGGCTGGGGCGGCCGGGGGAGACGATCTGGGTCGACCACTCAGTCACCTACGCGCCCGGGCTGCTGTGGCCCGGCTGGAACACGGAGGGCGTGCCGCCCGAGGCGGTCAACTCCCCGATCACGGCCGCCTTCACCGGGGTCGAGGGCCCGGAGGGCTTCTTCCTCGGCCAGTGGCGGGACGACGCCGAACTGGGCACGGTGGTCGGCATCGACATCGACGGCACGCTGCCCGAGCCGGGCGCGGTCGAGCTGCGGCCGGGCGTGCACGCCCACCCGCTGTGGTTCTTCACGGAGGAGGGCGTCTACCGCCTCCGCCTGGAGCTGAGCGCGACCCTGCCGACGGGCGAACGGGTCGCCGACGCCGGCACGTTGACCGCCGTCGTCGGCGACGACATCGACCCCGACGACGTGGAACTCCCGGCACCGGAGGAGCCGGAGGAGCCTGGCCAGCCCGGCGACCCCAACGACCCGGGCGACCCGGGCGGGTCCGGCGGGTCCGGCGGCGAGTCGGGGGGTTCGGACGGTCCCGGGCAGCCGGGCGAGTCGGGGGGATCGGGGGGATCGGGGGACTCCGACGGGTCCGGTGCCCCCGGTGGATCGGGCGACCCCGGGGGGTCCGGCGCGTCCGGCGGCTCGGGAGACCAGGGCGGAACGGGTGGGCAGGAGGGGCCCGGAGGCGCGGGAGAACCCGAACGGTCAGGCCCGACAGGCGAGTTCGACGGGTCGGGCGCGCCCGGTGACCCGGGCGGCGGCACCGCCGAGGGCGCGACCGACCGCCGCCCCGGCGAACTCGCCGCCACCGGCGGCGGGTTGGGCCCCGCACTTGTGCCACTGGCCGCCGGCGGCCTGCTGGCGGCGTCCGCAGGAGCGGCGCTGCTGCTGCACTCCCGCCGACGCCGCGGCGCGAACGCGGCGGCCGGCTGAGGCAGAGGCGCCCCGTTCCCCCAGGCGAACCGGCCGCCACCGCCGTTCCCCGGGGTCACGACGGCCGGCCGCCGGCCTCACCTGCCCGAGTGGACATATGCGGCCCACTGGGTGGGCATGGTGGGATGCCGTGCCCGGTGAGTGCGAACCGCGTGGTGGAGAGCGAGAAAGGCCGAGGCGGCGGCGGGGGCGGTGCCGCCGTGGCTCAGTTGGGTATAGAAGGCGTCCGCGATGCCAGCGGCCGCGTGATCGTTGACCGGCCAGAGGGTGCCGATGACGGAGCGGTAGCCGGCGAGTTGGAACGCGGCGCTGAGGTGGGTGGCCTCGTCGGCATGGCGGAGGTCGGTGTCGGTGGTGCTGCACGCGGACAGGAAGGCCAGTTCACCGTGAGGGAGGCGCAGCCGGGCGATATCGACGATGGTGAGGGGGTGTTCGAGGTGGTCGTGGAGCAGGAGGCGGCTGTCAGCGGGGTCGGCGGGGTCCGCGAGACCGTGGCAGGCGAAGTGCGCGATGTGCCCGTTCACCAGCGCGGCGGTGATCTCGTCGTGCGTCGCTGGCGTTCCCGGGGCGGGCAGGACGGTCGCGGTGGGGAACTTGCGGAGCAGAAGATCGACTTCGCTCACCACGCCGGGGAGCGGTGGGCTCCCGGGTGCATCGGGCACGGCCACGACCAGCATCGAGGGGTTGTCCACCATCGCAGGGCGCTGCCCGGAGGCGTAAGAACGCGGGGCCCGGGCGTGACCAAGGGCTCGGATGGTCGGCGTATAGGAGGAGATCACGCGGTCCATCACGGCCGAGGAGGGCGCGCCGTCGGCGTGGTGTCCGGCGGCGTGCAGGGGGAGGAACGCACTGATCCCGACCGGGCACCACCAGATCCTGGGCCATGGGCTTCCCTGCGGCGGGGGAGCGGTGTGGCCGAGATGCCGCAGAACGGGCTCGGCGACGGTGTCCCACAGGAGGCTCAGGACTTCCAGGATGCGTTGCTGGGCTGCCTGGCGTTCTGGCGCGGGCAGGTCGGCGTCGGAGGCGTCATCCAGGGCCGCACGGAGTAGTGCGACCTGTTCGCTGGCGGCATCCTGGGTGAAGGCCGGAAGACTCACCACGCGGACCGGCCGTTCGGGGGCGTCGGTCACTATCAGCGCGTGTCCGCCCCGGCGGTGCGGAACGACGTACACGACGGGACCTTCGACCGCCTGCTCGCGCAGCCTTTCCACCGGAGGAGGCAGCAGGAAGTCCTCCAGCCCGGGACGTTCACGGATTCGCCCGAGTAACCGGACCCATTGCCGTTCCAGACGGGCGCGCCGTTCGGTCAGTTGCTGATGGTTCGACTTGGCGGGGACCCCCGTGCCCATGAGAGCTGCGGAGAAGTCAGGACTGGCGGAGGCGTGATCGGCTCGCTCGATCTCCTGGCGCAGATCGTCGAACGCGCCGACGAGATCCGGTGCACCTTCATCGAGGAGGGTGAGGTCCCCTCGGGTATCGAAGGCATCGGACAGCACCACGCCCCGCGTTTGCTCCAGTAGTTCGACCGCGCGCTCGGGGGCCCCCGCCGCGATGGCTGACACCGCCGCGGTAGCGGCCAGTCCGGTGAAGCCCGCGACAAGATGTCGCCTGTCCGCCGATCCGATACGCCGGGAGGTCAGCTGGGGAAGCAACTCCACGGCCAGTTCGACCATCACCATGGCGTGTTCGCAGTCGTCGGCGAGCAGGTCCAGCTCGGCTGCCTTCACCGCAGCGGGCAGTCTGTAGTCATTCGACTCGGCGGCGATCGCCACCGTGGCGAGGAGGTGACGTGCCTCAAGCACGTCCCCCGGATCGCCGGCCATGTCGAATCTGCTGCTCAACACATCTCCGAGAACGAACCGACAGCGGTTGCGCATGTTCTCGAACGCGTCGTCCGACGAGGCGATGGAGAGTGCCTCGCGGCAGTACATGACGGCCTCTGACATCTTCGCCGGACTCCCGTCCCGTACGGAGAGGTCACGCAGGACCTGGCCGAAGGAGAGCAGGGAAGAGATCCGATAGGGGTGATCGAGCCAGGTCGCGTCGATGGCCTTCCTGCCGAACCGGAAGGCCTCGTCCAGCAGTGCTGGGCTTCCGCCCCGTTCGACGGTCAGCCGGAGCACTTGGCTGAGATTGAGCAGAATGAGCGTCCGATTGGGGTGCTCGCGTGGTACCTGGGCGAGCGCCGTCCTGCTGATCCGGGTCGTCTCCTCCAGCAGCTGCGGATCTCGTCGGCGCGTGCAGAGCAGGTAGAGGGCGGCGGCCAGGTTGTTGAGATTCGCCGACCGGCTGAGAGGGGAGGGTGCCGCAGCGGCGACGGCCGACCGCCCGACAACAACGGCCTCCTCCAGCACGCCGAGGTCTCCTACCATCATGAACTTGATCTGGAGATACGTACTGAGGGTGGTGAGGTATCCCGACGGATCGGGGTCGTCAGGCAGCGTGGCGGCGACCGAGTCCCGCGCCACCTGGATCGCTTTCTCCAGCAACTGCGGATCGCGATGGAGAAGGAACGAGAACAACAAGGCCCCGCCGAGATTGGTCATGTGGCTGGCGCGCTCGGGATCTGTGGGCGGCGCGGCGGCAACCGCCTCCCAGCCGATGCTGACCGCCTCGTCCAGAAGAGCCGTGTCCAACTCCGCGACGCGCGCGCTCCGTTCAGCCGAGTGCCGGTCCGCCAGAAACAGAAGGAAGAGGCTGAGTTGCAGAGTTCCCAGGATGTCAGAGCGGTCGGGATCTGTGGTCGGCGTGGTGGCCCGGGCTTCCCGGCCGTGGCGCACGGCTTCCCGGAGCAGGTCGGTGACCCCGTCGGCCGCCGCAGGGTCCAGGTGCTGTGCGACCATGACGTGCACGACTTTGCCGAACGTGTTCAAGTACCAGAGGCGTTCGGGATCGCCGGGCGGGGCGGCCTCCAGGCCGCCCCGGAGCAACGTGATAGCCCGCCGGAGCGTGGATGCCCTTCGGGGACGGCCAGCCCCGTACAGTGAGGTGATGCGCCGTCTGGCGTCCTCGTGGGAGAGCCTCATCTTCGAGCTCACGATCCGGTAACCCAGGTAGTGCGTTCTGGCGATGACCGAGAAAAGCGTGAGGGGGACCAGGAGCCACCAGGTCCCCCAGGTCTGAAGGGCCATCACGACCAAGAGAGCGACGAGCGGCAGGCAGCTGCGGCCGCTCATCATCAGCGCGACGGGCAACAGCCACACGACCAGGAGCCACCCAGGACCTTCCAACAGGTAGGTGACGACGCCAGCGCCGACCAGGGCTGTCGGGAGGCAACCGAGCGTGCAGCTGTACTGTCTGCCCCCCTGCCCCCGACCCGGTGGATACGGGTGTCCCCGCGTCCCCTGCCCGTTCTCCTCCATAGAACCCCCCGCGGGCAGGCCGCCGATCCACCATCCTGGCGACGGCCGGTCCCGGTCGTCCGGATATCGCCGACAGCAACCGAGTGCGTGAGATGAGGTTATCTCCTATCGTGACGGCGGGAGGGATGTCCATGTCGATGGACCGCTTAGGCAGGCTGTGCCGGGGACTCACGCGTGACGCGGATCTGCGAGGCGTGCTGGAGGAAGCGGGCGTGACGGCCGCGCAGTGGGAGGCGCTGGCTGAGGCGGTCCGCGAGGGTGCCGGGCCGTCCGCGTTGTCGCCCCTGCTCGATGCGCTGGAGGAGGCTGCCGCAGCGGCTGGCGTGGACGGGATCACCACGGGGAGCCGAGGCTTCCGGCCTCTGCCCGATGCTGCCGTGGGCTTCCGCACCGCCAGGGGATGGAGTTGTCCACATCCGAGTCCCTGCGACCGCGTTGACCTCTCCCGCGATCGCGTGGCGCCGGTCTGCCCCCTGACCGCAGATCCGCTCACACCGGTCAGAGTAGTCAGTGGATGAACGTCTTCCTGGACGCCCTCAGCAAGAAACTCGCCGAGCAGTGGCTGAGTGTTCTGGTTCTCCCGGGCGCGTTGTGGGTCGCCACAGCCTTCTTGGCAGCGCGCGCCGGCCACCGTCGTGCATTCGACCTGCGGATGATGAGCGACGAACTCGACCGCTGGACCGAGAACGCCCCCAGCACGGGAGTCATCGTGTTCGTCCTGCTCGGCCTCCTGCTCGCCAGTGCCGCAGCGGGGTTGGCGGCGACCGGACTGGGTGCCGTGGCGCAACGCCTGTGGATGGCGCGCGGCCACCGGCCCCCGGGGCGGTGGTTGGTCACTTGGCGGCAGAAGAGGTGGCGGGCCGCAGAGGAAAGAGTCGTCGCCCTGATGAGCGAGGCCCTGCGCACCCATCCACCCCGTGGAGCCAGAACGCCCGAAGGCGATGCCAGCGCGGAGCGGGTCGTGTCCTATGGGCCAGCGCTGGCCGAAGAGCTGGCCCGGCGCGACGCCATCGGTCTGGAATTCCCTGGCAGACCCACCTGGATCGGTGATCGATGGCGGGCCAACAGTACGCGTATCCACCGCGCTTACGGTCTGGACATCGCCGTCGTCTGGCCCCGGCTGTGGAGCGTACTTCCCGAAACCCTCCGCGCGGACATCGCGGCGGCACAGGCCTCCTGTACCGCTGCCGCCACATGCGTCGGATGGGGCGCTCTGTACGCCGCCCTCGGTGTCCTCTGGTGGCCGGGTCTGCTGCTCGGAGGCACGGTTCTCATCGCCGGTGTCCTCCGCTCCCGCACCTCCACGACGACGCTGTGCCTGCTGGTCGAGAGCGCAGCCGACTTGCACGGCCCCACCCTGGCCGAACAGCTGCGGATGTCCTGCCCCGGGCCCGTGACTTCGGCCCTCGGAGAGGACATGAGCGCTCTGTTCCGCAAGGACCGCGGGCCTTTGGCTGGGTGACGGAGCCCGGGCAGCGCCTTCGGACGGCGCGTAGATGACAGGTCGATCGGAACGACATCTCGTTCGGCAGCCGCCCCCCCCGGCCGCCCGCTCCGGCCCCCGCCGGCTGCCCGCCCCGTCACGGCGGCGGCGCGGCCGCCTCCATCGCCGGGCGGCGGCCGCGCCGCCGCCCGGCCACGCGGGCGAGCAACCCGTGACGCGGTGCCAGCGCCCACGCCGCCAGAAAGAACCCCGTCGCGACCAGCACGATGGTCCCGCCCGTCGGCAGGTCCACGCTCCACGACAGATAGAGCCCGACCAGCGCCGAGCCGCCCCCGACCAGCGGCGCCAACAGCATCATCACGCCCAGCCGGTCCGTCAGCAGCCGCGCCGTCGCGGCCGGGGTGACCAGCAGGGCCAGCACCAGGATGTTGCCGATGGTTTGCACCGAGATGACCACCGCGATCGAGACCATCACATAGAGCGCCAGGTCCAGCGCGAACACCGGCAGGCCCAGCGCCCGCGCCGACTCCCGGTCCAGCGTGACGGCGACGAACTCCTTGTGGAACAGGAACGCCACCAGCAGCAGCCCCACCGTCGAGACCGCGACCACCACCACGTCCTCGTCGGGGATGCCGGTGATCGAGCCGAAGAGGAACTGTTGCAACGAGCCCGAGTAGCCCGGTGAACGGCTGATGATGACAATGCCCAGCGCGAAGGCGGCGACGAAGAAGACGCCGATGACGCTGTCCTCGCGCAGCCGCCGGTTCTGGGAGAAGACCGCGACGGCCACCGCCGTCAGCACCCCGGCCACCGCGCCGCCCAGCACCAGGTTGCCTCCGACCACGAAGGCCACGGCAAGCCCGGGGAAGACGGCGTGGGCCACCGCGTCCCCGATGAACGCCATCCCGCGCAGCACCACATAGCAGCCGATGACGCCGCAGACGGCCGAGGAGAGCAGGGCGACGAACAGCGCCCTGGGCAGGAAGGACAGCGCCGGGTTGAACAGGTCGGCCACGAACTCCTGGGGTGTCAGCATCAGTTGACCCCCAGCGCGGCGAGCAGCGGGCTGCCGGCCCGGATGCCGAACGCCGCGCGCCACGGCTCGGCGTCCCGCAGCTCGTCGGGCTTCCCGGTGGCGACCACCGTCCGGTTGACCAGGCACAGCCGGCCGCAGCTGTGCACGGCGGCCGTCAGGTCGTGGGTGGTCATCAGCACCGCCCGGCCCTCGCCGGCGAGCGCCCCGAACAGGTCCGTCAACAGCTCCTGCGTTGGCACGTCGAGGCCGGTGAACGGCTCGTCCAGCAGCAGCACGCGGGGCCGCAGCGCCAACGCCCGTGCGACCAGCACCCGTTGACGTTGCCCGCCGGAGAGCTGCCCTACGGGGCGGTCGGCCAGCTCCGTCATCCCGACGCGGGCCAGCGCCGCGCCGGCCGCCCGGTAGTCGGCGACGCCGGCGCGCCGCAGCCAGCCCATGCGCCGCACCCGCCCGGAGAGCACCGCGTCGGCGACGCTGATGGGGAAGTCCCAGGCGAACTCGTGGCGTTGGGGAACGTAGCCGACGCGCTGCCGCACCCGGCCCACCGGCTCGCCCTCGACGCGGATGCTTCCCGAGGCCGGGCGCACCAGGCCGAGCACCGCGCGCAGCAGGGTGGTCTTGCCGGCGCCGTTGGGCCCGATCAGCCCCATGAAGTCGCCGGCCTCGACGGTGAGTTCGACATCGTGCAGCACCCGCCGGCCGCCGAGGTCCACGTTCAGCCCGCGCACCGCCAGCGCCGTCACGACGCGCCCCCGTCCGAGCCGTCCGCGTCGCGCGCCCCGTCCGAGGTGGCCGCGATCCGGCGTGCCCGCCGGCCGCGTGCGGCGACCGTTGCCCCGGCCGCCGCCAGCGCGACGGCCACCGCGCCGACGACGAGCAGCACCGCCGGGAGCGAGGAGCCCCCGTCGCCCCCGTCCGAGGCGGCCCCGGCCTCGTCCGGCTCCTCGGCGTCCGGCGGCGCTCCCGTCGCCTCCGGTGTGGGTGCCGTGAACGCGTCCGCCGTCTCGGTGTCCTCGCCGACGGCGAAGCGGAGCGGGGCTCGGTCGGTGACGGTCTGTCCGGTGATCAGGTCGGCGGATATCTCGAAGTCCACGACGTAGACGCCGGGTTCGGTGAAGACCCAGTTGGCGTGGGTGTGGGTGTTGAGGTCCACCCACAGCTCCTGTGGTTCGGGCTCGTCGCCGTCCCAGAGCACTTCGGGTGCGCCGAGGTCGCCGTTCTGGAGGAAGACGGCCAGGTGGCCGGGGCCCTGGACGCCGTGCATGGTCAGCGTCACGCCCCGGTTGACCTGCTCCATGACTTCGGGGTCCTGGGTGTTCCAGCCCAGCCAGACGACTTCGGGGTGTTGGGTCTGCGGGATGACGTACAGCTCGCTGCCGGGTTCGGCGTCCAGGAAGGCGAAGTCCGGGCTGTCGGGGGCCTGTTGGACGGCGGCGTCGACGACCTGGACGGCGACGTCGGTCAACGCCCGCCAGACCGGTGGGGTCTGGGAGTCGTCCCGGCCCTGGACGCGCCATGCGCCGTCGACGAAGCGGGGGCCGATGTCCACGTGGCCGATGTCGAGCACCGCCTGGCCGTCGACGTTCTCCTCGTCGGGCGCGACGGTCTGGTCCAGGCCGCCGTCGTCCTCGGCGGCGTGGGCGGCCGGCGACAGCAGGACGACCAGCAGGGGTGCGGCGAGCAGGGCCGCCAGCGGCCTGGCGCGCCGGCGGGACGTGCCCGGTGGCGCGGGATGGTGAGACATGGATGATTCCTCAAGCGGGGAAGGGGAGTTGGGGCCTGGCCCGGGGGCGGGCTCAGCCGAGGCAGTCGCGCAGTGAGTCGGCGTTGGCGCGCATCATCGCGACATAGCTGGTGACCTCCTCGTCGAAGGCGTCGCCGTAGATCGGGCACACCGCCACGCCCCGTTCCTCGGCGATCTGGGTGAGGGTGTTGGAGCGGCTGCGGAGGTTGGGTTCCAGGAAGACGGCGGGGACGGAGAGGTTGTCGATGGCCTCGCCCAGCCGGCGGCGCTCGGCCATGCTGGGCTCGGTGGCCGGGTTGGGCGTGACGAAGCCGGCGATGTCCAGGCCGTACGCCTCGCCGAGGTAGCCGAACGCGTCGTGGGTGGTGACCAGATAGCGGCGGGAGGCGGGTATCTCGGCGATGGTGGCGGCCACATAGGTCTCGAGGTTCTCCAACTCCCTCAGGTAGTCGGAGGCGTTGGCGCGGTAGGTGGCGGCGTTGGCCGGGTCGATCTCGGTCAGGGTGTCCCGGATGATCTTGACGTAGGCCATGGCGTTACGGACGTTCTGCCACAGGTGGGGGTCGATCTCGCCGTGGACGTGGCGGCCCAGGACCGCCTGCGGCAGTTGGTGGATCTCCTCGCCGGCCCGGCCCAGCATCCGGAACCTCGGGTCGCCCGGCACCTCGGTGATCGCCTTGTTGGGCACCTCGATCACCGTCTCGGCGGGGGAGTGGACCTCCTGGTGGGCGTGCCCGCCGCCCTCGGGGTCCGCGAACAGGTAGAGGCCCCCGGCCCGTTCGCCGCCGTCGAGGCCCACGGCGATGTCGGCGTGGCCGGCGTCGAGCACGTGCGCGTGCGTCATCCCGGGCACCGTGTGTGGGTCGACGCCGACGGCGAACGTCACGGTGGTCTCGCCCAGCGGCACCGGCCGGTCCTGTGGTGTGGGTACCGCCTCGGCCGTCATGTCCAGCCGGTAGATGCCGGGTTCGGTGAACGCCCAGCTCATGTGGGTGTGGGCGTCGGGCGGCAGTGTCGCGGTGTCGTCCGCGTAGCCGTCGCCGGCGTCGAAGCCGTCGGAGGAGTCGAAGAAGACGGCCGGCTCCCCGAAGGTCTCCGTCAGGTAGCCGACCAGCTCGCCCGGGCCTTCCAGGCCGGTGGCCTTAAGTCGCACCTCGGAGGAGCGGGTGGCGCCCAACTCGGCGCCCGTTCCCCGCACCCGCAGGCCCAGCCAGATGGTGTCGAGGTTGACGTTCTCCACCAGCGGGATGATCTCGGCCGCGTAGCGGGCCGCGCGCTCGGCGAGCGGGACGTTGGGCACGTCCTCGGGGAGGTTGGCGTCCAGGGCCCGGATCAGGTTCTGTTCCTCCAGCATCAGGTAGTTGCTGAACGCGGCGTCCGCGTAGACGATGTCGCGGACGTCCCGCAGCGTCGGCTCGTGGGAGTGCGGGTCGCCGCCCTCGGGGACGAGGGACTCGACGTCCACCAGCTCGCCGCCGACCTGGCGGGCCAGGTCGGCCAGGATGCCGGTGGTGGTGACCACGGACACCCGGCCGTCGTCCGGCGGCGTGGCCAACCGGTCGCAGCCGCCGGCCGTCACGGCCAGCACGACCGCCAGGGCCGCGAAACGCCGGGTGCCGCTTCTTCGCCTCATCGGCTCGGGGAAACCTTCCTCACGCGGTTCGACGGGGTGGAGGAGCGAGCCGGTGGGGGCGGGCCGTCATGCGCGCCCGCCCTCACCGGCGCGCCTCAGGCGCGGGCCGCCAGGCGTCGCCGGGCGAACACGAACGCCGTGGCGCCGGTGGCCAGCAGGGCCGCGCCGGCCCCGCCGACCAGCAGCGGGGGCACGCCGTTGCCGGTGCTGGCCAGGTTGCCGTCCCGGCCGCCGAGTTGGGCGTCGGGCAGCGTGCAGTCCTCGCCGTCGGCGGTCTTCCCCACGGTCACCGTCTCGGTGGTCGTCCCGCCCTGCGCGGCCAGCCCGCTGGGCGCGTCCCCGACCGCGAAGGTGTAGGTGGCGGCGTCGCTGGTCAGCGACTCGCCGCTGTCCGGGTCGGTGGCGGTGGCTGCGGCGGTGAGGGTGTAGGTGCCGGCCTCGGTGAACGTCCACTGGGCGTGGGTGTGCGCCGGGCTCTCCTCCCGCACGGTGCCGGGCAGTTCGAGGTCACCGCCCTCCAGGATCGGAACGGCGCCGCCGAAGGTGTTGGTCGTGTACAGGTAGACCTCGCCCGGCCCCTCGACGGAGGTGATGTCGATCTCCACGTCGGTGTAGCCGCTGCCGGCCACCCCGTTGGTGTCCCAGCCGGGCCAGATCAGGTTCGGGTCCTGGGTCAGCGGCAGCAGATAGCCGGCCGGCGCGCCCGGGTAGCCCTCGGGAATCTCCTCGGTGAACGCCTCGGGCTTGACGTGCAGCACCACGTCCTCGGGCGCGTGGGTGACATGGCTGCCGGTCACGTCCTCCTTGAGGTTGAGGATCAGGTCTCCGCCCTCGGTCAGCACGTTGAACGCGTCGATGTGCCCGTGGTCCAGCACCAGCGCCTCGCCCGGCTCGGCCGGCACCTCGCGCTCCTCCTCGACGGGGAGGCAGACCGGCTCGTCGTCGCCCCCGGTCGAGGAGCCTCCGGCCGAGGAGCCGCCCCCCGAAGCGCCGCCGGCAGCGGACCCGCCGCCCGTGGTGCCGTCGCCGGACGCCGAGCCGCCGCCGGAGGTGGCGTCGCCGCCGTCCGAACTCCCGCCCTGGGCACCGGAGTCGGAGCCGCCGGCCGCGCCGCCCGCGTCGTCACCGCTCCCGCCGGAGTCCTCGCCGCCGTGGTCGTCGATGTGGATGGTCACCGGCTCGGAGGCGGCCACCACCTCGTGGTCCTCGTCGAGGAGTTCGGCCTTCAGCTGCTGGCCGTCGACCTCGGCGGTGCCGGTGTAGGTGTCGCCGTCCCCGCCCTCGGCGGCCTCCCACTCGGCATCGGCGGAGTCCCGGCTGTACCAGTGATAGTGGTCCAGCTCGGTCGGAGCGTTCGGCACGGCCGTCAACTCCACCGCGTCGCCGGTGTGATAGTGGTCACCCAGCCCCTCGACGGACAGGGCCGTCGGCTCCGGGTCCGGCTCCTGACGCTCGCCCACCGCGAAGGTGTAGGTCGCGGCCTGGCTGGTCAGCGACTCGCCGCTGCCGGGGTTGGTGGCGGTGGCCTCGGCGGTGAGGGTGTAGGTGCCCGCCTCGGTGAACGTCCACTGGGCGTGCGTGTGCGAGGGAGTCTCCTCCCGCAGCGTGCCCGGGAGTTGGTGGCCGCCGTCCTCCAACAGCGAGGTCACCGTGCCGAATCCGGTCAGCGTGTAGAGGAAGACCTCGCCCGGCCCCTCCACCGAGCTGATGTCGATCTCCACGTCGGTGTAGCCGCTGCCGGCCACCCCGTTGGTGTCCCAGCCGGGCCAGACCAGGTTCGGGTCCTGGGTCAGCGGCAGCACATAGCCGGCCGGCGCGCCCGGGTACTCCTCGGGGATGTCGTCGATCCAGGCGTCCTCCTTCACATGCAGCAGCACATCCTCGGGCGCGTGCCGGACATGCGAGCCCGTGACGTCCTCGGCGAGATCGAGGACCAACGCGCCGTCCTCCACGGCGACATGGAACGCGTCGATATGGCCGTGGTCGAGAACGAGGGGGTCGGCGGCCTGCGCGCTGCCGGTGGCGCCCGCCGCCAGCAGGGCGGCGGCCATCAGGCCCGCCACGGCGTGCCGCCGTCTCGGGCGTATGCGGGTGGTCATGTCGGTGTGGTGCTCCTTCTCCGGGTTCACTTCCGCAAGCCCGCGCAGCCGCGGACTTCACGCTAAAAAACGACAATCGTTTCCACGGAGCATACCCGCTACCGGGAACCATTTTCATTTAGGATGCGCGGCGAGGCCGCCCGGCCGCCGAGCGCCGGGCGTCCCCGACGCGAAAGGAGCCCGCCCCCATGCCCGTTGACGCAGCCCCCGCCCCAGCTCCCGGTCACGCCGCCCCCGACCGCGCCTGCGGCGTCCGCCCGGAGCGCGTTCCGCTCGCGCGCCCCGCCGAGGCGGCGCGCGCGCTCGCCCGGGACGGCGCCGTGCTGCTCACCGGGGCGGAGGCGACGGCCGACGCGCTGGTGGTCGCGGCGGCGACCGTGCTCGGCGCGCGGCTGCGGGAGCTGTACCCGCTGCGCGAACGGACCTCGCGGGACGGCGGCCCGGTCCGGCTGCACGCCGACAGCCTGGACCTCGTCGTGGACATCGGCGGCGTGCCCACCCGCCGGCGCCACCCCGACGAGGACCATGTCCTGGTCCAGTGCCTCGCGCCCGCACCGTCCGGCGGGGCCTCGTTCGTGCTGGACGCCTATCGCTTTGTCGACCAACTGGCCGCCGAGGAACCGGCGTTGCACACGTTCCTGACCACCGTGGACGTGGACCTCTACGGCGGCTGGGTCGGGCTGCGCGGGCTGCCGGCGCGCCCGCGCGTCGCCCGCCATGTGGAGTTCACCCGGAGCGGGCGCCGGGTGGTGCGCCGCACCGAGGGCGCCGTGCCGCTGCACCGCGACCCCGACGCCGAGCGCGTCCGCGAGTCGCTGGCCCGCCTGGAGGCCCGGGTCCTGGCGGCCGAGGAGCGGCTGCCCCGCTTCACGCCGGCCGCCGGCGAGATCCTGCTCCTGGACAACTACCGCTGCTGGCACGGCCGTGACCCGCACGCCGGCGAACGGAGCGTCCGCATCCTCACGTTGCGCACCGCGGACGCCCGCTGACCTCGGGCTGTTCACTCCGGGTCAGTTGAAAATGATTACCAGTATGTCTATCGTTCCTCGGCATGGTCTCACCTCCCGCTCGCCTCCCCGTGGCGGCCGGCCCCGCGCCGGAGCCGGCGGAGCCCGCTCCCGAGCCGCCCGCCGGCCGGGGCTCCGTACTCCCGGTCGCCGGGCTGGCGGTGCTGCTCGCGGCCTCGGCCCTGCTCGCCATCGGCTGGGGCTCGGCCGTCATCTCCCCAACGGACACCGCCCGTTACCTGTGGGCGGCGGTCAGCGGCGGCACCATCGCGGCCGACGAGGTGACCCGCTACCAGATCGTCTGGCAGGTGCGCACCCCGCGCGTCCTGCTGGCCGTGGTCGTCGGCGCCGGGCTCAGCGCCATCGGGGTGGCCGTGCAGGCGCTGGTCCGCAACGCGCTGGCCGACCCGTTCGTCCTGGGCATCTCCTCCGGCGCCTCGGTCGGCGCGGTGGCGGTGCTGACCGTCGGCCTCTTCGGCTCGCTGGGGATCTACGCGCTCTCCGTCGGCGCCTTCGCCGGCGCGCTGGCCGCCTCGGCGCTCGTCTACCTCGCCTCCTACAGCCGCGCCGGGCTCACCCCGCTGCGGCTGGTGCTCACCGGGATCGCGCTGGCCTACGGCTTCCAGGCGCTGATGAGCGTGCTGGTCTACCTCGCGCCCGACGGCGAGGCCACCCACACCGTGCTGTTCTGGACGATGGGCGGCCTCGGCGCCGCGACCTGGGGCACGCTGCCGGCCGTGGCGGCCACCGTGCTGCTCGGCGTCGCGGTGCTGCACCGCGCCAGCCGGTCGTTGGACGTGCTGGCGCTCGGCGACGAGACCGCCGCCAGCCTCGGCGTCGACACCACCGCGCTGCGCCGCCGGCTCTTCGCGCTGACCTCGCTGATGACCGGGGCGATCGTCGCGGTCAGCGGCGCCATCGGCTTCGTCGGGCTGATCGTTCCCCATCTGACGCGGATCGTGGTCGGCGCCCGCCATGTCCGGGTGCTGCTGGTCGCGCCGCTGCTCGGCGCCGTGTTCATGGTCTGGGCCGACCTGTTGGCCCGCACCCTCGCCGCGCCCCGCGAGCTGCCGCTCGGCGTGATCACGGCGCTGGTCGGGGTGCCCGTCTTCATCACCCTGATGCGGCGGCGGGGCTACCTCTTCGGGGGCCGGTGAGATGGCGCCCCCCGAAGCGGAACACCCGGAACGCCCGGAACACCCGGAACGCCTGGAAGGGGCCCGGGAGATGCTCAGGCTCGACGCGCTAACGGTCGAGGTCGGCGACGCGACGCTGGTGCGGGCGCTGTCCCTCTCCGTGGGGGCCGGGGAGGTCGTGGGCCTGGTCGGGCCCAACGGCAGCGGCAAGTCCACCGCCCTGCGCTGCGTCTACCGCGCGCTGCGCCCCACCGGCGGCACCGTCTGGCTCGGCGAACGCGAGCTGTCCACGCTCTCGTTGCGGGAGAGCGCGCGCGGCGTCGCGGCGCTGACCCAGGAGAGCGGGACGGAGATGGACTTCACCGTCGAGGAGGTCGTCGCCCTCGGCCGCACCCCGCACCTGCGCGGCAACCAGACGCTCGGCGCGCGGGAACGGGCGCTGTGCCGGGACGCCATGCGCCGCCTGGACGTCGCGCACCTGGCCGACCGCGGCGTGCTCACCCTCTCCGGCGGGGAACGGCAACGGGTGCTCGCCGCGCGGGCGTTGGTCCAGGAAGCCGGGCTGCTGGTGCTGGACGAGCCGACCAACCACCTCGACATCCGCCACCAGGTGGCGCTGCTGCGCCTGCTGCGCGACCCCGAACTGACCGTGCTGGTCGTGCTGCACGACCTGAACCTGGCCGCCGCCGTCTGCGACCGGATCGCCGTGCTGGACGCCGGCGCCCTGGTGGCGGTCGGCCCGCCGGCCGAGGTGCTCACCGCCGAACTGGTCGAGCGGGTCTTCGGGGTGGCCGCCACCGTCGTGCCCCACCCGCTCACCGGGGACCCGCAACTGCTCTACACCCTGCCGCCCGAGTCCCCAGGGCCCCCGAGGCCCCACGGCACCCACCGAACACGAGGAACCCGCCCATGAACGCACGCCGTTGCCGCACCGCCCTCGCCCCGACCGTGGCCGCCACGCTGCTGCTCGCCGGCTGTGGCGCCGAGGTCGCCGACGACTCCGGCGGCGACGCGGAGACCACGACCGTGGCGCGCTGCGGGGAGGAGGTGGAGTACCGAAGGCCCGAGCGGGCCGTGGTCTACGAGGCGGGCAGCGCGGACAAGCTGTTCGTCCTGGGGCTGACCGACGCGGTGCACGGCTATGTGATGCCGCCCGCCAACCCGCCGGTCGAGGAGTCGCCCTGGGCCGAGGAGTACGCGCGGGTCGAGATGCTCAGCGACGACCTGCTCAACCGCGAGCTGGTCGTCGACGAACGGGCCGACCTCGTCGTCGCCGGCTGGCAGTCGGGCTTCAGCGACGAGCGCGGCATCACCCCGGAGATCCTCGACGACCTGGGCATCCAGAGCTTCCTGCACAGCGAGACCTGCTACAACTACCCCGAACACCCCTTCCACGTCACCCCGTTCGAGGGCCTCTACACCGACCTGGAGCGGCTGGGCGAGATCTTCGGCGTGCAGGACCGCGCGGCCGAGGTGGTCGCCGGGCTGCGGGAACGGGTCGAGGCGGTGCGGGAGAGCGCGCCCGAGGGCCGGCCGCCGCGCGTCTTCCTCTACGACTCGGGCACCGAGCAGCCGTTCACCTCGGGCAACCAGGCGCCGCCCAACGAGATCATCGAGATCGCCGGCGGGCGCAACATCTTCGCCGACCTCACCGAGCGCTGGACCTCGGTCGGCTGGGAGCCGGTCATCGAGGCCGACCCCGAGGTGATCGTGATCCTCGACTACGGCGACCAGCCGGCCGAGGAGAAGATCGACTTCCTCACCTCGTCGCCGGCCCTGGCCGAGGTGACGGCCGTCCGCGAGCGGAACTTCCACCTCCTCGACTACAACGAGGCCATCTCGGGCCCGCGCATCGTGGACGGCGCGGAGCACTTCGGCGCGTATCTGCGGGAGCTGAGCGACTGAGCGGCCGAGCCGCCCCGCCGGCCTCTCGCGTCAACGGCCCGGCACCCCGGACGAGTTCGGGGCGCCGGGCCGTCGGCGTTCGCGGGCCTCAGCGGGGCCTCAGCGGGGCGTCTGCGGGGTGGTCGGGTAGGGGAGCAGCGCCATCTCACGGGCGTTCTTGATCGCCCTGGCCATCTCCCGCTGCTGCTGGACGGTCAGCCGGGTGACCCGGCGGCTGCGGATCTTCCCCCGGTCGGAGATGAACCTCCGCAGCAGGTCGACGTCCTTGTAGTCGATGTGCGTGATGCCCGCCGCGACCAGCGGGTTGGGGCGGGGCGGGCGGTCCCCGCCCCTGCGGGGGTGTCGGGGCACGGCGCTCACCAGCTCGACTTGGTGACGCCGGGCAGCTCCCCGGCGTGCGCCATCCGGCGCAGGTTGATCCGGGACAGCCCGAAGGCGCGCAGATGGCCGCGCGGGCGGCCGTCCACGCTGTCCCGGTTGCGCACCCGGGTCGCGCTGGCGTCACGCGGCTGCCGCCGCAACTCCCGCTGCGCGGCCTCCCGTTGCTCCGGGGTGCTGAGCGGGCTGCGGATGGTCTCCTTCAGCTCCGCGCGCCGGGCGGCGTAGCGCGCGACGATCTCCCTGCGCTGCTCGTTCTTGGCGATCTTGCTGGCCTTGGCCACGGTGGTTCGTCCTTCTCGGATGGTCGTCAGATCTTCTCGCCACGGGCCCGGATGCGGGCGACCGCCCGCTCGATGCCGATGGCGTCCACGGTCTTGATGCCCCTGGCGCTGAGGGTGAGCCGGACGAACCGGTTCTCGCTGGGCAGCCAGTACCGCTTGTGCTGGATGTTGGGGTTGAACCGGCGCCTGGTGCGCCGGTGGGAGTGGGAGATGCGGTTGCCGAACGCCGGGCTTCGGCCGGTGAGTTGGCAGTGGGCGGACATGGCCGCTCCTTTCCTTGAGGTTTCTTGGGTTTTCTTGGGTTTTCTTGGGGCGTTGGGGGTTCCTCGGGGCGCGAAGGAGGTGTCGCGGGTCAGTCCTTCGGCGTCAACAGGCCGCGCTGGTAGGCGCGGACCAGGTTGCGGGGCACCAGATGGCGGCGGCCGTCGACGGTGATCGGCACCAGGTCGGGGGTGCTCGCCTTCCAACGGGCGCGGCGGTGGCGGGTGTTGCTGCGCGAGAGCTTGCGCTTGGGCACGGCCAACGGGCTCGGCTCCTTCGTGGGCACGCGGGGCCACGGGAGACGGCCGCCGCTTATTGAACATGGTTCCCGTTTGCGTATAGTAGCGCGCATGGCTCGCGACGACATCCGCCCGGTGATCAAACTCCGCTCCACGGCGGGCACCGGCTATACCTATGTGACCCGCAAGAACCGCAGGAACGACCCCGACCGCCTCGAACTGCGCAAGTACGATCCGGTGGTCCGCCGGCACGTGCTGTTCCGGGAGGAGCGATGACCGCCCCCGAACGCCCCGGGCACGGCCCGGGCGTCCGCCCCCGCCTCGGCGTCGTCCAGGAGACCCTGCTGATACCGCTCTACGGACGGGCCGTCGAACACGCCGGGCCCGACCCCGCGCTCGCCGACCCCCGCGCCGTCGAACTGGTCGAGGCGATCGACCACGACTTCGCCCGCTTCGACGGACTGCCCAGCCTCACCGGGGCCGTGCTGCGCACCCTGCTCTTCGACCACTGGACCCGGGACTTCCTGGACCGCCACCCGACGGGCACCGTGGTGGAGGTCGGCACCGGCCTGAACACCCGCTTCGAGCGGACCGACAACGGCCGGGCCCGCTGGTTCGACCTGGACCTCCCCGACGTCATCGCCCTGCGCCGCGCGTTCTTCACCGACACCCCGCGCCGCACCACGCTCGCCGCCTCGGTCACCGAGGACGGCTGGCTCGCCGAGATCGCCCAACACGCCGACGGCCCGCACCTGTTCACCGCCGAGGCGGTGCTCCCGTTCCTCGACGAGGCGCAGGTGCGCGACCTGCTGCGGCGCCTCGCCGGACGGCTGCCCGGCGCCCTGCTCGCCCTGGACACCAACACCCCGGGCCTGGTCGCGGCCCAGGACGAGCACGACGCGCTGAGCCGGGTCGAGGCCAGGCTGCGCTGGGGCTGCGCCGACATCGAGGTCGTGGGCGACTGGGTGCCGGGCAGCCGGGTCCTGGCCTCCCACACCCTGACCTCGCTGCCGCCCCCGGTCCACGACGCGCTGCCAGCCCGGCACCGCGCGATGCTGGCCGACCTGGCGCGCCAACGGCTGCCGGCCGTCGAGGAGTACCGGATGCACCTCGTCCAACTGCCCTGAGCGGGGCGGGCGTCGGCGCTCAGCCCGGCCAGCGGCCCGTGGCGCGCAGCCGCCAGCGGCGCTCCGCGTAGGCGAGGTCGTCCCGCCACAGGCGGGCGGCCGTCGCGCGCAGCGCGGGGCGCAGCAGCGGCGCGCAGGCGCGGGCCAGGGCGAAGCCCGGGCGGCGCGACGTCGCCACCACCGCCTCGACCACGGCGGTGCGGGGCCGGCCACCCGCGTCGGGCCCCAGCGGGGTGGCGTGCGTCTCCACCACCGAGCCGACGCCCTCGCCCGCCACGATCCGCATCACCACGGTGCGCGGCCCCGGCGCGCTGAACTCCGCCCGCACCGGCACCACCAGCCGCCCCGCCACCCGGAACGAGACCTCCACCAGCAGCCGTTCCTCGTCGCCCGCCGAGCCGCTGTGGCCGACCGAACCGTCGTCGGGCGCCGAACCGTCGTCGGGCGACGGCAGCACCCGCAGGTCGACAAAGGAATAGGGGTGCAGCCAGGCGCCGTGCCAGGGGTCGAGCCGGTTGGCCACCACATCCTCCGGCTCGCAGCGGCCGAGACCGGTGTAGACGGCCGTCAACGCGCCCTCGCCCGGCGGGCGTCGGGGCACCGGCGGCGCCGGCAGCGGCGGCTCCCCGCCGAGCGCGTCCAGCCGCACCCACAGCAGCGTCCCGTCGTCCACCACCGGCAGCGGCGCCCAGCCGGCGAACGGCGCCCCGTCCAACGCCAGCCCGTGCCAGGGACACACCACGGCCCCCGCGCACACCGGCGCCCCCGCCAGCGGGGCGCCCAGGTGCGGGCACGCACCGGGCCCCGCGCGCGGGCGCCCCTCCGCGTCGCGCCACAACACCACCTCCGCGCCGCCCACCACGCGCCCCAGCGCGCGCCCGCGCCCGAGCGCCGAACTCGCGCCCACCACATACCAGTTGCCCCAGGGCCGCGACTGCGCCCGCTTGACCGCCTCGGCGATCCGCGCCGGCGCCGCCGCCCGCCAGGTCGGCTCCTGCTCCGCCCACCGCCGGCCCGGGCGGCGCAGCCGCAGCGGCCAGCGCCCCGGCGCCGCGCTCACCGCGCCACCGCCCCGGCCGCCGGGCGGGCCGCGCCCGCCCCCGCCCGCGACCTGGCCAGCGCCACCGCGCCAAGCCCGACCAGCGCCACCGCCGCCCGCCGCCGGCGCGGCACCACCACCCGCCGCCGCAGCACCGGGAAGCCCGCCCGCTCCACGGCCCGCAGAATGTCCCGATAGAGCACGAACGCGGTGCGCACACACGGCCGCGCCACCGGGTCGAGCAGCGCGATCCCCGGCTCCGCCTCCCGGTAGACCTCCCGGTTCAGCGCGGTCGCCGCCCGCAGCGCCGCCGTGACGCGGGGGTCGTCCGCGCCCGTCTCCCGGCTCCAGCGCAGCAGTTCGCGGTCCACGCCGTGCGCGGCCAGCAGGTCAGCTGGCAGATAGACCCGGCCCCGGTCCAGGTCCTCGCCCACGTCCCGAAGGAAGTTGGTGAGCTGGAACGCCACCCCCAGCGCCGCCGCGTGCGGCGCGGCCCGCTCGCGCGGCGCCACCGTGCCCAGCACGGGCAGCAGCTGGAGGCCGATCACCGCCGCCGAGCCATGGGTGTAGCGGCGCAACGCCGGATAGTCCGGGTAGTCCGTGACGGTCAGGTCGCTGCGCATCGCCGTCATGAAGTCGGTGAAGTGCCGCGCCTCGATGCCGTAGCGGGCGGCGGTGTGCGCCAGGGCGCGCACCACCGGGCTCGTGCCCCGCGCGCCCTTCCGCCGGGCCGCCCCGTCCAGCGCGGCGGTCAGCTCGTCCTCCAACGCCCGCAGCGCGGCGGCCCGTTCCGCCACCGGCGCCGCCGCGCCCAGGTCGTCCACGATGTCGTCGGCCCAGCGCGCGAAGCCGTAGAGCGCGTGCACCGCCGGCCGGCGCTCCGGCGGCAGCAGCCGGGTCGCCAGGAAGTAGGTGCGGCCGTGGCGGGCGTTGAGCGCCCGGCAGTGCGCGTAGTCGGCGCGCAGCGCCGGGTCCGTGATCCCGGCCGCGTCCAGCTCGGCCCGGGTCACCGCGCGCCGCCCGTGATCCGGGCCGCCGCCAGCTTCCCCGACAGCACCGCCATCGGCACGCCGACGCCCGGCGTGGTCCCGCCGCCGGCGAGCACCGCGTTGACGGTGCCGCGCACCAGGTTGCGCGGCCGGAACGGGCCGGTCTGCGCCGGCGTGTGCGCCAGCGAGAACGGGGTGCCCGCCGGATGCCCCTGGTCGCTCCAGTAGGCAGGCGTGACCAGCGACTCCTCCTCGATCGCCGCGCCCAGCCCGGCCAGGCCCCGGCGTTCCAGCGTCGCCAGCAGCGCGTCCCGGTAGCCGGGCGCCAGCGCCCGCCACTCCTCCGGCCCGGGCCCCAGCCGGGTGTTGGGGCAGGGCGCCAGCACCGACAGCAGCTCGCGGCCCGGCGGCGCCAGCGTCGGGTCGCTCGCCGTGGGCCGGGTGATCAGCAGCGAGGGATCGCTCATCGGCCGCCCGGCGACGGTCAGTTCGTGGAACGTCCGCCGCCAGGCCGCGCCGAACGACAGCGTGTGGTGGTCCAACGAGGGCCAGGCGCCGCGCACCCCGAGGTGCAGCACCACCGCCGAGGGCGCGTGCCGCGTCGGCAGCGGGCGCAGCGGGCGGCGGCCCAACAGCCGGTAGCTCACCTCGGGTTCCGGGGTGAGCACCACGGCGTCGCAGGGCAGCCGGCCGTGCGGGGTGCGCACAGCGACGATCCGCTCGCCCTGCCGCTCCAGCGCCAACACCGGTTCGCCGTAACGGAGTTCGGCGCCGGCCTCGGCGGCGGCGCCCGCCAGCGCGCGGGGCAGCGCGTGCACCCCGCCGCGCGCCGCGAAGACGCCGGCCACGGTGTCCATGTAGGCGATCACCGCGTAGGCCGCGAGGGCCCGGGCGGGGGAGACGCCGGCGTAGAGCGCCTGGAAGGTGAAGACCCGCCGCAGCCGCTCGTCCTTCAGGAAGCGCGCGACGCGCGGCTCCAGCCGGCCCAGCCCGCCGAGCGCGGCCAGCCGCAGCAGGTCGGGGTGGAGCAGCTCCAGCGGGGAGTCGAAGTTGGTGTCGACAAAGCGCCTCATCTGCGCGGCGTGCAGCCGGGTCAGCCAGCGGCGCAGCCGCCGGTAGCCCACCGCCTCCCTGGCGCCGGCGAACCGGGCCACCTCGGCCTCCATCGCCTCCGCCCCGGCGCGCACCGCCAGCCGCGAGCCGTCGGCGAACCGCGCCTGGTAGACCGGGTCCAGCGGGGTCAACTCCAGCCGGTCGCCCAGCTTCTCGCCCAGCGCGGCGAACGGCTCGGCCAGCAGCTCGGGCATCGTCAGCACCGTCGGCCCGGTGTCGATCGCGAAGCCGCCCAGCTCCCAGCGCCCGGCCCGCCCGCCGGGCAGCGCCGCCCGTTCCACCACGGTCACCCGCCGTCCCGCGCCCAGCAGATGGCAGGCGGCCGAGAGCCCGGCGAGCCCCGCGCCCACCACCACGACATGGTCGCTGGGGCCCGGCACCGTCCGTGGGCGGCGGCCCGGCACACCGCCACGTGACCTGACCCGCCGCATGGCACCTCCGCGCGTCGCTCGACGTTCCGGGACGCCGCACCGTGCGGCCGCCGCCGGGGCGTTTGTCCCGCCATCGGCCACTTCATCACGGTTGGTGCGCCGGGGGCGCGATGGCGCGGCCGCGTGCCGCCCGCTCGGCGTGCCGCCCGCTCAGCGCCCCCGCGCGCCGGAGGGCTCGGCCGCCGAAGGCTCGGCGCGGCGCGCCAGCGCCCCCGGCCACCAGGCGCGCGGCCCGAGGTCCCGCACCAGCGCCGGCACCAGCAGCGAGCGCACCACCAGGGTGTCCAGCAGCACGCCGAAGGCCACGATGAACGCGATCTGCACCAGGAACGCCAACGGGATCACGCTCAGCGCGGCGAACGTCGCCGCCAGCACCACCCCGGCCGAGGTGATCACCCCGCCGGTCGAGGTCAGCCCGCGCCGCACGCCCTCCCGCGTGCCGTGCTCGCCCGCCTCCTCGCGGACCCGGGACATCAGGAAGATGTTGTAGTCCACGCCGAGCGCCACCAAAAAGACGAAGCCGTACAGCGGCACCGAGGAGTCCGTTCCGCCGAAGTCGAACAGCCCCTGGAAGACCAGCGCCGAAACCCCCAGCGTGGTCAGGAAGTTGAGCCCCACGGTCGCCACCAGAAGCAGCGGCGTCACCAGCGATCGCAACAGGCCGATGAGAATCAGCAGAATGATCGCCAACACCACCGGAACGATCACGTTCCGGTCCTCGCCGGCCGTTTGCTGGGTGTCGTACTGCTGCGCCGTGTAGCCGCCGACCAGGGCGTCCGCGCCGTCCACCGCGTGCACCGCCGCCCGCAGCCGCACCACCGTCTCCCGCGCCGCGTCGCTGTCCGCCGCGTCGGTGAGCGTCGCGTCCACCCGCACCCGGCCGTCCACCACCAGCGGCTCGCCGCCGCCCGGACGCCCCGACGCGCTCACCGGCGCGGCCGAGGCCACCCCGTCCGTCGCCTCCGCCGCCTCGACCACCGCGTCGAGCGCGTGGGCCTCGGCGATCACCACCGTCGGATTGCCCGAGCCGCCGGGAAAGTGCTCGCTCAGCGCCTCCTGCGCGGCGACCGAGGGCGCGTCGTTGACGAAGATCTCGTCCAGCGGCACCCCCTTGGCGTTCAACGTGGGCGCGAAGGCCGCGCCCGCCAGCAGCGCCACCAGCGTGACCGCCCACACCCGGCGCGGCGCCCGGTCCACCAGCGCGGCCACCCGCCGCCACACCGGATGCCCCTCGCCGCCGGCGCTCGGCCTCGGCCGCGCCGGCCAGTACGCCGCCCGCCCCAGCAGCACCAGCGCCGCCGGCAGGAACGTCAGCGCGCTCAGCACCGCGCAGCCGATCCCGATCGCCCCGACCGGCCCCAGCGCCCGGTTGTTGGTCAGGTCCGACAGCAGCAGCGCCAACAGGCCGAGGGCCACCGTCGCCCCGCTGGCCACGATCGTGCCGGCCGACCGGCGCAGCGCCACCCGCATCGCCGCCCACCGGTCGTCCCGCGCCGTCAACTCCTCGCGGAACCGGGCGGTCAGCAGCAGCGCGTAGTCCGTCGCCGCCCCGATGACCAGGATGAACAGGATGCCCTGCACCTGCCCGTCCACCCGCACCACGTCCCGATCGGCCAGCGCGTAGACCACCGCGCAGGCCAGCGCCAGCGCGAAGACCGCACCCACGATGATCACCAGCGGCAGCAGCACCGAGCGGTAGACCAGCAGCAGGATCAGCAGCACCGTCAGCAGCGCGACGCCCAGCAGCAGTCCGTCGATCCCGGCGAACGCGTCCGAGAGGTCGGCCTGGCTCGCCGCCGGCCCGGCCACCTGGACCGAGGTCCCCGGCACCCGCTCGGCCGCCACCACGATCCGGTCCAGGACCTCGCCCAACTCCTCGTCCAGCTCCGGGTCCAGCGGCACCACGCCCTGGAGCGCCCGCCCGTCGTCCGAGGGCAGCGCCGGCGAGGGCTCGTCCGCCACCGCCGCGTCCCCGGCCAGCGACCGCAGCGCCCCGCTCGCCTCGCCGGCCGCCGCCTCCGGCAGCGGGCCCGCACCCTCGTCGGCCGTCCACACCACGATCGCCGGCAGCGGCTCCTCCCGCTGGAACGCCCGTTGCCGCTCCAACACCCGGGTGGACTCCGCGCTCTCGGGCAGGAACGCGGCCTGGTCGTTGGTCGCGACCTCGCCGAGCCGCCCGGCGAACGGGCCCAGGCCCCCGCCGACGCCGAGCCAGAGCAGGAGGACGACCAGGGCGAGCAGCCACCCGGTCCTTCGTGTGCTGCCGAACATGAGGTGCTCCAGGGGACGGCGAACTTACTCGACGAGAAACAATCTCAATCATCAAGATATATGAGGGTGCGGACACCCCGGGCGCCCGCCCCCGAACGCCCGGCCTCAGCGGCGGGGCGCCGGCAGCTCGCCCAACTCCTCGCCCAACTCCCGCAGGAACCGCGCCACCACGGCCAGCTCCGCCTCGTCGAACCGCTCCCGCACGGCCTCCGTCACCCGCGCCAACGGCCGGAAGTACTCGCGCGCCGCCGGCTTGGCGTCCGCCACATAGTGCACATGCACCACCCGCCGGTCGTCGCTGGCGCGCGAACGCCGCACCTGCCCGGACCGCTCCAGCCGGTCAAGACAGGCCGTCACCGCGCCCGAGGTCAGCCCCAGCCGCGCGCCCAGCCGCCCCGGCGTCAACGGCTCCTCGCTGTCCAGGATCACCGCCAGCGCCTGCACGTCCGTCGGATGCAGCCCCCGGGCCAGCGCGAAGCCGTGCACCAGCCGGTTGATCTCGCCGTTGACACGTCTCAACTGGCGCGCGAACGCCTGGAGGTCGGTCGCCTCCTCCTCGGTACCGGGCATCCCGTCAGCCTATAGAAGCCACCGGAACCCGGCCGCGCCTCGTCCGGCAAACGGTCGTCCCCGCCCCGACCACCCGCGCGCCGGAACGCCGACGCCGCCCCGCTCGGTGAGGATGACCCGCGAGCCGCACCGCCCCCACCCAGGAGCCCGCCATGCCCGCGCCCCCACCCGCGCCCCCGCCGTCACCACCCAGATGCGCCGAAGCCCGCCGCGAGCACCCATGAGCGACACCCCGCACTGGCTCTTCGGCGACCAACTCGGGCCGCACTTCACCCGTTCCGGCCCCCACGGCCCCGCCCGCGACGCCCCGCTGGTGATGATCGAGGCCCGCTCCGTGCTGCGCCGCCGCCGCTTCCACCGCGCCAAGGCGCACCTGGTGCTCTCCGCGATGCGCCACCGCGCCGCCGAACTCGGCGACCGCGTCACCTACGTCCGGGCCGACACCTACCGCGAGGGACTCCGCACGGCGGTCGGGGACCGGCCCGTCACCGTCTGCCACCCCACCTCCCGCGCCGCCCTCGGCCTGGTCACCTCGCTCGACCAGGTCACCGTGCTGCCGCCGCGCGGCTTCCTCGTCCCCCTCGACGCCTTCCGCGCCTGGGCCGAGGAGAAGGGCGACGCCGCGCTGCGCCAAGAGGACTTCTACCGCTGGGTCCGCCGCGAACACGACCTGCTGATGGACGCCGACCAACCCGCCGGCGACCACTGGAACCTGGACCACGACAACCGCGAGCCGCCGCCGTCCGACGCCGAAACCCTCGGGCTGCCCGCCCCCTACCGCCCCCGCGAGGACGCCATCGACGAGGAGGTCCGCCGCGACCTCGACCGCTGGGAGCGCGCCGGCGAGGTCTCCTTCGTCGGCGCGGACGGCCCCCGCCGCTTCCCCGCCACCCGCCGCGAGGCCCTCGCCGCGCTGCGCCGCTTCGTCCGACGCCGGCTGGCCGACTTCGGCCCGCAGGAGGACGCGATGCTGGCCGACGACCCCGTGATGAGCCACAGCCTGCTCTCCTCCTCGCTCAACCTGGGCCTGCTCGACCCGGCCGAGTGCGTCGCCCGCGCCGAGGACGCCTGGCGCACGGGGAAGGCCCCGCTCAACAGCGTGGAGGGCTACGTCCGCCAGGTCGCCGGCTGGCGCGAGTACGTCTGGCAGCTCTACTGGCACTTCGGCGAGGACTACCGCCGGCGCAACGCGCTCGACCACCACGACCCGCTGCCCGACTGGTTCCTCGAACTCGACGCCGACGCCGTCACCGCCCGCTGCCTGCGCACCGTGCTGACGCAGGTCAGGGACACCGGCTGGACCCACCACATCCCCCGGCTGATGGTGCTGGGCAGCTACGCCCTCCAGCGCGGCTGGGACCCGGCGGCGGTCACCGACTGGTTCCACCGCTGCTTCGTCGACGGCTACGACTGGGTGATGCTGCCCAACGTCGTCGGCATGTCCCAGTACGCCGACGGCGGGCTGATGACCACCAAGCCCTACACCTCGGGCGGCTCCTATGTGAACCGGATGAGCGACCTGTGCGGCCCCTGCGCCTACCGGCCGAACGAGCGGGTGGGGGAGCGGGCCTGCCCGTTCACCGCCGGCTACTGGGCGTTCCTCCACCGGCACCGCGAACGGCTCGGCGACAACTGGCGGATGGCCAGGACCCTCGGCGGCCTGGACCGACTGAGGGACCTGGACGCGCTCCTCGACCAGGAACGGAGAAGGTCACCCGCCGCACCCCCGTGAGCCCACCCCCGTGAGCCGGCCCCGTGCCCCGGGGCGCGCCTCAGCGCAGCGGCCCCTGCTGGCCCGCGCGCTGCGGGTCCAGGCCGGCGGCCGTCATATAGGTCGAGAGCACCAGCTTGCCGATCGCCGGGTAGGCCCCCAGCGGCTCGGCCGCCGGGCAACCGGCCTCCTTGGACGCCGACTCCAGCAGCCCCTCGGGGATCTCGGGCCCGATCAGGCAGGGCGCCAGCGCCAGTTGCCGCGAGCCGGCCTCCAACAGGCGGTTCGCGGTGGCCGCCACCGCGCCCTCCTCGTCGAGCGCCGCCGCCAGCACCGGCACCGCCAGCCGCGCGGAGAGCAACATGCCGGTGATGCCGGCCGTCTGCACCGCCTCCTCGCCGCCCACCGTGGTCAGCACGATGCCGTCGGCCGCCGTCGCCACCGTGAACAGCCGGGCCCGGTCGGCCCGCGCCAGACCCGACTCCGACAGCCGCACATGCACCGCCTCGGCCAACAGCGGGTGCGGCCCCAGCACATCGGTCAGCTCGGCCCCCGAGCCGCTGCTCAACACCGTCTGCCGTATCCCGCGCAGCTGGGCGCTGTCCGGGCCGGCCAGCAGCGGCACCACGATCGCGCTGGGCGCCCCCGACGCCTCGGACGCCGCCGCGTCCGCGCTCGCCAACACCGACTCAAGGGCCGGGAGTTCCTCCTCGGTCTTCTCGGCGAAGCCGATCCGCGCGTCCAGGCCAGGCAGCTCGGAGCGCGCGATGCTCAGCACCTCCTCGGCCACCGACAGGCTCGCCGCCGACGGCACCCCGGGCACGGCGAGCACCAGCGGGGGCGCGCCCTCAGGCGCGGAAACCGGCTCCGGCCTGCGGTGACGGCCGGACTGGCGAGGGCGCGGCATACGTACGGGGAGGCCGGAGGCTGGCCCTGTCGAGGAGCTCATGTCGCCGCATGTTAATGCCTTGATGTGGTTGGCTGTTCGCCCGGGGGCACACCAAGCGCTTGTGTCCCGGTATATCCCGCACGTCGGTGTGACGCACCGGCCCCCCGCTTTTACTCTCGGTCCCACCTCGGTCCGGCAGGCGCGGCATCGGCCGTCCCGGCTCGCTGGCCCCGGCCTACCCCCGGTCGTCCACCAGGTGCAGCAGTCCCGGGTCGGCCGGCAGCCGGCAGGCGCCGAACGCCAGCCGCCCCGCGATCAACAGCGCGCCCTCCAGCGGCCCGCCGGCCGCCTCCACCACCTCGACCCCGGGCAGCCGCCGCGCCAACTCCCCGGCCAGCGGCCCGGTCAGCGGCTCGCCCAGCCGGAACAGCCCGCCGGTGAGCGCGATCCGGCCCGCCTCGCCCGGCGGGCAGACGGCGGCCAGGGTCCCGGCGATCTCCGCCGCCGCCTCCGCCAGGATGCCCGCCGCCACCGGGTCGGGCTCCGGCCCGGCCGCGCAGCGCGCCACCTCCGGCGCGAACGAGGCCAGCACCGCCGGCCGGTCGGCGCGCGGATAGAGCTGCCCCGGCAGCCCCGCCATCGGCCCGAACGCGGCCTCGGCGCGCGCCAGCAGCGCGGCCGAGCCGCCCGGCCTGCCGTCGTGCTCCCGCAGCGCGGCCTCAAGGCCCCGCCGCCCGATCCAGGCCCCGCCGCCGCAGTCGCCCAGCAGATGGCCCCAGCCGTCCGCCCGCCGCCAGCCGCGCAGCTCGGTGCCCAGCGCGATCATCCCGGTGCCGGCGGCGGCCACCGCGCCCGGCGTCTCGCCCAGCGCCCCCGCGTACCCGGTGACCGCGTCCGCCGCCAGCGCGAGCCGCCGCGCGCCGAGCCCGGCGGCCAGCGCCTGCGGCAGCTCGGCGCGCAGCCGGCCGCCCAGTGTCGCCATGCCCGCCGCGCCCACGCAGACCGCGTCGATCCGCGCGGCCGGCGCCGCGCCGTCGAGCAACGCCCGTGCCGCCGGCAGCAGTTGGGCCAGCAGATGGCCGGCGTCGATCCCGCCGGGCCCGGTGCGCACCGGCTCGTCCGTGCGCCGCTCGCCGGCCGCCGGCGCCACGCCGTCGGCCGTCGCGCGCGCCAGCGCGATCCGCAGGCCCGAGCCGCCGGAGTCCACGCCCAGCACCCAGGCCGCGCCGCCGTCCTGGCCGGTCGTCACGGGAGCTTCCAGTCGACGGGGGAGGCGCCCTGCTCGGCGAGCAGCGCGTTGGCCCGGCTGAACGGGCGGGAGCCGAAGAAGCCCCGGTCCGCCGACATCGGCGAGGGATGCGCCGACTCCACGGCCGGCACCGGGCCCAACAGCGGGCGCAGGTTCCGCGCGTCACGGCCCCACAGGATCGCCACCAGCGGCCGGCCCCGGGCGGCCAGCGCCCGGATCGCCTGCTCGGTGACCTCCTCCCAGCCCTTGCCCCGGTGCGCGGCGGGCCGCCGGGGCGCGGTTGTCAGCGCCCGGTTGAGGAGCAGCACGCCCTGCTGGGTCCAGGGCGCCAGATCGCCGGTCGAGGGTCTGGGCAGGCCCAGGTCGGTGTTCAGCTCCCGGAAGATGTTCTCCAGGCTGCCGGGAAGCGGGCGCACCTCGGGCGCCACCGAGAACGACAGCCCCACGGCGTGCCCCGGCGTCGGATAAGGGTCCTGACCGACGATCAACACTCGTACGTCGTCGAAGGGTTGTTGGAAGGCGCGCAGGACGTTCTGTCCGGCGGGTAGGTAGGTGCGCCCGGCGGCGATCTCCGCGCGGAGGAAGTCCCCCATCGCCGCGATCCGTTCGGCCACCGGCGCCAGCGCCTTCGCCCACCCCGGCTCGACAATCTCATGCAATGCTCGTGCTGCCACGGTCCGTCACCCTACTGGCAAGCACCGACAGTCCGTTGCCGGGTCGCGGTCACCGCCGTCCCCCCGGCGCGCGGGGCCTCCCGTGCGCCGGGGCAACGATATGCCCGTGCCGCCGGCTCAGTGGGCCCGCTCGTACGGCAGCGGCACCGGGGCCCCGGCCACGCCCAGCTCCCGGGCCGCCCGCTGCGGCCAGTACGGCTCCCGCAGCAGCACCCGGCCGAGGAAGACCGCGTCCGCCTCGCCGGCCTCCAGGATCTTGGCGGCCTGCGCCGGCTCGGTGATCAACCCGACGGCCGCGACCGGCAGTTCGGTCTCTCTCCGCACCCGCGCCGCGAACGGCACCTGGTAGCCGGGCTCGGTCGGCACGGTGACCCCGGCAGCGTTGCCCCCGCTGGAGACGTCCAACAGGTCGACGCCCCGCGCCCGCAACGCGCCGGCCAGCCGCACCGTGTCGTCCGGCGTCCAGCCGCCCTCCGGCAGCCAGTCGGTCGCGGAGACCCGGAAGAACAGCGGCAGTTCGTCCGGCCAGACCGCGCGCACGGCCTCGACGACCTCCAGCGCCAGCCGGGTCCGGCCGGCGAAGTCCCCGCCGTAGCGGTCGGTGCGGCGGTTGCTGTGCGGGGAGAGGAACTCGCCGATCAGATAGCCGTGCGCGCCGTGCACCTCGGCCACCTGGAAGCCGGCGGCCAGCGCCCGCCGGGCCGACGCCACGAACTGCTCGACGACCTCGCCGATCTCCGCCTCGGTCAGCTCGTGCGGCACCGGGTACCCGTCGGTGAACGGCACCGGGCTCGGCCCCAGCGTGGTCCACGGCGCCTCGTCCTCGCCCAGCGGCCCGCCGCCCTCCCAGGGCCGGTGCGTCGACGCCTTCCGCCCGGCGTGGGCCAGCTGTATCCCGGCGACCGCGCCGTGCGCGCGGACCGCCGCGACCACCCGGGTCCACGCCTCCTGCTGCCGGTCGTTCCACAGCCCCGCGTCGGCCGGGCTGATCCGGCCCTCGGGGCTGACCGCCGTGGCCTCCGACAGCACCAGGCCCGCGCCGCCGACGGCGCGGCTGGTGTAGTGGGTGAAGTGCCAGTCGTTGGGCGCGCCGACGTCGGGACCCGAGGTGTCCGCCGAGTACTGGCACATCGGGGCCATCCAGATTCGGTTGGGCACCGTCAACGACCGTGATGTCCACGGCTCGAACAGCGAACTCATGCGGTTCCTCCAGCGTGCGGCCCGGGGTGGGGCGTTCTCCGGGCGGCGGGCTCGGCTCGGAAAATTAGTACGAAGGGCATCGTATAAGGGTGGGCGGTCCACTGACGAGGGCGCCTGGTGAGAGGGCCGGGCGAGGGCGCCGGGCGTCGCCGCCCCTTCCGTACCATGGGCCCATGACCTCCGACGCCCCCGGCCGCGCCCGTGCCCTGGCCCACCCCGACCGCGCGGAGATCCGGCTGGAGCAGGTGCTGCACGCGCTGGCCGACCCGGTGCGGCTCTCGCTCGTCCGCACGCTGGCGGACGCGGGGGAGGAGCTGCCGTGCTCCGCGTTCCCGGTGCCGGTCACCAAGTCGACCTCCACCCACCACTTCCGGGTGTTGCGCGAGGCCGGCGTGATCCACCAGGTCTACCGGGGCACCGCCAAGCTGAACGCGCTGCGCCGCGCCGACCTCGACGCGCTCTTCCCCGGCCTCCTCGACGTGGTCCTCGCCGCCCGCCGGGATCAGGAGTCCCCGGCCCGCAGCGGCGCGTAGCCCGCCGGCGCGGCGCCCAACTCCCGGGCGCCGCGCGGCCGTTGCGGCTCGCTCACGCCAGCGCCGCCATCCGGTCGATCTCCGCGTTCTGGGTGGCGATCACATCCGTGGCCAGCTGCTCCACGGTCTGGTCGGTCGTGGTGCCCAACACCTCGGCCGCCATCGTCACCGCGCCCTCGTGGTGGCGGGTCATCAGCTCCAGGAAGAGCGCGTCGAACGCCGCCCCCTCGGCCTCGGCCAGCTCGGCCAACTCCTCCGGCGTGGCCATCCCCGGCATCGCCTCCCCCGTGCCGCCGTGCTCCCCGTGGTCGCCGCCGTGGTCGCCGTGCCCGCCGTGCTCCTCGCCGTCCGCCACGCCCCGGTCGTCGAGCCAGGCGCGCATCACCTCGATCTCCGGCCCCTGCGACGCCGTGATCCGTTCCGCGATGCCGCGCACCGCGTCGTTCTCCGCGCGCTCCAGGGCGAGTTCGGACATCTGGAGCGCCTGCCCGTGGTGGTCCACCATCCGATGCAGGTAGCCGATGTCCGCCGCGTCCGGCTCGCCCGGCTCCGGCACCCGCTCGGCGGCCTCCTCCGGGCTCAGCGTCTCCGCGTCCTCGCCCGGCGCGCCGGGCGCGATCACCCCCGGGCCCTCCTCCGAGGCGGAGGCCCCGTCGTCCCCGCTACACGCGGTCAGGCCCCAGCCGGCCACGAGCGCGGCGACGAGCAGCGGGAACACGGCGGAGCTGCGCCGCGAGGCGGCGCGGGGACGGTCCGTCAACGGGGGCCTCCTGTTACGGGAGATGACAGTCTTGTTGCCAATATTGATATGTACATGTAGCTATCCATACTGAAGGGTACGCACACCGGCGCCAACTCCGCGGTCACCCCTGCGGACTGAGGGAGGAAAGACGTGACACCGTTCCACCGAGCACGCCGACGCCGGAGAGGACTCGGCGTGCTGGCTGCTCTGACGGGGCTGCTGGCCACCCTGCTCCTGGCCGGACCAGCCGCCGCCACCCCCGACCCGGACCGTGACCCCACCGCCCGGACGGAGACCTCCGAGGACGCCGGCGCACGCACCCGCGCGGCCATCGCCGACGGCGAGATACCCGGCGTGGACGAGATCGTGCACAGCGACAACATCACGCCCCTGGCCAACATCCCCCGCGAGGACGGCCTGACCGGCACCAACAGCGACATCGCCTTCCAGGGCAGGTACGCGTTCGCCGGCAACTACGACGGCTTCGTCGTCTACGACATCAGCCGCCCCCGCTCGCCCCGCATCGTCAGCCAGGTCCTCTGCCCCGGCGCGCAGAACGACATCTCGGTCTCGGGCGACCTGCTCTTCCTCTCCGTCGACTCCTCGCGCAGCGACGACTCCTGCGCCAGCGAGGCCCAGCCGGCGACCGAGGCGGACTCCTGGGAGGGCATCCGGGTCTTCGACATCAGCGACGTGCGCAACCCGCGCTACGTCTCCGCCGTCGAGACGGCCTGCGGCTCCCACACGCACACCCTGGTGCCGGAGCGGCGCGACGTCTACGTCTACGTCTCCTCCTACTCGCCGAACGCCACCTTCCCCGACTGCCAGCCGCCGCACGACGGCATCTCCATCGTGAAGGTGCCCAGGAACGCGCCGGAGCGGGCCGCGCTCTCCAGCTTCGACGTGCTCTTCCCCGACGGCGGCTTCCCCGGCGACGACGACGGCTCGGCCACCACCGGCTGCCACGACATCACCGCCTACCCCGCCCTCGACATCGCGGCCGGCGCCTGCATGGGCGACGGCATCCTGCTGGACATCTCACGCCCCGAGGCGCCCCGGGTGCTCGACCGGGTGCAGGACGCCGAACACTTCGCGTTCTGGCACTCCGCGACGTTCAGCCAGGACGGCCGCAAGATCGTCTTCACCGACGAACTCGGCGGCGGTGGCGCCCCCACCTGCAACGCCACCATCGGCGACGAGTTCGGCGCCAACGGCATCTACCACGTGCGCGGGCGCGGCGACGACCGGTGGCTGGACTTCCAGAGCTACTACAAGATCCCGCGCCACCAGGCCGACACCGAGAACTGCGTCGCCCACAACGGCTCGCTGATCCCCGTGCCCGGCCGGGACATCATGGTCCAGGCGTGGTACCAGGGCGGCGTCTCCGTCTGGGAGTTCACCGACTCCGACAACCCGCGCGAGATCGGCTACTTCGAGCGCGGCCCGGTCAACGGCGACGAACTCGCCTTCGGCGGCGCCTGGTCCGCCTACTACTACAACGGCCACGTCTACTCCAACGACCAGAAGGGACTCGACGTCCTGCGCATCGACGACCGGCGCACCGACCCGGCGCGCTGGGTGCGGCTGTCCGAGCTGAACGTGCAGACCCAGCCGACCTACCGCTGAGGCCACGGCCCGGGCATCACCGGACGCGGCGTGCCGCCGGGCGGAGGATCGCCCGGCGGCACGCCCAGCTCCCACGCCAGCCCGTAGCGGGCGAACAGCTCCGCGCGCAGCCGCCCCGGCGGCATCGGCGCCCCCGGCAGCAGCTGCGCGACCACCGCCCCCATCAGCAGCGCCCGCAGCACGCGGTAGTCCGTGTCCGGGTCGGCCGAGCCGAACGCCACCACCGCGCCGCGCAACAGGGCGGCCAGCCGCTGCTGTTCGGCGCACTGGATGAAGCCCTCGTACTGCAACAGCCCCGCCATGTGCGCCCGCATCAACACCGGCTGCTCCGCCGCCAGCCCCAGGATCGCGTCGATGGACCGCGCCATCAGCTCGGGCCCCGCCCCGGGCCCCGCCGGCACCGGCGGCCGCTCCTGCGCCGCGGCCAGCGTGCGGTGCATCAGACGGTGAACCGCCGACTGGAGAAGCTGACGCTTCCCGGGAAAGTAGTAGGAGATCAACCCGCGCGCCGCGCCCGCGTGATCCGCGATATCGCCCAAGGTCGTGGCCTCGTAGCCGCGTTCGGCGACCAGCTCGACCGTCGCCTGGAGCAGCCGTTCGCGGGAACGTCGACGCATCTCCTCATTGACCGATGCGCGGCGAGGCGACATGCTGGGCTCCCGTTGACTGGCTGGCAGCCAATATACTCAGCCGGACATCCGGACCTCCGCGCGACCACGGGCGGAGCCAGACCGGCGGCGGTATCGGGCGGCGCGGGGGACCGCCCGATACCGCCAACGGCCCCCGGCACGCGCCGCCCGCCTCAGCCCACCAGGTCGATCACCGGCAGCAGATCCCCGGGACGCTCCGTCACCGGCAGATGCCGCACCAGGTGCACCGCGCAACCCAACGCCGTCGCCCCGCCGTCCGCGCGGGCGTTGTCCCCGACCATCAACGCCTGCTGCGGCGCCACCCCCAGCGCCTCGCAGGCCAGCGCGAACAGCGGCGGATCGGGCTTCTTCACCCCGTGTTCGTAGCTCAGCGCGAACGCGTCGACCAGCGGCAGCAGCCCGTGCTCGCGGAAGAGCGGCCGCAGGTCCCAGCCGATGTTGCTCACCACCGCCACCGGCACCTCCCGCTCCCGCAGCGCCGCCAGCACCTGCCGGGTGTCCGGGTAGGGCCGCCAGGCGTCCGGCTCCATGTGCCGGTCGTAGAGCACGTCGTACACCTCGGGCGGCCCCGGCAGCGGCACCCGCCGGGCCAGCGTCACATACAGCCGCCGGTGCCCCGAGGGGTCCACGTCCCGCGCCTCCCACAACTCCCGCAGCTCCGGCGGGATCTCCTCGGGCTCCGACCCGCCTGGCAGCGCCCCCACCCGCTCCAGCTCGCCCGCCAGCCGCCGCAGCTCCTCCCCGGACACCTCGACGCCGACCCGCGCGAGACCCTCCCGCAGCCAGTCGACGGTCGGCTCGATCCGCAGCAGCGTCCCGGAGAAGTCGAAGAGCACACCCCTGATCGTCATGACTCCGATTCTTTCCCGGCCGCACCGCGAACCACCAGCGGGGCGGCCCCACGGCCCGGCGCCGGGCCGGCCCCGCTCAGCCGGTCAGCGCGCTCAGCCCCGGGGCGAACGCCACCAGCAGCGGAACGAGCGGCACCAGCGTCACGGCCGCCGTCAGCCGCAGCCGGCGGGCCGGGGTCAGCCGGCGCTCCGGCTCCAGCAGGCGGTTGACCCGCCGGGGAACGTCCCCGTGCTCGGCGTGACAGCCGAACACCCCGCGCTCCTCGTTCATCCCCACCAGCGCCAACGCCGTCGTCAGCCGGCCGAACCGGCGGGACGCCATGTCGTCGGCGCTCAGCTCCACCAGCCGGTGCACCTGCGCCTGGAACGCGGCGAAGACCGGGACCCGGGGGAAGCCGCCTGCCAGCGCCCCCGCACAGTGCTGGAGCCAGTGGTGCCGCGCCCTGGCGTGGCCGTGCTCGTGCGCCAGCACCGCGTCCAGCTGCCGGCGGTTCAGCCGCCGCAGCGCCCCCGTGGTGATCACCAGCTGCGGGGGCGAACCCGGCAGCAGCCAGGCGTCGGGCCGCTCGTCCTCCCAGATCACCAGCGGCTCGGCCGAACGGGCCGCCTCACCCGGCAACAGCGGCGAACGCGCCAGCAACTCCGCCCGCCTGCGTCGCCGTTGGGCCCTCGCCCGGCGCACCTCCCGGGTCAGCGCCACCGCCGTCCACAGCCCGCCGCAGGCCAGCGCCAACGCCACCGCCGCCGCCCAGCGGTCGCCCGCCGGGTGCAGCGCGTAGGCGTCCACCACCTGCGCGGGCGCCGGCGCGAACACCCCGCCGCGCACCGTTCCCCAGCCGGCCGCGCCCGACAGCGCCATCGCAAGCACGCAGCACAGCAGCACGGCCGCCACCACGCACTGCCACATCCACAGGGCCAGCACCGGCTCCCGGTCGGCCCACGCGCCCCGCGCCAACACCCGGGGCGCCACGGCGGCCGTCAGCCCACCGAGCACGAGCAACGTGATGGTGATCACCATGCGTTCAGCCTAGAGCGCCCGCCCGGCCGCCACCCAGCGCGCGGTCGCCGGCGTGATCAACGCCTCACCGCCAGCGCCCCGCCAGCGCCCGCTCACATCACCAGCACCATCGCCACCATGCCCAGCGTCAGCGCCAACCGACAGGCCACCGCCACCTCGTCCTCGCCCGCCCCGAGCCCGACGTCTCCCGCGCCCCGTTGCGCCGTCCCCGCCGGCACCAGCCGGGGCGCGGTGCGCAGCGCGTACAGCGCGCAGTAGACCAACAGCGCCCCCGACAGCACCGGCACGCCGGCGGGCGCCGCGCCCGAAGGCCCGCCGTGCGCCGCGTGCGCCCCCGCCGCGCCACCCATCGCCAGCGCCATGTAGAGCATCCCGGCGCCCTCGACCGCGTGGTGCGCCCGGTGCCGCGCGCGCAGCCCCAGCGGCAGCGCCGCGCCCAGGACCGTCGTCGCGCTCACCGCCACCAGCACCCCGGCCGGCGCCGCAGGACCGCCCGCCATGCCCGCCGCCATCAGCGCCATCGCCAGCCCCATCGCCCCCTCCAGCGCCCGCCCCTGCCGCCCGCCCGGCGGCAGCCGCCGCAGCCGGCCCAGGCAGTAGCAGCCCGTGCCCCCGCAGACCCCGACCACCAGCCAACTCACCAACTCGGGCCCGCCCATCGCCCCTCCTCCGGTCGCGTGGTCGCTCACCCGCGGAGGCCGCTCGTCCGTGCGGCCGCCCACCCGCGAAGGCTGCCCGCCCCGCCGCCCGCCCACGGCGGCGCACGGGGGCGCGGGGGCGCGCGGCCGGGCCCGGCGGGACCCTGCGGACACGGCCGAGGAACGGCCGAGGAACGGCCTAGGATGGTCGGCCGTGACGACGACGGCGGATCTGGTCTTCAGTACGGCGAACGCGGCGGACATCCCCGAGGTGGTGGCGCTGGTGGAGTCCGCCTACCGGGGCGAGGCCAGCCGGGCCGGCTGGACCACCGAGGCGGACCTGCTGGACGGCCAACGCACCGACCCCGAGGGCGTGCGCGAGCTGATCGACGATCCCGAGAGCCTGCTGCTGACCGCGCTCAGCGGCGGGGAACTGGTCGCCTGCTGCCACCTCCAGCGCCGCGCGGCCACCGGGGGCGCCGCCGGCGCGGTGGCCGCCTACTTCGGGATGTTCGCCGTCCGCCCCGGCCTCCAGGGCGCCGGCCTCGGCCGCCGCGTCCTGGCCGAGGCCGAGGCGCGGGCGGCCCGGGACTGGAGCGCCGCCTCGATGGTGATGCAGGTGGTCTCCGCCCGCGCCGAGCTGATCGCCTGGTACGAACGGCGCGGCTACCGCCTCACCGGCGAACGCCTGCCGTTCCCCTACGGCGACGAGCGCTTCGGCCTCCCGCTCCGCGACGACCTGGACTTCGCCGTCCTGGTCAAGCCCCTGGGCTGAGCCGCGCGGCGGCGACTCCGCGCGCAATCCCTTCGCCAGCCGCGCACCCCGCCTGCCAGGATCGGCCCATGCCGATCGACCCGCTGCTCTCCGAAGTCCGCGCCCGGTGGACGAGTTGGGCCCGGGTGCCCGTCTCGTTCCCGCCGGCCGGGCCCCCGAGCGTCGCCGTCTCGCCGGAGTCCGGGCTGTGCCCGCCCGGCTGGGTCGGGGTGGTCGCGCTGGGCGGATCGGCGATCGCCACCGCGCCGGACGAACGGGCCGCCGCCCTCGTGCGCGACGCCCTGGCCCGGCTGCCCCCGGCGGCCGTCACCGACCCGGCGGCCGTCCGCCGGGCGCTGCCCGTCGCCGAGCTGCTGGGCCCGGCCGCGCTGGCGTATCTGGCGGCCGCGCGCTTCCGGCCCGTGGGGGCCGGGGCGCCGGCCGTCGAGCGGCTGCCCGCGCGCCATGACGCCCTGCGGGAGCTGGCGGAGTCGGCGGGGCCACAGGAGGCGGGCGAGGCCGATGTCGGCGGGGTCACCTCGCCGGCGTTCGTGGTCAGCGAGGCCGGCCGGGTGGTCGCGGCCGCCGGCTACCAGCTCTGGCCGGGCCGGGTCGCCCATGTCAGCGTGCTGACCGACCCCGGGTGGCGCGGGCGCGGGCTGGCCAGGGCGACGGGCGCGGCGGCGGTCGCGCACGCGCTCGCCGCCGGCCTGCTGCCGCAGTGGCGGGCCCGGCCGCCCGCGTCCCGGCGGGTGGCGGCCGCCCTCGGCTTCGAGGAGCTGGGCGCCCAACTCAGCGTTCGGCTCGCCGAGTAGCGTCAGTCCGCCCGCCTCTCCTCCCGGGCCGCCCGGACGATCTCGGGCCGGTCGGTCACCACCCCGTCGAGCCCCAGCCCGCGCGCCCTGGCCAGCTCCTCGGCGGTGTTGACCGTCCAGGTGATCACGCTCAGCCCGGCCGCCCGGCAGCGCGCCACCACCTCGGCCGTCAGCCACGGCAGTTCGCACGAGACCAGCCCGCAGCCCAGCGCCGCCGCCCGTTCCGGCGCCGTCGCCGTCGACTCCCCGGTCACCAGGCCGAGCGGCACGCCCGGCAGCTCGTCGGCGAACGCGGCGAGGGCGGCGTCGTGGAACGAGATCACGGTGACCCGCCCCGCCAGCCCGTGGCCGGCCACGAAGCCCGCCAACTCCCTGGCGGCGGCCGTGTCCTTGATCTCCAGCTGGAGGTGCCCTTCGACCTCCGCCACCACCTCGGCCAGCGTCGGCACCCGCTCGCCCAGCCCCGCGTCCAGCCGGCGCAGCTCCGCCAGCGACAGCTCGGCGATCGCGCCGGTCCCGTCCGTGGTCCGGTCAACCCGCGCGTCGTGCATCACCACCAGCGCGCCGTCCCGACTCAGGTGCAGGTCCAGCTCGACGGCGTCGAGCCCGGCCCGCCGCGCGGCCCGGAACGACCGCAGCGTGTTCTCCGGCTCGACCCCCATCAGCCCACGGTGTCCCACGGTCAGCAGCGCCATGGCCGCCACCCTAGCCAGCGGCCCCACCGGGCTCGTCGGGGGCCCGGTTGATCGGCCCCCACCCACCGGATACCGTGACTCTTACCGAATATTCTTCCGTGAAGGGTGGGACATGACGGAAAGTCTTGCGTCAATCGCAACGATGAGCGATGAATCGCCGGAACGCCGTGTGATCGCTCATCCCGCCTGGCCGGTCCTCAAGAGCGCCGTCGCCGCGATCCGGCCGGCGCAGGCCAAGGACGGCTCGATCGACCTGACCGCCGAAGGCGCCCCGGACCGCGCCGAGTTGGGCCGCCACATCGAGCGGATCGTCGACTCCGTCGAGCGGCTTGCGCCGCTGCTCCCGCACGACGCGGACTACCACCGGGCGCTCGTCGCCGACCTCCGCCGCTGGGCGGAGCAGGGCTTCGGGGTGCCCGACTTCCTCGACTCGCTGCTCGCCTTCCAGCCGACCGCCCCCCGCGTCGACGGCCGCCAGCACCTGGTCGTCTTCCCCATGTACACGCAGAACGGCAACCCCGACCGCAACCTGGAGGCCGTCGTCCTGCGCGTCGTCTGGCCCGACTGGCTCGCCGAGCTGGAGCGCACCCGCTACGACAACCCGCTCTTCCTCGGCATCACCTTCGAGGACTTCACCGACGGCTACGACACCAACTCCGCCGTCCTCTTCCCCGAGACCATCGCCGTCCGCGAGGCGCCCGCCCGCTTCTCCTGGGGCGGCATCTTCTGCGACCGGGAGGCCGCCCGCTTCCGCCGCGTGGTCGGCGCCGCCTGCGAGGTCACCAGCCTCACCCTCCCCGAGGAGGCCCAGGGCCTGGTCACCGACCAGCACCGCTGCCAACAGACCTTCGTGCTCTGGGACCTGATCCACGACCGCACCCACAGCCACGGCGACCTGCCGTTCGACCCGTTCATGATCAAACAGCGGCAGCCGTTCTGGATGTACGGGCTGGAGGAGCTGCGCTGCGACCTCACCGCCTTCCACGAGGCCGGCCGGCTCGCCGAGGACGGCTACCCGCAGGGCCGCGACGTGCAGTACGCCGTGCTGCTCGACCGCCTCTTCCGCTTCCCCGTCACCGGCGCCCGGGTGCGCAACTACGACGGGCTCGGCGGCCAGCTCCTCTTCGCCTACCTCCACCAGCACGACGCGCTGCGTTGGCGCGACAACCGCCTCACCGTCGACTGGGCCCGCGCCCGCGAGGTCACCACCGCGCTCCGCGAGGAGATCGAGACCCTCTACCGGCGCGGCATCGACCGCCCCAAGATCGTGCACTGGCTCAAGGCGTACGACCTGGTCGCCGCCCACCTCTCCCCGCACCCCGGCTCGGTCTGGGCCAAGGGGCCCGAGGCGCTCGACCTCACCCTGCCGCCCCGGAAGCTGGTGGACGAGGTGCTGCCGGACGAGTTCCCGCTGAGCCTCTTCTACGAGGCGCTGGCCCGCAAGCTCCGTAAGGTGATCGAGTCCACCCGGGGCATCACCGCCGAGCGGGCCGGCAGCCAGGCCGCCTGACCGGAGCGGAACGCCGCCGGGCACCATGGCTTTCGGCCATGGCTTTCGACGAGGAGGCGAGGAGTCGAGGATGAACAGCCCCATCACCGGAGAGACCCCGAGAGCCGGCGGCGCACTGGAGGGCGCGGTGATCGCGGTCGCCGGCGCCGGCGGACCCGCCGGGCAGGCCACCCTGCTGCGGCTGGCCCAGGCCGGCGCCACCGTGGTCGCCGCCGACGCCGACCCGGCGCGGCTCGCCGAGGGCGTCGACGCCGCCCGCTTCGCGCACGGCGGCGCGACCGTCGTCGGCGACACCGTGGACCTGCTGAGCCTCGAATCGGCCCGCGCCTGGGCCGAGAAGACCGAGCGCGAGTTCGGCCGGATCGACGGCCTGGTCCACCTCGTCGGCGGCTGGCGCGGCTCGGCCGGCTTCGCCGAGACCGACCTCGCCGACTGGGACGCGCTCCACGACCTGCTGGTGCGCACCGTCCAACACACCTCGCTGGCCTTCCACGCCCCGCTGGCCCGCTCCGGCAACGGCCGCTTCGTGCTGGTCTCCGCCGCCGGCGCCAGCCGCCCCACGGCGGGCAACGCCGCCTACGCCGCCGCCAAGGCCGCCGCCGAGGCGTGGACCCTGGCCCTGGCCGACGCCTTCCGCAAGGCCGCCGAAGAGGACGCCCCGCCGCCCGCCGCCGCCACCGTCCTGGTGGTCAAGGCGCTGGTGACCGACGCCATGCGGGCCGAGAAGCCGAACGCGAGGTTCGCCGGCTTCACCGACGTCACCGAACTCGCCGACGCCGTCAGCCGGCTGTGGACCACCCCGACCCAGGAAGTGAACGGAAACCGCCTGTGGCTCACCCCGAAGCCCTGACCGACCAGCCCGACCAGCCGCCCGCCGGGAACGACCAGCCCACGCAGGCGCGCCGCCACCACGACCCCGGGCTGCGCGGCTTCGCCTCCGACAACTACTCGGGCGCCCACCCCGAAATCCTCGCCGCCCTCGCCCTGGCCAACGGCGGCCACCAGCCGCCCTACGGCGCCGACGCCTACACCAGCCATCTCGGCGAGGTCTTCCGCCGCCACTTCGGCCCGCGCGCCGAGGTCTACCCGGTCTTCAACGGCACCGGCGCCAACGTCGTCGGCCTCCAGGCGTTGACGGACCGCTGGGGCGCGGTGATCTGCACCGCCAACGCCCACATCCACACCGACGAGTGCGGCGCCCCCGAACGGGTCGGCGGCCTCAAGCTGTTGCCCGTGTCGGCGCCGGGCGGCAAGCTCACCCCCGAGCTGGTCGCGACCGAGTCCTTCGGCTTCGACGACGAGCACCGGGCCACCCCGCAGGTCGTCTCGCTCACCCAGAGCACCGAGCTGGGCACCGTCTACACCCCCGAGGAGATCGCCGCCGTCGCCGAGTTCGCCCACGCCAGGGGGATGGCCGTCCACCTCGACGGCGCCCGGCTGGCCAACGCGGCGGCCGCCCTCGACCTGCCGCTGGCCGCGTTCACCACCGACGTCGGCGTCGACGTGCTCTCCTTCGGCGGCACCAAGAACGGGCTGCTCTTCGGCGAGACCGTCGTCGTGCTCGCCCCCGAACGCGTCCGCTCCCTGCTCCACATCCGCAAGCTGTCCATGCAGCTGGCCTCCAAGACCCGGTTCCTGTCGGTCCAGTTCGAGGCGCTGCTCGCCGGCGACCTGTGGCTGCGCGGCGCCCGGCACGCCAACGCGATGGCCCGGCGGCTGGCCGACGGCGTCGCGACCGTCGAGGGCGTGGAGATCTGCCATCCCGTGCAGGCCAACGCGGTCTTCGCCCGGCTGCCCAGGGAGGCCAGCCTGCGGCTGATGAAGCACTACCCGTTCTACTTCTGGAACGAGGCCGCAGGCGAGGTCCGCTGGATGTGCTCCTACGACACCACCGAGGAGGACGTGGAGGGCTTCCTCGCCGCGCTCCGCGCCGAGTTGGCCGCCTGAACCGTGCCGCCGCCCCCGCCGACCCGCGTCACCCGGGGGCGGCGCGCCCGTCCCCCGGACCGGCCAGTCCGCGGGGCCGGCCCGGCGTCCTCAGGCCAGCCCGCCGGCCGGCGGCGGGGCCGTGCCGCCCAGGTGCGCCGGCAGCCACCAGGCGTCCTCGGGCTTCTCCGGCTTGTCCGGATACGAGCTCTGCGCCGCCTCCAGCAGCTCCTGGACCCGCTCCCGCAGCCGCTCCGTGAGGCCGGCCGCCGACTCCCCGGGCTCGGCGGTCAGCGGCGCGCCGATCCTGATGCTGATCGGGATGTGGTTGCGCCGCAGCTCCCGCTTGCGGCCCTTGGTCCACAGCCGCTGCGTCCCCCACAGTGCCACCGGCAGCAGCGGCACCGCCGCCTCCTGCGCCATCCGGGCCGCGCCCGACTTGAACTTCCGCAGCGTGAACGACGGCGAGATCGTCGCCTCGGGGAAGACGCCCACGATCTCGCCCGAGCGCAGCGCGTCCAGGGCCGGCGCGAACGCCTGGTCCCCCCGCACTCGGTCGACCGGGATGTGTTTCATCGCGCGCATCAGAGGCCCCGACACCCGGTGCCGGAACACCGACTCCTTGGCCATGAAGCGCACCAGCCGCTTCGCCGGCCTGGCGGCGAACCCGGCGAAGACGAAGTCGAGATACCCGATGTGGTTGCTGGCCAGCACCGCGCCCCCCTGCCGGGGCACATGCTCCTCACCCACGATGTCAAAGCGCAGGTCGAGCACCTTGAACATGGTCCGTGCGGTGGCGATCACCGGCGGGTACACGAACTCTGGCATCTGCGGAACCTCTTTTTCGAAGTGGCAACCTACGCCACCGTAACTTCCGGGGACGCCCGATCGTGCCCGAAAGCCGGGGGATGCGCCACCCCCCGCCACCCCGGCCGACGCGTATCGGCCGCCGATCCGGCAACGGCGGCGGGGGAGTTGGGGCGGGCCGGAAACCGCGGCGCCCGGGAAGAAAATCCCGCCCCGGCGGGCTGTTCCCGAACGGGGCCGGCACGGCCCCCGGAGAGCGGGGAGTTCCATGATCGACGAACACCGGCCGGCGCCCGACCGGTTGGACGCTGCGACGCTGGGCGCCGAGGCGCTGGGGGAGCGGGCCACCCTGGTCCAGTTCTCCACGGCGTTCTGCCAGCCGTGCCGCGCCACCCGCGCCGTGCTGGCGGACGTGGCCGCCGTGGTGCCCGGCGTGACCCACCTGGAGATCGACGCCGAGTCCCGCCTCGACCTGGTGCGCGCCCTGGGCGTCACCGCGACCCCCACCACGCTGGTGCTCGACGCGGCCGGAGGCGTGGTGCGGCGGGCGGTGGGGCAGCCTCGACGCGTGGACGTGATCGCGGCGCTGGGCGCGGCGATCGGGGACTGACGGGCGACCGCGCGAAGGCCACGGAACCACAACGGGGTCGAGGGGCCGGCGCGTTGGCCATGTCACAGTGCGACATGCTTGCCCGAGGGGGATACCCTCTAGTGTACTGGCGAGTAACTACCGGGTTGATCTTGCCAGTGCCCGTTGCGGACCGACTAGCTGTAGGAGAGCCGGCGTGAGCTTGAAGATCGTTGTCTGTGTGAAGTACGTACCCGACGCGACGGGCGACCGCGGCTTCACCGAGGACCTGACCACCGACCGGGACGCCGTGGACGGCCTGCTGTCGGAGCTGGACGAGTACGCCGTCGAGCAGGCCCTGCGGATCGCCGAGAACGCCGGGGACGGGGACGACGCCGAGGTCACCGTCGTGACCGTCGGCCCCGAGGACGCCAACGACGCGCTGCGCAAGGCGCTGTCGATGGGCGCCGACAAGGCCGTCCACGTCGAGGACGAGGACATCGTCGGCAGCGACGTCTTCGCCACCTCGCTGGTGCTGGCCAAGGCCGTCGAGCACGTGGGCTACGACCTGGTCGTCTGCGGTATGGCCTCGACCGACGGCGCCATGGGCGTGCTGCCGGCGCTGCTCGCCGAGCGGCTCCGGGTGCCGCAGGTGACGCTGCTGTCCGAGTTGTCCGTCGCCGAGGGCAAGGTCACCGGCCGGCGCGACGGGGACGCCGCCACCGAGCGGCTCGAGGCCGCGCTGCCGGCCGTCGTCTCGGTCACCGACCAGTCGGGGGAGGCCCGTTACCCCTCGTTCAAGGGGATCATGGCGGCCAAGAAGAAGCCGGTGGAGAGCCTCGACCTGGAGGACCTGGAGATCGAGGCCGAGGAGGTCGGCCCGGCCGGCTCCCGGACGAAGGTCGAGTCGGCCACCCCGCGCCCGGCGCGCACCGCCGGCGAGATCGTCACCGACGAGGGCGACGGCGCCAAGAAGCTGGCCGCCTTCCTCGCCGAGCGCAAGTTCGTCTGACGTCCTCCGACGTCCTCCGACGCGCCGCCGGGCGACGCCCCGGGCGACCGCCCCTTCCGACCGCCGCTGTTCGCATCCCGCTGGAGAAACGTTCCCATGGCTGAAGTCCTCGTCCTCGTCGACCACGTCGACGGCTCCGTCCGCAAGCCCACCCTGGAACTGCTGACCCTCGCCCGCCGGCTCGGCGACCCCGTCGCCGTCCACCTGGGCCCCGGCGCCGAGGCCGCCGCCGCCGTGCTCGGCGAGCACGGCGCCACCCGCGTCCTGGCCCTGGACGCGCCCGAGTTCGCCGACTACCTGGTGGCGCCGAAGGTCGACGCCCTCCAGGCCGCCGTCGCCGCCGTCTCCCCGGCCGCCGTGCTGGCGCCCTCCTCGCCCGAGGGCAAGGAGATCGCCGCCCGCCTCGCGCTGCGCATCGACGCCGGCCTGCTGACCGACGCCGTGGACGTCACCGCCGGCGACGAGGGCCCGGTGGTGAGCCAGTCGGTCTTCGCCGCCGCCTACACCACCACCTCCCGGGTCACCGAGGGCACCCCGGTGATCACAGTCAAGCCCAACGCGGTCGCGCCCGAGCCGGCCCAGGCCGCCGGCGCCGTCGAGGAGCTGTCGGTCTCCTTCGGCCCGCTGGCCACCGGCACCCGGGTCGTCTCCCGCACCCCGCGCGAGTCCACCGGCCGGCCCGAGCTGACCGAGGCCGCGATCGTGGTCTCCGGCGGACGCGGCGTCAACGGCGCGGAGAACTTCGCGGTCATCGAGGCCCTCGCCGACTCCCTGGGCGGGGCCGTCGGCGCCTCCCGCGCGGCGGTCGACGCCGGCTGGTACCCGCACTCCCACCAGGTCGGCCAGACCGGCAAGACGGTCTCGCCGCAGCTGTATGTCGCCGCCGGCATCTCCGGCGCCATCCAGCACCGGGCGGGGATGCAGACGTCGAAGACCATCGTGGCGATCAACAAGGACGCCGAGGCGCCGATCTTCGAGCTGGTCGACTACGGCGTCGTCGGGGACCTCTTCGACGTGGTGCCCGCCCTCACCGACGAGGTGAAGGCCCGCAAGGGCTGAGCCTCGCGGGCCTTCACGGGTCGGGTCCTCCGGTTGTGGTCCTGATCGGTTGTGGTCCTGATCGGTTGTGGTCCGGTGCGGCGCCGGCTCGGCGCCGCACCGCACCGTCAGGTGACGGTCGCCGGCGTCGCCGACACCCGCCTTCGTCGCAGCCGCCAGCCGGCGGCCCCGGTCCGCACCGGCTCGGGCGCCGGCGTGGCGCGGCGAGCCGCGCGACGCATGTCGGCCTCCCACTCCGGGACGGCCGGCGGCGGACCGCTGCCGTTGTCCTCGTTCCACTGACCTATCACCAACGCGGCCAGCAGGTGGTGGTACTCCATGGTGGTCTCCTCAGCTCCGAGGTCGTGGCGGATCTCCTCCGCCGACCACCAGCCTCCGCGACGGCGTTTACGGCACCTTTGCCCGGTGATCAACCCTCCATGGCGATCCGTCGTCGGCCGATGAACGTCATGTGACGCCGAACGCCCCGTGTTGCGTCGGATCGCACCCGACCCCCGACCGTCCCGAGAGGGGCCCCACATGACCCACGGCGCCGAGGCCGACCGCAGCCTGCCGCCCGCCGTCCACGCCGAGCTGGACGCGGCCCTCGCCGACGTCGACGCCGAGCTGGCCCGGCGCTACCCGGGCGACGCCGGCACCCGCCAGCCCGTGCACACCGTCTATGTCCCCGCCGACCGCCACACCGCCACCACCCCCGCCGACTGGGGCCGCGCCGCCCTGGACCTCCTCGACCAACACGCCCCCGACGCCGCCGCGTTCGCCGCCGCCCTCGACCTGCCGCCCGGCGCGGCCGACGACCTCCTCGCCCGGGTGCGCGCCAAGCTCGCCCACGAGCCCGTCGAGGACCTGCGCCTCGACTTCGAGGACGGCTTCGCCCCGCGCCCCGACGCCGAGGAGGACGCCGTCGCCACCGAGGCCGCCGCGCATATCGCCGCCGCCCACGCCGAGGGCCGGGGCACCCCGTTCGTCGGCATCCGCTGCCAGTCCCTGGAGGCGCCCGTCCGGGACCGCGCGCTGCGCACCCTCGACGTCTTCCTCACCGCGCTGCTGACCCACGGCCCGCTGCCCGAGGGGCTCCGGCTGACCCTCCCCAAGGTCAGCCACCCCCGACAAGTCGCCGCCATGGCCCGCCTGTTGACCGCGCTGGAGGACGCCCTCGGCCTGCCCGAGCGCCGGCTGCGGTTCGAGATCCAGATCGAGACGCCCCAGGCCGTGCTCGGCCCCGACGGGCTGGCCACCGTCGCCCGCCTCATCGACCACGGCGAGGGGCGCGTTGACGGGCTGCACTACGGCACGTTCGACTACAGCGCCGCCCTCGGCATCAGCGCCGCCCACCAGGCGCCCGACCACCCGGCCGCCGACCACGCCAAGGCCGTGATGCAACTGGCCGCCGCCGGCACCGGGGTGCGGCTCTCCGACGGCTCCACCCAGGTGCTTCCCGTCGGCCCGACCGAACAGGTCCACGCCGCCTGGCGCACCCACCACCGGCTCGTCACCCGCGCCCTGGCCCGGGGCTACTACCAGGGCTGGGACACCCACCCCGGCCACCTGCCCACCCGGTACGCCGCCGTCTACGCCTTCTACCGCGCCGGGCTGCCGGACGCCGCCGGCCGGCTCGCCGACTACGCCGCCGGCACCCGGGGCGCGATCCTCGACGAGCCGGCGACGGCCCGTGCGCTGGCCGGGTTCCTGCTGCGCGGCCTGCGCTGCGGCGCGTTCACCGAGCCGGAGGTGACCGGGCGCACCGGGCTCACCGTGGAGCGCCTGACGCACTACGCCGCGCCCCGGCCCACCCCCGGCGGCCGATGATCGGACTGGACAACCGTGCTCCCACCGACCAGGCTTTCCGCTCATGACCACTGATCTTGTCGCCGCCGTTGACATCGGCGGCACCAAAATCGCCGGTGCCCTGGTCACCGGCGAAGGGGAACTGCTCCACCGCACCCAACGCCCGACCCCGGCCAGGGAGTCGGCCGCCGACGTGCTGCGAGCCGTGACCGATGTGGTCACCCACCTCACCGAGACCGCCGACTGGTCCCGGGTGCGGGCCCTGGGCATCGGCAGCGCCGGCCCGCTGGACGCCAGGCTCGGCACCGTCAGCCCCGTCAACATCCCCAACTGGCGGGAGTTTCCGCTCGTCGAGGGCGTGCGCAAGGTCGTCGGCGAGCTGCCGGTGACCCTCGTCGGCGACGGCGCCGCCATCGCCGCCGGCGAGCACTGGCGCGGCGCCGCCACCGGCCGCCGCAACGCGCTGTGCATGGTGGTCTCCACCGGCGTCGGCGGCGGACTGATCGTCGACAACCGGCTCTACGCCGGCCCCACCGGGAACGCCGGCCACATCGGGCACATCAGCGTCGACTTCAACGGCGACCGCTGCCCCTGCGGCGGTCGCGGCTGTGTGGAGCGGATCGCCAGCGGGACCAACATCGCCCGGTACGCCCTGGCGGCCGGCTGGCGCCCGGCCACCCCCGAGGGCGACGCCACGACGGCCGGGGTGTCGGCGGCCGCCGCCGCCGGCGACCCGATCGCCCTGGAGGCGTTCGACCGCGCCGCCCGCGCCCTGGCCGCCGGCATCGCGGCCACCGCCACCCTGGTCGAGCTGGAGACGGTGGTGATCGGCGGCGGCGTCAGCCAGGCGGGCGAGGTGCTCTTCGCGCCGGTGCGGCGGGCGTTGGCCGAGTACGCCACGCTGCCCTACGTCCAGGGCATCGACGTGGTGCCGGCCCAACTCGGCACCGACGCCGGCCTGGTGGGCGCGGCGGCGGTCAGCTGGCAGGAGAGCGGGACGTTTTTGCCCCGGGGTGCAGCGGGCAACTGACACCTGGGCGACGAAGGAGGGGGTTCGTGATCATCTGGCTCAACGGCGCGTTCGGCGCCGGCAAGACCACGGCCGCGCACGAACTGCTCCATCTGCTGCCAGGCAGCACCCTGTTCGAGCCGGAGCGCATCGGCGACCAGCTGCGCGGGATGCTGCCCAAGGAACGCCTCGCCGAGGTCGACGACTACCAGGACCTGCCGTCGTGGCGGAGCCTGGTGGTCGACACGGCCTCGGCGCTGCTGTCCGAGTTGCCCGGGCCGTTGATCACGCCCATGAGCCTGCTGAGCCAGGCGTACCGGGACGAGATCTTCGGCGGCCTCGCCGCCCGCCGCATCCCGGTGCGGCACTTCCTGCTCCAGACCGAAGAAACGTTCCTCCGCGCGCGGATCGACCAGCGGGCCGCCGTCGACGGCGACGCGGTCCGCACCCGCTGCCTGGACCGCCTCGCCCAGTACGACGCGGCCCTCTCCTGGCTCGCCGACGACGCCCACCCGGTCGCCGCCTCCCGGCTGACGCCCCGGCAGACCGCCGAGGCGCTCGCCGAGGGCGTCCGACGCGGCGACGGCGCCTGCGCCATCGTGCAGACCGCCCCGCCCCGCGCCGAGACCCTGGCCGCCGGCGTCCTCTTCTTCGACGAGCACGGCCGGGTGCTGCTCGTCGACCCCACCTACAAGCCCGGCTGGGAGTTCCCCGGCGGCGTCGTCGAGACCGGGGAGGCGCCCACTCTCGCCGCCGCCCGCGAGGTCGTCGAGGAACTCGGCCTCACCCTGGACGTCGAGCCCCGCCCCCTCGTCGTGGACTGGGAACCGCCCCGCGACCGTGGCTTCGGCGGCGTCCGGCTGCTCTTCGACGGCGGGGTGCTGCCCGCCGAACGGCTGGAGCGGCTCCTGCTGCCCGACGACGAACTGCGCGACTGGCGCCTGGTCACCGAGGCCGAGGCCGAACAGCTGTTGGACGCCCGCCGGTTCCGCCGGCTGCGCGCCGCGCTGCGCGCCCGCGCCCTCGGCCGCCCCCTCTATCTGGAGCGCGGTCACCCGATCGGCGCCTGATCCACCCCGGGCCACCGCCGAACCGAGGGGCCCCGACCCCGCCAGGAATCGCGCGCCAGGCGCCGCCGCCCTAGCGTGGTGCCGACGGCCCCGACACGGGGGAGGACTCCCACGGGCGGTGACCCCCATGCGTCTCGCGGAGCATCAGCCCGACCCGCGCCACCCGCACGACCCCTGGCCCGAACTCCCGCCCGACGAACCCATGGGCTGGGGGACCCGCGCCGCCTTCGGCCTGATGGCCGGCACGGTCGCGCTCGGGGTGACCATGATGGTCGGCGCCGTCCACGGCACCGAAGGGCCGCCCCAACCCGCCGCCACCGGCGCCGCCAGCGCCCCGCCCACCGGCGCTGCCCTCGACCCGCTCGACCACGCCGAACCGACCTGGGTCACCATCCCCGCCATCGGCGTCGACGCGCCGCTCACCTCCGTCGGCCTCGACCCCGAGGGCTGGGTCGACGCCCCGCCGCAGGAGGTCGACAACCTCGCCGGTTGGTTCCGCGACGCCGCCTCGCCCGGCGCGGCCGGCACCGCCGTCCTCGTCGGCCACGTCGACAACGCCGAAGGCCCCGCCGTCTTCTACGGCCTCGGCGAGCTGAACCTCGGCGACACCGTCGACGTGGTCCGCGAGGACGGCCTGGAGGTCACGTTCACCGTCTACGAGACGGCGGTCTACGACAAGGACCAACTCCCCGAGCGGGTCTACCGCGACACCGACCGCCCCGAGCTGCGCGTCATCACCTGCGGCGGCGCCTTCGAGCCCGAGACCGGCGGCTACCGCGGCAACGTCGTCGTCTACGCGACGCTCACCGGCGCCCGGTGACGCGGGCGGCCCGCCGCTCACCCGTTCGCTCCCGCTGGGGTGTTGACGCCCCGCCCTCGTGATTAGGTCAGGCAAGGGGTGAGATACCGCACCATCCAGCGCATTCGCGACAAAGGAGTCCCCTGATGAGCAGACTACGGACCGCGCTGGCCGCCGCCGGGCTCGGCGCCACCGTCACCCTGGCCGCCGCCCCGGCCGCCCTCGCCGTCGACGACCCGGCGCCCGCGCAGATCGTCGACTTCGGCTACAGCGTCTCCCCGGGCACGGTCCGCCCCGGCGGCGCCGTGGACCTCACCGTCACCGGCTGCACCGAGTACGAGGCGACCGCCGAGTCGCCCGTCTTCGACCGCGTCGTGCTCGGCGTCCCCGGCGAACTCCAGAGCGCCCGCACCACCGTGGACACCGACGCCCGCCGGGGCGCCCAGTACGACGTGATCTTCTCCTGCGGCCCCCAGACCGCGGCCGCCCGGCTGGCCATCTCCCCGGCCACCACCCCCACGTCCACCGCGACGCCGACCACCACCGCCACCGCGACCGCCAAGCCAAGTCTCGGCGCGCAGGCCGGCGTTGGCGGCACCCAGTCCGGCATCGCGCCCATGGTGCTGGCCGGTGCCGGCCTCACCATCGCCTCCGTCGCCGGCGGCGCGATGCTCGTGCGACGCCGCGCCTCCCGCCACTGACCCCGGCCGCCGCGCCCGCCCCACCAGCCCGGTCCGCCCGGGCCCGTTCGACCGGCCCGGTCCGCCCGCCGCGTCTGCCCGGCCCGTTCAGCCGGCGAGCGACGCCGCGTACCGCGCCAGGAACAGCGCCTCCGCCACCGACATCCGCTCCAACTCCTCCGGCGAGACGCTCTCGTCCACCGCGTGGATGCGCGCCGCCGCGTCGCTCAGCCCGATCATCACCACCTCCGCCTCCGGATACAGCGCGCCCAGCGTCGCCGTCAGCGGGATCGAACCGCCCTGCCCCACCACCGCCATCTCCGCGCCGTCGTAGGCGTCCCGCATCGCCGAGGCCATCGCCGCGTACGCGGGGCTGGTGACATCCGCCCGGAACGGCTGCCCCTCGCCCGTCCGTTCGACCGAGACCCGCGCCCCCCACGGCGCCCTGGCCCGCAGATGCGCCTCCACCAGCGCGCTCGCCGCGCCCGGCGCCATCCCCGGCGGCACCCGCAGCCCGAGCGCCGCCCGCGCCCGCGCCTGCACCGAGGGCGTCGCGCCCACCACCGGCGGGCAGTCGATGCCCATCACCGTCAACGACGGCCGCGCCCACAGCCGGTCGGCGACCGAGCCCGAGCCGATCAGCCCCACCCCGTCCAACACCCCGGCGTCCGCCCGGAACGCCTCCTCCGGATACGCCGTGCCGCCCCAACTCCCGCCCACGTCCAGGCCGTCCACGGCCAGCGCGCCGTCCGCGTCGAACAGCGAGTCCAGCATCCGCACCAGCGCCGCCAGCGCGTCGGGCGCCACCCCGCCGAACGCGCCCGAGTGGAGATTGCCCGCGAGGGTCTCCACCGTCACCTCCAGCGTGGCCATCCCGCGCAGACTGGCCGTCACCGTCGGCTGCCCCGCCCGGACGTTCCCCGTGTCGCCGATCACGATCACATCGGCCGCCAGCAGCTCCGGATGCTCCCGCGCGTACCGCTCCAGGCCGCCGGTGCCCTGCTCCTCCGAGCCCTCGACGATCACCTTGACCCCGACCGGGACCCCGCCGCCCGCCCGCAGCGCGCGCAGCGCCAGCAGGTGCATCAGCACGCCGCCCTTGCAGTCCGCCGCGCCCCGCCCGTACCAGCGCCCGTCCCGCTCGGTCAGCTCGAACGGCGGCGAGGACCACGCCGCCTCGTCCAACGGCGGCTGCACGTCATAGTGCGCGTACAGCAACACCGTTGGCGCGCCCTGCGGCCCCGGCAACTCCCCGTAGACCGACTCCGTGCCGTCCGGCGTCTCCAGCACCCGCACGTCCGGGAAGCCCTCCGCGCGCAGCGCGTCCACGATCCACCGCGCCGCCGCCCGGCACTCCTCGACCGGGAACTGCCGGGCATCGGCCACCGAACGGAACGCCACCAGCTCGGCCAACTCGTCCCTGGCCCCCGGCAGGGCGGCGGCGACCGAGGCGGCGACGGCGGCGTGCTGCGGACTGTGCGGCATGGAACTCTCCTTTGACGGGCGCCCGGCGCCCGGAACGACCCCTCGTGCGGCACCGACGCACGACACCCGGTACCCGATGTCCGAACATCGGTGCGGCCGATGATGGCACAGCGCACTGACAACGCCCCGACGCGGCCGTAAACCCGCAGACCATCCCCGGTGCCACCGCACTAGGATGCTCAGCGGCCAGGCAACAGAACCGTATCGGGGAGCACGGGCACATCGTGAGCAGCGACAACGAAGCCGAGGACCGAACCGTCTGGGACGTCGTCGTGGTCGGTGCCGGGCCCGGCGGATCATCCGCCGCCCGCGCCGCCGCCGAGGCCGGCCGCCGGGTGCTGCTGCTGGAGAAGGCCGAACTGCCCCGCTACAAGACCTGCGGCGGCGGCATCATCGGCCCCAGCCGCGACGCGCTGCCGCCCGGCTTCGAACTGCCGCTGCGCGACCGGGTGCACGCCGTCACCTTCTCGCTCAACGGCCGGCTCGCCCGCACCCGCCGCTCCAAGCGGATGCTGTTCGGGCTGGTCAACCGCCCCGAGTTCGACCAGCGCCTGGCGCAGGCCGCCGTCAAGGCCGGCGCCGAGCTGCGCACCGGCGTCACCGTCTCCCGCGTCGAACAGCACGGCCCGGCCGTCCCCGACCGGCGCACCGTCGCCGTCGTGCTGGCCGGCGGCGAGATCGTGCTGGCCCGCGCCGTCGTCGGCGCCGACGGCAGCGCCAGCCGGATAGGAGCACACGTCGGCGTCCGCCTCGACCAGGTCGACCTGGGCCTGGAGGCGGAGATCCCCGTCCCGCCCGAGGTCGCCGGCGACTGGCGCGGCCGCGTCCTGATCGACTGGGGCCCGCTGCCCGGCTCCTACGGCTGGGTCTTCCCCAAGGGCGACGTGCTGACCGTCGGCGTCATCTCGGCCCGGGGCGAGGGCGCCGCCACCAAGCGCTACCTGGAGGAGTTCATCGGCAGGCTCGGCCTGTCCGGCTTCGAACCCGCCGTCTCCTCCGGCCATCTGACCCGCTGCCGCACCGACGACTCCCCGCTCTCCCGGGGCCGCGTCCTGGTCTGCGGGGACGCCGCCGGACTGCTGGAGCCCTGGACCAGGGAGGGCATCTCCTTCGCGCTGCGCTCCGGGCGGCTCGCCGGCCAGTGGGCCGTGCGCATCGCCGAGGCCCCCGACGCGGTGGACGCCCGCCGCCAGGCGCTCAACTACACCTTCGCCATCAAGTCGGGGCTCGGCGTGGAGATGGGCGTCGGCCGCCGGATGCTGACCGCGTTCTCCCAGCGGCCCAGGCTGCTGCACACCACCCTCGTCGGCTTCCGCCCCGCCTGGGCCGCGTTCACCCAGATCACCCGCGGCTCCACCACGCTCGCCGGCCTCGTCCGCACCCACCCCATGGCCCGCCGCGCGCTCAGCGCCCTGGACCGACGCGCCGCCGCTCAGGAGGCCAGCGCGGAGCCGGGGAGCAGGCCGGGGGAGTGACCGGCATCCCGGCCGGGGGCCAACTCGGCCGCCAGCGACGGGTCCTGGCGCAGCATCCGCTGGTGCAGGGCCCGTAGCTCCGGCCCCGGATCGCAACCCAGCTCGCGCGCCATCCGCCGCCGCGTCTCCTCGTACGTCACCAGCGCGTCCGCCGACCGGCCGCTCCGGTACAGCGCCAGCATCAGCAGCCACACCAGCCGCTCCCGCAACGGATGCACCGCGACCTGCCGCATCAGCTCGTGCACGCACTCGTGGTAACGGCCGCGCTCCACCAGGCTCTCCAGCCGCGTCTCCAGCACCAGCAGCCGCTTCTCCGCCCACCGCCGGCGCTCGGCCGCCAGCAGCGGCCCGTCGAGCCCCTCGGCGAACTCTCCACGCCACAGCGCCTCGGCCCGCGCCGCCAACTCCTCGGCGTGCTCCGGGTCCCCGGCGTTCCTGGCGGCCACCGCCCGCGCCAACAGCGCCCGCCGCTCACCCAGATCGTCGATCGCCAGCCCGGTCAGCACATAGCCGCTGCCGGTCCAGCGGGGGCCGGCCTCCTCGCCCAACGCGCGCCGGATGCCGGACACATACTTCTGCACCAGGTTGCGCACCCCGCCGGGCACGTCCTCGCCCCACACGGCGTCCACCAGCGCCTCGAACGTGATCGGCCGGCCCTCCCGCAGCAACAGCACGGCCAGCACCGCCCGTTGCCTGGGCGGCCCCAGCGGCAGCTCACGGCCGCCGCGCAACACCCGGATCGGCCCTAGCAGTTCCCCTCGCACAGCCTCCGCCATGCGACGAGCGTAACGCGCCCCCGCTCCACGCCGGGGGCGCGCGCACCATCCCGCGCCCGCCCCGCGCACCGCGCCCGCCCCGCGCCCGTTTCCCCGCGCCCCCGGCGGGAACGCTCCAGCCGTTCCTCCGCCGGCCCGGCCCCACCCGCCGGCGAGCCCTCGCGGGGGTCTTTCAGTGCCCCTTCCAGCGAACGTTCCAGCGGACCTTCCAGCGACCGGTCAGCGCGCGGTCAGTGCCTGGTCAGCGCCGCGCGGCACCGTGGCGGCAGCTCACCCTCCAGGAAGGTACGACCCCGTGAAGGCACCGCGACCCGCTCCCGCCGGAGCTGGCCCCCTGCACCGCCTCGGCCGCCTCGCCGTGCGCTGGCCCGGCACGATCCTGCTCGTCGCCGCCGCGCTGCTGCCGCTGCTCGGGCTGTTCGGGGCGGGCGCCCCCGGCGCCCTCCAACTCGCCCGCTGGGACGCCCCCGGCACCGAGTCCGTCCGCGTCCAGGAGGTGCTGCGCGAGCAGTACGGCACCGGCAACCCCAACCTCGCGCTGCTGGTCACCGCCCACACCGGCGACGTCGACGACCCAGAGACCGCCGCCGCCGGCCAACGCGTCGCCGACGAACTCGCCGAGCACCCGATGGTCACCGACGTCACCGCCTACTGGACCGACCGCGACGCCGCCCTGCGCGCCGACGACGGCGCACGCGCCCTGATCCTCGCCCGCCTGGAGGGCGACGCCACCGAGACCCGCGCCGAACTCGCCGACCTCTCGCCCCGGTTGACCCAGGAGAACGACCTGGTCAGCGTCGCCGTCGGCGGCCAGGAGGAGGTCTCACGGCAGGTCGGCGAGCAGGCGACGGCCGACTTCCTGACCGCCGAACTCATCGTGCTGCCCACCGTCACGCTGCTGCTGGCCCTGGTCTACCGGCGCACCGTCGCCGCCCTGGTCACCGTCGGCATCGGCCTGTTCAGCGTCCTCGCCACCCTCGCCGGGCTGCGGCTCATCGCCCAGTTCACGCCCGTCTCCACCTTCGCCGCCAACCTCGCCCTCGTGCTCGGCCTCGGACTCGGCATCGACTACTGCCTGTTCGTCATCAACCGCTACCGCGAGGAACGCGCCGCCGGGCTGCCCACCGAGGCCGCCGTCACCCGCGCGGTCGCCGTCGCCGGCCGCACCGTGATCTTCAGCGGCGTCACCGTCGCCATCTCCCTGGCCGCCCTGCTGGTCTTCCCGTTCTTCTTCCTCAGCTCCTTCGCCTACGCCGGCGTGCTGGTGGTGCTCGCCTCCGTCGCCGGCGCCACGCTGGTCCTGCCGGCCGCCCTCGCCCGCTTCGGCCACCGCTTCGAGGCGCCGGCCGGCGGCCAACGGGCCGCCCGCTGGTGGGAGGGCGCCGCCCGGTTCGTGCTGCGCCGGCCGCTGGTCACCGGGCTGGCCGCGCTCGGCGTGCTGCTGCTGGCCGCGTCCCCCGTCCTCGGGCTCCGCTTCGGGCTGCCCGACCAACGCACCCTGCCCGAGGGCACCTCCAGCCGCGTCGTCGCCGAGGAGACCGCCGAACACTTCACCGCAGAACCCACCGACACCCTCTTCGTCGTCACCGAACCCGGCGCGCGCCCCGACGCCGACCAGACCGCCCGCTACGCCGCCGAACTCTCCCGCCACGCCGGGGTGTTCCACGTCGTCTCGCCCGCCGGCACCCACCGCGACGGGCAGCTGACCGAGCCGCCGGGGGAGGCCGCCGCCGACCTGACCGGACCCGACGGCTCCGTCCTGCTGACCGTGGTGCCCACCCAGACGGCCATGGCCGGCGACGTGCCGGGGCTCGTCGCCGACCTGCGGAACGTCCCCGCGCCCGTGCCGACCGAGGTCGGCGGCTACCCGGCCGAGACCAGCGACTTCCGCTCCGTGCTGCTCTCCCGCGTGCCGCTGCTGGCCGCCCTCGTCCTGGTCGCCACCGCCGTGGTGCTCTTCCTCCTCACCGGCAGCGTCCTGCTGCCCGTGAAGGCGACCCTCCTCAACCTGCTCAGCCTCGGCGTGATGTTCGGCGCCCTGGTGTGGATCTTCCAGGACGGCAACCTCTCCGGCCTCCTCGGCTTCACCCCCACCGGCTCCATCGAACCCAGCATCCCCATGCTGATGTTCTGCGTCACCTACGGCCTGTCCATGGACTACGAGGTCTTCCTCCTCTCCCGCATCGCCGAGGAACACCGCCGCACCGGCGACACCCACGCCGCCGTCGTCGCCGGCGTCCGCCGCACCGCGCCCCTCATCACGGCCGCCGCCGGCATCCTCGTCGTCACCTTCGCCACCTACGCCACCAGCGGCGTCGTCTTCCTCAAGGAACTCGGCATCGGCACCGCCCTGGTGATCCTCGCCGACGCCACCCTCATCCGCACCGTGCTGCTGCCGGCGTTCATGCGGCTGGCCGGCAACGCCAACTGGTGGGCCCCTCGCCCGCTGCGCACCTTCCACGACCGGTTCGGCCTCAGCGAGGAGCCGCCGCCCGCCCCCGCCCCGCGACAGGAGGCGCCTACCACGGCGGGAGTAGCGGCGGGGCCGCCGGTCGGCTGACGCCCGGGGCGGACGGCGGCCGCTACGGTGACCGGCATGACCTCGCCCGGGACCGCGCCGTCCGCCCCGACCGCGTGGTGGCGGCTGCCGTGGGCCACCACGGCGGCCGTCCTCGCGGTGCAGCTGGTCGGCGGCCACTTCGCCGCCCAGGACCAGGCCGAACGCGTTGCGCTCGACCCAGCCGGCTACGCGCTGCTGGCCGCCGGGCCGCTGCTGCTCCTGGCCCGCCACCACCACCCGGCGGCGGTCGCCTGGGGCACGGCGCTCGTCACCCTCGTCTACCTGAGCGCCGGCTACCCCTTCGGGCCGGTCTTCCTCAGCGTCCTCATCGGCACCTTCGACGCCGCCCGCACCGGGCACCGCCGGGCCGCCTGGGGCGCGCTCGGCGTGCTGTGGCTGGGCCGGCTGGCCGCCGGCCACTGGCTCTACCGCTGGCTGCCGCCCGACGGCGACCCGCCAACCGACTGGGCCGCCGACACCGCCACCGCCGCCTGGATCGTCGCCCTGCTGGCCCTCGCCGAACTCGCCAGGGCCCGCAGGGAACGCCAACTGCGCGAGGAACGGGAGCGCGCCGAGGCCACCCGCCGCCGCGCCGACGAGGAACGCCTGCGCATCGCCCGCGAGTTGCACGACATCCTGGCCCACAGCATCTCGGTGATCCATGTGCAGGCCGGCGTCGGCCTCGCCCTGCTCGACAGCGACCCCGAACAGGCCCGCACCTCGCTGACCACCATCAAGGCCGCCAGCAAGGAGGCCCTCGGCGAGGTCCGTCAGGTCCTGGAGGCGCTGCGCACCCCCGGGGCCGCGCCGCGCGCCCCCTCGCCCGGGGTCGCCCGGCTGCCCGAACTCCTCGCCCAGGCCCGCGACGCCGGCCTGGACGTCACCCTCACCACCGAGGGCGAGCCCGCCGACCTGCCGCCCGGCACCGACCTGGCCGCCTTCCGCATCGTGCAGGAGGCCCTCACCAACACCGTGCGGCACTCCGCCTCCCGCACCGCCACGGTGCGGCTGCGCTACGCTCCCGACGGGCTGCGCCTGACCGTGGACGACGCCGGCCCCGCCACCGGCGACCCGAGCGCCGACGGCGGCAACGGCCTGGTCGGGATGCGGGAGCGGGCCGCCGCCCTCGGCGGCGAGGTCACCGCCACCACCCGGGCCGACGGCGGCTTCACCGTCACCGCCCACCTGCCGCACACCCACCCCGGCCGAGCCACCCCCGACACCCTCGACCACCCCGACACCTCACGGGAGACTGGATGATCCGCGTCCTGCTCGCCGACGACCAGGCCCTGGTCCGGGCCGGCTTCCGGGCCCTGCTGGACGCCCAGCCCGACATCGAGGTCGTCGCCGAGGCGGCCGACGGTCAGCAGGCCCTGGCCCAGGTCGCCGAACTGCGCCCCGACCTCGTCATGATGGACATCCGGATGCCCGTCCTCGACGGCCTGGCCGCCACCCGCCGCATCACCGAGAACCCCGAACTCGCCTCCGTACGCGTCGTGATGCTCACCACCTTCGAGTTGGACGACTACGTCTTCGAGGCCATCCGCGCCGGCGCCTCCGGCTTCCTCGTCAAGGACACCGAACCCGAGGAACTGCTGCGCGCCACCCGCGCCGTCGTCGCCGGCGACGCCCTGCTCTCCCCTGGCGTGACCCGCCGCCTGATCGCCGAGTTCGCCGCCCGCTCCAAGACCCCCGAGCAGGCCCTGCCGCTGACCGGCCTCACCGACCGGGAACGCGAGGTCCTCGCCCTCGTCGGCCTCGGCCTGTCCAACAACGAGATCGCCCGCCGGCTGGTCCTCTCGCCGCTCACCGCCAAGACCCACGTCAGCCGCACCATGGTCAAGCTCGGCGCCCGCGACCGGGCCCAACTCGTCGTCGCCGCCTACGAGTCCGGGCTGGTCCGCCCCGGCTGGCTCGGCTGAACGGCCACCGGCCGCTTGCGCCGCACATACAGCTGCTTCCGCACCAGGGCCACCGTCGAACCGTCCTCGGCGCGCACCACACAGTCGAACCAGGGGAGCGCCTTGGCACCGTCGGCGGTGGCCCGGCGTATCTCCGCCACCCGCTCCTCGTCCAGCGCGAACTCCACGAACACGTCGCCCCGCCCCGGCGCGACATACTCGATCTCCGCCGCCTTGTCCCACACCACATAGCCGGGCCCCAGCCGGTGCAGCACCAACATCGCCCAGAACGGATCGCACATCGAGTACAGCGAGCCGCCGAACTGGGTCCCGAAGTAGTTGCGGTTGAGCCGGCCCAGCCGCATCCGCACCCGCGCCGCGCTCCAGTCGTCGGCGATGTGCAGCACCCTGATCCCCGCCGCGCGGAACGGCGGCCACCAGCACATCAGGCGGCAGAGCCACCGGGGACTCACGGAACGAAGGGCCATAACCGCGAAACTATCAGACTCAGTTACCCGCCGGTAATGACATCTGTCACCCCTTCTGTCACCACTCCCACCCGCGCCCCGACACCCGCCCCGTCACGCCGTCCCCCGACGCAGCGCCTCCCGCGTCCCCCAACTCGTCACCGCGGCCACCCCCGACAGCACCGCCACCGTCACCAGCGCCGCCGACAGGCTGAACCAGTCCGCCAGGAACCCGATCGCCACCGGCCCCGCCAACATCCCCCCGTACCCGATCGTCGACGCCATCGCCACCCCGCGCGGCCCTGCCAACTGCCCCGCCGTCCCTATGGTGATGGGGAAGACGTTCGCCAGCCCCAGCCCCGTCAGCGCGAACCCCACCAGCGCCAGCCACAGCGTCGGCGCCAACGCGCCCAACAACATCCCCGCCGCCCCCAACGCGCCCCCCGCCACCAGCGCCCGCGTCGCCCCCAGCCGCGCCAGCACCGCCGACCCCGTCAACCGCCCCACCGTCATCGCCATCGCGAACACCGAGTACCCGGCCGCCGCCACCCCCGCGCTCGCCCCCAACGTCTCCTTCAGATGCAGCGCGCTCCAGTCCGCCATCGCGCCCTCCCCATACGTCGTGCACAGCGCGATCAGCCCCAACACCCCCACCAGCCACCCCACCGAGCCCCGCGGAACGCCACCCGAGGCCGCCCCGGACCCACGCCCCTCCGCCGCCGAGCCCGCACCGGGTCCGGCCGCCGGGTCGCCACCCACCGACTCCCGCCACAGCGTCCGCCCCGCCCACACCACCACGACCATGCCCAACGCCGCCAACAGCGCCAGATGCCGCGCCACCCCCAACCGGTCGGCGACCAGCCCACCCAGCCCGGCCCCCAGCATCCCGCCCAGGCTGAACGCCGCGTGAAAGCTCGGCATGATCGGTCGCCGCACCGCCGCCACCAGATCGACCGCGGCACTGTTCGCCGCCACGTTCACCGCGCCGAACCCCGCCCCGAACAAGAGCAGCACCGCCCCCAACGCCACCGCCGACCCCGCGTGCGCCGGCAGCGCCACGCTCGCCACCAGCAACGCCCCCGCCCACACCGTCACCCGATGGTTCCCGTACCGCTGACACAGCCGCCCCGTCAACGTCATCGTCACCACCGCGCCCACCGACACCCCCAGCAGCGCCAGCCCCAACGCGCTCGGCGACGCCCCGGTCCGCTCCTTGACGTCCGGAATCCGCACCACCCACCCCGCGAACACAAAGCCGTCCACCGCGAAGAACGCCGTCAACGCCACGCGCACCCTCAGCAGTTGACGCGCCGCCGCCCCCTGGTCAGCACCCCTCCCGCCCGCTCCGGGCGAGATCATCGCCCGCAGTTTGTTTATTGAAGTCACAAAGCCAGAATAGGGGCGTGACCCACACCCGTACCAGACTGGAACGTGGCCGAAACGCGCTGGGCCCCGCGCTGGAACTCGTCCACACCGGCCGCGCCCCGACCCGAGCCGTCCTCACCACCGCCCTCGGCGTCACCCGCGCCACCGCCGGCGCCGTCGCCAGCGAACTCCAGACCCTCGGCCTCATCACCGTCGACTCCCGACCCGGCGGCGCCACCGGCAGCCACGGTCGCCCCTCCCACCGACTGGCCATCGACCCCGGCGGCCCCGTCGCCCTCGCCGCCCAGGTCCACGCCGACGGCTTCCGCGCCGCCCTCGTCGGACTCGGCGGCCACCTCCACGCCACCACCCCCGCCTGCACCACCGTCGCCGCCGACCCCAAGCAGATCCTCGGCGAGGTCGTCGCCGCCGGCGCCGACCTGCTGCGCGAGACCGGCCGCCACTGCGTCGGCGCCGGCCTCGCCGTCCCCTCCGCCGTCGCCGAACCCGAGGGCACCGCCCTCAACCCCCTCCACCTCGCCTGGCCCGCCGGCGCCCCCGTGCGGGACATCTTCAACGAGTGCCTCGCCGAGGCCGGCATCACCGCCCCCGGCTACTGCGGCAACGACGTCAACCTCGCCGCCCTCGCCGAACACCGGCACGGCGCCGGCCGAGGCGCCGCCCACCTGCTGTGCGTCGCCACCGGCCACCGGGGCGTCGGCGGCGCCCTCGTCCTCGACGGCCGCCTCCACTCCGGCAGCGCCGGCCTCGCCATGGAGGTCGGCCACCTCACCGTCGACCCCACCGGCCGCCCCTGCCACTGCGGCAGCCGAGGCTGCCTCGACGTCGAGACCGACCCGCTCGCCCTCCTCGAAGCCGCAGGACGCACCCCGGGACCCGAAGGCTCCCTCCTCGACCAGGCCCGCGACCTGCTGCGCGCCGAGTACGCCACCGACCCCGCCGTCCGCGCCGCCGCCCACGCCGTCATCGACCGCCTCGGCCTCGGCCTCGCCGGCCTGGTCAACATCCTCAACCCCGACCGCATCATCCTCGGCGGCCTCCACCGCTGGCTGCTGGAGGCCGACCCCGACCGCCTCCGCGGCCTCGTCGAGACCCGCAGCCTGTGGGGGAGAAGCGGCACCGTCCCCGTCTCCGCCTGCACCCTCGACTACAACAGCCTCGTCGGCGCCGCCGAACTCGCCTGGCAACCCGTCCTCGACGACCCCCTCGCCGCCCTCCCCACCTGACGCGGCGCCGGACCCTCACGACTAGACCCCCACTAGACCCCCACTAGACCCCCACGACTAGAACGCCCCGCTCGCGTCCGCCTCCACCCCCGTTCCCCCCGACCCCACCGGCGCCGGCAACAACCCCCACACCGCGCGCCGATGGGCCACCTCCGCCGCCTCGTCCCACGGATCGGGCGTCACCGGCACCCGCAGCCGACACACCGGCCCCGCCGCCAACCGCGCGAACCCCGCCCCCGCCCCCGGCACCGCACCCAACGGCGGCGCCCACCCCAACACCGCCGACACCTGCTCCACCGTCAACGCCCCCAACGCCACCCGCGCCCCCAGACACCCCAACACCCCGTCGCCCAACGACCCCCACACCCCCACCTGCTCCGCCAACGCCACCGTCACCCCCGCCTCCCGCCCGTACCGCAGCGGAACGTCCAACCACCCCAGCGGGTCGCCCGCCCCCGCCGCCCACGCCCGATGCCCCAACACCACCGGCCGGTCCACCACCACCCACAACGGCCGCTCCGCGCGCCGCCCCTCGCCGTCCAGCAACAGCCGCCGCTCCGTCTCCCGCGCCAGCCATGCCAGGCCGACCACCGCACCCTCCGGCGTCGACTCCACCCCCCGCACCCCCACCCGCCCCGCGAAACACCCGAACCCGCCCGAGCCCCCACCGTCCACCAGCACCACATCCGCCCACCCCAACGCCTGCAACGCCACCGACCGCAGCAGCCCCGTCCCCCCGGCTCCCGGCGACCCCACCGCCAACAGGTGCGGCTCACACGACCGCGCCCCCGTCCGCCACACCAGCGGCGCCACCTCCACCGCCCCCGACACGCCCACCGCCGGCACCGACCGGTCCGCCGTCGAGGCGTCCGTGCATCCCAACACCACCTCACCCGGCCCCACCACGAAACGCTGCGCCACCACCCCCACCGGCCACGGCTCCGCCGCCGCCTCCTCCTGTGCCGCCACCACCTCGGCCGCCCGCCCCGCGAGCCACCCCCGACCACCCCTTCGCACCCCACCGCGACGCCCCTCCGCCGAACAGCCGGCACACCCCGGGCACCCGCCACCCAGGCCAGGCCCGCGACCGCCCCCACACCACCGCCCCGCCGACCAACGCGGCGGCCCGTCCCCCCACCCCAGCGCCAGCGCGACCCCCAACAACACCACCGTCGCCGCCACGCCCACCGCCGGAAGCCACACCGCTACCGCACACAACGCCACCCCCGATGCCGCGACCGCCCCCACCGCCGGAAGCCGCCGCCGCCCCCGCGCCGCCCACCACCACGCCGCCACCGCCAGCCGCGTCACCCCCCGCACCAGCGCCCACGGCACCCACCCCACCCACCCGGCCACGCCCCACGCCACCCGCGCCCGCACCCCACCGCCGACCCCGACGACCCGCACCGCGCGCCGACTACAGCGCGATCCCGCCGAGCAGGTGCGCCAACCGCGCCCCACCCTCGTGAATGCTCGGCGCCACCGACGTCCCCGCCAGATAGAAACCGAACAGGGCACACACCAGCGCGTGCGTCGGCTTGAGCCCGTCCTTGCGAAAGAACAGGACCACCACGGCACCCAGCAGGACGACTCCCGAGACGGACAGGACCATGAGCACTCCCCAGCGGCCGGCGGCGTTCTGGAAGCACTCTAAGCAGACCAAAAGGCAAATATCAGTTGAAAAGGTCATATGGGCGAAAATCGGTGTCGAGGCGGAGAACTCACACCCCGTCAGCACCACCGCGACACCACGCCGCCACCCCACACCGCGCCGCGGTGCGGGACCCGACCCAGACCTCGATAGGCTGACCCCTGTTCGAGGGCGAGGAGGAAGAAAACCGATGGCAGACAGCACTCAGCCGTTGTCCGCGCGCGCCAAGTTCGCCGTGACGGCGGGCAAGGCGGCGGCAGCCGTATCCCGAGCCGCCGGCCGAGGCAGCGGATCGGTCATCGGAGGCAAGGTCGCCCTCAGGCTCGACCCCGAACTCCTCTCCCGCCTCGCCGGCCACCTCGACGTGGTCCTCGTCTCCGCCACCAACGGCAAGACCACCACCACCCGGCTCATCGCCGAGGCCCTCCGCGCCGGCGGCCCCGTCGTCTCCAACGCCCTCGGCGCCAACATGCCCGCCGGCATCACCTCCGCCCTCTCCGGCGGCGCGGAAGCCCGCTACGGCGTCATCGAGGTCGACGAGAAGTACCTCACCACCGTCGCCAACGACGTCCACCCCAAGATCGTCGCGCTCCTCAACCTCTCCCGCGACCAGCTCGACCGCGCCGCCGAGACCCGGATGCTCGCCGAACACTGGCGCGAAGGACTCCAGGACTCCAAGGCCATCGTCGTCGCCAACGCCGACGACCCCCTCGTCGTCTGGGCCGCCTCCTCCTCCGCCAACGTCGTCTGGGTCGCCGCCGGCCAGGAGTGGAAGGACGACGCCTGGTCCTGCCCGGCCTGCGGCGGCGTCATGCACCGCCCCGACGACACCAACTGGGCCTGCGGCGAATGCGGCTTCGGCCGCCCCGCCCCCACCTGGGTCCTGTCCAACGGCCAGGTCATCGACCCGCACGGCTCCGCCTGGCCCATCCGCCTCCAACTCCCGGGACGCGCCAACCAGGCCAACGCCACCACCGCCGCCGCCGTCGCCGCCACCTTCGGCATCCACCCCCAGGTCGCCCTCCAACGCATGGAGTCCGTCACCGCCGTCGCCGGCCGCTACGACGTCGTCAGCTACCAGGGCCGGGACATCCGCCTCCTCCTCGCCAAGAACCCCGCCGGCTGGCTGGAGACGTTCTCCCTCATCGACCCGCCACCCGCCCCCGTCCTGCTCTCCGTCAACGCCCGCAGCGCCGACGGCACCGACACCTCCTGGCTCTGGGACGTCGACTACACCCGCCTCGCCGGCCACCCCATCGCCGTCATCGGCGACCGCCGCCTCGACCTCGCCGTCCGCCTGGAGGTCGCCGGCGTCGACTTCCGCGTCTTCGACACCCTCGACCAGGCCATCCCCCAGCTCCCCCCAGGCCGCATCGAGGCCATCGCCAACTACACCGCCTTCCAGGACCTCCGTCGCGTCGTCGGCAACTGACCCCGAGATCCGCCAGAGCCCGGAAGACACCGAAGTCATCGAAGACACGGAAGACCGAGAGGAACGACAGCGACCATGAGCACCTCAGGCCTCCGCCTGGTCTGGGTCTACCCCGACCTCCTGAGCACCTACGGCGACCAGGGCAACGTGCTCGTCGTCGAACGCCGCGCCCACCAACGCGGCCTCCGCGTCGAACGCCTCGACGTCCGCTCCGACCAGCCCCTCCCCACCTCCGGCGACATCTACCTCATCGGCGGCGGCGAGGACCGTCCCCAACGCCTCGCCGCCGAACGCCTCCTCCGCGACGGCGGCCTCACCCGCGCCGTCCAGAACGGCGCCATCGTCTTCTCCGTCTGCGCCGGCTACCAGATCATCGGCCACGAGTTCATCAACGACCTCGGCCACCGCCAACAGGGCCTCGGCCTCCTCGACGTCGTCAGCGAACGCGGCCCGGGACAGCGCTGCGTCGGCGACGTCCTCGCCGACATCGACCCCCAGCTCGGCCTCCCCCAACTCACCGGCTTCGAGAACCACCAGGGCATCACCCGCATCGGCCCCCACGCCCGCCCCTTCGCCCAGGTCCGCCTCGGCAACGGAAACGGCACCGGCGACGGCACCGAAGGCGCCTGGATGGGCACCGTCTTCGGCACCTACATGCACGGCCCCGTCCTCGCCCGCAACCCCCACATCGCCGACCTGCTCCTCAAACTCACCCTCGACGTCAACGCCCTGCCCCCCGTCGACGACCGCTGGTACGAGGCCCTCCGCGCCGAACGCATCGCCGCCGCCACCGCCCCCGCCTGAGCCACCCCGGCCGGGGCCCCTCGAAGGACCCCGGCCACCACACCCACCAGCCTGTTCCCTAGGCTGGCAGGCGCAACCGCGCACCAGCACAGCGCGCACAGCACAGGGAGTACACGATGGGCGACCACGGCGGCCACAGCGAACTGCCGCCCCTCACCTGGGGACGCGCACTCGAACTCGGCGGCGACCCCGTCTTCCTCGTCGGCTGCCTCCTCGCCCTGGCGCTCTACGGCTACGGCGTCCTCCGCCTCCGACGCCGAGGCGACACCTGGAGCACCGGCCGCACCCTCGCGTTCGCCCTCGGCGTCCTGACCATCGCCGCCGTCACCGCCACCCGCCTCAACGACTACGGCATGGTCCTCTTCAGCGCCCACATGGTGCAGCACATGGTGATCAGCATGGTCTCCCCGATCCTGCTGCTCCTCGGCGCCCCCGTCACCCTCCTCCTCCGCGCCCTGCCCACCGCCGGCCGAGGCCGCACCGGACCCCGCGAGCTGCTCGTCACCCTCCTCCACAGCCGCTACGTCCGCGCCGTCACCAGCCCCCTGTTCACCATCCCCCTCTTCATCGCCAGCCTCTACGGCCTGTACTTCACCCCGCTGTTCGACACCCTCATGGGCAGCCGCATCGGCCACCTCGCGATGATGATCCACTTCCTCGCCGTCGGCCTCGCCTTCTTCTGGCCCATCATGGGCGTCGACCCCGGCCCCCGCCGCGCCGGCCACCTCATGCGGATGCTGGAACTCTTCGCCACCATGCCGTTCCACGCCTTCTTCGGCATCGCCCTCATGATGGCCAGCGAACCCCTCGTCGACTCCTACGCCGACATCCCCACCACCCTCGGCACCGACGCCCTCTCCGACCAGTCCGCCGCCGGCGGCATCGCCTGGGCCTTCAGCGAGATCCCCACCGTCATCGTGCTCCTCGCCCTCGTCGTCCAGTGGTACGTCGCCGAACAACGCACCTCCCGCCGCCTCGACCGCGCCGCCGACCGCGACGGCGACGCCGAACTCGCCGCCTACAACACCTACCTCGCCCAACTCGGCAACCGAGGCTGACCCCACCCCCAAGGGCCGACCTGACAGCCCAACTCCTCACCGTCTAACCTACGTTGAGCCGACCGGCGCACCCGGCCACCCGCGCGCCCGTCACACCACGCCGACACAGGGGGACACGGTGAGCAGCACCGGCACCGCATGGACACAACGCTTCCACCCGCGACCGGACGCACCCGTCCGCCTCGTCTGCCTCCCGCACGCCGGCGGCGCCGCCAGTTACTTCCATCCCGTCTCCGCCGCCCTGGCACCCGACATCGACGTCCTCGCCATCCAGTACCCCGGCCGACAGAACCGCCGCACCGAACCACCCCTCACCACCGTCGAGGACCTCGCCGACGGCGTCACCGCCGCCATCCAACCCTTCACCGACCGGCCCCTGGCCCTCTTCGGCCACAGCCTGGGCGCCCTCATCGCCTACGAGACCGCCCGCCGCCTCACCCAGGCCGGCACCCCACCCCTCACCCTCATCGCCTCCGGCCGCCGCGCCCCCAGCCGCCACCGCGACGAGAACGTCCACCAGCGCCCCGACGCCGGCATCCTCGCCGAGATCCGCTCCCTCGGCGGCACCGACGCCCGCCTCCTCGACGACCCCGAGATCCAGGCCATGGTCCTGCCCGCCGTCCGCGCCGACTACCAGGCCGTCGAGACCTACCGCCACCCCGAGGGCCCCACCCTCACCAGCCCCGTCCTCGCCCTCGTCGGCGACAACGACCACCTCGCCACCCTCGACGAGGTCCGCGACTGGAAACGCCACACCACCGGCGCCTTCGACCTCACCACCTACCCCGGCGGCCACTTCTACCTCAACGACCACGCCCCCGCCGTCATCGCCGCCATCCGCGACCACCTCGCCACCCTCACTCCCTGACCGCCCGCAGTGCGTACATCAACGGCACCCCCGGCCGCCCCGCCGGAAACCCGTACGACCCCGACTCGTCCCGCTCCAACGACGAGAACCGCCCGAACACCGTGCGCGGACGCTCCCGCAGAAACTCGATCCGCAACCCCGCGGCCGCCACCGCCGACACCACCTCACCCAACGGATGCCGCCACTGCACCGACACCGTGTGCCGCAACTCCGGCCCATCCGTGTACGTGAACGGAAAGTCCTCCCGCCCGGGATCGGTGTCGAAGTAGTCGGACACCACCCGCTCCCCGGCGTCATCCAACATGTCCGTCACCGGATGGAACTCCGCCAGATAGAGAAAACCCCCCGGCCGCAACGAATCCGCCACCACCTCCGCCCACCGCGACAGATCCGGCAGCCACACCAACGCCCCGCCACCCGTGTACACCACGTCGAACCGCTCCCCGCCCAGCGCCGCCCGCGCCTCGTACACGTCGGACGCCACGAACCGCGCCCGCTCCGCCAACCCCAACTCCCCGGCCAGGCCCCGCGCGACCTCCACCGCCGCCTCCGAGAAGTCCACCCCCGTCACCACCGCGCCCCGCCGCGCCCACGCCAACGTGTCCTGCCCCATATGACACTGGAGGTGCAACAGCCGAAGCCCCGTCACATCCCCCACATCCGCCACCTCGTCCGGCCGCAGCGGATCAGCCCCCGCCCGAAACCCCGCCATGTCGTAGAACTCGCTCCCGACGTGCACCCGCACCCGGTCGTCCCAGTTCGCCCGGTTCAGTCGCAACCACTCCTGGTCATCCATGCCCCAGACCGTATCGCCCTCCGAACGGGAACCGCACCCCAATAAGAACGCCGAATTCACCGTGATAGAATCGGCCCTTTCCCTGCGCCTGTTTCTCACTCGATTCGGAAAACCGTGGCACCTGATATCAAACTCGATGTTCCCGTAGTCGACACCGTTCACCTGGAAGGAATTCCCGGGGTTATCGAACGCCTCCTCCAGGAATGCCACGACATCGGAAAACCCCTCCTCGACCCCATCACCCTCACCTATCCCGACTCCGTCGTCACCCACCTCGACGGCCCCCTGCGCCCCCTGGCCGAACTCCGCCTCTACTCGGCCTTCTCCATCGTCCTCGGCCCATGGGAACACGACGATCCCGACCACACGGCGGCCATCGACGCACTCCGCCACTCACGACACCACGGCGTCCTCGGCCTCCTGTCCGGCGAGGAAGAACTCCTCCGATTCCGCGTCGACGCGATCCCCGAAAGGCCCGCACTGTGCGACGCCATCGAATCCCACCTCGGATGGCGAAACGATCCCCGAAACTGGCACATCAACCTCGTCCGACGCGGAAAACTCCTCCTCGCCCAGGTCGGCGCCCTCTACTTCTCCCGCCGGTTCCCCGAAATGCGCCGCATTCCCGCCTCGACCAACCCCGTCGTCGGCGCCCTCATGATCCGGCTGCTCAAACCACGCCGGGGAAACACCGTCTGGGACCCGTTCTGCGGCGCCGGCACCCTCCTCGTCGAGGCCGCACACACCGGCCTCGACCTCACCCTGATCGGCTCCGACACATCCCCCGAAGCCCTCGCCGCCGCCCACGCCAACCACCCCCTGTTCCCCACCGGCACCCTCCTGCGCGCCAACGCCGCGGCCCTCCCCGCCCGCCCCGGAACCGTCGACCGCGTCATGGCCAACCTCCCCTTCGGGAAACGCGTCGGCTCCCACGCCGCGAACAGGACCCTCTACCCCCGGTTCCTCGCCGAACTGGCCCGCGTCCTCACCCCGGACGGCCGCGCCGTGCTGCTGACGGAGGACAAGAGACTGCTGCGCGCATCGGTCGAGCGAACCCGCGACGTACGCGTCATCAAGGAGGTCACCGTCTCCACCGGCGGCCTCCACCCGAGCGCCTACACCGTCGAGCGCACCCGCACCGCCCGCCGCAAACAGCGCACACCCCGGCCACCCGCCACGCCCTCACCGAACAACCGGTGAACCACCGACGCCCCGCGACGAGTTCCGGAACACGTCCACCCAGTGCCGGGTACGCTCCAGATAGGCCGTGGCCGACTCCGCGCCCGTCATCCCATAAGCCCCGTCATACGTCAGGTAGTTGTGGCCGGGCGGGGGAGTGGCGGACGCGGGCTCGATGGTCGACCCCTCGTGCCACTCGTTGAACGACGTGATGGAGACCCAGTCCGGCGACCCCCCGTTCTCGGGCGAGAGAACCGCCGACCAGATCGCGTCATAGGTCTCCCCGTCGGCGCGATCGATCGTCTCCGTGGTGTTGCCCGGAACCGCACGGTCGTCGATATAACCCGGACCCACGGACGGCGCCCAGATCAGGCCGTTGGCCCGGCACCACTCGGCGACGCCGGCCCACCCCTCGAACTCCGTCAACACCGCGTAGGTGTACACGCCTTGGAAGTCCCCGACCCGCGACACGTCCGTGGTCTGCGCCAGGACGATGTTCTCCCCTCCCACGGCGGCCAGCTCCGACCAGTCCTGGGTGAGCAGGCTGTTGAACACATAGAACGCCGGCCGGTTCCCATGGGCGGCATCCCGGTAGAACGCCGGATGCCCCCCGTACCGCTCGTTGATGTAGGCGATGTCGTCCACCGTCGAGAGCGCCGTCCGCTCCTCGTACGGCTCCAGGTGCCAGGCCACCGCCACCCCGTGCTCGGCCGCCACGTCCAGCAGCAGCGGCACCCGCTGGTCCTCGTAACTGCCCTGCCCCCACCAGGTCGTGGCCACCACCCCGACGCCTGCCTGCCGCACCCACCGCATGTGCTGGGCGACGACCTCCTCGTCCCCGGCGTCATAGGCGCCGAGCAGCGGGTAGAAGTCCGCCCCCACCGACTCCGGCGGCTGATGCCCACCCTGCTGCCAGTGCCGCCAACTCCCGTGCACGGCAGGGCTCCCGTACCACGGGTAGTAGAACAGGTGCACATCAGGCGAGCCCTCGGCGGGCCGCTGCACGGCGCTGGCGGACCGGGCCGCCAACACACCGGCGCCCAGCCCCACCCCGGCCGCCAGGAAGCGTCGCCGGCCAAGTGAGGGATTCGGAAGGGAAGTTGAGGAGTCCGGCATCACGAGGTCACGTCCTTGCGCGGTGGAAGGGGCGGAGGATCTCGCCGAGCATGACAAGAGCACGACAGACCCTAGGACCCCTGCCCGATTCCGTCCATACTCCGCGCAAGAACTCGACACTTCAACGGAAAGAAACGACATCCGTCACAAGCGATCCCGTCCGGAGTCCGTGCCGTGGCAAGCCCCCGCCGCCCCTTGCCCCCTGGAACATGGGTCCGAAATCCCGGTGCCCTCAGGGGAATCGCTCCCAACGCCCCCGCCGCACGCACCCCCGCCAGCGAAGCCCCCCACAGCCCCCGCCCTCCGTCGTCGCTGGTGAAACGAACGCCACACCCGACCAGAGCGCACCACACCACCGTCCCCACACCCCGTTCCGGACCAACGGACGGCCGTCCGTCTGTCTGACGCGCCGATCGTTCGCCTTGCCTCCAGCCGAGCGATCCACGCCCCTTCCCCTTCCTGGGCCAAGATGGGGATATGGAGACCATTCCTGTGGAAGATCGCATCTGGACGCCCGAGGACCAGCAGCTGCCGGCTGATCTGGTGGAACAGGTCGTTCGGGTCCTGCGACGCGTGGGGCTGCCCGTGGCGCACGAGAACGGCGACGTGGGGGTTTTCCTGACCCGCGGTGATGGGCTGCCGATGAACGCCACCGAGCCCGCCGACCATGTGGGGCTCAGTTGGCACGTCCCACATGAGCTGTTCGACGCGATGGAAGAAGAGAGCACGGATGAACGGGGACCGGCCACCCGCCTGTTGAACGCGGTGGAGGACGGAATGGAGACCACGGTGGCCGGAGTCCTGACCGCCGCCGGACTGCGCGTATCTCCCCACCCAGTGACCGAAACCCTGTCCGTCTGGGCCGCCCCGGCCCGCTGAGCCAGACCCTTCGGCACCGAACAGGACAGAAGAGTTGCCATGAACCGTTCGGCCCGGGGGTTTCAGGGCCCAGAACGGCAGAACAGATCATTCGTCGACCGCGGGTGGGTGACAGACGCAGGGTGTCTGTCACCCACCCGCACGTTGCACCGGAACCGCTCCCGCGCCCGCGTCTGCCTCACCGCCCTCGCACCTGCCATGTGCTCGACCACCCGACCAAGGTGCGGACAACCAGCTCCTGCCGGCGACCGTCAGCGCCTGCCCCCGCCGGCCCGGCTCCGGCCGTAGCCTCGACACCACCACACCTCACGCGGGAGGATGGCTCTCATGAGTGGCCAGCCAGTTCACCACCGCTTCCCCGACGAACCCGGTGGGGAACGCGTGCCGCGCACGGCCGACGGCATCGCGGCCGCGCTGTCCCCGGCGCGACGAATGGAGTTCTACCGCGAACTCGGCACCGCCCCGCTCGACAACGTCGAGGCTGTGCTGCGTCGTTGGTGGTGCGAGGCGATGCTGGACACCGACCCGGACGGTGACCGGATCACCACCGCCGCGCTGGACGGCACCCTGCCCCTCACCAGCGTCTCGTCCGTCCTCACCCGCCGCCAGGCGCGGGACCTGCCCGTTGACTGATCCACACGCCGAGGGCGACGGCTGGTCTTGCTACCTCGCACCCGGTGTCGAAGAACTCCTGCTCGACCCCGCAGTCGCCCCAGCGCTGTTCGGCGCCATCCTGGCCGCGACCGTGGCGATCAACGAACACCAGGGCGACGTCCCCGGCCATACGGCCTCGGAGAAATGGCCCCAGCAACGCCGCCTCCCACTCGGGCCCGGCGGTGTGCTCGGCGTCGCGGAATATGTCGTCGTTGCCGAGGCAAATCCGCCTCACTGCGTTCTCACTCGCGTTCAGCTCTACTGACCCCGGACGCTATTCATAGGTAGAAGTTGAAGCAGCTATTGGCGGGTGAGTGTGTACTTGGCCTGATGGGTTCTTGCTTTTGCTGGATTTTTATTCTGCCTTGTAGTGTTGGTTGTTTGTTGCTGGATTTGAGTGTGCCACGAGTCCTGGTCGCGCTGCTTGAACTCGGTTGGTGGTGGGGAGTTGTTTTTCTGGAGGCCATAGGTTGGCTTTGTGTGGGGGAGGTTTCTGTTTGCAACTGAGGGAGATGGCAGGTGAGTTGGGGTTTCGCCTGAGGTCTACGGCTTTGGTTTGGCCGGTTTTTGTTTCTTTGTTTTGGAGTAGGATGGAGTATGGGATAGTTGGGGAGATCGTAACAGCCTTTTTGGCATTGAGAGTTGCCGATGTTATTAGTCGCAGGCGACTTTTCTTATGGCTCTTTTTGGCTGCGGAGCAGCCCTTGAGTGTGGCTGTATTTTATGGCCGCGTAGCGGCGTTTTCTCTGGCGCGGAGCGCCTTTTAGCCGGTCGCCATCCCCGGCGGGGACGGCACCCATCGCGAGGTGACCGTGGACCGGTTGACCTTCGGCGCGGACGGGCTGATGGAACGCGTGACGCCCACGGTGGGCGACGTCGATCCGCATCCGATTCCCTG
>NZ_VDLZ02000022.1:0-102060 GCF_006334905.2 Streptomyces sp. 3MP-14
CGGTGGCCGGACCTCTGATCAGCGTCTCCGACGAACACCCCCGGGTCCCGGCGACACCACCCCCCAGGTCATGCCTTCGACAGGGGGCAACAGTCATACCGGGCCCAGAGGCCAGCGGCCCCATTGCGGAGCCGCGAAAAACATAACGGGGACTCTTTTTGTAGGTGCCCGTCTCGAGTTGAACAGTTCGTTCAATGCCGAACGGGCTCGTCCTTCAGGTGGTTGACGAACGAGGTCCAGGCGGCGGGAGCGAAGACGAACGCGCCGCGCGCGCGGTCCTTGCTGTCGCCCACCGCGATGTCTCCCGCGTCAACGGTCTGGATCTCGACGCACTGGCCCCCGTTGTCAGCACTGTACGACGAGCTGCGCCACAGGTCTTCGGGGAGGTGGTACCGGATCATGTCGAACTTCCTGTCCTTGTTCCGATGGGCCCATCAGGCATTGAACGCCCCGGACTTCGCCGCTCGATCCTTCCTGTCATCCCTTCCCGCCACCAGGAGGCAGCATGTTTGCCATGCGCCCGGCCACAGCCGATGACATCCCCGCCGTTGAGAGGGTGATCCTGGCCCGCTCCGGCTGGCTGGAGGGGCACGGGCTCCCGAGCTGGCGGGAGAACGCGGCCGAACTCGCGCGTCAGGCGCAGAACTCCGAGGGCGACGTGTGGGTCCTCGCCGGGGATGACGGGCGCGTCATCGGTTGCACCACCGTCCAGGAACAGACTCCCCCGTGGGGCTGGACGGAAGAGGAACTCAACGAGCCGGCTCACTATCTCTACTCGACCGTCACCGACCCCGCCTATCGCGAGATGAAGCCGGGAACGGCGATGGCACTCTGGGCCGTGGACCGGGCGGCGCTGCGCGGGCGCACCTGGGTTCGCCGTGGCTGCCACTTTCCTGGACTGGTGAAGTACTACGAAACCCAAGGGTTCGAGCTGATGCACGAAGTACAGCGCACGCGCACCAAGGTCTATCTCATGGGCCGCCGGGCCGAGCGCGTCACGGACCTGGAAGAACGGTTCCGAGCGCTGTCAGAACCCGGGTCGAAACCCCGCACAAGCACCTGATCCCCCCAGCCGCTGGTCAGCGAGAACCCGACGGAGGCCGCCGGTCGGGGCCCGGTTGGGCGGGCCCCGGCGGCGTGCCGGTTCGGCTGGTTGGTCAGCTGAAGGCGGCTTCAGCACTCCGCCGTCCAGGACGTAGGAGAAGCCGTCGAGCGTGCCGTCCTCGTCGGTCGTCGGGGTCATGGCGAGGACTTCGGCGAGGGAGCGGTCGCATCCGGTCTGCTTCATCAGCACCTCCCGGGCGGCCAGGATCACGCAGCGGCCCTGGGGCACGGTGCCGTGCGGCAGTACCCACCCGTCGTCCATCCCCTCCCGCTTCCCCCGCACCATCAACACGTGGTTGGACTGTGTGGTCGCCAACACGTGGAAGGTGAACGGAACGGTGGAGCGGACAATCGTCGTACGCATGAAGAACCCTTGTCTCGTGTAGATGAGTTGACTTGCTTGGTTGGTTGGTCAGTTGGTGAGGGCCGGCAGCAGGCCGGACAGCGCCGTCAGCAGGCACATCAGCCCGACGAACGCCGGCCCCAACACCCCGCCGGTGTCCGGGCGTTGGGCCGGGGCCGGGTCGTGTGGGCGGGGCACGACCCGCCAGTGCCGCTCGGTCCGCGCCAGGAACAACGTGTGCTCCGGGAACTCGGCCGTGTGCTGGAGCGACCACACCGCCACCGGCAGCTCATCGTCGTCGAACAGCGGCGAACGCGCCTCGCAGCTCATGCACTCCGCCCCGTAGATGCCCTCCGGCACCCCCGGCCCCCGCTCCTTGACCAGCACCCACTCCGCGCCCCGAACAATCTCGGTCATCCCCCGCCGCTCCCCTTCGTCTCCGTTGGTTGATACGCGTCGGCCAACCGCCGCAGCCGCCGCCCGAACACCGTCCGCGCCCGCCGGTAGCGCGCCTTCCACCCCGACTCCGCGAAGTCCCAGACCATCGCGTGCAGTTGATCCAGACACCCCCCGCAGGCGTACAGCGGGGCGTGCGCCCCCACGGTGGAGACCGCCCCGATCCACACCACCGCCGTCACCTGATGACCACAGAAGAACCAACACGGCCCCACCACCCACGCGTTGGCCCCCCACCGCCCCGGCAGCGGAAGCATGAACTCCCACCCGGAATCGGCCGCCGTCACCCGCCCTGACCCTCGAGGACGCGGCCGAGCGCATCGACGGCGACAAGCCGAAGATCAGCCGCATCGAGAACGGCCGCATGTCGATCCGTCGACTCGAACTCGAAGCGCTGCTGGAGCTGTACGGCGTCAAGGACGAGCGAACGGTCACCGCGCTGACGGCGATGCTCCGGCAGTCACGCAAGAAGGGCTGGTGGCACCAGTACAGCCAGGACCTCGACCCGGACTTCGAGGAGCGCCTGGACCTGGAGGACGACGCCGTTCGCATCCATGTCTTCCAACCGCTGCTGGTGCACGGCCTGTTGCAGACGGCGGAGTACGCCGAGGCCGTGATCCGCGCGGCCGAGCGTTCCGCCACCGAGGAACAGATCGCGACCTGGTTGCAGATGCGGATGGTCCGCCAGGAGATCCTTCGGCGCGAGGCCCCGCCCCAGTTCGTCTGCGTGCTCGACGAGGCGGTGTTGCATCGCCAGATCAGCAGCCCGGCCATCCAGGCCGCTCAGCTGAGGCGGCTGCGCGAGATCAACTCCCCGCCAGAGGTGTCGATCCAGGTCGTCCCCCTCGGTCAGGGCTGGCACGCCGGCCTGGACGGCGGCTTCACCATCTACTCCTACCCGGACCCGCTCCAGCTGGACGTGGTGAGCGTTGACTACCTGGACGGGGCGCTCTACCTGGAGGAGGATGCCCCTGTTGAGCGGTATCGAAGGGCCTTTCACCAGGTGAGAGCATCCGCTCTATCGTCACGGCAATCCATGACCCTGATCTCGCGGTTGGCGCGGGACCTGGAGAAACAACTGTGAGGCACCCCCATGCTCCGGCACCACCTCCCCGAAGACCTGTGGCGCAGCTCGTCGTACAGCGCTGACAACGGGGGCCAGTGCGTCGAGATCCAGACCGTTGACGCCGGGGACATCGCGGTGGGCGACAGCAAGGACCGCGCGCGTGGCGCGTTTGTCTTCGCCCCCACCGCCTGGACCTCGTTCGTCAACCACCTGAAGCGGGACGCCGACTGACCCCCGGCGCCCCACAACAGACAACCCAACACCGCGCGGCCCCACCAACGGGTGGGGCCGCGTTGGTCGTTCAACAACTCGACGGCCCTCACGCGTTGAACGATCCGTTCAACTCTCGACGGGCACCTAGAAAAAAGGTCCCCCACCCCCCGCGCGCCCGCCTTCGGGAGTCGACGGCCCGTGGACTACCAAGACAGCAGGCGATGTTCGCGCGGCAGCGTGGTCGTTGACCCAACCCCACCACCCACCGCCCGCCCACCCGAACAACCGGCACCGTCCCCGCGAGACGCCCGATGATCGGTCACGTCCGAGACGGGCGACATGCCGGGGCAGGCCGGCGAAGCCGGTGCGCGCTACGCACGCCCCCAGCCGCCAACCGGCCCCCGAACAAGCCGCAGTCCCTGCGCCCGGAGGGCACGCACCGCACTCCCGATCACCCCGGCGGCAACGAACTCCACCTCCCGGAAGCCGCGCCCCCCTTCCCAGCCAGCCTCCTGCCGGCATTCGTTACGCCCGCACCCGGCCGGTCGTGTGCCACGTAGGCCCGGCTTCGTAGCCCGCGCCAGAACCCCAACCACACACAACAAGCCTCGTCGACGAACAAACGACCAGACGGGCTGCCCCGCACCGGCCACCGGCCCGCAGACGAACCCCGCCCCCAACACACCACCCGCACCCACCCCTACTCCACCCCCTTCGCCGAACCCGCCCCGTTCGCCGAACCCGCCCCGTTCGCCGAACCCGCCCCGTTCACCCTGCCTCACCCACCAGACGCGGCACCGCCGCGCGGATGAGTTCGGCGCGCTCCGCCTCGTCGAACACCTCGGGCAGCGTGAGCTGTTCGAGGATCAGCCAGTTGTACGCGCAGATCAGCAGCTTGACGGAGATGGCGTCGCCGGGCAGGCCCGAGGCCGCCTGGTGGGCGACGTTGTGCGCGATGTCGGCGCGTACCCGCTCCGTGAGCAGCCGGCGCAGCTCCGGCCTGCGAACGGCTTCGAGCCGCAGCTCCAGCAGCGCGAGATAGCCGCTGCGGAAGCCGCCGACCTTGGCCACCAGGTCGACCATCAGCTCGACGAACCGCTCGGTGTCCTGTGGGCCCGAGGGCTCCTCCGCCGCCCCGCCCTCGCTCGCCCCTTCCTCGCCCGGGTCGAGGCGTTCGTAGACCCGGGTGCCGGCCTGGATGAGCAGTTGGTCGCGGTTGGCGAAGTAGTTGGACGTCGTGCCGTTGGGAACGCCCGCCTCGGCGTCCACGGCGCGGAACGTCAGCCCCCGTGCGCCCCCCTCCGCCAGCACCTCGATCGCGGCGTCGAGCAGCGCCGCCCGCCGTTCGTCGTTTCTGCGCACCATTGACACCACTCCAGATGTAGTACTACGTTGAAACCACTGCAACCACAGTACTCCAACTGCGGTACTTCAGTACTTCAGTTCTTCAGCACGTCACAAGGAGCCTCATGCGCAAGCTTGTCTACTACGTCGGCGTCTCCCTCGACGGCCGGATCGCCGGCCCCGGCGGCGAGTTCGACTTCTACCCCTTCGGCGACGAGAAGCAGACCGCCGAGTACCACACCTGGATGACGAAGGCGCTGCCGGACACCATCCCGGCCGCCGCCCGCGAGCCCTTCGGGCTGGCCGACACCCCCCTCCAGCGGTTCGACACCGTGCTGATGGGTCGGGGCAGCTACGAACCCGGACTGGCCGAGGGCTGGGTGGACCCCTATGCCCACCTGCGGCAGTACGTCGTCTCCACCACCGTGCCGGAGAACCCGGACGCCCAGGTCACCCTGGTCCGCCGCGACCCGGTGGGCCTGGTCCGCGCCCTCAAGCGCGAGGACGCGGACAAGGACATCTGGCTCTGCGGCGGCGGCAACCTCGCCGGGCAACTGCTCCCGGAGATCGACGAGTTGATCATCAAGAGCTACCCGGTGGTCGCCGGCGCCGGAGTCTCCGCGTTCGAGGGGGCGTTCGACCCCACGGTCTTCGCGGTCACCGACCGGAAGACCTTCGACAACGGGGTGGTCGTCAGCTGGCTGGCCCGGCGGTGACGTCCACGGCACGCCCGTTGGCCGACGAGCCGTTGCCCGAAGGCCCGTTGCCCGACGGCCCGTCGGGCAGGGCGCCGCCCGGCCCGCCCGGCGCGGCCTCGCCCGCCACGGGGCCGCCGGCCCCGTCGTCGGCCCGCTCCGTGAGGAACTGCGTGGCGGCCAACTCCGCGTACAGCGGGTTGCTCGCCACCAGCTCCCGGTGCGTGCCGACCGCCCGCACCCGGCCGGCGTCCATCACCACGATCCGGTCGGCCGAGGTCACCGTCGAGAGCCGGTGCGCCACCACCAGCACCGTGGTGCGGCGCGCCACCTCGGCGACGGTGTCCCGCAGCGCCGCCTCGTTGACCGCGTCCAACTGCGAGGTCGCCTCGTCGAGCAGCAGCAGCCGGGGCCGGCGCAGCAACGCCCGGGCGATCGCGACCCGTTGACGTTCCCCGCCGGACAGCTTGGTGCCCCGGTGGCCCACCAGCGTGTCCAGCCCGTCCGGCAGCCGCGCCACCAGCGTGTCGAGCCGCGCCGTGCGCAGCGTCTCGGCCAGCGCGTCCTCGGCGGTGTCGGGCGCGCCGAAGAGCAGGTTGTCGCGGAGCGTCCCGGAGAGCACGGGGGCGTCCTGCTCCACATAGCCGATGGAAGCGCGGAGTTCGGCCAGGTCCCACTCCCGCACGTCCCGGCCGTCCAGCAGCACCCGGCCCTCGGTGGCGTCGTAGAACCGCTCGATCAACGAGAAGACCGTCGTCTTGCCGGCGCCCGAAGGGCCGACGAACGCCGTCATCCCGCGCGCCGGCACGCTGAAGTCCACGCCGTGGTGGACCAGGGGCGCGTCCGGCGCGTAACGGAAGCGCACGCCATCGAACGCGACCGCCGCCGGCTCCCCGCCCCCGGCGGCCAGGGCCGGCCGGTCGCCGGAGGCCGTCGGCTCCACCGGCAGCGCCCACACCTCGCGGATGCGGCTGATCGCCGCCGAACCCACCTGATACTGAGTGATCGCGCTCACCACCTCCTGGAGCGGCGAGATCAGATAGAAGACGTAGAGCAGGAACGCCACCAGCGTCCCGATCTCGATCGAGCCGGTCGCCACCCGCGCCCCGCCCACCGCCAGCACCGTGAGGAACACGCCCTGGATCGCGAGGAACATGGTGTTCCCCGCGACCGCCGTCCACTTCGCCGAGGTGACGCTGGCCCGCCAGGAACGTTCGGCCGCCTCGTGCACCGTGCGCTCCTCGCGCTCCTCGGCGCCCGCCGCCTTCACCGTGCGCAGCGCGCCCAGCACCCGCTCCAGGCTGGCGCCCATCTCGCCGACGGACTCCTGCGCGCGCTTGCTCGCCCGCTGGATCATCGGCGCGATGATGCCGATGACCACGCCCGCCGCCGCGACCACGCCGAGCGTGACCCCGAGCAGCACCACGTCCACCAGGCCCATCATCAGCAGCGTGGCCACCAGCGTCAGCCCGCCGGTGCCGAGGCCGATCAGCGACTGGGTGGTCATCGCCCGCAGCAGCGTGGTGTCCGAGGTGGCGCGCGAGAGCAGGTCGCCCGGCTCGCTGGCGTCCACGGCCGAGATCCGCAGCCGCAGCAGATAGGAGGTCAACGAGCGCCGCGCGGTCAACACCACCGACTCGGCGGTGCGTTGCAGGATGTAGTAGCCGAGCGCGCCGAGCCCGGCGTTGGCGAACACCAGCAGCGTCAGCCACAGCAGCTGGCTGGCGATGCCGCCGTCCCCGCCCAGGTTCTCGATCAGGGAACGGGCCACCAGCGGCAACGCCAGCCCGGCCGCGCCGGTGACCAGCGAGAGCAGCGCGCCCAGGAGCAGCGTCCAGCGGTAGGGCCGGACATAGCCCAACAGCACCCGCCAGGCCGGCGGCTCGTTCCCCGCCGGGGCGTCCGCCGACTCCTTCGCCGGTCCGTTCCCGGCCGGGGCGTCCGCCGGTCCGTTCCCGGCCGGGGCGTCCGCCGACGCTCTCGCCGCCTCCTCGGCCGCCCCGGCCTCCGCCGCTCGCTGCTCCGCCATCGCGTTCCCCCTCGGGCCGGGCCCGTTCCCGGATCTTCGTTCCCGGTCTTCGTTCCCGGATCTTCGTTCCTAAGGAGCAGAACGCACGGGGTCCCCGGGAAGTTGCTCCGCCGGGCCGCCGGTTGGCTCGGGCGCGGCCGACTCCCGCAGCCCGAACCGGTCGTGCACCCGGCGCAGCGGGGCCGGCGACCACCACAGCGCCCGGCCGCCCAGCTTCATCGCGGCCGGCAGCAGCGCGCCCCTGATCAGCGTCGCGTCCACCAGCACCGCCAGCGGCAGGCCCACACCCAGCGCCTGCACAAAGGTGATCTCCGAGATCAGGAACGCCAGGAACACCACCGAGAGCGCCACGGCCGCCGCCGTCACGATCCGGCCGACCCGCTCCAGCCCGACCGCCACCGCCGAGGCCGGGTCGCCGCTCGCCTCGTACTCCTCGCGGATGCGGGAGAGGAGGAAGACCTGGTAGTCCATGCCCAGGCCGAACGCGCAGGCGAAGAGCAGCACGGGAACGGTGGACACCACCTCGCCGGTGACCGTGAAGCCCAACAGGCCGGAGAGATGGCCGTCCTGGAAGCCCCACACCAGCACCCCGAACGCGGCCGTCAGGCCCAGCGCGCTCAGCAGCATCGCCACGAAGGGCAGCAGCACGCTGCCGGTCAGCAGGAACAGCAGCACCACCATCGCGGCCAGCAGCGTCAGCCCGGCCACCGGCAGCCGGTCCATGATGCTGGCGTTGGAGTCGACGGCCACCGCCACCCGGCCGCCCACCAGCGTCTCGCCCGGCGCGTCCACCGCGCGGGTCGCGTCGACCAGGTCCTCCAGCGCGCGGTTGCCCACCGGCTCGGGCACCACCGTCAGGGCCGTTCCCCCGCCGTCGGCGGCCACCAGGCCCTCGTGCGCCGGGCCGGGCGGCGCGACCAGCGCGCCGCCGGCGAAGCTGCCGGTCGGCGCGTCCACCCGCGCCACGTCGTTCAGCGCGGACAACGCGGCGGCGTAGGCGTCGAGTTGGTCGCCGTTGCCGTCCGGCGGCAGCGCGGGCAGCACCACGGAGACCGCGTCGGACTCGCCCGCGTCGAAGTTGGCCCGCAGCTCCTCCGCGACCTGCCGCCCCGCCGAGGACTCCGGCAGGGCCCGCTCGTCGGCGCTGCCCAGCCGGATGTTCAGGAACGGGGCGCCGAGGACCAGCAACAGCAGCGTGCCCAGGGTGGCCACCGGCACCGCCCTGCGCATCACCACGGAGGCCAGCCGGTGCCAGAAGCCGTGTTCCACCGGGGTGTTGGCGCGGTTGCGCAGCATCCGGCCGGCGTTGGCGCGGCGGCCCAGCACGGCCAGCAGCACCGGCAGCACGGTCAGCGTCACCGCCGCCGCCAGCAGCGAGACGGCGATCCCGGCGTACGCCATCGACCGCAGCGCCAGCGCGGGGAACCACGCCAGGCTGGCCAGCGTGACCGCGACCGTCACCGCCGAGAAGATCACCGTCCGCCCGGCCGAGAGCATCATCAGCCGGATCGCCTCGGCCGGCTCCCGGCCGTGGGCCAGCTCCTCGCGGTACCGGTTGACCATCAACAGGCTGTAGTCGACGGCCAGTCCGAGGCCCAGCACGGTGACCACGTTCACTGCCAGTACCGACAGGTCCGTCACTCCGGCCAGGACCCACAGCAGGCCCAGCGTCAGCAGGATCGTCACCAGGCCGACGACCAGCGGCAGCGCGGCGGCCAGCAGGCTGCCGAAGACCGCGACCAGCACCAGCAGCAGCAGCGGGAACGCCAGCATCTCGCCGCGCACGGCGTCGCGTTCGCTGAGTTCGCTCAGCTCCTGGTTGATCACGGCGGAGCCGCCGAACTCGATGTCCAGTGCCCCGTCGGCCACCTCGCCCTCGTAGGTGGGCTCCAGCTCGGCCAGCCGCTCCCCGGCCTCCGTCTCGTCGCCCTCGATCGCGGCCAGCACCAGCGCCGCGCGGCCGTCCTCGGAGCGCAGGTTAGGGGCGTTGCCAGCCTCCCAGTAGGAGAGCACTTCGGTCACGCCGTCCTCGGCGGCCAGCCGCCGGCCGAGCGCCGCGCCCGCCTCGGCCGCCGCCGGGTCGTCCACTCCGCGCTCGGCGTGCACCAGCAGCACCAGGTTGAGGTCGTCGCGGCCGAAGCGTTCCGCCAACGCCTCGGCCGCCAGGGTCGACTCGGCGCCCGGGTCGTCGAACCCGCCACCCTTCAACCGGTCGAACAGGCCCCCGCCCGTGCCCGCCCCCGCGAGCGCCAGCACCACCGCCACCAGCAGCACGGCCCGCCGCCGCCTCAGCAGCGTCGCGCCCAGTCGTCCCAACATCTCAGCTCCGCTCCGCCGTGGTCGTTTCCCTCACGACAGGGCGCGTGGCGCGGCTGTGACACCGAACGACCGCCCGCGCGGCGAATGAGACGCGGATCACGTTCCGGGCGCGCCGGGGGCCGCGCCCTGGCCGGGCGTCGACCGGCGTCGGCCGCCGCGCGTCAACCGGGGTCAACGAGCTGCCCGTTTCGCCCCGTTGAGGCGGCGCGGGCCCGGCGGGACAATGAACGACGGCCACCGGAGGGGGCTGAGCGCGGCGTCACGGGACGACGCACCGCGCGCCGGCGGTTCCTCAGCCCTACCCTGGAGCAGCCCCCCATGGACAGACACGTCCGCTTCCCCCGGCCCGCCGTGGCCGCCGCCGCCCTTCTCGCCCTGGTCGGCGCCCTGTTGCTGACCCTGGTCGCCAGCCCGGCCCGCGCCGCCGAGGCGCCGGCCGAGCCGGCCGCCGTGGAACCGGCCGCCGAGCCGCAGGCCGCCGAGCCCACCCGGATCATGGCGCTCGGCGACTCCATCACCGGCTCACCCGGCTGTTGGCGCGCCCTGCTCTGGCAGGACATGCAGGCCGCCGGTTACACCGACGTCGACTTCGTCGGCTCCCGCACCCCCGACGGCTGCGGCTTCCCCTACGACGGCGAACACGAGGGCCACGGCGGCATCCTGGCCACCGGCATCGTCCGCGACAACCTGCTGCCCGGCTGGATGGCCAACGCCAACCCCGACGTGGTGATGATGACGCTGGGCACCAACGACGTCTGGAGCGGCCTGCCGACGGCGACCATCCTCGACGCCTACACCACCATGATCGGCCAGATGCGCGCCCACAACCCGGACGTCCAGGTGCTGGTCGCGCAGATCCTCCCGATGACCCCGAGCGGGTGCGGCGACTGCTGGAACCGGGTCGTCGAACTGAACGCCGCCATCCCCGGCTGGGCGGCGGGCCTGACCACCGCCGAGTCGCCGCTGACCGTGGTCGACCTGTGGACCGGCTTCGACACCGCCACCGACACCTCGGACGGCGTCCACCCCAACGACGCCGGCATCCGCAAGATGGCCGACACCTGGTTCTCGGCCCTGACCGGCCTCCTCGACGCCCTGCCGGAGGCGTCGGCCTGACCCGGGCGACGGCCTGAACCGTCGCACCGTCCGGGGCCGGCACCCGCCGGCCCCGGACGGCACGGCGCCCGTCCCGTTCCCCTCCGCGCGGACGCGCCTCGCTTCGCGTCGTCGTCACGATCGGCGCATACCATCGGCGGGTTCGAGGGGGACGGCACGAGTGACGGAGGTAGGGACATGCGGTACACGCGACTCGGGGCGACCGGGCTTGAGGTGTCGGTGGTCTGTCTGGGCTGCATGAGCTTCGGGGTGCCCGAACGCGGCGCGCACCCGTGGTCGTTGGACGAGGAGACCAGCCGGCCGCTGATCCGGCAGGCGGTCGAGGCCGGGATCACGTTCTTCGACACGGCCAACGTGTACTCCGACGGCACCAGCGAGGAGATCACCGGCCGCGCCCTGGCCGACTTCGCCCGCCGGGACGAGGTGGTCATCGCGACCAAGGTGAACGGGCGGATGCGGCCGGGGCCGAACGGCGCCGGCCTGTCCCGGAAGGCGATCCTCGCCGAGATCGACCACAGCCTGCGCCGCCTCGGCACCGACTACGTGGACCTCTACCAGATCCACCGCTTCGACCCGAACACCCCGGTCGAGGAGACGATGGAGGCGCTGCACGATGTGGTGAAGGCCGGCAAGGCCCGTTATATCGGTGCTTCCTCCATGTGGGCCTGGCAGTTCGCCAAGGCGCAGCAGGTCGCGGAGCGGAACGGCTGGACGCGGTTCGTGTCGATGCAGAACCACTACAACCTGATCTACCGCGAGGAGGAGCGGGAGATGCTGCCGCTCTGCGCCGACCAGGGCGTGGGCGTCATCCCCTGGTCCCCGCTCGCGCGCGGCCGGCTGACCCGACCCTGGGACGAGGCCACCGCCCGGTCGGCGACGGACGAGTTCGGCGCGACGCTCTACCAGCCGGGCGACCGGCAGATCGTGGAGCGGGTGCTGGAGATCGGTGAGCGGCGCGAAGTGCCGCCCGCGCGCGTCGCGTTGGCCTGGCTGCTGGCCAACCCGACCGTCACCGCGCCGATCGTCGGCGCCACCTCGGCCCGCCACATCGAGGACGCGGTGGCGGCGACGGAGGTGACGCTCACCGAGGAGGAGATCGCGCGGCTGGAGGAGCCGTACACGCCGCACGCGGTGGCCGGGTTCAAGTAGGCGCGGGGGGCGGGGAGTTCCGGAACCGGGAGGGGTGGGTTGACACCCCAATGGTCCAGACCTACGTTCGGCGCACCGACCCAATGTTCAAGTGACCGCCTTGAGTTCACAGTTATGAACCACCGGGGCGGCAAGAACACCTCAGGTATCGCTGAACTCGCGCGTCCGGTCCGTTGCCACTCCTCAGGGAGGCCCCCCACATGTCCGACGAACCCGCGTCCAACAGACCCCCACGCACCCCACGCACCCCCCGCGCCCGCCGGGGCTCGTTCCCCAAGGTCATCGGGCTCCTCGCCCTGGTGGGCGCGGTGCTGTTCGGCCTGCTCCCGGCCGGCACCACCACCGCCGCCGCCGAGCCGGCGGCCCAGCCGGCGGCCGAAAGCGCCGAACGCGCCGAAAGCGCCGAACGCGCCGCGTCCGACGAGGTCCGCCCGCTGGCCCCGGCCAGCTTCACCCACCCCGGGGTGCTGGTCAGCCAGTCCCAACTGGACTTCGTCCGAGCCCGCGTTCAGGCGGGTGAACAGCCCTGGGCCGCCGCCTTCGACCAGATGATGGCCTCGCCGTTCGCCGACCAGAACCGCCAGCCACGGCCCCGCGCGGTCGTCGAGTGCGGCTCCTACTCCAACCCCAACCACGGCTGCACCGACGAGCGCGAGGACGCCATCGCCGCGTACACCAACGCGCTGGCCTGGTACCTCACCCAGGACGCGCGGTACGCCGAGAAGGCCATCCAGCTGATGGACGCCTGGTCGGCCGTGATCACCGACCACACCAACAGCAACGCCCCGCTCCAGACCGGCTGGGCCGGCGCCTCCTGGGCCAGGGCCGCCGAGCTGGTCAAGCACACCTACGGCGACTGGCCCGGCGCCGGCGCCTTCGCCGACATGCTGCGGAACGTCTATCTGCCGGAGGTCATCGGCGGCTCCCACAGCAACGGCAACTGGGAGCTGACCATGATGGAGGCCGCCGTCGGCATCGCCGTCTTCCTCGACGACGCGGGCGCCTACGACCAGGCGATGAGCCGCTTCCTCAACCGGGTGCCGGCGTTCATCTACCTGGAGTCGGACGGCGCGCTGCCGCGCACCGTGCCCGGCAGCGGCCTGGACACCCCGCAGGAGATCGTCAACTACTGGCACGGTCAGAGCACCTTCGTCAACGGCGTCACCCAGGAGACCTGCCGGGACTTCACCCACACCGGCTACGGCCTGGCCTCCATCGCCAACGTCGCCGAGACCAGCCGCATCCAGGGCGAGGACCTCTACACCGGCCACGTCGGCGAGCGGCTGCGGCACGGCCTCGGGCTCCAGACCCGCTACGAGCGGGAGGCGCCGCCGAGCTGGCTGTGCGGCGGCGACATCACGCGCGGCCTGGGCCCGGTGACCGAGGTCGGCTTCAACGCGATGGGCAACCGGCTCGGCCACGCCATGACCAACACCCAGGCGTACACCGAGTCGACCCGCCCGCAGGGCAGCAACTGGCTCTTCGTCGCCTGGGGCACCCTCACCCACGCCAACCAGCTCAACTAGCCCAACCAGTCAACCGGCCCACGCCCGAACCCAGTTGACGCGCCCCCGTGCCCCGCCGTTCCGCCCCGTCTCACATCGGCGGCGGCGGGGGCGGGGGCGCCGGCTGTGGGTCGGGGTGCGGCTTGGGGCGGTCGGGGCCCGGGGGCGCCGGCGGCTCCGGGTCGGGCGGCGGCACCGGGACCGGTCCCGGCTGCGGGCCCGGGCGCGGCCCGCCGGGCCCGGGCTTCGGGTCGGGCGGCGGCGTCGGCCTGGGCGGGATCGGATCGGGCTCGGGCCCCGGCGGCGGCAACGGGTCCGGCTCGGGCCCCGGCTTGGGCGTGCTCATCGTGCGCCCTCCCTCGACGACAACGGCGGATGGCCACGGCCACCCCGGGTGGCGCGCGGCCGGCATCTGCGAGCCCTCCGGGTGCCCGGCGCGCCCCGCCGGCAAACCGCGACCGGCGACCGGAGCGCGTCCGCGACACGCGACCGGAGCGCGCTGTGCGCGGTTGAACGGGTCGGGCCCGCGATGATCGAAACCGTGCCGTTCCGCCCACAAGCTCATCAAACGGGCTCATCCGGCGGTCGGGGAACGGCGTTCCGCGCGGGAGAACGAAGGAGGGCGAACGGTGCTGGCACTCTTCGCCCTGCACGCGGCCGTCGCCGCGTTCCTCCCGTGGCTCGCGGCCCGGGCGCCGCGCGGCGTCTGGTACGTCGCCGCCCTGGTGCCGCTGGCGGCCGTCGGCTGGGCGGCCTGGCACACCGGCGCCGTCCTCGACGGCGGCACGCTGAACGAGACGCTCTCCTGGGCGCCCGCCCTCAACCTCACCGTGGAGCTGCGGCTCGACCCGCTCTCCCTGCTGATGGTCTACGTGGTCAGCGGCGTCGGCGCCCTGGTGCTGCTGTACTGCGCCCGCTACCTGCCGGGCCACGGCCGGGAGGCGGCGCTGCTGCTGCTCTTCGCCGGCGTGATGTTCGGTCTGGTCACCGCCGACCAGCTGATCGCCCTCTATATCTTCTGGGAGCTGACCTCCGTCATCTCCTTCCTGCTGATCGCCGGCCGGGGCGAGGGCGCCGACCACCGCAGGGCCGCCGAGCAGGCGCTGCTCACCACGGCCGCCGGCGGGCTCGCGATGCTCTTCGGCTTCATCCTGCTGGGCATCGAGGCCGACACCTACCGGATCTCCGAACTCCTCACCGACCCGCCCAGCGGCGGGCTGACCTGGCTGGCGGCGACGCTGATCCTGGTCGGCGCGTTCGCCAAGTCGGCGCAGGTCCCGTTCTCCGCCTGGCTGCCGGCCGCGATGGTCGCGCCAACCCCGGTCTCGGCGTATCTGCACGCGGCGGCCATGGTCAAGGCAGGCGTCTATCTGGTGGGCCGGCTGACCCCGGCCCTGGAGGGCGTCGGGCCCTGGCGGCCCGCGGTGCTGGCGTTCGGGCTGACCACGATGGTGGTCGCCGCCTGGCGGGCGCTGCGGCAGAACGACCTCAAGCTGCTGATCGCCTATGGCACGGTCAGCGAACTCGGCATGTTGATCGCCCTGTTGGGCGCCGGCACCCGCACCTCCGCGCTCGCCGGCGAGGAGATGCTGCTGGCGCACGCGGCGTTCAAGTCCTCGCTGTTCCTGACCGTCGGCGTGGTGGAGAAGACCACCGGTACCAGGGACCTGACCCGGCTGTCCGGGCTCGCCCGCCGGCTGCCGCTGCTGGCGGCGGCCGCCACCGTCTCCGCCGCCTCGATGGCGGGCCTGCCGCCGCTGATCGGCTACCTCGGCAAGGAGGCCGCCTACGACGGGCTGTGGCACGCGCCGTTCGCCGGCGGCGGCTGGGCGGTCGCCGGGCTGGCGCTCGGCTCGCTGCTGACGGTGGCCTACTCGGCGCGGTTCCTGTGGGGCGCGTTCGCCCGCAAGCCGGGCGTCCCCGACGCGGAGCCCGCACCTGCCGCGCCCGGGCTGGTCTGGCCGATCTGCCTGCTGGCGGCGGCCGCGCCCGTGTTGGGCCTGTGGTACGAGGGCACCGCCCGCCTCGTCGAGCCCTATGCCGCGACCCGGGGGCTGCTCATCGAGCCGGGCCCCGGCTACGCCGTGTCGCTCTGGCACGGCATCACCGCGCCGCTGCTCGTCTCCGCCAGCATGATCGCGCTGGGCCTGGTCATGCACGGGGCGAGGCGCCCGGTGGCCCGCTTCGGCCGCCGGCTGCCCCGGCTGCCGGACAGCCAGCGCGGCTACGACCGGACCGTGCGCGGCGTCGACCACGCCGCGACCTGGCTGACCCGGCACACCCAGGTCGGCTCGCTGCCGTTCTATCTGACGGTGCTGCTGCTGACCGTCATCGTGGTCCCCGGCGGCACCCTGCTGTCCCACCCGCCGGACTGGCCGCAGGTCGTCGGCTGGCACTCGGTGGTGCAGATCCCGCTGTCCTGCGTGGTGTTGACCGCCCTCGGCGGCCTGGTGGTGGCCCGGCACCGGCTGACGGCGGTGCTGCTGGTGGGCGCGGTCGGCTACGGGGTGGCCGCGCTGTTCCTGGTGCAGGGCGCGCCGGACCTGGCGCTGACGCAGTTCCTGGTGGAGACCCTCACCGTGGTGGTCTTCGTGCTGGTGCTGCGGCGGCTGCCGTCCAGCTTCACGCCCGAGCGGCCCAGCCCCAAGGGCCGGCTGCTGCGGGCCGCCGTGGCGCTGGCGGCCGGCGGCTGCGTCGCCTACTTCGCGGTCTCGGCGACGGCGGTCCGGCAGTCCCTGGAACTCTCCGACACCATCCTCGAACGGGCCCCGGAGACCGGCGCCAACAACGCGGTCAACGCCCTGCTCGTCGACTTCCGCGCGCTGGACACGCTGGGCGAGATCAGCGTGCTGCTGGTGACCGTGATCGGCGCCGGCGCGCTGCTCGGCTACCGCTCCTCGCGCCGCCAGTGGCCGACCGGGCCCTCCGCCGGCAGCCGGGCGGCGCGCGCGTTCCGGGGCATCCACTGGGACGTGCCGCGCGAGCCGTGGCTGCCGGAGGCCGACGAACTGCCGCGCCGCGACCGCTCGTTGCTGCTGGAGGTGGTGGTCAGGGCGCTGTTCCCTGCCGTGCTGGTGCTCTCCGTCTATCTGCTGTTCGCCGGCCACTACCGGCCGGGCGGCGGCTTCGCCGGCGGGCTGGTCGCCGGGCAGGCGTTCACCCTGCGGTATCTGGTGGGGCGGCGGGCCGAGGCCGCGTTCCCGCTGCCGATCACCCCGCGCGCGGTGGCCGGCGGCGGCCTGGCGCTGGCCGCGCTGGTGGCGCTGGCGCCGCTGGCGTTCGGCGAACCGCCGCTCTACAGCGCGACGTTCACGCTGGGCCTGCCGCCGCTGGGCGACGTCAAGATCGTCACCAACATCTTCTTCGACCTGGGCGTCTACCTGCTGGTGCTGGGCGTCTGCCTCAAGCTGCTGTTCGCCCTCGCGCAGGCCAGGGACGCCGGCGACACCCTGGTGCCCTACCACGACCGGCCCCGGAGGGTGCCGCGATGACCACCCTGGACCTGGTGATGGCCCTGGTCGTCGGCGGGCTCTTCGCCGCCGGCTTCTATCTGCTGCTGGACCGTTCGCTGATGCGCATCCTGCTCGGCGTGATCGTGCTGGGCCACGCCGCCAACCTGCTGCTGCTCCTGACCGGAGGACCGCCCGGCGTGCCGCCGGTGCTGCCGGGCGCCGGCCCGGGGGAGCGGTACGCGGACCCGCTGCCGCAGGCCATGGCGCTGACCGCGATCGTGATTACCTTCGGCATCACCACGCTGCTGCTGGCGCTGGTGCACCGCGCCTGGCAGCTCGACGGGCACGACGAGGTGCGGGACGACGTGGAGGACCGGCGGATCGGCACCGTGCAGGACCGGGAGGAGAGCGGCCCGCCGCTGCCGACCGACCGGGACCACGAGCCGGGCGGGGGGTTGGGCCGGTGACCGCCTGGCTGCTGGTCGCGCCCATGCTGCTGCCCGTGCTGGCGGCCGGCGTCTCGTTCACCCTCTCCGGCAGCCGCGTCGCCCAACAGCTGCTGGGCGTCGGCGTGTTGACGCTGGTGCTGGCCGACTCGGTGATGCTGCTGGTGATGGCGGAACGGGACGGGCCCCGGGCCGCGACGCTCGGCGGCTGGCCCGCGCCCCTGGGCATCACGCTGCTCGCCGACCGGCTGTCCGCGCTGCTGCTGATGGTGTCGGTCGCGGTGGCGCTGGCCGTGCTGGTCTTCTCCATCGGGCAGGGCTTCGCCGACTCGGGCCGCTCCTCGCCCTACGCGTTCCACCCGGCGTATCTGCTGCTGACCGGCGGGATCTGCCTGGCCTATCTCGCGGGCGACCTGTTCAACCTGTTCGTCGCCTTCGAGATGATGCTGACCTCGTCCTATGTGCTGATCACCCTGGGCGCGGGCGCCGACCGCATCCGCGCCGGGATGACGTACACCATCACCAGCCTCGCCTCCTCGCTGCTCTTCCTCACCTCCATCGCGCTGTGCTACGCCGCCGTCGGCACCGTCAACCTCGCCGACCTCAGCCGCCGGATGGACGCGGTGCCCGACGGGATGGTGGCCGCGCTGAGCGTGCTGCTGCTGGTGGTCTTCGGCATCAAGGCGGCGGCCGTTCCGCTGCACTTCTGGCTGCCCGACAGCTATCCGACGGCGCCGGCGCCGATCACCGCCGTCTTCGCCGCGCTGCTGACCAAGGTCGGCGTCTACGCGATGGTCCGCACCCAGACGCTGCTCTTCCCGCGCGACGGGACGTGGACGCTGCTGGCGATCGCCGCCATCGTGACGCTGCTGGTCGGGGTGCTGGGCGCGGTCGCGCAGGACGACATCAACCGTCTGCTGTCGTTCGTGCTGGTCAGCCACATCGGCTTCATGCTCTTCGGCCTGGCGCTCTTCGACGTGCCCGGGCTGACCGGGACCGTGCTCTACACCGTGCACCACATCGCGGTCCAGGCCGGGCTGTTCCTGGTCGCCGGGATCGTGGTGCGGCTGGCCGGCACCGCCTCGCTGACCCGGCTGGCACGGGCCGCGCCGCCGCCGCCGGTGGTCGCCGGGCTGTTCCTGGTGCCGGCGCTCAGCCTGGCCGGCATCCCGCCGACCTCGGGCTTCGTCGCCAAGTTCGTGCTGCTCCAGGCCGGCGGCGAACACGGCGGCGCGGTCCCGGTGCTGGTCGGCGCCGCGCTGGTGACCAGCCTGCTGACGCTGTACGCGATGGCCAGGCTGTGGCGCGCGGTGTTCTCCGCCGGGCCGGAACGCCCGCCGCCCGGCCGCTACCCGGGCAACGTGCTGATCCTGGGCGCGGCCGCCGGCATCGTGCTGACCGGCGTCGGGATCGCGGTCGGCGCCGGGGAGTTGGGCCGGATCAGCGAGCGCGCCGCGCACGACCTGCTGGAACGCGACGGCTACCGCGAGGCGGTGCTGGGAGAGGAGGCCGGGTGACGCCGCGAGTCCTGCCGGAGCGCCTGCTGGAGCGGGTGCGCCGACGGGCGCCCACCGTGCTGTGGCTGTGGGTGCTGTGGCTGCTGCTGTGGGGCGGGGTGCGTCCCGTTCCGCTGGTCGGCGGGCTGCTGGTGACGGTCGGGGTGGTGGCCCTCTTCGGCCTGCCGACGGTGCGCCGGCCCGGGCTGCGCCGGCCGCTGCGGCTGCTGGGCCTGATCGGCAACCTGCTGACGGAGCTGGTGACCACCTCGGTGCTGGTGGCCTGGGAGGCGCTGGCCCGGGGGCCGAAGGTCTCCACCGGCATCGTGGAGGTCCCGCTGCGCACGGACAGCGAGCTGCTGATGGCCTCGACGGCGCTGCTGAGCCTGATGGTGCCGGGCTCGCTGGTGCTGGAGATGGACCGCGAGCGGCGGCTGCTCTACATCCACGCGCTGCCGCTGCGCAGCCCGGCCGACGTGGAGCGCCGCCGGGGCGAGGTCGCGGGCGTCGAACGCCGGCTGGGCCGGGTCTTCGCGGAACGCCCGCCGGCGCCGGCCGCCGGCACAACCGGCTCAACGGGAGCCGGTGGAACGGAAGGTGGTGGCGCGTGATCACCGTGGCCAACATCGCGCTGGCGCTGGTCAGCCTCGCCGCGCTGCTGGTGGTGGGGCGGCTGGCGGCCGGGCCAGGGGCGCTGGACCGGGTGGTGGCGCTGGACGCGCTGGTCACCCTGATCGTGGTCGGCGCGGTGCTGGGCACGTTGGCCCGCTCCGACACCACCACCGGCTATGTGCTGGTGGTCCTCGCGCTGCTGGGCTTCGTCGGGTCGATCGCCTCGTCCCGGCTGATCGAGCGCCGCGAGGACATGCGGTGACCGGGCGGCGTTCGGCGGGAGGAGGTGGCCGGCGGTGGAGCTGATCGGCGATGTGGTCTCCGGCGTGCTGCTGCTGACCGGGGCGGGGTTCTGCCTGGTGAGCGGCATCGGGCTGGTGCGGTTCCCGGACACGGTCTCGCGGCTGCACGCCGCGTCCAAGGCACAGACGTTGGGCCTGCTGCTGGTGGTGCTCGGCGCGGTGTTCCAGACCCCGCTGGGCAAGACGCCGGCGCTGCTGCTGGTGGGCGCGTTCTCCCTGCTCACCGCGCCGGTGACCGGGCATATCGTGGCCCGGATCGCCTACCGGACCGACGCCGTGGAACGCCGCCAGGTCGTCCTCGACGAACTGGCGGCGCGGCTGATCGACGAGCGCGGGCCCGACGAGCGCGGGCCCGACGGGCGGAAAGGCGACGGGCGGGGGCCCGAGGACCGCGAGCCGCCGCCGACCGGCGGAACGTGAACGCCGTGATCAGAGCCGGGCCGTCACAAACTGCTCGAAGCCCTGGACGCAGGCGCCGCAGTGGCTCTCGTGCACCACGCCCTCGCACAGCTCGGGCCGGGTGCCGCCGTCCGGACGCGCCATGTGCTTGCCACACAGCGCGACGAAACTGGCCTTCGGGGTGACATGCCAGTTCCGGTGACCCTGCGCGTTCACTTCGGCTCGCATCTCATGCATCGCGGAGCATCCTCTCGGCGGTTCCTCGGGTTCTTCGACTGATGTGCCCCTGCTCCTGCGGGCCGGCCGGCGGTGGGACCACCGCTTCGCCTCGCCCAGGTGGCAACGTCTCTTAAACCGTGACATAGGTGACCAATGATCGCCTGTTGGGAGGAGTCGCCCGGCGGCGGTCCGGGCGTGGCGCGGGAGGATGGAGGTCTTCCGGCGGAACGAGGAAACGGGGTGGCCATGGGGCGTGCGGACCATGAACAACGCTGGTGGATCGGCGAGTTGGCGGACCGCTTCGGGCTGGCGCCGCATGTGCTGCGGCACTGGGAGGAACGCGGTCTGCTCAGCCCTGCGGAACGGGTCGCCGGCCGCCGGCGCTACGGGCCGGCGCAGGTCGCGACCGTCGCCACCATCGTGCGGGGCCGCGCCGCCGGGCTCGGCCTCGACCAGCTGCGCGAGCTGCTGCACGCGCCGGACGGCGCGGCGCGGCGCGTGGTGCTCGCCGAGCACCACGCGGAACTGGAGCGGCGCCGCCGCGCCATCGAGGCCACCCAGGCGCTGCTGGCGCATGTGCTGGAGTGCGAGGCCGAGGACTTCCTCACCTGCCCCACCTACCGCCACCTGGCCGCCGAGCCCGCCGGCGCGGGGCCCGCCGGCGCCCGGGGCGCCGCCGGGCAACTTCCCCCGGGCGCCGGCCCGGTGGCGGGCTGATCCGCCCTCCGCCCCGGCCACGCCCGGGGCGGAGGATCGACCGGAGTAGCCCCCCTCACCCCCGCACCGGGTGGAGGGCCGCGCTGGTGCGGAGCGCCACGCGGCGGCCGTGGGCCGTGCCGTCCTCCACGCGGCGGTGTTCGTCGACGATCGCCGACAGCGGCCGGACCGTCGCCCGGCGGGAGGACAGCCTGCCGAGGGCCAGCAGCCGGTTGACGCCGGCCGCCGCCTCGGCCAGCTCGTCCACCGTCGCGTTGGAGATCACGAAGCCGCGCACCGTCAGGTCGTTTCGGTAGAACGCCCCGACCGGCAGCGTCGGCCGGGTGCCCGCCCCGGCCAGCAGCACCAACCGGCCGCGCCGCGCCAGCAGTTCGACCGCCCAGGCCAGGTCGTTGCGCCCGGCCGCGTCCACCACCAGGCCCACGCCGTCCGGCGCCGCCCTGGCCAGCGCCCCGGTCAACGCCGGGTCCCGGTAGTCGAGCACTTCGGCCGCGCCCAGCGCCCGGCAGTGGTCGGCGTCCGCCGCGCGGGCCAGCGCCAGCACCCGCGCGCCCGCCTCGGCGGCGAAGGTGACGACGGCGCCGCCCACGTTCCCCGCAGCGCCGACCACCACCACCGTCTCGCCCGGGCGCAGCCGCCCGTGGCGGAAGAGCGCCAGCCAGGCCGTCGCGCCCGGGTGCAGCACGGTCACCGCCGTCGTCGGGTCGACGCCGGCCGGCAGCCGGTAGAGCCGGTCGGCCGGCACCACCGCGTACTGCGCGGCCGCGCCCTGCCGGCCGTCGTGCCCGAGGCTGTTGGTCCACACCGGCTCGCCGGCGGTGAATCCGGCGCCCTCGCCGGCCTCGGCGACCGTGCCCACCGCGTCCCTGCCCAGCACCAGCGGCAGCGGCACCGGGGTGACGAAGGCACCCGAACGCACCAGCGCGTCCACCGGGTTGACGGTGGTCAGCTCCACCCGCACCAGCACGTCCGTCGGCCCCGGGGCGGGCCGGGGCAGCAGGCCGAGCCGGATCTCGCCCGGGGGCCCGAGCCGTTCCACAAACGCCGCTTCCATGGACCCGATGCTGCCAGCCCGGGCGGCTCCCGACTCGCGCCAGGGGGGCAACCAGGTGAGGATCTTCCCATTCCGCGCTTTTCGCCCCCCGAGGAACGAAGGGCGCGGCAACGGGCAGCGGACGCGAGGGAAGGAACACCGTCCATGGGCGTGCGGACCTGGATTCAGGACTGGCCGGTCTACCGACAGCTGGCCGGGCAGGACCCGCGCGGGGCCGCCGCCCGTTCCCCCGGCACCGAGGCGCTGCGCGCCCGCACCGAGACAGCCGACCGGGTGGTCGACTCCATCTGCCCGTACTGCGCGGTCGGTTGCGGCCAGCGGATCTTCGTGAAGGACGAGAAGATCACCCAGATCGAGGGCGACCCCGCCTCCCCGGTCAGCCGGGGCCGGCTCTGCCCCAAGGGCGCCGCCACCCGCCAGCTGGTCACCTCGGCCACCCGCGAGGACCAGGTGCTCTACCGGCCGCCCCACGCCACCGAGTGGCAGCCGTTGGACCTGGACACCGCGATGGACATGATCGCCGACCGGGTGATCGCCACCCGCCGCGCCACCTGGTGCTGGGAGAGGGACGGCCAGCGCGTCGCGCACACCCTGGGCATCGCCAGCCTGGGCGGCGCCGTGCTGGACAACGAGGAGAACTACCTCCTCAAGAAGCTCTTCACCGGCCTCGGCATCGTCTCCGTCGAGAACCAGGCCAGGCTCTGCCACTCCTCGACCGTCGCGGGCCTGGGCACCTCCTTCGGCCGGGGCGGCGCCACCACCTTCATGCAGGACCTCCAGAACTCCGACTGCGTGGTGATCCAGGGCTCCAACTTCGCCGAGGCGCACCCCGTCGGCTTCCAGTGGGTGATGGAGGCCAAGGCGCGCGGCGCCACGATCGTCCACGTCGACCCGCGGTTCACCCGCACCAGCGCGCTGGCCGACCTGCACGTGCCCATCCGCGCCGGCAGCGACATCGCGTTCCTCGGCGGCCTGATCCGCCATGTCCTGTTCGAGGAGCGGGACTTCAGGGAGTATGTGCTGGCCTACACCAACGCGGCCACCCTGGTCGGCGAGGAGTTCCGCGACACCGAGGACCTCGACGGGCTGTTCTCCGGGCTCGACCCCGAGCAGGGCGTCTACGACCCGGCGAGCTGGGCCTACCAGGGCACCACCGTGCGCGCCCCCACCGGCAGCCCCAGCGCCCAGCCGCACGACGGGATCGCCGTCGAACACCGCGCCGCCGGCTCCGAGTCGCACGGCTCCGGCGGCCAGGACGTGCCGCCCGACCCCGAGCGCGACGAGACGCTGCGCCACCCCCGCTGCGTCTACCAGATCCTCCGCCGCCACTACGCCCGCTACACCCCCGAGATGGTGGAACGGGTCACCGGCGTGCCCCGCGCGACGTTCCTCCAGGTCGCCGAAGCGCTCACCGCCAACTCCGGGCCCGACCGCACCAGCGCCTTCGTCTACGCCGTCGGCTGGACCCAACACACCGTCGGCGCCCAGTACATCCGCGCCGCCAGCGTGCTCCAGCTGCTCCTCGGCAACATCGGCCGGCCCGGCGGCGGCATCCAGGCGCTGCGCGGCCACGCCAGCATCCAGGGATCGAGCGACATCCCCACCCTGTTCAACCTCCTGCCCGGCTACCTGCCGATGCCGCGCGCCACCACCCACCCCGACCTGGACTCCTTCGTGGAGACCGTCCGCACCCACAAGGGCTACTGGGCCGAGACCCGCGCCTACCTGGTGAGCCTGCTCAAGGCGTACTACGGGGACGCGGCAACGCCAGAGAACGACTTCTGCTTCGACCACCTGCCGCGTATCACCGGCTCCCACAGCACCTACGACACGGTGCTCGCCCAGCTCGACGGCGACTGCAAGGGCTACTTCCTGCTCGGCGAGAACCCGGCCGTCGGCTCGGCCAACGCCCACCTGCAACGCCTCGGCATGGCCAACCTCGACTGGCTGGTGGTCCGCGACTTCCAACTGATCGAGTCCGCGACCTGGTGGCGCGACGGGCCCGAGGTCGCCACCGGCGAGCTGTCCCCCGAGACCTGCGCCACCGAGGTCTTCTTCCTGCCGGCCGCCGCGCACACCGAGAAGTCCGGCTCGTTCACCAACACCAACCGCTGGCTCCAGTGGCACCACGCCGCCGTCGAGCCGCCCGGCGACGCGCGCAGCGACCTGTGGTTCGCCTACCACCTCGGCGCCCGCATCCGCGCCAAGCTCGCCGACTCCACCGACCCGGCCGACCGGCTCTTCCTCGACCTGGCCTGGGACTACCCGCTGGAGGGCGAACTCGCCGAGCCCGTCGCCGCCTCGGTGCTCGCCGAGATCAACGGGCGCGGCCCCGACGGCGCCCCGCTCTCCGCCTCCACCCAGCTGCGCGACGACGGCTCCACCTCCTGCGGCTGCTGGATCTACTGCGGCGTCTACGCCGACGGCGTCAACCAGGCCGCCCGCCGCCGCCCGCACACCGAACAGGACTGGATGGCCGCCGAGTGGGCCTGGTCCTGGCCGGCCAACCGCCGCATCCTCTACAACCGCGCATCGGCCGCGCCCGACGGCCGGCCCTGGAGCGAGTCCAAGGCCCTCGTCTGGTGGGACGAGACCGCCGGCCGCTGGACCGGCCACGACGTGCCCGACTTCGTGCCGGGGCTGCGGCCCGACCATGTGCCGGAGCCCGGCGCCGAGGGCGTCGCCGCGCTGCGCGGCGACGACGCGTTCGTGATGCAGGGCGACGGCAAGGGCTGGCTCTACGCCCCGGCCGGGCTGACCGACGGGCCCCTGCCCACCCACTACGAGCCGCAGGACTCCCCGTTCCGCAACGCCCTGCACGGCGAACACCCGCGCTCCCCGGTCCGGTTGACCTATCCGCGCCCCGGCAACCTCTACCACCCCTCGGGCGACGAGCCGGGCGCGGCGGTCTTCCCGTTCGTGGTGACCACCTACCGGCTGACCGAGCACTTCACCGCCGGCGGGATGACCCGCTGGTCGCCGTATCTGGCGGAACTCCAGCCGGAGTTCTTCTGCGAGGTCTCGCCCGAACTGGCCGCCGAACGCGGCCTCGAACACCGAGGTTGGGCCACCGTGGTCACCGCGCGCGGCGCGGTCGAGGCGCGGGTGATGGTGACCGCGCGGATGGCGCCGCTGCGCGCCGAGGGCCGCACCGTGCACCAGATCGGGCTGCCCTACCACTGGGGCCCCAACGGCTACGCCACCGGCGACGCGGCCAACGAGCTGTCCGCGATCGCCCTCGACCCCAACGTGCACATCCAGGAGGTCAAGGCGCTCTCCGCCGATATCCGCCCCGGCCGCCGCCCCCGGGGCCCGGCCCTGCTCGACCTGCTCGACGACTACCGCCGCAGGGCGGGCGTCACCACCGCGACCGGCACGGAGGTCTGACCGTTGACCACGTTCCCCACCGAGTCCCCCGCCGACCGACAGCCCCCCAGGGTGGGCTTCTTCACCGACACCTCCGTCTGCATCGGCTGCAAGGCGTGCGAGGTGGCGTGCAAGGAGTGGAACCTGGTGCCCGAGGACGGCCTCACGCTCACCGGGATGAGCTACGACAACACCGGCGAGCTGGGCGCCTCCACCTGGCGCCATGTCGCGTTCATCGAGCAGACCAAGCCGCTCGGCGGGCAGCAGGCGCACCAACCGCACGAGGACCTGGACGTGTTGGCGCTCGCCGCCCGTGGCTCGGCCACGCCGGTCGACGAGGCCGCGATGACGCCGACCACGCCCGGGCCGCCCACCGCCGACGGGCGCACCGAGCTGCGCTGGCTGATGTCATCCGACGTGTGCAAGCACTGCACCGAGGCGGCCTGCCTCGACGTCTGCCCCACCGGCGCGCTGTTCCGCACCGAGTTCGGCACCGTCGTCGTCCAGCAGGACGTCTGCAACGGCTGCGGCTACTGCGTGCCGGCCTGCCCGTTCGGCGTGATCGAGCAACGCCCGGGCGACGGGCGGGCGTTCAAGTGCACCCTCTGCTACGACCGGCTGGGCGCCGGCCTCGAACCGGCCTGCGCCAAGGCGTGCCCCACCGAGTCCATCCAGTTCGGGCCGCTGGACGAGCTGCGGGAACGGGCCGAGCGCCGGGTCGCCCAACTCCACGAGGGCGGCGTGCCGGACGCCCGGCTCTACGGGCACGACCCGGACGACGGGGTGGGCGGCGCCGCCGCGTTCTTCCTGCTGCTGGACGAGCCGGAGGTCTACGGGCTGCCGCCCGACCCGAAGGTCACCACCCGCGACCTGCCCACCATGTGGCGGCACGCCGCGCTGGCCGCCCTCGCCCTGTTCGGCGGGCTGGCCGCCGCCCACCGGATGTCTCGGATGTCCCGGCTGTCCCGGGCGTCCCGCGTCACCAGCGTCACCAGCGCCACGAGGAGGAAGCGATGAGCGAGGCACGTGTCACCCGCGAGGGGCTGGAGGGCGTCCACCCCGGGCGCGAGGCCCGGTTCGGCAACGGTCTCGACAACGGTCTCGACGGCGAGGCGGCGCTGGCCGGCCGCCGGCAGCGGGAGCGGCGGATGGTTCCGCAGGCCGAGTTCACCTCCTACTACGGGCGGCCGGTGCTCAAGGTGCCGGCCTGGGAGGCCCGCGACATCGCCGGCTACATGTTCCTCGGCGGGCTCGCCGGCGCCGGCTCCACGCTGGCCGCCGCAGCGCAGCTCACCGGACGGCCGGGCACCGCGCGGGCGTTGAAGCTCAGCTCGCTGGGCGCGATCTCGCTCTCCACCGTCGCGCTGGTCCACGACCTGGGGCGGCCGGCGCGGTTCCTCAACATGCTGCGGGTCGCCAAGCCGACCTCGCCGATGAGCGTCGGGTCCTGGCTGCTGGCCGGCTACGGCCCGGCGGCCGGGCTGGCGGCGGCCAGCGCGGCGACCGGGCTGCTGCCGCGCCTGGGCACGACGGCGACGCTGGCGGCCGGCGGCCTCGGGCCCGCCATCGCGACCTACACCGGGGTGCTGCTCGCGGACACCGCCGTGCCCGCGTGGCACGAGGGGCACCGCGAACTCCCGTATGTCTTCGCCGCGTCGGCGGCGACGGCGGCCGCCGGCATGGCGCTGCTGGCCGGGCCGCGCGGCGAGAACGGGCCGGCGCGGCGGGTCGCCGCGCTGGCCACGGGCGCGGAGCTGCTGGCGCTGCGGTCGATGGTGATCAGCGCGGGGCACGCCGGGGAGCCGTACCGGACCGGGCGGCCTGGGCGGCTGCTCACCACGGCGCGGCGGCTGGCCGTGCTCGGCACGGCGGGCGCGGCGCTGTTCGGGGGCCGGAGCCGTGCGGCGGCCGCGCTGAGCGGTGCGGCGCTGGTGGCGGCGTCGGCGGCGACCCGCTTCGCGATCTTCCACGCGGGGATCGCGTCGGCGCGGGACCCGAAGTACACGGTGCTGCCGCAGCGGTTGCGGCTGCGGGCGACGAGTGTGCGGCCGGGCGGGGATGGTGCGGGAGCGGACGGCGGTGCGGGGCCGGTGCCCGGGCCGGAGGCTGCGGGGTAGTGGCGCGGGCCTCGCTGTCGCCCCCCGCGACGTCCCCGGCGTCAACCGTCCGGAACGCGACGCGGTTGGTTCCGCCGTCCGCGCTGTAGGACGAGCTGCGCCGGTGGCTCCGCGTGGCGGGGAGGTCGGGCGGGGAGGTCGGGCGGGGCGTTGGCCCGTGGACCGATCGGTCCGGCATGGGCGTGGGCATGATGCGGCGCGCACGGCCAGGACGGCGTGGCTCTGGGAGGCTGGGGCCATGGAGTTGACCGAGTTGACGCTGGTGGACGGGCCGGAGCTGCGGCGGCGGGTGCCGATGGCGCGGGCCGTCGCGGCGCTGGCCGAGGCGCTGCGCGGGGGGCTCGACCCGGAGCGGGACGTGCCCCGGGCGGCCGTCGAAGTCCCGGCGGGGCAACTGCTGTTGATGCCGTCCGCCGGCGCCCGGCATGTCGGCGTGAAGGTCGCCGGGGTGGCGCCGGGCAACCCGGCGCGCGGCCTGCCCCGGATCGTCGCGTCCTATCTGCTGCTGGACGCCGCCACGTTGCGCCCGGTGGCGCTGCTCGACGGCTCGGCGCTGACCGCGCTCCGCACGCCGGCCGTCTCGGCCGTGGCCGTGGACCGGCTCGCCGAGCCCGGGGCCGGGCGGCTGGTTGTCTTCGGCACGGGGCCGCAGGCGTGGGGGCACATCGAGGCACTGCGGGTGGTGCGCCCGCTGACCTGGGTCGGGGTGGTGGGCCGAACTCCGGAACGGGCGGCGGAGTTGGTGCGGCGCTGCCGGGAGGTGGGGCTGGCCGCCGAGGCCGTCCCGGCGGGGGCGGTCGCGGACGCCGACCTGGTGGCCTGCTGCACGTCGGCGCGGGAGCCGCTGTTCGACGGGCGGGCCGTGCCGGCGCACGCGACCGTGGTGGCGATGGGCTCCCACGAGCCGACCGCCCGCGAGGTGGACACGGCGCTGGTGCGCCGGGCGACCGTGGTGGTCGAGGCCCGCGCGGCCGCGCTGCGGGAGGCGGGGGACCTGTGCGTCCCGCTGGCTGCGGGCGAGGTGACGGAGGCGGTCATCGCCGGCAACCTCGCCGAACTCGTACGCGGCGAGGTCCCGTTGGCCCCGGACCGGCCCCGCCTCTTCAAGGGCGTCGGCATGTCCTGGCAGGACCTGACGGTGGCCACCGAGGCGGTGGGGTGAGGAGGCCCCCGAACCCCTCGGGGGCCGGGCCGGCCGTCGTCAGGCAGGGGGGTCCAACTCCCGCTGGGCCTCAAACAGGTTGACCGGGTCGGCGGCCGAGGGGGTGCCGTAGGACTCCAGGCGGGTGTGGAGTTCGCCGGGGAAGTCGGGCTCGTCGATCTGCCCGAACTCCTCGACCTCGCTGATGGCCACCGTGGCGCTGTACGGCGCCAGTTCGTCGATCCTGATCATGCCGGCGCGGCCGTTGGTCACCGTGACGTTCCAGTGGGTGAAGCGGGCGCCGAAGAGGGGGCCGGCCGTGGCGTCGCCGCCGTGGGCGCCGTTGTTGTTGACGACGATCTCCGTGCGGACGTTGGCGAAGGGTGAGCCCCGGTGGGAGTCGAAGGTGCCCATCTCCATCGTGCCGCGCGACCAGACGTTGTGGCTGGACAGCCCCTCGACGTTGATCCCGTGCAGCGAGGCGTTGGGCGATCCCGAGGTGGCCGCGCGGATCGTGAAGTCCTCGACGAGGTTGTCGTGAGAGCCCTCGCGGCAGGCGTACGGGTGGTGGCTGTCCCGCCCGGAGACGGTGGTGCGGCGCAGGGTGCAGCCCTTCGCGGCGACCAGCAGGAAGCCGTTGTCGGCGTGGGTGACCTCGACGTCGTCCACCCAGCAGTCCCAGGCGCACTGGAGCGCCACCCCGTTGAAGCCGGGGTTCAACAGGTGCTGGGAGATCGGCACCTCGGGGCAGCGCAGGGTGAGCCCCTCCACGCCGGCGCCGAGCAACGGCCGGACCAGCGTGGTGAGTTGAGGCTCCCACTCGGGCCTGGCGTCCAGCGGCAGCGGCCGGTCCAGGGTGACGGTGCCGGCGTCGTGGTCGACGGCGGCCAGTCGGCAGGGCCACTCGTGGGGAACGTAGCTGGTCAGCTTGGTGCACGACGCCCAGTCGTAGTCGGCGGTGCCCGGCACCTCGCCCGACAGGTGGGCGAGCAGGGTGTGGTCCGCGTCGTCGGACAGCCGCAGCAGCACCCGGTCGCCCTCGGCAAGACCAGAGGTGTCGGCGACGGGCACGGTCCAGTCGCCGCGCGTCGCCGGGCCGAGCGCGGTCAACGGCTCGAACGCGTCGCGGACGTTGCCGGTCCAGCCCTCGAACGGCCAGTCGCGGGCGCGGATGGCGTCGGTCAGCGACTGCCAACGGTCCTTCGGGCACAGCCAGATGAGGCCGCCGCCCCAGGACCAGCTGGACTTGTCGCCGCCGTAGCGGCTGCCGTAGGGCCCGACGAGGTCGGTGAGGTGGCGGGTCGCCTCGATGACGGTGGCGCCGCTGCCCTCGCCGCGCAGCACCACGCCGTCGGCGCCGATGTGCAGCAGCCCGTCGATCCGGTAGTGCCCGGCCGGCAGCAGCACCGCGCCGCCGCCCGCCTCGGCCGCCGCGTCGAGCGCGGCCTGGATGGCGGGGGTGGCGTCGGCGGCGCCCTCGGGGTCGGCGCCGAAGTCCAGTGCGCTGGCGACGACTTCGGGCCGGGGCAGCTCGCGGGCGCCGCCGAAGGCGCCGGCCCGTCCCACATACGGAATCTGCGGGTGGCGGTACGGGTCGGCGGCGTACTCCGCCCAGAGCGCGGCGGCGTCGGCGGTGCCGACGGAACTCGCACCAAGGGCCCTGGCCGGTGCGCTGGTCACGGCGCCGACACCCACGGCGGCGGTGAGGGAAGCGGCTCCGCCGAGCAGGGTGCGGCGGCTGATGCCCGGCATCTCATCCTCCATGTATGTGAACGCATTTCAGGTATGTGTTCGTGATTCCCGTGAGGATGACACGCCCGGCCGGACGACGGAAGACGGGCGGCCTCCCGGAACTCTCCGGAAGGCCGCCCGTTCCCAGAAACGGAGGCCCGGGGGAGGCAGAGCGCGGCCTCCCCCGGCCCCTGGGTCACCGTTCCCGACCGGCCGTCACTCCTCGCCGCCGGGGCCGCCGTTGATCACGAACTGGGAGCCCGGCTCGACCACCACGTCGCCGTCGGCCATGTTGCTGATGGTGACGTCGCTGAGGTTGGCGCTGCCGCGCGCCCCGCCCATGGCCAGGATGCCGGCGCCGTTGAGCGAGCCGTCGATGGTCACGTTGGAGATGTCGACCTCGGGCACCGCGCCGCCACCCGACTTGAACTGGATGCCGTCATAGGTGGAGTCGTAGATCTCGGTGTCCCGGATGGTGACACCCGTGATGTCCTTGCCCGCCGCGAAGAGGGTGATCGCGCCGAACTCCTGCGCCTCGCCCCAGAACGCGCCGCCGGTGCGGTGCAGCGTGTTGCCCGAGATCAGGGTCTCGCCGGAGAACGGCAGCGGGTCGTGGTCGGTGGCCAGCATGATCCCGGGGTAGTTCATGGTGTCCGAGATCTCGTTGCCCTCGACGACGTTGCCGTAACCGCCGTAGATCGCCACGCCGTTGGCCCGCCAGGGCAGCTGGATGGTGTTGTTGGCGAACGTGTTGCTGTGGGTGACGTCGACGTTGGGGTCCTGCACCCTCGGGTTGGCCCAGATCGCCAGCGAGTCGTCGCCGGTGTTCCGGAACGAGGAGTTGGTCACCGAGGAGTTGCGGGTGCCGTTGGTGAAGTTGATGCCGTCCGCGTAGGTGTTGCGGATGCGGACGTCGTTGAACTCCAGGCCGTCGGCCGGGCCCCACAGCTCGGGGATGTTGTCCAGGTCGCGGCCGACCCAGACGCCGACGTTGGCGTGCTCGATCCACACCCGGTTGATCGAGGTGCCCTCGCCGAACCGGCCGTTGAGGCCGACGCCGCCCTCCTGGTCGGCGTTGTTGCCCCTGATGGTGCCGGAGCCGAAGATCGCGATGTCCGAGATCTGGGTGTTGGAGTCGATGTCGAAGCCGAAGTTGCCCTCGTGCGGGTGGTTGATCCCGCCCGCCTCGTGCGGCGGGATCAGCGAGTAGAGCTGGGAGTGCCACATGCCGGCGCCCCTGACGTCCACGTCCCGGATGCCGACCTGGTTGTACTGGCCGCGGTCCTCCGGGTCGTCGGTCAGGATCTTCTGCTCCTGCCGCCACTGGCCCTCGGGAATCCAGACGCACTCGATCTCGCCGTTCTGGTCGGCGGTGACGGCGGCCTGGAGCGCCTCGGTGTCGTCCTCGCCGTCGTCGGGCACCGCGCCGTACTCGGTGATCGAGGTGCACTCGGCCGGCTGCTCGGCGGGCGGCGCGACCTCCTCCAGGTCGATCAGGTCGACGATGTAGAACTCGGCGGCGTCGTCCGCGTCGCGCTGGAGCCGGAACGTGGAGCCGGCCGGGTAGGTCTCGTCGAGCAGCAGGTGCGACTCGTCGAAGAGGCGGCGGGCGTCGCCGCCGGGCGTGTTGGTCAGGCCCTCGGGGTCGTCGGTGGTGCCGTAGAGCCAGCTGTGCTTGGAGGAGAGGGTCAGCTTCTCGACGAAGGTGTCGTTGACGTAGAGGCTCAGGGTCTCCTCGATGCCGCCGCCGCCCGGCGCGTCCGGGATGGAGTTGCGGACCACGATGGAGTTCGAGGCGTTGGTCGAGGTGAACTCGACATAGTCGCCGGTCGCGTCGAGCTGCACGGACTGGCGGCCCGAGGACTCGGTGCCGAAGTTGGTGTGGCCGAAGGTGCGTTCGGGATCGGCCTCCAGCAGGGTCCCCTGGTAGTCGGCGTCCTCCGCCTCGTACTCGACATACGGGAGCGTGGCGCCGCTCGCCTCGGCTGCCGGGCTGACCTCGGTGGCGTCACCCGCCGACTCGGGCGGGGCGTCCTCGGAGGCGTTGGCGGTGAGCGGGACCAGCCCCACCGCTACCAGGCCGGCCAGGGACACGCCGCTGACCAGCCGCCAGCTGCGTTGCTTCCTTTTCATTGGGTGTCCTCTGTTCTGTGGGGGACGACAGAGAGTGCGCCCGGGTCGGTGTGGGCCCCGGGGCCGTCGAGGCGAGGCGAGAGGGGACCCCGCCATGAGACTGCCGCGAACTTGCAGATCCAACGCAAGTAATTGAGTTGTGTTCGTCGATCTCTTGCGCTCTGGGGTCAGAGTTTTCGCGCATGTCATGGGTTTGTCAACGGTTCGCGCACGGACCCGTGGTGGGGCGGCACCCGGCGCGGGCGGCGCGACGGGGCGTGTGGGGACATGGCGGGGGCCTGGCGCGGGCGCCGGCGATTGCCTTGAGTGCGCTCCAACCCTCTAGCCTGGGCGCCCTCAACGCCGGGAACGATCAAGCGAGTCGATCGGGCGAGTCGATCACGGGAGGGTGCTGTGCGGTACACGCGACTGGGCGCGACGGGCCTGGAGGTCTCCGAGATCTGCCTGGGCTGCATGAGCTTCGGGGTGCCCGAACGCGGCCCACACCCCTGGTCGTTGGACGAGGAGACCAGCCGGCCACTGATCCGGCAGGCCATCGAGGCCGGGATCACGTTCTTCGACACGGCCAACGTCTACTCCGACGGCACCAGCGAGGAGATCACCGGCCGCGCCCTGGCCGACTTCGCCCGCCGCGACGAGGTCGTCATCGCCACCAAGGTCTTCGGCCGGATGCGCCCCGGGCCCAACGGCGCCGGCCTGTCCCGGAAGGCGATCCTCGCCGAGATCGACCACAGCCTGCGCCGCCTGGGCACCGACTATGTCGACCTCTACCAGATCCACCGCTTCGACCCCGACACCCCCATCGACGAGACGATGGAGGCGCTGCACGACGTGGTGAAGGCCGGCAAGGCCCGCTACCTCGGCGCCTCCTCCATGCCCGCCTGGCAGTTCGCCAAGGCCCAGTTCACCGCCGAGCGCCACGGCTGGACCCGCTTCGTCTCCATGCAGAACCACTACAACCTGATCTACCGCGAGGAGGAGCGGGAGATGCTGCCGCTCTGCGCCGACCAGGGCGTGGGCGTCATCCCCTGGTCCCCGCTCGCGCGCGGCCGGCTGACCCGTCCCTGGGACGAGGCGGCCACCGCCCGTTCCGCCACCGACGTGATGACCGGCGTCCTCTACCAGCCGGGCGACCGGCAGATCGTGGAACGGGTGCTGGAGATCGCGGAACGGCGCGAAGTGCCGCCCGCCCGCGTCGCGTTGGCCTGGGTCCAGGCCAACCCGACCGTCACCGCGCCGATCGTCGGCGCCACCGCCGCCCGCCACATCGAGGACGCCGTCGCCGCCACCGAGCTGACCCTCACCGAGAAGGAGATCGCGCGGCTCAACGAGCCCTACACCCCGCACGCCGTGGCCGGCGTCGAGGTCCCGCTGCGCTGAGCGGGCGGCGCCCCGGGGCGGCCATGCCGCGCGACGCGCGCCGGCTGTCGCCGCCCCCCGCCGCCACCCCGCCGCCGGGTGCGAACCGTCGTTGACGGCCCCGGGTCGGGTGGCCGGATCTCGATCTTTGACGGGGTCCTGACAACGCGTAGCATCGCGAGCCCCTTCGCGAGCCCGAGCCCACCCGACCCCCGAAAGGAACCCCATGGCCATGAGCGGTGGAAAGCCCAGCAGGAGAAGGGTCCTCGCCCTCGGCGGGGCCGGTGCCATCTCAGCCGCCGGCCTCCTCGGCGCCGCCGGCGAGGCGAGCGCCGTCGGCGAGGCGAGCGCCGCGACCGCCTGGAAGCGCCTGGTCGTCGTCACCGCCAACGTCGGGCGCGCGAACCTCGGACAGCGGGAGCGCGCCATCCGCGACGTCCGCGACGCGGTGACGATCGACGGCGCACGCACCACGCCGCTCGTCGGCTGGCAGGAGATCGGCGAGGGCGACGGCGACGGCCGGGAACCCGGCTGGATCGAGCGGCACTTCGCGGCCGGCTACCGCAACCTCTACCTGCGCCACAGCGTGGCGGAGCGGGTGCCGATCTCGGTTCCCCCCGCCTACCGGGTCCTCCAGCAGCGGGTCACCCGCGTGCACGGCGGGAAGGCCGGCGTCTCGCCCCACCGCGTGATCACCGAGGCCGTGCTGGAGCGGGTGGACACCCCGGGCCTGCGCTTCGTCCTCGCCAACACCCACTATGTCGCCGGCGCCTGGAACGGGCGGGAGGACCCCCACGAGGGCTGGCGCGACGACATGTGGGGGCGGCACTTCCGAGCGCACCGCGACGACGTGCTGGGCCACTGGCGGTCGTTGGGCTACCCGGTGATCTGGACCGGCGACGTGAACCGCACCCCGATGCCGCTGCTGCTGCCGAACCACGAGAAGCGGGCGTTCGGCGGCGGCATCGACCAGATCGGCTGGGTGCCCGGCACCAACGGCACCCAACTGCGGCTGCGGTGGACGAAGGTCGTCCCGATGCACGTGGACGGCCATGACGCGCGGGTCGCCGTCCTCCAGGTCCGGAAGGTCTGACCCGCGCCGCCGGCCCACGACGTCGCGCTATAACCCTGTAACGATCACCGCCCCCGTCTTTCGTCGTTCCCGCTCGTGGTGTCCAATGACCGGCGCACGCACGACAGATGAAAACGAACGATGGGGGGATTCGTGGCGCGAACTCAGAGCGTGAGAAGAATCGCGCGGGCGGTGACCGACGGGACCGATCCCAGGGCCGCGGTTCAGGAGGAACTACAGAGCCGGCTGGCCGGCGGGGAATCCCGGACGACGACGCGGGGCGAGACCTCCGCCGGCCGGGACGACGGAATGGACCCCGCCGACTTTCCGGCGGCGAAGGACCAGGGCGGCGCCGGAACCGACACCGTCATGGAACAGAAGACCGTTCCCCTGGACGACGCGGGCGAGGCGCTCAACCGGAGCGAACAGCGCCGGGACGGCATGAGCAAGGTCCATGTCATCTGCCCGATGGTCATTCCGCGCGGCCGTTCGCTGCTCAGCATGTTTCCGGTGCTGCTGCTGATGGTCGTGGTCGCCGTCGGCACGGTGGTCGTCGGCGCCACCAGCGACAACGTGGTCACCAACCCGCTCTTCGGGGTGCACTCCTGGGTGATGGTGGTGCTGGCGTTCGGCTTCGTGTGGTGGCGCCAGGGCATGGTGATGGTGCCGGACGGCTGCGCCGCGCTCATCACCCGTTTCGGAAAGCTGGAACAGGTCGTCGGCCCCGGCCGGATCATTCTGCTCAATCCGTGGAAGCGGGTTTCGTACATCATCAACACGACGCGGGAGTACCCGTTCAACGCGCCGGTCCGCGAGGCCCCGACGCGCAGCGGGGTCAAGGCGTCGATCGACCTCTTCATTCAGTTCCGGATCAGCGACCCGGTGGAATTCGTCTACACGCTCGGCGCGGTGCGCGGTTTCCAGGAGAAGTTGAACAACGCGGTGAGCGAGACCATCCGCAGCCTCATCTACGAGCAGGAGGCCGCCGGCATCTACAACATGGTCGGCGAGGACACCGGCCGGCTGCTGGAGCAGCTGAACCAGCAGTTCCTGCCGGCCGTCGCGCTCACCAACGCCAACATCACCCACGCCGAGCCCAGCGACCGTGGCTACCGCATGGACCTGGCGGCGCCCGAGATGGTGCGGGTGGCCAAGGAGGCCTACACGCACGAGTACGCGCTCCAGCTCCGCAAGGAGCAGGACGAGGGCGACCTGACCAAGGAGTTGGCGACCCGCCAGGAGGAACTCTCCGCGATCCAGGCCGACATCGCGCAGTACCAGGCGCAGATGGACACGGCCGTGGAGCGGGAGACCAACCGGGCCGAGGCGCTGGCGCGCGAGCGCTACGTCATGGCCGAGTCCGAGGCGCGGGCCAACGCGGCGCTGCTGGAGGCCCAGGCGCTGGACATCCGCGCGGTGACGGCGGCCGAGGCGCCGGAGATCCTGGAGTACCGCTACCAGCAGCAGGTGTTGGACACCCTGGAGCAGGTGGCGGACCACCTGCCCCGGCTGGTGCGGATCGGCGCGGAGCGGGACGGCGACGGCACGACCGGCGTCGACTTCCTGGCGTTGGCGCGGCAGTTGGTGGGCGAGCGCGGCGCCGAGCTGTTCACGCCCGAGGACATGGCGGCGGTGCGGGCCAGGCTGCCCGAGGTCGCCGAGCGGATCGCTGGCCGGCAGGCCGAGATCGAGGCGCTGCGGGAGGCCGACCGGCCGACCGTCCCGGCGCCGGTCGGGAACGGTGACGACGTCGGTTCGACCAACTCCCTCGCGGGACCGGCCGTTGGGGAGCCGGCCGGGCCCGCGTCGGACGGCCTCGCCGACGACCCGCGCACACCGAGGGACCTCGGACGGTTCGAGGACGGACACTTCGAGGAGGACCAGTCGTGAGCACACCGCGCGCGAACCGTTCGGTCATCGCCGAGGCGGTGGCCCCCTGGAGCGACGTGGCGCAGCTGCTGCGCGGCGGCGAGGCCGGGACGTTGACCCCGGTCATCATCCCGCGCCACCGGCGCCGGCTCGGCTGGATGGCGCCGCTGTGGGTGGGCCTTTTCTCGATGCTCGTCGGGCTGATGCTGGCCGCCCAGGACAGCTCGGGCGCCGGCGACCTCGCCTATGACACGCTGGCCGTCCTCGCCTACGCCTTCGGCGTGTTCCTGCTGCTGGTCGGCGGGCTGTGGTGGTGGCGTTCCTCGATCGTCGAGATCGAGCAGGGCACCAACGGCATCCTCACCCGCTACGGCGCGGTGGTCCGCACCCTCAACCCGGGCCGCCACTACCTGTGGCACCCGTGGTCGCGGGTGGAGTTCGTGGTGGACACCTCCACCGAGATCCCGTACTCGGCGCCGGTGATGGCCTGCCCGACGCGGGAGAACGTGCCGCTGCGCTCGATCGAGTTCTTCCTGAAGTTCCGCATCACGGACGCGGTGCTGTTCGTCCGGATCATCGGGGCGGGCAACTTCGACCTGGTGCTCTCCAGCGCGGTGCAGGACGCCATCCGGCAGCGCGCCCGGCAGATCTCCACCGAGCGCGCCTACGACCTGCGCGGCTCGGACGTGGCCGACATGCAGGAGCTGCTCAACCGGCAGCTCTCCCGCTACGGGGTGCGGATCACCGGCTGCAACATCCCGGATGTGCAGCTGCCCGCGCAGTACCAGCAGCACCTGGCCACCCGGGAGCGGGTCGCCAAGGAGCGGGTGGCCTACGACCAGGAGTGGGGCCTCACCCGGAAGCGGCGGATCGACGCGCTGGGCATGGACATCGAGCGGGCCAAGAAGGTGCGCGACGCCCGGATCGTCGAGGTCAAGGCGGCGCTCAACAACGCACGCGAGCAGGTCGCCCAGCTGTTGGAGAAGCAGGAGACCAACGCGCAGCGGGTCAGGTTCGAGATCGAGACCCGGGGCCGCAGCGGGCTGATCGCGGCGGAGAACGAGGCGAGGGCGCAGCGTCGGCTGGCGCAGGCGTACCGGGACAACCGGGCGGTGCTCCAGTACGAGTTGGCCCGGCGGCGGCTGGACGTCGGCGCCGAGCTGGCCGGGAAGGCGCCGCAGCCGGTGGTGGTCCGCACGGACGCGGGCGCCGGCGGGGACTCCTCGGCGCTCGCCACCCTGCTGACGGCGCAGCTGCTGCCCCAGCTGGGCGCGGTCGAACGGGCGGACCGGCCCGCCGACCGGCGCGGGGACTGACCTCGAACCGGCCGCTCGCTCCGCTGGTCCGGCGCGCCTCCCGTGGGAACGCGGGGGGCGCGCCGTCGTGTGCGGGGGCGGGCGGGGGCGCGCGGTGCCATAGTCGCTGTGCGGCCGCCGTGCGGTCGCCGCGCCCGAGACGCCGCCGCCCGGGACGGGCCCGCGTGACGCCGTGACGCCGAGACGCCGAGACGCCGAAACGCCGAGACGCCGAAACGCCGAGACGCCGAGACGCCGAGAGGAGCAGTCGTGAACGCGAGCACCGAGCTGCTGGTGGACGCCTTCGACCGGATCAGGGAGGAGGTGGAGGCGACCGTCACCGGGCTCACCCCCGAGGAGATCGGCGCCCGCGTCGGGCCCAGGGCCAACCCGATCGGCTGGCTGGTGTGGCACCTCACCCGGGTGCAGGACGACCACGTCGCGGAGCTGACCGGGCGTGCCCAGGTATGGACGAAGGACCGGTGGGCCGAACGGTTCGCGTTGCCCTTCCCACCGGAGGCGACGGGCTTCGGGCACAGCTCCGAGGACGTTGCGGCCCTGGGGACGCCGGACGCCGACCTGCTGGTCGGCTACCACCAGGCCGTCCACGAGCGGACCGTCTCCTACCTCAACCGGGTGAAGGTCGGCGACCTCGCCGAGGTGGTCGACGACCGCTGGAACCCGCCGGTGACGCTGGGCGTTCGCCTGGTCAGCGTGGTCGCCGAGGATCTGCAACACGTGGGCCAGGCGGCCTATGTGCGGGGCCTGTTGCGCGCCGACGACTCCTGAGCCGCCGGCCGGCACGGGCGTTCCTGTCACAACTTCGAAACCCCTTCTCGACAAGGCCATCGCAGCGGCGCCGGGCACCGCCTCCCGCGCGCCGACGGGTCCTACGCTCGGACGAGGTCGTCCGCGTGACGGCTCACGCCACCTCCCGAAGGACCCGCCCCCCGATGCCCCAGCACGCGCACCCCCTGCCCACCCGAGCCTGGCCGCCACCCGTCCCGGCACCGCCCGTTCACCCGACCGCCGCCGGTGCCGCCGGTGCCGGCGCCGCCGCCGCCGAGCGGCCGGCGGGCACGCTGCTCGGCGAGACCCTGTGGCGGGTGCTGATCGTCGTCTGCGCCGTGCTCGGCTACCGGGCCACCCACGGCGGCACGCTGCTCGGCCTCAGCCAACTGGCGAGCGTGGCCGCCGCCGTGGGCTACTCGGCGGTGGTGGTGCTGACCCTCACGGCGGCGGCGCTCGGGCGGCCCGAGCCGCCGACCTCCTGGCTGCGGGGGCTGCTCGTGGCGAGCCTGCTGCTGGTGATGATCACCTGGTTCACGGCGATGGGCGGCGGCGTGGACGAGACCTGGTCCCTCTTCGAGCACCTCCTCACGCCGCTGGCCGCGCTGGTCGAGTGGCTCTTCGTCGGCCGCCGGCAGCGCGCCTCCCGCTGGTGGTACCCGCTGACCTGGGCCGGGGCGCTGCTGCTCTACCTGGTGGTCTATCTGCGGGCCGACGCCTCGATCTACCCGTTCCTCGAACCGGCCGACCCGATCTTCCTGCCGGCCCTGGCCGGCCTCACCGCCACCACCCTCGCCGTCGGCTACGCCCTGGTCGCCACGGCCCGAGCCCGCCGGCCGAGCTGGGACGCGGGGGCGGCGTAACGTTTTCCCGGGGGCGGGTCGTCGAGCGTCAGGCGATGACCGGCTCCACCACGCCACGGAACTCGCCGTCGGCGGGCGGGGCGAATTGGTCGCGGTAGACCATGATGATTTCGGCAACCGTTATCTCGTCGTCGCCGTAAAGCGACCTATTCGCGTCCAGGGGCGCCGCGCCTATGGCGAGCGAACCGAGGAAGGCGAGGATGGCGAAGGGGCTGCCGACGGGAAATGGCACAGGTGCTCCGAGGGGCGAAAAGGGGCATGGTTGCGCCGGGGACCCGAATGGTCAGCGCCGACCGCGCGAAGATGTTAACTGAATTATCGCGGTGCGCCGAATTCCCTGTGCCCGCTCGGTAGTTGAGCAGTCAAGGCAATTCCTCAAGCAGCCTCGATGTTCATTTTCTGAACATCGAGGTTTAGTGAATTGGCTCTGATTCTCGACCTAGGATGTCTCCGCACCGAGTTGGCGCATGAGGGCCCGGGTGCCCGCTCGGAGGTGGGCCGCTCGGTCGGCCTCGCCGCGCGACTCGTGCAGTTCGGCGAGCACCTCCCGCGTCTCCACCTCGACAAAGCCCAACTTCAGCTCGCGCGCCACCTTCAGAGACTGGTGGAGGTGGCCGGCGGCCTCCTCGTGCCGCCCGGCCAGCGCCTCGGCGTGGCCGAGTTCCCTGAGGGCCCGCGCCTCCTCGACGCCGGCGTCCAGGCTCCGCGCCAGGTCAAGGGCCGCGTGGTGGTGCGGAATGGCCTCCACCGGGCGTCCGAGTGCGGTGAGCGCACGGCCGATGCCGATCAAAGCGGCCGACTCCTTGTGCTGCTCCTCAAGCGAGCGGAAGACCGGCAGCGCCTCCTGATAAAGGGAAAGCGCGGAAGAAGCGTCTCCCGCTTTCTGCAAGGCATCGGCGAGATTGACCTTGAGAACCATTCGCTCGTCGAGTCTTCCACCGTTCTCCGATATCTCCAGTGCCTGCCGGAGTGAGGCGATGGCCTCGTCGTGGGAATTCCTCTTGCGCTGAATGAGGCTGATATTGCTGAGGGCCATGTACTGACCCCTTGCGTCGCCGGCGGAACGAGCCCCGTTGAATGCTTCGCGAAAGGTCGTCAGAGCCGCCCCCAGTTCTCCGGCGTTCAGCTGGATGGCCCCGAGAAGATTGATGGCCCGCGTGCGCTGACGAAGATCGGAGTGGCGCTGTCTCAGCGGGATCAGGCGCCGCATCAGGGGCAGGGCCTCCTGGTGGCGGCCCGTTTCGTGGTGGGTGATCGCCATGCGCTGGAGGGCCTCCAACAGAGCGTCGCGATCGGCGTGTTGCTCGGCGAGTCGCAGGGCGCGGCGGGCGGTGGTGAGGCTCTCGGCGTAGTGGCCGGTGCGCGCGGTGGCGGAGCTGAGGTCCAACAGGGCCCGGGCCTGCGCCCGGGGCGCGTTCTGCTCGCTCCAGTAGGCGGCCGCCGCGCGCAGCTGGGCCGCGCCCGATTGCGAGTGGCGCCCGTCGGCATCGAGGAAGCCGGCGAGCACATGGCTGAGCAGGGCCGAACGGTGCCTGTCCCCGGTGTCGTCGAGATGTCTGAGCAGGGCGAGGAGGTTCTCGATCTCCGCGCGGAACCACCGTTCCGGCTCCGACGGGTCCAGCCAGCCGGTGAGTTCGACCGGCGGGGCGGCGTCCACCTCGATGCGGACCCGGTGCGGGTAGGCGAGCCGGTCCGCCTGGTCGGCGGCCGTCACATAGGCGTCGGCGAGCCGGTCGAACGCCGCCCGGGAGACCTCGGGGGGCAGCTCGGAACGGGCGAGGACCTGGGCGAACTCCCTGAGGAGATCGTGCAGCGCGAACCGGCCGGACGGGCTCTCTCCGGTGAGGTGCGCATAGTAGAGGGAGTCGAGTTCGCTCTCGACATCGCCGAGTGTGTATCCGGTGAGCGCCGCCACCGCATGTGGCCCGAACTCGCGTCCGACGAGTAACCCCAGGTGTCGGAAGATGTGTTGACCGGATTCCGAAAGCGCCTGATAGGAGAGTTCGAACGCGGCGGCCACCGCCCGCGTTCCGTCACGAATCTCGTGCAGGATGTCGCGTCCGTGTGAGAGACGTGATGTGAGTTCCTCGATCGACCAACTGGGGCGGGTGAGAAAACGCGCCGCCACGATGTCGAGGGCGAGCGGCAGACAGCCGGTCAGGCGCGCGATCCTCGCAATCTCACTCGGGTCGGCGGCCCGCCCCCGAATGCGGTCCTGGAACAGCGCGACGGCCTCTCCTTCGGAAAGCGCGTCGAGGGAGTGCGCGTGAAGTCCGGGAATTGTCGCGAGGCGGTGTCGACTCGTCACGATCACCAGGGAGTTGGTGGCGCCGGGCAGCAGGGGGAGCACCTGCTCGGGCCCGGCGGCGTTGTCGAGGAGCAGCAGCACGCGACGTCGGGCGAGCACCGTGCGCCAGACGGTGACGAGCTGGTCCTCGTCCTTGGGTACCTTGCCGAGCCTGCGCAGCAGCTCGGTCAGGACGTGCGCGGTGCTCAGTGGCGCCTGTGTCCGGTCGTGGCCGCGCAGGTCGATCATCAGGCGGCCGTCGGGGTAGTGCTCCTTGAGACGGTGGGCGATATGGACGGCCAGGACGGTCTTGCCGGCCCCCGCCATGCCGTCGATGCCCACCATGGCGGGCCCCTGGACGTCGCCGCTCCTTCGCCGGTCGAGTTCTGCGAGGATGGCGCGCACCTCGCCTTGGCGGCCCAGGTAGTCGATGTCGGCCGGCAGGTCGTCGGGGCCCGGCGGCCGGCGCACGACCGCAGGGCCGGCGGCGGGGGTGTAGCCCAGGGCGACCAGCAACTCCTCGGGGAGCGTCCGGTTGGCGATCGCCTGTCGCACGAGGCGCAGGCGGGGCCCGAGGTCGACGCCCTGCTCGTTGCGTAACCTCCGTCGCACGCGCTCCACCTCGTCGCCGGCGTCGGAGACGCGGCCAGCGCTGTAGAGCCCGAGGGCCAGGTGCTCCACGAGGTGCTCATCGGTGGGGTGTTGGTTCGAGAGCGTCCACAGTTCGGCTATCGCGTCGCCGTGGTGGCGCAGTTGGAGCGCGATGCCCGCGCGGGTCAGCGCCACATAGAGCCGCCGCTGGCCGAGCGTCTCCCGAACATCGTTGGCCCACGAACTGGTGAGCCCGGTGAGCGGTTCGCCCCGCCAGAGCGCTGCGGCCTCCTCGAGGCGGGCCTCGGCCTCGCGCGGTTGGCCCTGGTCGGCGTGGGCGCGGGCCCGGGCTGTGAGGTCGAGGTAGTGGTGAACGTCGACGGAGTGGGGCGGGGCGTCCAGGGTGTAGGCGTGCGAACGGGTGTGAATGCTCGGTGCGGTGGGGCCGGGGCACTGGCGAAATGCCTTGCGAATGCGCGCAATATGAACGTGGAGGTTGTTGCGGGCACGTTCCGGCGGAAAGTCCCAGACCCTTTCGATCAGCGTTTCAATGCTGACCATACGGCCGACATCCCAGGCGAGCGCCGCGAGGACCAGAGAGTCCTGGGGTGAGGGCAGCGCACTCGGCCGGTCGTCGAGCAGAAGTTCGACGGGGCCGAGCAGCCGTATGCGGAACTCCACCAGCGCCTCCCGCCGGTCGAACCCTTTGTTGCGAGCATGGCATGTCGCGAACTCCGTGAGCTAGCCCACACGGAAATGACGGCGCGAATTCTTCACCCGGGTGTTCGTCGAACGGGTGAGCGTTTGTGTGATGCGTAACGCGTTCTACCAGGGGGTAGAAAGAGGTCGGTTCGGTCGCGGCGCGGCCTGCGTCGACCAACTGCCGTCCCGCGAGGGGGGTGTGACGGGCGTGATGCGCGAGCAGGACTGGTCCGACGCGTTGGAATCGGCCATTTCCCGAGCCGTGCGGGGAGACGACCGGGACGCACCGGGCTTGGGCGAGTGGAGCGCGTCCGTGCGGGTGCGGCTCGCGGGGCACCCGGAGGTACTGGCCCTCTGGGAACGGGTGTTGACCGGGCGCGACGCGACGGAGAAGGAGCGGCTGGCGCGCCGGTTGGCCGGGCTCGCCGTGCGTGATGAGGGGGTGCGTCGGGCGCTGGCCGGCTGGCTGGGCCTGTCGCATGACGCCAGCATGGACCCCGTGCACCACACCAATGCGCTGAGTGACTCGGCCCAGGTTCTGGGCCCCAGTGTTCAGGCTCGGGACATCCACGGCGGGATACACCTTCACGGACTGCCCGCACGGCTCGGGGACCGGCCACCCGTCCCGCGCCAACTGCCGCTCTACTCGGCCAACTTCGTCGGCCGCGAGGCCGAGCTTCGCGCGCTGGAGGAGTGCAGGGCCTCGGCGCCGGGGGGCTCGCCCCGCCTGCTGGTGGTGAGCGGCCCGCCGGGCATCGGCAAGACCACGCTGGTCACCAGGTGGTTGGCGCAGGTCGCCGACGAGTTCGTGGACGGCCAGCTGTTCGCCGACCTGGGCGCCTACGGACCCGCCGGACCCGTCTCGCCGGCCGAGGTGCTGGAGCACTTCCTCCGGGCGATGGGCGCGACCTCGGTCCCGGAGGGCCTGGCCGAGCGCTCGGCCCTGTGGCGGTCGATGACCACCGACTGCCGGTTGGCGGTGCTCCTCGACGACGGGCTGTCGGCAGCTCAGGTCAGACCCCTGCTCCCGGCCTCCGGCAACTGTCTGGTGGTCACGACGAGTCGGCGGCAGCTGACCGGGCTGCTCATGGACGGAGCCGTCATCCACCAGTTGGAGGCGCTGGACCCGGACGCCGCGCTGGAGCTGCTGGCACGCGGGGGAGGCGGCGCGCGCGTCCGGGAGAACGCCGTGGCGGCGAGGGACGTCGTGCGGCTCTGCGCCTATCTGCCGCTCGCGGTCAGCCTGGCGGCGGCCCACCTGGCGGTGCGCCCACGGCAGCCGCTGTCCGCGATGGCCGAGCAACTGGCGGACGACCAGGCCCTGTTCGACGCCCTCACCGTCGACGGCGAGGACGCGATCCGGGCCGCGCTCGACGCCTCCTACCGGCTGTTGTCCGACGAGGCGCGGGCGTTGTACCGGGCGGCCGGGCTGCTGCCGGTCGCCCGGCTCGACCTTCCCATGGTCGCCTCGGCGGTCGGCGGCACCGTGGCACACACCGGCCCCGCCCTGGACCGGCTGGTGGAGTCGAACCTCCTGCACCATCTGGGCGGCGACGTCTACCGCTTCCATGACCTGGTGCGCTCCCACGCCAGGGAACGCGCGCTGGCCGAGGAGGACCAGCCCGAACGGGAGTTGCTCCTCCGGCGCTTCGCCGAGTGGTGCCTGGCGATGACGGCGACGGCCCAGCGGGTGCTGACGCCCCACCACGTCGACCCCGAGCGCGAACATCTCCACCCACCCACCGCGCTCGTGCCGTTCACCACCAGGGAGGCCGCGCTGGCCTGGCTCGGCGCGGAGCGCGGCACGCTCATGGGCGTGGTGCGGAGCAGCTTCGAAGCCGGCTGGTTCGACCTCTGCTGGCAACTGGTGGACGCCATGCTGCCGTTCTTCTACCGGTTCCGCCCCACACAGGAGTGGATCGAGGCACACGAGCTGGGCGCCGAAGCCGCCCGGCGCATCGGGCACCGGCAGGGCCTCAGCCGCATGTTGATCACCGGTGGGGGAGGGCTGCGCAACGCCGGCCGGTACGAGGAGTCGGCGCGCTGGTACAAGGAGGCCGCCGAGGTCGCGCGGGCGAACGGGGACCGGTTGCAGCGGGCCAGGGCGCTCCACGGCCTGGGCAACACCTGGATCTGGCTGGAGCGGCTGCCGGAGGCCAGGGAGATGCTGCGCGGCGCGCTGGAGGAACGGGCGGCGGTCGGGTACCGGCGTGGGGTGGCGCTGAGCCGGGTCTCGTTGGGCGAGATCGCGATCCGGCTCGGCGAGTACGGCGAGGCGATGCGTGAACTGGCCGAGGCGCGGGCGTCGTTGGAGGAGATGCGGGAGACGTACGACGCGGCCAGGGCGCTGGCGCTCCTTGGCCTGGCGACCGGGCTCCACGGCGACCGGGACGCGGGGGAGGCGCGACTGCGGGAAGCCATGGGCGAGTTCGAACGCGCGGGTTCGCGACACTGGCAGGCGCGGGCCTGGGAGATGCTCGGCGAGGTCGCGCAGACCGACGGCGACCGAGCGGAGGCCGGGCGCCGCTACCGACACTCCCTCTCGCTCTACACCCCGCTGAGCGGGCGGGACGCCGACCGGCTGGAGGAGCGGCTGGCGAAGCTGTGAGCCCCGCCAGCCGCCCCCGTTCAGCCGCGCCGGAGGGCGCTGAGTTCCACGCTGACCGGCCCGGCGGCGGTCTCCACGTTGAGCACGGTGACCTCCACCATCGGCCGCCCCGATGTCACCCGGGCGTGGAGGTAGGCGAGCACCGCCGGTCGCCAGTCGGCCTCGGCCGGCGCCCGCCCGGGGCGGGCGAGCAAGGCCCCACCGGAGCGGCAGCCGAGCACCCACGCGCGGTTCCCCGTCACCGGCACCGCGACCACCGCGCAGCCGGGGAAGTGCGCCAACAGCCGGTCGGCCGCGGCCAGCGCCTCGGCGGGCGGCCGCGCCAGCACCGTGGCCAGCGTGTCGGCGGCCTCGGTCCAGGAGTTGGCGCCGGCCTCGTCCCACTCCACATGGACGAGTTCACCCCGGCCGCTCGGTGGCCTCATGCCGCCTCCCCCCGCCGCGTCCGCTGCCACCCGGCGAGCCGGGCCGGCAGCCCGGCCGGGCGCACCACCGGGCGATGGGCGGGTTCGGCCAGGTCGAGCAGCCGGTAGAGCAACGTGCGCATCCGGCGGTGGAACGTGCCGGGCCGGGAGGTGAGCCGGGCGGCCACCCTGCGGTGGCCGTCCGCGTCGTAGGTCTCCTCCGCGTAGGCGAGTTGCTCGGCGAGCGGGCGCGCCGGCGACAGTGCCGGCGCGGTGCGGGCCAGCAGCGCGGCCGACGAGTCGGGCGCCACCTCCTCGACCGGGAAACGGCTCAGCAGGATCGGCCGGCCGGTCAGCGTCGCGTAGGAGGTGACCGAGCCGGCGTCCCCGAGCACCCAGTCGCAGGCCACCAGGGACGGCATCCAGTCCTCCGAGGTGGGCGCGAGCCGCACCCGGTTCTCCTGGCCGCCCAGCCACTGGTGCAGCTGCCAACTGCCGTAGGTGGCGTGCAGGTTCGGGTGCAGGAAGAGCGCCGTTCTGACGTTGGGAGGCAGCTCCCGCAGCAGCCGGGGCAGCAGCGCGTCGAAACGGCCGAACGCCGAGGACTCGCCCCAGGTCGAGGTCACGACCAACAGCCGCTCCCCGGGGCGTAGGCCGAGCGCCGCCCGGTACTCGGCGCGCCGTGCAAGGCTGACCAGCAGCCGGTCGTAGTACGGGTCACCGACCACCTCGGTCACCGGCAGCGCCTCCGGGCAGGATCTGGCCAGCGTCTCCCGGTCCCGCTCGTGCGCGAGGACGAGCGCGGCGGGAACGACCCGCCCCTCGTGGAGCAGGTACTGCCGGCTGAGCATGTTGGCCACGCGAAGCTCCTGCTCCGTGGCGCCCTCGGCCGCCCGGAGCAGCTTGATCTGGCCGCCCCCGTGCGGCAGTCGCACCACCGGCGCCCGCAGCAGGTGTATCCCCCGCGAACCCGCAGCGAGCGCCAGGTCGAACCGCGTCCGCACCGCCTGTTCCCACGGGATCACCGTGACGCCCTGCTCCTCGAGCGACCGGGCGAGCCCGGCGCCGAAGGCGTGCGGTGCCACCGTGTAGACCACCTGGACGCGGAAGTCGGACTCGACCAGCTCCACCACCCGCCGGAGGCGCTCCGCGTAGACCAGGGTGTGCACCACGGCGAGGACCGACTTCTGGTCGGGGACAGTGATCCACTGGCCCCGCTGGACTAAGGCGGGCTCGACGCAGGTGCTGTTGTCTGTCATGACATCCCCCATGAACTGAGTTGGTTTCGTGCACCGAAACGGGGATGCCCACGGGGCACGGCGAAGTGCCTGCGGCTTCCTTGCAGAAGTCTTGCAGTGGGGGAAGTCGCGCGAAACCGGGCGAAGATGAGCGAAGGGCCTCGGCCGGGCGCCGGCTCAGTGGGCTCGTGACGCTGCCACTCTCCCACGCGCACCAGGGAGTTGGGCACCCCTCGAAGTGCCCGGCCCGCCCGGCCCAGCCCGCGCGGGACATGTCGCGCGGCCCGGCCCCCGAGGTGTTCGGGGGCCGGCCTCCGGTCAGTCGCCCTCGTGGGAGCGGAGGGTCGGTTCGCCGTCGGGGGCGGCGATCGAGGTGGCGAGGGCGTAGCGGATCAACACGTCCCGGTAGGGGGTCTCGGCGGAGACCTGGTCGGGGAGGTTGTGGCGTTCGCTCGCCGAGAGGGACGCGTGCCCCGGCGCGCCGTGGAACGTCACCCCGGCCTCGGGGGCGGTGGGGAAGAAGACCTCGTCCGCGTGGACGAGGGCGGCGAACGAGAGGTCGGGCTCCACGGTGGGCGTCTCGCCGCGCTCGGCCTGTTCTCTTCAAGTGGACCCGGAGCGGGAGGCCGCCTTCTTCGCCAGGTCCTTGGCGACATCCGTGACCTTGCCCGCCACCGAGAGCCCGTCGCCGTCGCTGGTGATCTGCTCGCCGGTCTTCTCCACGGCGCCGCCCGCCCGGTCGACCGTGCCGCCGGCGGTCGCGGACGCCTCCTGCACCACCTGCTCGATGATGCGCGGGTTCTGGTCGATGGTGGCCAGGACCTGCTTGATGATGGACGCCACCTGGTCGAGCCTGACCTTGAGCAGCGCCTGGGCGTCCACGCCCTTGAGGTCCAACTCCAGCTTGCCGAGCGTCACATCGGCGCCCACGTTCAGCTTGAGCAGGCTCAGCACCTCGGCGTTCAGCGAGATGTGCGCGCGGAGGTCCTCCGCCTCGATCTTCAGCTCCTCCAGCTTGAGGACCGGGACGTCGAGCAGCACATCGGCCTCGTCCGGATCGTATCCCTGCTGGGTGTCGACATCACTCATCGTCCTGGCCTTCCCGTTCGCCCTGGTCCCTGCCGTTGGCTTCCTCCCCGTCCCCGTCCCCGTCTCCCTTGTCCCCGCCCTCGGCGCCCACCGCCTCCTCGTGGGTGCGCACCACCTCCCCGTCCCTGATCTCCCCGCGCCAGCCCTCGATCTCCTCGTCGGGCGCCAACGTCACATAGCGCTGGAAGTGCTTGAGGTCCAGCCGCACCCGCCGGCCCACCGCCCGCCAGAGGTTGCCGGTCTTCTCGAAGAAGCCCGACGGCTGGTACTCGACGACCGCGATGATCCGGGTCAGCGTCGGCGTCAACTCGTGGAAGCTGACCGCGCCCCGCGTGGTGCCCTTCGAGCCCTCCGAACGCCAGACGATCCGGTCGTCCGGCAGCTGCTCCTCGATGGTGGCCTCGAAGCTCCGCTCGGAGAACGCGATCTTGGTCTTCCACTCGGTGGTGGTGTCGTCGGTGGTGGAGACGTTGCTGACGCCCTTGGTGAAGACCCCGAACTTCTCGAACTGGGTCCAGTGGTCGTAACAGGTGCGCAGCGGAACGCCGATGTCGATCACCTCGACGATGTTGGTGACCTTGGTGTCCCCGGCCTCCTGCTCCCCGCCGCTCTGCGCGCCGCCCTCGCCCTCCTCCTCGTCGCCCGAGGAGCCGCCGCCGGGCGTCACCTTGTCCTTCAGCCCGCGCAGCGACGAACCGGCCGCCGCCTTCGCGGGGTTCTCGCCCTTGAGCATCCGGCCGGCGGCATCAGGCACCGCGCCGCTCTCCTGGGCGGAATCGCCGATCCGCTGCGCCACGTCGGTGAGCTTGTCGCCGGCCTTGTCGATGAGGTGCTGGGCCTGGGCGCCGATGAACTTGACCAGTTCCTCGCGGACCCGCTCCAGCCCCGACGCGTCCTGCTTCTCGTCCGGCTTCTCGTCCTGGGCCGTGCTCATCAGCGGTCACCGCCGTCCGCCGTGGCCTTGGCCCGGCCGGAGGCGGCGCGCCGGGCCGGCCGCCGGGGCGACCGCTCGCGCGGCGCCAGCGGCTCGCCGGGCCGGCGGCGGCCCGGGGCGCGGGACTCCTTCGACCGGCCACCGCTCCCGGAACGGCCGGAACTCGTCCCCTCGTCGGGGTCGGCGTCCGGATCGGGCCCGTCGTCGCCCTCGTCGGAGGCGGCCGAACGTGCCCGGGCGCCGCGCCGTTTCCGGTCAGTTCCCTTGGCCGGTTCCGGCTCCGGTCCCGGCTCGGGTTCGGGTTCCGCGGCCGCCTCCGGTGCGGCGTCCTTCTTCCCGGCCGGCGCCTGTCCCTCGGCGGAGCCGTCCCCGGTGACCACGTCGGTCAGGCGGCCGTCGAGCAGCGCCTTGGAACGTTCGGCCAGGGCATCGGCCACCGTGTCATAGCCCCGGTGCAGCGCGGCCGAGACCACCGAGCGGCCGCCGGAGAACAGCTCCTCGCGGACCCGCTCGCCCAGCTTCCCGAAGTGCTCCGAGCTGCCGAGCCGGTGCATTCCGCCGCCGACCAGATCCTTCGGGTTGAGATGCGCCTTGCGGCCCATTGCGTAGGAGGCGATCACCAGCGCCAGCTTCGCCTTCTTCGTCCGGCCGAGGACATAGCCGGCGGCCAGCCCGGCCGCCACCGCCGCCCTGGTCGAGGTGTCGGTCATGTGCGCGCGTCCTTCTCTGTCGCCCAGCCCGAGGCCCGAACGGTCGCCCGGGGCCTCGCCGTGCCCACCAGCCAACGTCCCCCGGCCGGGACCCGCACCCCGAACGGGGCCGATCGGGCGCATGGAGGGTCAGGAGGGAGAGAGGGCGGAGAGAAGGACGCGTGGGCGTGGACGCGGCGCGGCGCGGCGGGAGGGAAAAGGGAGGGGAAAGGGAGGGGATCTTCGCAGAGCGCGCGAAACGGTTACCGCGCCACCGGGATGGCGCGGTAACCGTCACAATCAACCACCGCAGAATGGCTGAGAGTAGCCCCTCTGGAAGCCCTTTTCGGTCGCTGGACGCGGGCCGGCCGGGGTGGACCGGCCCCGGTCTCAGATGGCCGGACGGGCCTGGGACCAACCGGGGACGCCCCCGGAGCCGAGCCGCTCCACCTGGGAGGTGAACTCGGCGGCCATCTGCTGGGCCTCGTTCTGCGTCGGCGACTGGTGGGTGATGTTCACCGCGACGGTGAGGACGCCGCTCACCGGCGCCTTCGGCGAGAGCCGCACCGGGGTGCAGGTGAAGGTGAAGTTCTGTGGGGTGGTCGCGTCGTAGGACGCGATCCTGGCCTCGGCCAGGCTGGCCGTCTGACCGGTGTGGTACGCCCGGTCCATCGTCGCGAAGACGCCGACGGCGTCCAGGCCCGGCAGCGACTCGCGGCCCGCGCTCAGCTGCTGGACCCGCCCGAACGAGGCGCCCTGCTTGGCGTTGGCGTAGCGCAGCAGGTGGTTCGGGCCCTGGGTGAGCATGATCGGGAACGGGGCGCCGTCGAAGACGGCGAACATCTCCTGCTGCTGGGCCAGCAGGCTGTCCCGCAGCTGGAACTCGGAGAGCAGGGTCTCGGCGAGGTTCTGCATCCCCTCCATGTGGCGCGAGTCCCACTGGCGGGGACGCATGTCGGCGACGCAGACCGTCCCCAGGATCTGCCCGGTGTGGTCCAGGAGCGGGGTGCCGAGGTAGGCGCGCACGCCCATCTCGTTGACCAGCGGGTTGCCCTTGAACCTGGGGTAGTCGAAGACGTCGTCCAGGGCCAACTGGGAGCCCTGCGCGACGACATGGGGGCAGAACCCGTAGTCGATCGGCGCCTCGCGGGCTATCTCGGGGATGCTGTTGAGGTCGAAGGCTATGCCGCGACCGTCGCTCTCGCCCGCGGTGTCCTCGGCCGCCGTCGGCGGGGTGTACATACCACGGAACATCTGACGGTCGTCGCTGATGAAATTGACCATGGCAAGGGGTGCCTGGGCAAGACTGCCGGCCAGCCGGGCGATGCGGTCAAACTTTGCCTCGGGCTCGGAGTCGTTCAGACCGAGAAGCTGCAACCGCCGCCTGCGCTGCTCACCCTCGTTGGGGGCGTGATCGGGTGTCAGGGGCTTCATGGGCACACATGAAACCAGAAGCAATGGGCAATGCGCCGCCCCACCGGGGTACTTGGCACTCCTTTTGTCACGCGGGTTTCGTCACATCAGGCTCCCGAACCTCACGACTCGGTCTCGGCGTTCCGGAGTCGCCCCGAGGCGGCGGCGAGCAAGGTAACCCCTCAGCTTGTCCAGATCCTGACCTCCCCAATCCTGCCGCGCTCAGTTCCCGTCATTCCCGATCAGAAACGGGCGGAAGCTCATAGCTCGTACGACAATCGTCCGGTGGGTTCGATGTCGTCACGGGCGCAGGCGCCGCCGGGAAGCCGCCGGGACGCCGCCGGGAAAGGGGGAAGGTGCGTGGATGTGTCCCCTGGGGCGTGACGCGCACCGGGTGGTCTTCTCTGTCCCGGAATCTGATCAGTCGAAGTCGTGGCATCACTGTAAAGAGCCGGTTAAGAACCGTGAGTTGATCGCCTACTTTCGCGTAGGGTGCCCCTGCCGTGTCAGTCGCCAGCATCACGTCGTCAGTCGCGAGGTCATGAAGCAGCCGAGAGCAAGCGTCCGCGCCGAGGCCAACGGGGCCTCGATCCGGCCATTTCCGGCGGGTCGGACGGCCTACCCGTCCGGTCTGCTCGGCAGATCCCGAACTGTCCGCTTCCAGAAGGCGCCTGACGGACCGTCGGCCAGCAATGTTGCTCCGGCCGATACGGGTCCGGAACGCCGCTCCAGGGATGGCGCTTCCCCGCCGGAGACGGCATCCTGCCCTGTCGTCAGGCATATGACGCAGGCATCCGGCCCAGGTGAGCGAGGCTGATCGCAGAGAAATCGAAGACCCGCATCGGGCATGGCGCGTTACCACTCACCAGGCCAGGGGGTGGCCTACCGATAGGGGACGGGGGCGGACAGGGGGTCCGGCCCCGTATAAGTTCGACCAGGCGCGGAAACAACCCGCAAGCGAACAGCTACACACAGGAAGCGAAACGCTCAACTTTCCACGGAGAGTGAGCATTTGCGTCGGCGGCGCCACGGCGCCCCGGCCCGACCCGCACCACCCGCACCACCCGCACGGCGAGCACCACCAGCAGGACCGCAGGACCGCACCACCCCGCACCAGAGCACCACGCACGAACACCGCACCAACGCGAGGACGTCAGGAAATCGAAGGAGTTGACTGGTGAAGAGTTCGACAGCGGAGGTCGAGGAACGCGCGGTGGCGGTGATCGGCCTGGCCTGCCGCCTCCCTGGCGCGGACAACCCCGACCAGTTCTGGGAGGTGCTGCGCGACGGCCTGGACGCGACCAGCGAGACCCCCGCCGACCGCTATGACGTGGACGCCCTCTACTCCCCGCACCCCGCACCCGGCACGATCGGCGCCCGCCGTGCCGGATACGTCAGCGGCATGGCCGAGTTCGACGCCGAGTTCTTCGGCATCTCCCCCGGCGAGGCCGCCGAACTCGACCCCCAGCAGCGCCTGTTGCTGATGTCCACCTGGGAGGCCCTGGAGGACGCGGGCCAACGGCCCGAAGCCCTCGCCGGCACCCGCACCGGCGTCTTCGTCGGCGCCGCCCGCTCCGACTTCGTGGAGGAGCAGTACCGGCGCGGCCTGTCGACGGTCTCCGCCAACGCGTTCCACAACTACCGCTCGCTGCTGGCCGCACGGCTCTCCCACGCCTTCGATCTACGCGGGCCAAGTATCGTCGTCGACACCGCCTGCTCCTCCTCCCTGACCGCCGTGCACTCCGCCGTGATGAGCCTGCGCGCCGGCGAGACCAGGCTGGCGATCGCCGCCGGCGTCAACCTGCTGCTGCGCCCCGACGAGGGGGTGCTGATGACCCAGGCCGGCACCCTCTCCCGGGACGGCCGGGTCAGGTTCGGCGACGCGGACGCCGAGGGCTTCGCGCCCAGCGACGCGGTCGGCGTGGTGGTCCTCAAGCCGCTGCGCCAGGCGATAGCCGACGGCGACCGGGTCCGCGCGGTGATCGCCGGCAGCGCCATAGGCAACGACGGCTACACCAGCGACTCCGTGCTCACCCCGTCGCTCCAGGGCCAGGTGGACGTGCTGCGCTGGGCCTACGAGGACGCCGGGGTGTCCCCGGCCGACGTGGACTTCGTCGAGGCCCACGGCTCCGGCTCGCCGACCCTGGACCCGCTGGAGATCACCGCGTTGGGCCAGGTGCTGGGCGAGGGGCGGCCGGCGGACCGGCCGGCGCTGATCGGTTCCGTGAAGACCAACATCGGCCACGCCGAGGCCGCCGGCGGCGTCGCCGGCCTGATCAAGGCGGTGTTGGCGCTGGAACACGGCCAGGTGCCGCCCAGCCTCAACGTCACCCGGCTCAACCCCCATGTCGCCTGGGACCGACTGCCGTTGGCCATCCCCACCCGCCTCCAGGAACTGCCCAGCGCCGGCCGCGCGCTCGTCGCCGGCGTCAGCGGCCAGGGCTCGTCCGCGCTCAACGCCCACGTGGTGCTGCGCCAGGGCGAGACGGTCACCGCCAGGAACGCCGATCCGCGCCGCCCGGGCAGCGACGACGAGGTCTGCCTCCTCGCGCTCTCCGCCCGTTCCGGCGCCGCGCTCCAGGACCTGGTCCGCTCCTACATCCACTACCTCTCGCCTGGCGGCGTCGGCGCCGAACTGGCGCTGCGGGACATCTGCTACAGCGCGGCGACCCGCCGGCAGCACCATCCCTACCGACTCGCCGTGATGGCGGGCTCGCACCAGGACATGGTGCGCGCGCTGGGCGACCCGGCCCGTCCCGTCGAGCCCGAGATCGCCTCGCTGCCGCTGGCGGCCGTCGCCGAACAGTACCGGCGCGGCCACGAGGTGCGCTGGGAGCGCGTCTTCGGCCCCGACCACCTCTACGTCCCCCTGCCCACCTACCCCTGGCAGAGCCGGCGTTACTGGCCGGGCGAGCGGGTGGTCGAGGCCGCCGAGCCCGGCGCCGACCTGGCCACCACGGTGCTGCGCGAGCACGCCAGGACCGCGTCGGCCGACTACTCGGACAACTCGCTGCTGGCCGACATGGGCATCGACTCGCTGGCCAGGGTGCGCATCATCCTGCGGCTCGCCTCCGACCACGGCTACGAGGTGGAGGCCGAGGAGCTGGCCCGGCTGCGCACCGTGGGGGACTTCCGCAACTGGCTTCACGTGCTGGAGGCACAGGCCGCATGAACAGTGGGCGTGTGACGCTCTTCGACTGGTTCGCCGCCTCGGCGGCCGAGCACCCCGACCAACCGGCGCTGGAGGTGGGCGCCGAGCGCCTCACCTACGGGGAACTGCGCCGGCTGGTCGAGGGCCTGGCCGTCCGGCTGTTGGCGGTCAACGGCGGCCGGCGGCCGCGCGGCGTCGGGCTCTCGGCCAGCCGCTCGGTGGCCGCCTACGTCGGCTATCTGGCGGCCCTGAGGGTCGGCGCCACCCTGGTGCCCCTCAACCCCGAGGCGCCGCCGGCCCGCAACGCGGCGGTCCTCGCCGCGGCCGACGTCGACCTGGTGGTCGCCGACCCGGCGTCGGCCGACGCCACGCCGGGCGTGGTGACGCTGGCGTTCACCACCGAGGAGCTGCGCGCCCTCGCCGCGGGGAACGCCGAGGCGCCCCCGTGCCCGGCGACCCCCGACGACATCGCCTACCTGGTCTTCACCTCGGGCTCGACCGGCGTGCCCAAGGGGGTGCCGATCGCGCACCGCAACGTCACGGCCTATCTGTCCCACGTGGTGTCGCGCGCCGAGGCCGGACCCGGCAGCCGGCTGTCCGGCACCTTCGAGCTGACCTTCGACGGCTCGGTCTACGACCTCTTCGTCGCCTGGGGCTCGGGCGCGACGCTGGTGGTGCCGATGCGCAGTCAGCTGATCTCGCCCGTGAAGTTCATCGCGGGGCGGGAGTTGACGCACTGGTTCTCGGTGCCTTCGCTGCTGTCGTTCGCCGACCAGCTGGGCACCCTGACGCCGGGCGCGATGCCGAGTCTGCGCTGGAGCGTCTTCGGCGGCGAGCCGTTGCCGCTCTCCGGCGCCAGGGCGTGGGCGGCGGCGGCCCCGAACAGCAGGATCGAGAACCTGTACGGCCCCAGCGAGTTGACGGTCTCGTGCACCGAGTACCGGCTGCCGGCCGATCCGGCGGACTGGCCGACGACGCCCAACGGCACGGCCCCGCTGGGCGCCGGCTACGCCGGTCTCGACTTCCTGCTGCTCGACGAGGACGGCGCCCCGGCCGACGACGGCGAGCTGTGCGTGCGCGGCCCGCAGCGCTTCCCCGGCTACCTGGACCCGGCCAACAACGCGGGCCGCTTCCTGACGGTCGACGCGGCCGGGACGGTGCACCCGTACACCGGCGAGGGCCCGTTGACCGAGGAGCACTGGTACCGCACCGGCGACCGGATCGCCCGCGCGGACGGGCTGTTGGTGCACCTGGGCCGCGTCGACCAGCAGGTCAAGATCCGTGGTTACCGGATCGAGCCGGGAGAGATCGAGGCGCTGCTGCGCGAGCAGGACGGCGTGCGGGACGCGGTGGTCGTCGCGGTGCGGGGAGCCGACGGGGAGAAGGAGTTGGTCGCGGCGGTCAGCGGCAGCGGGGCCGCCCCCGAGCCGCTGTACTCGGCACTGGGCGACCGGCTGCCGCCCTATATGATTCCGCGTCGCATCACGGTACTTGACGAACTCCCCCTGAACGCCCACGGGAAAATCGACCGCCGTGCGTTGGTCGGGACCTTCGAATCGGACCGTTCCTGAAAGCGGCCGGCGTTGTGCCCCGTGCCGTTGAATCCGTCCCGGCCGAAATCCGCCTGATCGAGTTCCGCCTGGTCGAGATCGCCGAAACTGTGAGGCTGACACCATGAATGACGCGCACGGTGGGCGCGACGCGTTCGACGCCATCGTGGTCGGCGCGCGCTGCGCCGGTTCCCCCACGGCGATGCTGTTGGCCAGGGCCGGCTACCGGGTGTTGCTGCTGGACCGGGCGGAATTCCCCTCGGACACCCTCTCCACCCATCTCGTGCATCAGCCGGGCGTCGCGGCGCTGGGGCGCTGGGGCCTGTTGGAGCGCGTGGCGGATTCCGGTTGTCCGCCGCTGGACCGGGTGCTGTACCGGGTCGGGGACGTCGAACTGACCGGCTGCGGGCGGGGCGTTGACGGGTACCGGGCCGGCTTCGCGCCGCGCCGCTTCGTGCTCGACGCGATCCTGCTGGAGGGCGCGGTGGCCGCCGGCGTCGAGTTCCGGGAGCGGTGCACGGTCACCGAACTGCTGCGGGACGCGGACGGCCGGGTGGTCGGCGTGACGGGTACCCACCGGGGTGGCACGTTCACCGAGCGGGCCCGGCTGGTGGTGGGCGCCGACGGGATGCGGTCGCGGGTCGCCGAGTTGTGTGACGCTCCCTTCACCTCCCGGAAACCCACGCTCACCTGCGCTTACTACGCTTACTGGGATGACCTTCCGGCGTGCCTGGAACTGTACGAGCGGCCCGGCGCCTGGGTCGCGGCCGTGCCGACCAACGCGGGGGCGACGCTGGTGTTGGCGTACTTCCCGCAGGCGCGGTTCGACGCGGTGCGCCGGGACGCGGAGGCGGCCCACATCGAGCAGGTCAGGAGCACGGCGCCCGAGCTGTACGACCGGATCGCGGGCCGGCGGCCGGTCGAGCGGCTGCGCGGCACCGGTGACCAGCGCAACTTCTTCCGGCAGGCGGCCGGCCCGGGTTGGGCGCTGGTCGGGGACGCCGGGCACCACAAGGACTCGATCACGGCACGCGGGATCAGCGACGCGTTCTACCAGGCGGAGTCGCTGGTGCGGCACATCGGCGACGGGCTCGCGGACCCGGCGCGGCTGGACGAGGCGCTCGACGCCTTCGCCGCCGACCGGGACAAGGCGTTGACCGGTGGTTTCGAAGCGACCCTGAGCGTCGCCCAGTTGGAGGTGCACGAGGAGCGGCTGTCGCTGTTGCGGGCGGTGCGCCAGGACGAGGAGTTGACCTCGATCTACTTCGACCTGGTCGCCGGCGTCGGGTCGTTCGAGTCGCTGTACACGCCACGGCTGATGGCGTTGTTGTGAGCTGTTGAAGGCTGTGGTGAAACGCTGTGATCCGTTGGGAAACTGCGCGAGATCCGTGAAGGGAGGTGTGGGGTCCGGGGGGCGGCCTCGCGTTCCGTTTCGAGGCCGCGGCAACGGCGGTGGTTGACAGGGCGGATGGCGTCGTTCGAGATCAACGCCCTTGGCCGAACGCGTTCGACGTGACCTGGTACGGTGCACCGGGTTGGACGTTAGTTGACGTGGCGTTACGCTGCGAAAACGACATTTCCACTGTAGCAACCGGACATTGTACGCATCCCTGCTGTGGGTGTCCCTTATCGCTATCATCGTTCCGCCGCCCCCGAGGAATCAGATGTCAGGCATACGCGACCGACGCAGAGATCCCAGAACTTCGCGTAGATCTCTCCGGATTTCGCTGGTTCTGCCGGTCCTCATCGCCGCGCTCACGCTCACCGCCCTGTGGGGCTGGGCGGGAAGTGATCTGGTTGGGGAGAGTCTCAAGCTCAGGTCCGACGCCGATCGCGCCGCATCGGTCGGGGCCCCCACCCGGGAACTGATCGCCGGCCTCCAGGACGAACGCACCGCCACCGCCGCCTGGTTGGCGGCCGACGACGCCGAGTCGAGGGACGCCGTCGAGGAGGCCCGCGCCGCCACCGACGAGGCCACCGACCGGTTCCGCTCCGCGCGTTCCGAACTGGCCTCGGGCAGCTCGACGCTCCGCAGCTGGGCCGGCCGGCTCGACGGCTCGCTGACGGAGCTGGACCAGCGCCGCACCGCCGTGGACGCCGGCGAGCTGACCGGCACCGAGACCCACCGCGCCTTCAGCGACACCGTGGGCGAGGCCATCGCCCTGCTGGACGCGGCCCACCGCAGCGACGACGGCGCGTTGAGCCACCGCGCCGCCGCGGCCACCGACCTGATCGAGCTGGCCGAGGCGTTCTCCCGCCAGGACGCGCTGCTGTACACGGCCGCCGAGGAGGGCGCCGACCAGCAGGCCGTGGCCCAGGCATATGCCCAGGCGCTGGCGCTCCAGGTCCAGACCCGCACCGCGCTGAACATCGGCGACCTGCCGCAGAACCAGGCCGACGCCTTCGAGAGCCTCACCGAGACCTCCCAGGTCGCCGAGCTGATCGCCGTGGAGACCCCGGGCGAGGGCGGCGCGACCGCGCTGCCCTCGGACGCCGACGGCTGGCGCGAGTCCGCCGAGAGCGTCGGCGCCGAGCTGTGGCAGCTCAGCGACGACACGTTCGCCTCCGCGAACTCCCAGGCGTCGAGCCAGGCTTCGCGTATGCTCCTCGGCGCCGCGCTCGGCACGCTGCTGGCCCTGGCCGCGCTGGTCGCCGCCGGCGTGCTGACGGCGCGTTATGTGCGTTCGCTGCTGGAACGGATCGGCGCGCTGCGCGAGGCGGCCGACGAGGTCTCCGACGTGACGCTGCCCCAGCTCGTCGAACGGATGGGCCGCGAGGGCCAGTTGGAGCCCCCGGCCGCGCCGGCCGAGCGGTCCTTCGGCGACGACGAGATCGGGCGGCTCGCCGCCGCGCTGCGCCGGCAGCGGCAGCGGGTCGTCGACACCATCGTCCAGCAGGCCAGGGGCCGGGAGGGCTCCGAGACGGTCTTCCTGGGCCTGGCCCGCCGCACCCAGATCCTGATCAACCGGATCATCCCCAAGCTGGACAAGCTGGAACGCGAGCACCAGGACTCCCGGCTGCTGAAGGACATCTTCGCCGTCGACCACCTGGCGACCCGCGTCCGCCGCCACACCGAGAACCTGCTGATCCTGGGCGGCGCCATGCCGGGCCGCCGCTGGGGCGAACCGGTCCCGATCTACGAGGTGATTCGCAGCGCGATCTCCGAGACCGAGGACTACAGCCGCGTCGAGGCGCCGCCGGTGCCCCGGGTCGCGCTGACCGGCCGCGCGGTGGCCGACGTCGTGCACCTGCTGGCCGAACTCATCGAGAACGGCACCTCGTTCTCGCCGCCGGACACCAAGGTCTCGGTCAGCGCCCAGACGGTGGCCAAGGGCCGGGTCGCGGTGGAGATCATCGACCGGGGCCTGGGCATGTCCGAGGCCGAGTACACCCGGCTCAACAACCTGCTGGCCGACCCGCCCAAGCTGGACATGATGACCCTGGGCGAGGCGCCCCGCCTCGGCCTCTTCGTGGTCGCCCGGCTCGCCAAGCGGCACGGCCTCGAAGTGGTGCTGCGCTCCTCGCCGTACGGCGGCACGCTCGCCGTCGTGCTGCTGCCGCACGAGCTGCTGGAGGAGGGCTCCTCGATCCTCTCCGGGATCATGGGCGACACGGCCCAGGCCACCTCGGAGGCGGGGCAGACCGAGGTGGAGACCACCCAGGCCCTCACCATGCAACACGCGGCGGACATCGACCCGCCGCAGCCGCACCGCCCCATCGGCGGCGGCCTGGAACCGGCGCCCGTGCCGGGCGAGGAGCGCCCCGAGCGCGCCCCGGCCGGCATCGGCGCGAGCGGTTTGACGCGCGCCCCCGAGGAGGAGCGCACCCCGGCGCTCGACGACGGCCACGCCTACGACGGGAGCCACACCTACGACGAGGGTCACGCCTTCGCCCTCGACGGCGGCACCCTCGACACCGGTCACGGCGTCGACGGCGGCCACGGCCTGCCCGGCGGCCAGGCCGTCGCGCCACAGCACGAGCCCATGGCGCCCCTGGCGGAGCCGCACGACGTCGAAACGGAGGCACTGCCCCACCCGCCCACCGTCTACGACGACAGCGGATACCCCGCGTACGGAGGTGCCGGCCTGTTGCCCAGCACGCCCAACACGCCCAACCCACCCAGCACGCCCAACCCGCCCGGTCCCGGCGGCCGTTCGGAACGCCCGGCCCCCCAGTCGGGCAGCCGTGGCCCGGCCCCGCGCACGGCCGGCGGGCCCGCCCCTTCCCGGGTCGCGGCTCCCAGGACCGAGAGCGGCCTCCCCACCCGGGGCACCGCGCACGGGGGGGCGCCGATCGACAAGTCGGTCCGGACGGCGGAAGATATGCCCCGTGCACATACGGATGTCACACCCCCCGCGACCGAGGCACCACCCCGCACCATCGAGGCGACCCCCCAGCCGGGCGCCGGGTCGGGAACCCCGTTGAAACTCCCCGTGCGCGTGCGGGGAGAACGTCTGGCGGAGCAGCTCCGCGCGGAGGCGCACCTGCGCCCGGGGGCGGACGACGAGGCCCTGTCCCGTCCCCTCTCCCCCGGTCGGGCAGGCGCCACCATGGCGGCCATCCAGTCCGGAAACAAACGCGCCCGCGCCACCCAGCCCGCACCCCCTGCCGAAGGACATGACCCGCAGGCGCAACCCGCCGGATACGAAGCCGATGCGGAAGGAACTGCGAGGAAGGATCAGCGATGACCGACCAGACCCACGCCAGTGCCCACCTGGGCTGGCTTCTGGACAACCTGGTGGCCGGGGTGCCCGAGGTCCACCACGCCATCGTGCTGTCCCAGGACGGGCTGCCCCTCGCCCGTTCCTCCGCCCTCGGTCGGGACGACGCCGAGCACCTCTCGGCCGTCGCCTCAGGTCTCCAGAGCCTCTCCCGTGGCGCCTCGCTGCGCTTCCACGGGGGACACGTCCGGCAGACCGTCATCGAGATGGACAACGCCTTCCTCTTCGTCACCAATGCCGGCCAGCGCGCCCAGTTGGCCGTGCTGACCTCCGACAAGGTCGACGCGGGGATGGCGGCCTACGAGATGACCCGAATCGTGCAACAGGTCGGCGAGTACCTCAGCGCCGCCCCTCGGACCGAGCCCTCGTCGGCCACGGCTTCGGGGCACTAATTCGGTGTCGATCGGGAAGAAGAAAGTCTCGTGGTTCGATGAGGAGTCCGGTTACCTCGTCCGCCCCTACGCTATCTCCGGGGGCCGCACCTCCCCGGACGGTTCGGACTTCGCCCTGATCACCCTGGTGGTTGCCCTGCCGGCCTCGCGCGCCCTGGACAGGCGTCGTGAACAACCGGAGTTGACCGCCATCCTCGATTTAACTCAGGAACGCCCACTGGCGATCGTCGAAATCGCGGCGCGGCTTGACCTGCCGGCCAGTGTGGTGAAAGTGCTCTGCGGGGATCTGCTCGACAAGTCCATGATCTCTGTCAAAAAGCCGAGTCATGAGGCGTCAGCCCCCAGTGTGGAACTACTGGAGAGGGTCATCAATGGAATCCGCAGGCTATAGCCAGCCGGGGGGCGCGCAGCTGGCGATGCCAACGGCGCTGAAAATCCTGGTCGCCGGTGGTTTTGGGGTGGGCAAGACCACCATGATCGGCTCGGTCAGCGAGGTTCCCCCGCTGGAGACCGAGGAGTACATGACGCAGGCGAGCGTCGGCGTGGACGACCTCGCCCAGATCCCGGAGAAGACCACCACCACCGTGGCCATGGACTTCGGCCGGATCACCCTCGACGCCGACCATGTGCTGTACCTGTTCGGCACGCCTGGCCAGGAGCGGTTCTGGTTCATGTGGGACGACCTGGCGGCCGGCGCGCTGGGGGCCGTGGTGCTGACGGACCCGCGCCGGCTGGCGGACAGCTTCGCCTCGGTCGACTTCTTCGAGCAGCGGCGCATCCCGTTCGCCATCGGCATCAACTGCTTCTACGGGCGCAAGCAGTGCACGGCCGAGGAGGTCAACGCGGCGCTGAACCTGCGCAAGCCGGCCCCGGTGGTGATGTGCGACGTGCGGCAGCGGGAGTCGAGCAAGAAGGTGCTGCTGGCCCTGCTGGAGTCGGCGAAGGCGGTGGCCGTCCACTGAACGCGCGGGCGCGCGCGGGCCGTTGCCGGCGCGCGTGCCGTCTGACGGCGGCGACGGGGTGGCCCCGGCAACCGGCGAGACCGCCGGCGGCCGGGGCGACGCGCGTTCAGGGCACACGGGACGCGTGGGCGCCCGCGTTCGGGGTGGGGCTCAGGGCACGCGGGCGACGCCGGCCCACATGGAGACCGTCGCGTGGGTCGCCTCCGGCGGCACCGGCCCGTCGGGCCGCCAGTCCTGCGGGGGCACCAGGCCGGGCTCGACCAGTTCGAGCCCGTCGAAGAACCGCCGGATCTCCTCCCCGTTCCTGATCTGCCCCATCTGGCCGGTGGCCGCCCGGTCGATGTTGGCGATGCGCTCCCAGGTCGGCGGGTCGAAGTCGCTGGTCACATGGGTGATCACCACATAGCTGCCGGAGGGCAGGGCGCGCACGTACCGGGCGACCAACTCGTGGGCGGGCACGCCGTTTTCGGCTTCGTCGGCGATGTAGTGCAGCAGCGCGTTGAGGCACAGCGCGATCGGCCGGTCGAGGTCGAGCACCTCGGCCAGCTTGGGGCTGTCGAGGATGCTGGGCGGGTCGAAGAAGTCCGCGTGCAGATAGGCGGTGCGGCCCTCGGCGGTGCCGGTCATCAGCGCCTCGGCGTAGCGGAGCACGATCAGCCGGTTGTCGGTGTAGACGATCCGGGACTCGGGCGCCACGCCCTGCGCGGTCTGGTGCAGGTTGGGCTCGGTGGGGATGCCGGTGCCTATGTCGAGGAACTGGCGGATGCCGGCCTCGCCCGCCAGCCAGCGGACCGCGCGGTGGATGAACGCCCGGTTGGCCCGGGCCGCCGTCTTCACGCCCGGCCAGATGTTGGCCACGAACTGCCCGGCCTGCTCGTCCGCCGGGTAGGAGGTCTTGCCCCCCAGGAACCAGTCGTAGACCCGCGCCGGGTCGGGCTTGTTCGGGTCGATCTGTTCCTCAAGCAACGGCTCGTTCCTCCCACTTGGCGATCCAGTCCGTGATCGGCAGGCTATCCGGAACGGACGCCGCCGAGTCCAGCGCCATCAGGTACTGGCGGACGACGTCGGGCCGTTCGCTGACCTCGGCGCCGTCGAGCGTGCGCAGCAGCACCCGGTCGGCCAGGTCCGACGGGCGGTACCGGATCATCTGGACCGGCCCGCACAGCAGCGCGGAGTGCGGGGTGTGCAGCGGCATCACCCGGATCGTGACGCCGGGGCGTTCGGCCAGCCGCCGCAGATGCGCGAACTGCTCCCGCATCACGGCGGGGCCGCCGACCCGGCGGCGCAGCGTCGCCTCCTCGACCAGCGCCCAGACGGCGGGCGGCGCGGGGTTGGCGCGCTCCAGAACGGCCTGCCGGCCGACCAGCAACTCGACGCGGCGGGTGAGCAGTTCGGGCGGGTCGTCGGGGTGCTGGATGCGCAGCAGGGCCAGGGCGTAGCCGGGGCTCTGGAGCAGCTCGGGGATGACGGCCGGGGCGTAGACGCGGACGAACTGGGCGTGCTCCTCCAGCGCGATGTGGTCGGCGAGCCAGTCGGGCAGCACGTCCCGGTAACGCTCCCACCAGCCGGGCCGGTTGGCGCGCTCGGCCTGCCGCAGCAGCTCGGCGTTCTCCGCCGGGTCGCGGCGGCCGTAGGCGGCCAGCAGGGGCGGCAGCTGGTCGGCGGCCAGGGCGGCCCGCCCCTCCTCGACGCGGCGCAGGGTCAACGGCGAGATGTCGAGCGCGCAGGCCGCCTGGGCCATCGAGAGGCCGGCGGACAGCCGGAGCGCGCGGAGTCTGGCTCCCAGCAACAGCCGGCTGGCCGTCGCGGGCACGCGACCAGTCGACATGACCGACCCCTTCTCTTCCCGTTCCCGCACTGTCGTGTTTGTTCATTCTGTCACTCGCAGAACGTGACGAACGGCGCCGCCGGCAAGGCAGCGTAGTGCGAACCCCCGGGAATCCGCGAACAGTTGCCGCCCACTGGACGTTTCCGGTACACCTCCGGTTCCCGACGACGGTTCTCGGCGGCGCTCCTCGGCGATCAGCGGCGCTCCTCGACGATCAGCGGCGATCAGCGGCGATCAGCGCTTGATGGCGCGCACCCTGCGGGCGGTGCTGCCCACGTCGACGGGGAGGATGGTGACGGCCGTGGCCGGCAGGTGTTCGACGGCCCTGGCGATCCGTTCCCCCTGGTGGGGGTGGAGCAGCTTGCCCCAGCGGGTGAGGTAGAGCCGGCGCGGCAGCAGCAGGGTCAACGCGGTCTCGCCGTCGGCGGTCTCGGCCACGGCGGTGCGGGCGACGGCCGCCGCGAGCCGCCGGTCCTGGCAGTCGAGGACCCGCAGCGGCACCGAGGTGGTGGAGCTGTCGGCCCACCGCCGCCGCAGCCGTTCGGCGCGCACCGGGTCCAACGCCACGTGCACGGCGCGCAGTTCGTCCGGGTGCAGGGTGTGGGCGTAGCGCAGGGCGCGCAGCGCGGCCAGGTCGAGCGCGTCGACCAGCACCAGGACCACATGGCGGCGCCAGGTGGGCAGGTCGGCGCCGTGCCGTTCGACGGCGCGCAGCGCGGCGGCCTCCTCGCGGTACTCGCGGTTGATCCGGATCAGCGTCCACACCCCGGCGGGGAAGACCAGCACCACCAGCCAGGCGCCCTCGGTGAACTTGGTGACCGCGAAGATCAGCACGACCGCCGCCGAGACCACGGCCGCCACCGCGTTGCCGAACGTCCGCAGCCGGTGGCGGGGGCCGCGTTCCCTGCGGTGGTGCACGGCCATCCCGGCGCCGGCCATGGCGAAGCCGGTGAAGACGCCGATCGCGTAGAGCGCCACCAGGTGCTCCACCTGCGCGCCGGTCACCACCAGCAGCGCCACCGAGACGACGGTCAGCGCGATGATCCCGCCGGAGTAGGCCAGCCGCTGGCCCCTGCGGGTCAGCCGCAGCGGCAGGAAGCGGTCCTCGGCGACGAAGTCCGCGAGGAACGGGAAGCCGGAGAACGGGGTGTTGGCCCCGGTGAACAGGATCAGCGCGGTCGCCACCTGCACGAAGACCAGCGCCGCGACGCCCAACACCCCGTCGCCGAAGACCATGTGGGCCTCCTGCGCGATCACCGTGGGGCTGCCGTCGGTGAACGGAACCGGGTGGGTGACGGCCGCCAGCCAGGCGACGGTGCCGATCATCCCGGCCAGCAGCAGGCTCATCACCACCAGCGTGCGGCGGGCGTTGACGCCGCGCGGCTCCCGGAAGACGGAGACGCTGTTGGAGACGGCCTCCAGGCCGGTGAGCGAGGCGCCGCCGTTGGCGAACGCGCGCAGCACCACGAACACCGTCGCGCCGTAGAGCAGCCCGTCGCCCGAGGTACCCAACTCCAGCGCGCCCTCGGCGTGGGTATCGGCCCGGGGCAGGCCGCCGGTGGCGGCGCGCCAGAGGCCGACCAGCAGCATCGCGGTGACGGCGGCCACGAAGAGGTAGGCGGGCACCGCGAACACCCGGCCGGCCTGGCGGACCCCGCGCAGGTTGCCGTAGGCCAGCACCAGCACGATCGCCACGGTGACCGGCAGCTTGACCGCGTTGATGCCGGGCCAGCCGTCGCCGATCAGGTGCACCAGCGAGATCAACGCGTCGGCGCCGGCCGCCGCCTGGACCGCGACCGTGACGATGTAGTCGACCAGCAGCGCGACCGCCGCGATCTGGGCCACCCGGGGGCCGAAGTTCTCCTTGGCCACGACATAGCTGCCGCCGGCCCTGGTGTAGTGGGTGACCACGTCGCCGTAGGTGATGGTCAGCACCAGCAACACCAGCAGCAGCGCGCCGGTCAGCGGCAGCAGCAGGCTGAAGGCGGCCGTGCCGACGACGGGGACCAGCACCCGCAGCATCTGCTCGCCGCCGTAGGCGGTGGAGGAGAGGCCGTCGGAGGCGAGCACCCCGAGGGCGGCGCGGTTGGACAGCTTTTCCTGCGGCAGGTCGGCGACCCGCAGCGGCGGGCCCAGCACGACGTCCTTGAACCGCAGCCATCTCGACCGTTCGAACCCGGTGTCGTCCCCGCTGGTCATGGGCCCATCCCAGACCACGCCCACCACCGGCACCGGGAAGGCGCTCCGAGAACACCACGAACGGCGGCCCACGCCCGGAGCGGGAAGCGGGCGGGGGCGCGGCCGTACCGGGACGCTGGGACGGCGGGGGCGTCGCGACGGCCGGGGCGCCGGGGGCGCCTCGGCGCGGCCTCCCGGCGCGGCGGGAACCCGGGTGGCCTCGGCGCGTGGCCTGAGTAGGGTGGGGCGATGCCCGAGCTGAAGCGCCTCCACGCCGACCACGCCCCGGCGGTTCTGGCCTTCGAGCGGGCGAACCGCGCGTACTTCGCGGCCTCCGTACCGGACCGTGGCGATGCGTACTTCGACCGGTTCACCGAACGACACGGTGCCCTGCTGGCGGAGCAGGAGGCCGGCGTCAGTTGCTTCTATGTGCTCGTGGCCGAGGACGGGTCGGTCCTGGGGCGGTTCAACCTGCTCGACCTGGAGGACGGCACCGCCGTACTGGGCTACCGGGTCGCGCGGCACGTCGCCGGCCGTGGCCTGGCGACCGCGACCGTGCGGGAGCTGTGCCGGCTGGCGGTGGCCAGCCACGGGCTGCGAACCCTGCGGGCGGCGGCGGCCCGGGACAATGTCGCGTCCCAGAAGGTGCTGACCAAGGCCGGATTCGTGCCGGTCGGCCCCGCCGAGCCGGCCGACCTCGGCGGCAAGCCGGGCACCTGGTACCGGCGCGACCTGGCGCACGGCGGGAGCCGGTGACCCGCCAACGGCCCCGCTGACCACGGTGAACTGGGCGTGCTCCGCGCATAGTTCGCCCTCGAAGAGTGTGTGCACGGTGCTGTCTCTCCCGGTCCTCACCCTCCACCACTGTCGCGGAGGGTGACGCCGAGTCTAGCATTGGACACGGAGCGTCACAAGGGGGTATGTTGCTCAACGTGACGATTCAGGCACGAGAAGTGCGGCTCCCGGTTCGCTGTCCAGCCCGCCCGTTCCCGCCCCGACCCACCCGGCGGCCCCGCCAACCGGCCCGCCGGCTGGGTGAGTTCGCCGAGCACCCCACCGCGAGGGGCGGAGGCGCTACGCTGGTGGGCGCAGCTGGTTCGCCCTGTCCGCCAGGCAGGCGCGTCGTGAAGAGGGAAGCCGGTGGGATTCCGGCACTGCCCCGCAGCGGTGAGTGGGAACGACCGCCGTCAGACGCACTGGGCCCCGTTCGGGCCTGGGAAGCGACGGCCAGTAGGTCCGCGACGCGAGCACGCTCGGCGACGAGCGCGTTCCGGTGCGGCTGCCCGCGAGTCCGAAGACCTGCCACCTGCCCGTGCGCGACCGTCGCGCGCGGTGGTTCGGTGACCTCGTGGGCGGGTCGCGTGAACACGACGCGTGTACCTCGCGTGCCCAACGGCCGCGCGGAGCACCGCCGTTGCCACGCCTTCGCGCCCGTTCCCGGTCTCCGGCCAGACGGGACACATCTCGCGAAGGAGAGTTCCTTGACCGCTCAGCCCGCAGCCGCGGCAGTGAGGGCCACCGTCCACGGCTATCCCCGCCAGGGTTCCGACCGGCAGCTCAAGAAGGCGATCGAGCGCTACTGGAAGGGCCGCCTCGACGCCGACACCCTGCTGGCGACCGCCGCCGAACTCCGCGCCACCACCTGGCGCCAGCTCGCCGACGCCGGCCTGGACGAGGTTCCCACCGGGGACTTCTCGCTCTACGACCAGGTGCTGGACACCAGCGTGATGGTCGGCGCCATCCCGCCCCGGCACCGCGCCGCCTTCGACGCCGACCCGCTGGACGGCTACTTCGCGATGGCGCGCGGCACCCAGGACGTCGCGCCCCTGGAGATGACCAAGTGGTTCGACACCAACTACCACTATCTGGTCCCCGAGTTGGGCCCCGACACGGTCTTCTCCGCCGACTCGGGCCGGCAGTGCGCCGAGTTCGCCGAGGCCCTGGCGCTGGGCCTGACCGCGCGCCCCGTGCTGGTCGGCCCCGTCACCTACCTGCTGCTGGCCAAGCCGGCCCCCGGCGTCGACGAGGACTTCGAGCCGTTGACCCTGCTGGACCGCCTCCTCCCCGTCTACGCCGAGGTGTTGGCCGACCTGCGGGCCCGGGGCGCCGAGTGGGTCCAGCTGGACGAGCCCGCCCTGGTGCAGGACCGCACGCCCGCCGAACTCTCCGCCGCCGAGCGCGCCTACCGCGAGCTGGGCACCCTCACCGACCGCCCCCGACTGCTGGTCGCCTCCTACTTCGACCGGCTGGGCGCAGCGCTGCCGGTGCTGGCCAAGGCCCCGATCGACGGCCTCGCCCTCGATCTCACCGGCCCCGCCGCCCGGAACCTCGACGACCTCGCCGCCGCCGGCGGCCTGCCCGGCAAGCGGCTGGTCGCCGGCGTGGTCAACGGCCGCAACGTGTGGATCAACGACCTGGAGCGCTCGCTGGCCACCCTGGCCACCCTGCTGGGCCTCGCCGACCGGGTCGATGTCGCCGCCTCCTGCTCGCTGCTGCACGTTCCGCTGGACGCCTCCGTTGAGCGGGACATCGACCCGCAGATCCTGCGCTGGCTGTCCTTCGCCCGCCAGAAGGTCTCCGAGATCGTCACCCTCGCCCGGGGCCTCACCCAGGGCGCGGACGCGATCGGGGCCCAACTCGCCGCCAACCGGGCCGACCTGGCCTCCCGCTCCGGCTCCCCGATCACCCGCGACCCGGCGGTGCGCGCCCGCGCTGCCGCCGTCACCCCGGCGGACACCCGCCGCCCCGAGCCCTACCCCCGGCGGGCCACGGCCCAGCGCGCCCGGCTGGCGCTGCCGCCGCTGCCGACGACCACCATCGGCTCGTTCCCGCAGACCACCGAACTGCGCGCCGCGCGCGCCGAGTTGCGGGCCGGCCGGCTGGAGGCCGCCGGCTACGAGGAGCGGGTGCGGGAGGAGATCAGGGAGACGATCTCCTTCCAGGAGAAGGCCGGCCTGGACGTGCTGGTGCACGGCGAGCCCGAACGCAACGACATGGTGCAGTACTTCGCCGAGCAGCTCACCGGCTATCTCGCCACCCAGCACGGCTGGGTCCAGTCCTACGGCACCCGCTACGTCCGGCCGCCGATCCTCGCCGGCGACATCTCCCGCCCGACGCCGATGACCGTGGAGTGGACCCGCTACGCCCAGTCCCTCACCGACCGCCCGGTCAAGGGGATGCTCACCGGGCCGGTCACCATGCTCGCCTGGTCCTTCGTCCGCGACGACCTGCCGCGCGCCGAGACCGCGCGCCAGGTGGCGCTCGCCCTGCGGGACGAGGTGGTGGACCTGGAGGCGGCCGGCACCGCCGTGATCCAGGTGGACGAGCCGGCGCTGCGGGAGACGCTTCCGCTGCGGGCCGCCGACCAGCCGGCCTATCTGGACTGGGCCACCGAGGCGTTCCGCCTCACCACCGGCGGGGTACGCGCCGAGACCCAGATCCACACCCACATGTGCTACGCCGAGTTCGGCGACATCCTCCAGGCCATCGACGACCTGGACGCCGACGTGATCAGCCTGGAGGCGACCCGTTCCCACATGCGGGTGGCCGACGAGTTGGCGGCGGCCCGCTATCCGCGCGAGGTGGGTCCCGGGGTCTACGACATCCACTCCCCGCGGGTGCCCGACGGCGAGGAGATCGTCGGCCTGCTGCGGGCCGGCCTGGCCGCGATTCCGCCCGAGCGGCTCTGGGTCAACCCGGACTGCGGCCTCAAGACCCGGGCCTGGCCGGAGGTGCGCGACGCCCTGACCCACCTGGTCGAGGCGGCGCGGACGCTGCGGGCCGAACTGGTCTGATCCGACGGTCCGTTCCGGGCCGGTGACCCGGTCCGTTCTCCCGTCCCGTCCGTTCCGTTCCGTTCCGGTCGGAGGAGGTTCTCCTTCGGCCGGAACGGGGCCGGGCTCGGCGGGGCCGGGCTCGGCGGGGCCGGGCCGCCGCGTCGCCTGCGGGGGCCGGTGGGAACGAAGTTGCGGGAGAACGATTCCCCTGCGGGTGTGCTTGCGGCAGGCTGAGGGTGTGAGCGGTGACACACGGAGCAGAAACGGCCAACCGGCCCCGACGTCGGACGAACGGCAGCTGCCGGCGCACCTGGTGGAGCGCGTGCGCCAGGCGGTGCGCCTGGTGGGGCTGCCCCTGGCGGCCGAGACCGGCGGGGTCGGGGTCTGCCTGGAGCGCGAGGGCCCGGGCGAGGGCCCGGTCGACCATGTGGTGATCCGGTGGCGCACCTCCGCCGAGCTGTGGGCCACGGCGGAGGACGAACGGCCCGACGGCCCGGCCGAGAAGCTGCGCAACACCACGTTGACCGCGATGGAGGACGCGCTCTCCGAACTGCTCGCCGCCGGTGGACTGGTCGTCGCCAAGCATCCGTTCACCCGCTCCCTCGCGGTGTGGGGCATCGAGGGCCCGCCGCCCGTCGAGTGATGGGCGACCGCTTCTTGATCCCCTTCGACCACACCCGTCCTGAGGCTCAACTCCCGTCCCTCTGACCATCGCTGACCAGCGGGGATTGTCAGTGGCTGCCCGTAGAATCGAAAGCGTTCGAATGGTCAGCCGTCGTTCCCGGAGGTGCCGATGGCCGCTGTCGCAACACCGCTTCCGCTTCCCCTCTCGCTTCCCCTGTCCGCCCCCGAGTTGCGCAGGAAGCCCCTGCCCGCCGGGCAGCCCCGCGCCTGGTACGAGTCGCACAACCGCAGGCTCAAGGCCCTGCGACTGGCCACGGCCCTGCTGGACACCGGCGTCTACCATCCGGCCGGCGCCAGCAACGAGCGCATACGCGCGCTCGCCCCGCTGATCGGCGTGCGCTACCCCTCCGACACGACGTGCCGGATGGTCCGCTCGCTGATGCGGCACTGAGGGGCCGGCCCGGCCGACCGGCCCCGCGCCGGGGCTCGCCGGTCCCCGCCGGGCGCCCGCCCCCGGCCGTGCCACGCGCCGGCCGGGGGCGGGCGCCAACCGGCGGCTGTCAAGCGCGCGTTGACGGCCCGTTGGGTGACACCGGGTGCGAATACCGGGAGGGGTCCCGGTGTGACACGCGAAACTCGGGGTACGTGGGGTGAGGAGTGACGGTCGCGTCACTCGGTGCCTTCATGCGCCGGCGTGCGCCGCCCGCCACCGTGAGGCAGGGGGAGGACCACATGGTCGCCACACGACAACCCGTCTTCGAGCGGGAGGCCGCGATCCGTGGTGTGCACGCGCTGACCCGCGCCGGTCGCGCGTACCCGCCCGGCAGCCGCCGCCCCGTGGTCTTCTTCCAGGGCGGCCCGGGCAGCGGCAAGTCCCTGCTGCTCCAGGTCCTCGACGACCGGGTCAACCAGTACATCCCCTACGCCAGGGTGGACTTCGCCGACAGCCGCTACGACGAGATCCCGCACACCCTCACCGTGCTGGCCGAGCGCCTCACCCGCTACCGCCCGCGCTACGGCAGGCTGCGCTTCCCCCGCCTGCTGATCGCCCTGCTCGTCGCCGAACAGACCCTGCCCGGCGGGGACTTCGAGCAGAGCAGGGAGGCCCTGCGGCAGCGCCTCAGACAGCGGCGCGGCGCCCGGTGGCCGCAGCGCTTCCTGCGCGAACTCACCGGGGAGCCTCCCGAGGCCGGCGTCACGGCCGGCGCCATGACGCTCCTGTTCCGGCTGCCGCTCCAGGCCGTCGCCGCCGGGCTGGCCCTGGTCTTCCCCACCTTCCCGCGCCGTTCCCAGGTGTGGTTCGGCCACCGGGACCGGGGCAGGACCGACCACGCGCTGGACACGTTGATCGAGTTGAACACCTGGGCCAGGGAGTTGCGCGTCACCGGGGGCATCGCCGGCGCCGGGGCCCCGCCCGGCTTTGACGCCCGGCTGCGCGCCGCCCGGGACAACGTCGACAAGCTGCTCTGCGAGGCGTTCCTCGCCGACCTGCGGGACTCCCCGCGCCGGGTGCACGCGCTGCCCACGCCGCTGCTGCTCCTGGACAACGTGGACGCCCCGGCCGGCCGCGCCTTCCTCGGCCGACTGCTCGACGCCCGCCCCCCGTTGGAGCCCGGCGCCAGGGCCGAGCCGCTGACCGTGGTCGCCACCGGCCGGGTCGCGCCGCCCGAGCTGGCCGACACCCCGGAGGCCCCCCTCGACGAGAGCCCCCCGCCCGCGAACGCCCGCGAACTCCCCGCCTGGCTGCGCTACCGGCTCCCCGACCTGGCCAGGGTGGACGTTCAGCGGCTGCTCAGCGACGCCGCCGTGCGCGGCCCGGCCGACCGCCGACTGGCGCGGCTGGTCCACGAGTTCACCGGGGGCCACCCCGAGGCGGTCGGCGTGCTGGCCGCCGCCCTCGCCGCCCGGCGGGACGGCGCCGAATCAGTCGCCGAGCTGCTGGAGGAGCCGGTGCCCGACCCGGCCGGCGGCGGCGCCCACGATCCGACGGCGGCCCGACGCACCGCCGAGCAGCGGCTGTTGCACCGGCTGCTGCCCGACGCGGACGGCCGGCTGGACGTCATCGCCCGCTGCGCCGCCGGCCGGAACACGGCCGAGTCGCTCTGGCTGAGCCAGCGTTCCGGGCTCGCCAGCGTGGTCTGGGAGGAGGGCGTCGAGCCCTGGGACCCGTCGGCCGGCGCCGGCTCGGCGGTGCTGCTGCGGCTGCTGCGCCGCCGGCTCGCCCGCGCCCCGGAGGAGTGGCGCGAGGCCCACGCCAGCCTGCACGAGCACTGCGCGGAACGGGGCGACCTGGCCGGGCGGCTCTACCACCGGCTGGCGCTCGGCGAGGTGCGCGAGGTCGCCGTCGAGCTGGCCGAGCTGCTGCCGAGGACGCCGGGCGCCGAGTGGCTGGCCCTGCTGGACGAGGTCGCGCGCGCCCCGCTCGGCTCGGTGGAGGCGCAACGCCAGCCGCCGCACGCCCTGTTCCACGCCCTCACGCGGGAGGCGACGGGCCCCGCCTCGCTGGGCGAGGAGACCACGACCCGCATGACGCACCTGCTGGCGGCGCTCCGCATCGTCAGCGACCCGCTCCACGGCACGGCCCGTGAACTGCTCTACACCCAGGTCGCCAACGCGCTGGCGGCGCTGGCTTCGCATTCGCCCGACGGGCTGGTGGTGCTCCAGGAGTCGGTGCGGGAGTACCGGCGCCAGGCCCAGTGGTGGGCCTGACCGGCGCCGGCCCGGCCCGGCCCGGCCCGGAACTCGCACTGGACCGGACCGGAACCCGCACCGGCCGCGCCCCGTTCCGACGCGCTCCGACCGCCCCCCGACCCGGCCGTGCGACCCGGCCCCGACCCCGACCCCGACCTGAACCCGACCTGAACCCGACCCGAAGAGGCCCCTTCCGATCGCATCCGAGGAGAGCAGATGCTTCCTTCGTCCGAGGCCACCGACCGCAAGGGGTCCTGGGAGCCGCCGCGCCGGCGGGGCCTGTGGGTGCTCTCCGGGCTGCTCGTGGCCGTCGTGGCGGTCGCCGCGCTGCTCCTCGTGCGCGACTGGCTGGCCGAACGCGACTGCGGCGGATCGGAGTTGACCGATCGTGGCGGCGAATGTGTCGGAGTCAGCGATGGCTCGCCCCCGTTCCTGCCCCCGGAGGCCGGGGACGCGCTGGCCGACCGGTTCCGCGAGATCCAGCAGCTGATCCAGCGGGAGAACGAGCGCGTCGCCGACGAGGGCGGCACCGCCGTCAAGGTGGGGCTGCTGTCCACCCTGACCGCCGACGAGCGCGGCCCGCACTCGCCGACGAGGGTGCTCCACGCGCTGGAGGGCGCCTACACCGCCCAGATGCGCGCCAACCACGGCCGTCAACTCGGCGACCCCACCCCGCAGATCCAACTCCTGCTGGCCAACGCCGGCTCCCGCCACGACAAGTGGGAGCCGGCCGTGGACCGGCTGGTCGGCATGACCGACGACGACATTCCCCTGGTCGCCGTCGCCGGCCTGTCGATGAGCAGCGAGCACAGCAGGGCGGCGGCCGAACGCCTCGCCGAGCACGGCATCCCGCTGGTAGCCGCCTCCGCCAGCGCCGACCGGCTCAACGCCGAGACCATCCCCGGCCTGGTGCGCGTCACCGCCAGCAACACCGACTTCGTCACCGCGCTCGCCGCCTATGTCCACGCCCGCGACGAGCTGGACGAGGCGGTGCTGGTCCACGACACCCGCGCGCCCGACCTCCATGTCACCACGCTCACCGACGCGTTCCGCGCCGAGCTGGCGACCGAGCTGGGGGACAACCCGGACCAGCCGTTCCAGGGCACCAGCATCGGCGAGTCCGCCGCGCCCGCGCTCTTCCGCGCCGCCGTGCAGAACGTCTGCGCCACCGAGGCCGACATGGTGCTCTTCGCCGGCCGCGCCGCCGACCTCGACGCCTTCGTCGAGTCCCTGCACAGCCGACCCTGCCGGGGCCGGCCGATCTCGGTGCTCTTCGCCGAGACCGGCCCGGTGATCGACGAGAGCGAACGCGAGCGGCTGGCGGACAGCCACATCACCGTCGTCCAGGCGTCCGCCATGGACCCGGCCTGGTCCGCCGACGGCGGTGCCAACTCCGAGGCGCCGGCCGGGTTCGCGGACTTCTACGCGGCCTTCGACGAGCACGTCCCGTTCGAGGAGGACGTCCCGGCCGCGCTCAGGGACGGCTACGCGGTGGCCAACCACGACGCGCTCGCCGTCGCCGTCCAGGCCATCCGGCTCACCCACGCCCAGGCGCCGGAGGAGCCGCTGACCCCGAGCCGGGTCACCGACGCGCTGTTCCTGCTCCACCTGGACAACGCGGTGCCCGCCGCCAGCGGCACCCTGGAGTTCACCGTCGACCGCGCCGGCGACCCCGGCGGCAAGCCCGTTCCCATCATCGAGACCCCACCCGGGGACGAACGCCCCGCGCTCTACACCACCCCCCGGACCTGACCGCGCGGCCGGCTGCCGCGCTACAGGTCCTCCAGGAAGTAGCTGTCGTGGCGGACCCGAAACCGTCTCAGCTCCTCGCCACCGCGCCGCGCCACCTCAGCCACCCGCTCGAAGTACTCCTCGCGTGGCGCGCCCGGGGAGAAGAGCATGAGCATGGACATCGGCTCGGCGGACGCGTTCCTGAAGGCGTGCAGGCCGCCGGCCGGCACATACAGGAAGTCGCCCGCGCGGCCGGTGACCCACCGTTCGCCGTCGTACAGCTCCAGTTCGCCGGAGAGGATATAGAAGGACTCGGACATCGCCCGGTGGAAGTGGGTTCTGGCCCCGGCGGACCGCGCACCCAACTCCACCCGGTACAGGCCGAACTCGCCGCCGGTCGACTCGTGGGTGGCGAGGTAGTGGGTGGAGCCGCCGGGTGAGGAGATGTCCGGTGGGCGGTCGGCCCGGCGGAAGACCGCGTTCACCTCGCCCCTGTCGCCGTGGTAGCGGGCTTCCGGATAGTCGAGGCGTTCCGGGTACGACATGACGCGCTCCTCTTCGCTGGCTCCACACATCGTGGCTCCCGCACCCGGAGGGGGCCATCGGGCTTGCGGACGGTCCCGGGCCGGCCCGGGCCGAGGACCGGGGACCTACGCCCCGGCCGAAACCCGGAACGGTCAGTCCGGAAGCCCTCCGGCGGGGCGCAGCGCCTCCCACAGCACCCGGCCCTGCGCCCCGGCCGGCGGCTCGGCGCCGAGCAACGCCGAGACGGTCGGCGCCACATCCACATGGCGCGGCAGCAGCGCGAAGCCCCCGGCGCGCACGCCGGCGCCCGCGACCAGCAGCGTGGCGTGCGCCTCGCTGGTCGAGCCGTGCCGCCCGGCGGGCGCCGCCGGCGCCTCGGCCGCCGCCGTCCACCCCGGCCGTGGCTCCACCACCAGCTCGCCCATGGCCGGGCTCATCCGCAGCAGTCGCTGCTCGCCGGCGCCCAACACGGCCCGCACCTGGGGCAGTCGGGCGACGGCCGACCGCACCCTGGCCACGTTCCGCGCGTTGTCCGCGTCGCCGAGGAAGTGCAGGCTGGCGCTGCCGCCGACGACCACGGCCACGTCCGTCTCCGGCGCCGGCGACCGGCCGCTGGTCAGGAACTCGCCCCGCAGCCCGGCCGACGCGATCGCGTCCAGCAACTCCGCGCCGAACGCCCGGTCGAACTCGGTCATCCCATGGTCGCCCACCAGCACGAAGGCGGTGCGTTCGAAGATCCCGGCGTCCCGGGTGGCCTGGACCACGCGCCCCAACTGCCGGTCCATCTCGGCCATCTGGGCGTCGATCGACGGGTCGTTGGGCCCGACCCGGTGCCCCAGGGCGTCCAGGTCGTCGCAGTACACGGCGGTCAGGTCGGGAATCTCCGGCACGCTGACCGGGGTTCCGCCCGAGTCCACCGGCCGCCCGGCCAGCAGCTCGCCGAACTGGTCGACGCGGTCGGCGCAGGTGCCGCCCGGCTGCGTGTAGAGGGCGCGCGGATCGCCGTAGCGCACGCCGTGGTCCTGGAGGATGAACCACTGCACCGAGGCCAGGGTCCTGCCCTGCGCGGCCAGCGACTCGGCGAGCGTGGGCACGGCCAGCGCGCGGCTCTGCCCCACGGCGGCCCCGGCCGCCGGGTCGTAGACATAGGCGGTGTTGCCGTGCCGCTCCGGGAAGGCGCCGGTGGCCAGCGTGGACATCGACGGGTTGGTGATCGACTGCGCCACGCCCAGGCTGGTGCCGACGAAGCCCCGTTCGGCCAGCGCGTCCAGGTTCGGCGTCGCCACCCGGTGCCGGTAGGCGGGGTCGAACCCGTCCCACACCAGCAGCACCACATGGTCGGCGCGCGGCGCCGGGCCGGCGCCACGGGTGGCGGCCTGGGCGCCCCGGGCCGCGCCGCCCGCCAGCAGCACCGCGCACAGTGCGAGCACGGTGAGCACCGTGAGCACGGCCAGCGGCGTCAGCCCGCCCCGCCTCCGGTCCGACAGCGCGTCGATCGTTTGTCTGGCCCGCATGGTGACCGCCTCCCGTACGGGGCCGCCGCCGCTCGGCGGCCCGCCGGGGACGATCGAAGAGGCCCGGGGCCAACGCCACATGGCGCCCGCGCGGCTCCCGGAAGAACGCTCAGCCGTCGCGGTCAGCCCGCACGTTCAGTCGGTGTGCCCGGCCCGCCGCGCGGGCCGCACGTTCAGCCCGAGCGTTCAGCCGGCGCCTTCGGCCAGCGCGCTCCTGGCGCGCATCAGCGCGAAGCCCAGCAGGTTCTCGCCGCGCCAGCGGCTCGGGGAGGTGGCGAGGGGATCGTCCACCGCGCGGCCGATGCCCCAGACGCGGTCCAACGGGCTGGCCTCGACCAGAACGTGCCCCCTCGTGCCCAACAGATAGGAGGAAAGTGCCGTGTCCTGACCGAACTTGGCGAGACTGCCCCGGATCACGATCTCCAGCCGGTGCGCCCGCCACACCTCCTCGTCGAAGTCGGCCACGCGCCGCCCCAGGTCCTTCGCCGCGCCCGGGTGGGGCGCGGCCAGCACCAGGGCCGCCGTCTCCTCGTCCCCGAAGAGCCGGGCCTTCGCCGCCATCATGAAGTGCTCGGCGGTGGCGTAGCGCACGCCGTCCACGGTGAACGGGGCCGGCCACCACTGGCTGAGGACCCAGGGCCCGACCCCGCCGCCCCGGCCGGGCCGATGCCCCCAGAAACACAGGTACTTCAGCCGGCGGCCGGCCCGTTCCCAGCGGCACAGCTCGGCGAGATCGGCGGGCGGGTCCTGCCCGTCGTGGTCCTGGCCGTCGTGGTCCTGGCCGTCGTGGTCCGGGTGGTCGTGGGAAGCCATGCGCCCAGCCTGGCGGCTGAACGGGGCGCGGGCCATGGGTTAACCGCCGGCGCGCGCCGGCCAGTACGCCCCGGCGCGCGCGCCCTCGTCCGCGCGGGTGAGAATCGGGCGGCGCCCGGCCGGCGGGCCCGCGCCCCTGGGCGTCCCTCGGGAAGGCTGATGCCCGTCGTGGGCGCCGGCCGGCGCCCACCCCTCGAAGGTCAGGAGACGTCGGCCATGTCCGGTGACCCGCTCGCCCACTTCCTCCGGCAGCTCAGCCCCGACAACCGGCAGTGGCTGGAGAGCCAGCCCGAGGACAAACAGCGGATCATCGCCGAGCGCTGGGAGCCGGCCGAGGGGCGCGGCGCCGCGCTGCTCGCCTCCCTCGACCTCGCCCCCGACCTGGTGGACGAGGGCGCCTCGGCCAACGCCTACCTCCAGGAGGTCAGGGACGCCGAGGAGTACTGAGCCGAGGGGCCAGGCCCGGCGCCGGCCGGCGCGCCCCCCTCGACCGCGCAGCCGCCCCCGTTCCCCGGTCAGATGAGGGTCGCGCCCAGCTCGTTGAGCACCGGGGCGACCGGCTGGTAGTAACTGGTGCCGCCGCTGGAGCAGTTGCCGCTGCCGCCGACCGGGATGCCGACCAGGGTGGTGCCGGCGGTCAGCGCCCCGCCCGGGTCGCCGGGCTCGGCGCAGAGGTTGGTCTGGATCAGGCCGGTCACGATCAGCCCGCCACCGAAGTTGACCGTGACGTTAACGCCGACGACCGTCCCTGACTGGCAACCGGTCGTTCGGCTGCCCCGCATGACGACCTGGCCCACGGTCGGGTCGCCGACCGAGGTGAGGATGGCGCCGCCGCAGTTCGGGGTCTGTTCGACGGGGATGTCCGGGTTCTCGTAGCCGAAGGTGCCGTGGGTCGGAAACCGGGAGCTGGTGGTGGGCCCGATCGGCACCGTGCGCCCCGGGTCGGCGTACCAGTGCGGGAAGCTCTCGGTGCAGGCGCCGGGCAGCAGGCCGTGGGGCTCGTTGCCGACCCGGAGGTTGGCGACCACCGTGCAGGTGGCGCCGCCGCTGGAGAACACCGGGTCGCCGCCGGCCAGTTGGGCACCCGGCCCGTCCCCGTCGGCGGCCGGTCGCAGCAGGAACGCGTCGGCGGTGGGCGGCGCCTCGGCGCCGGCGGCCTGCGCGGTGCCGCCGGTCGGGAGCGCGAACAGGCAGATCAGGGCCGTCAGCAGCGCGGCGAGCGCGGCCGGCGGCCGGGTGGGGCGGGCGGAGCGGGTGCGGGAAGCGGGGCGTGCGATGCTCACGGGTCCTCCCGGAGGGAAAGGGACGAAGGGTGACCGCCTCGAAGCAGGCTCGGGGCGTGCCCATGACAACTCGGGCGGCCTCGGCCATCCTCCCAGCTCCCGCCCCGCTCCGGTACCCAAGCGTGACCGGCTGACCCCGCCGCCGGCCCCCGCCCCGCCCTATAATCCGGGTGTTCCGGGGGGAGAACGCGGCGTTACACCTGCCCAACTCACCCCGCCGCGCAGGGGGTTCGGCCGGACGGCCGAGGACGGGGGAGGGGCATGGCGCAGGGGTGGAACGGGCCGAGAGCCGTGCCGGCGCTGTGCGCCGCCGCGCTGCTGCTGCTGGTCGGCTGCGGGGGCGGCGGTGCCGATCCGGACGGCGAGGAACGGCGCGGCGCCGAGGAGAGTCCCCCGGCCGAGAAGGGCTCCGCCGGCCCGGACGCCAACGCCGGCGAAGGCGGCAGCGACGGCAACGGCGACGGGAACGGTGACGGCGACAGCAACGGCGACGGGAACGGTGACGACGACGGCGAGGCGATCGGCGAGCTGCCCGACGCGTACACCTTCACGCCCAACCCCGAGCGCGTGCCCACCACCGCCGAGCGGGCCCGCGAGCTGACCAGCGGCGCCCAGCTGGAGCCCGACATCTGGTGGCCGGGGCTCGGCCCGGACGACCCCTACGAGGTGCCCGGCGGCTGGTCGGTGCTCGCCGACGACTGCTCCTGGTCGAGCACCGGGCTGCCGGCGACGGTGCTGGACTCGTTCACCCGCCGCTATCTGCTCCCCGAGAGCGATGCGGCGGGCGAGGTGCGCGCCACGGTGACCGTCTCGGCGCATGCTTCCGAGGAGGACGCCGACGCCGAGTTGGACGACGCGCTCCAGGAGAGCTTCCGCTGCCCGGAGCAGGAACTCGGCGCCGGGCAGCGCCTGTCCGGGCTGATGGCGATGGAGTACCCGGAGGAGGAGGTGCTCAACGCGAACGCGTCGGTCTTCGAGATGGGCGAGTGGACCGGGCCCGACGCCGGCCCGTACACCCATCTCTGGGTGACCTCCCGCATCGGGACCGTCACGGCGGCCGTCGCGGTCAGGGGCGGCGCGGGCCACGACGACAACGAGCTGACCCGGATGGCCGCCGAGGGCATGGCCCGGGTGCTCTATGCGATCGAGTTGGAGCTGACGTGACGGGTCACCGAACCGGCGGCGGTCACCGAACCTGCGGTGGTCACCGAACCGGCGGCGGGGCGCGCCCGGCGCGCGCCGGGGCGCGCTGATGCGGCCGGCGGCGCCCAACGACCCGGCATGGGTGGCCGGTTACCGGATACTCGGCCGGCTCGGCTCCGGCGGCATGGGAACGGTGCTGCTGGGGCGAGGGCCGGACGGCGCGCTGCTGGCGATCAAGGTGATCCGCGCCGAGTACGCCGACGAGCCGGCGTTCCGGCGACGGTTCCGCCGCGAGGTGGCCGTCGCCCGGCAGGTGACCAGCCGGTGGGCGGTGCCGGTGGTGGACGCCGACGCGGAGGCGCCGTCGCCGTGGCTGGCCACCCCGTTCGTGCCGGGCCCGGCGCTGGACGAGACGGTCGCCACGGCCGGGCCGCTGCCCGAGGCGAGCGTGCGGGTGCTGGGCGCGCGGCTGGCCGAGGCGCTGACCGCCGTGCACGCGGCGGGCCTGGTGCACCGCGATGTGAAGCCGGGCAACGTGCTGTTGGCGCACGACGGGCCCCGGCTGATCGACTTCGGCATCGCCCGCGCGCTGCACGAGACCGCGTTGACCGCGACCGGCTCGATCCTCGGTTCGCCCGGCTATCTCTCGCCCGAGCAGGCTCGGGGGCTGCCGGTCGGGCCGGCCAGCGACGTGTTCTCGCTGGGCTGTGTGCTGGCCTTCGCCGTGAGCGGTCAACGCCCGTTCGGCACCGGCCCGGTGGAGGCCCTGCTCTATCGGGCGGTGCACGACGAGCCCGACCTGTCGGCCGTTCCCGTGGGGCTGCGTTCGCTGGTGGCGCGGTGTCTGGCCAAGCCGGAGTCGGCGCGGCCGACCGTCGCCGAGCTGCGCGCCGCCTGGGGCGAGCCGGGCGGGCCCGGCGAGCCGGGCGCCGAGGCCGGCGGCGGCTGGCTGCCGGCGCCGGTGGCGCGGCTGATCGCGGAGCGTTCGGCGCGGATGCTCCAGCTGCCGCCGGTGGAGCCGACCGCGCCCGGGGGCGTGCGCGCCCGGCCCTCGCGCCGGCGGCTGCTGCTGGGCACGGCCGGCGCGGCGGTGGGGCTCGCGGCGGCCGGCGGGGGCGCGTGGTGGTGGTCCTCGCGCCCCACGGCCGGCGGCGCGGAGCCGCCCGCGCCCGAACGGCCGCTGCTGACGGTCGGGTTGCAGGGCGACCTCAGCGGCCCGCTGGCCGAGGTCGCCGCCGCGCACCGGAGCGGCGCCGAGCTGGCGATCGCCGACCACAACGCGGACGACAAGCAGCCGTTCCGCCTCGCGCTCCGCGTCGAGGACGACGCCGGCTCAGCCGAGGAGGCCGCGCGCCGCGCGCGGCTGCTCGCCGACGACGACGCCGTGGTGGCGGTGATCGCCGCCACCGGGCCCGAGGCGACCGGCGCGCTGATGACGCCCTGCGCCGAGGCGCGCAAGCCGGTGCTCAACGTGACCGACGGCTCCTCCGCCCACCTGAACGCCGTGCACACCATGGCCCGCCCGCTGGACGCGCTCCAACTGCGGCCCGTCGTCGCCCTGTTGACCTCGGTGGCGCTGACGGGTCCGGTGGTGATCGTGGACGACACCACGCTCTACAGCTGGGACATCACCCGCAACGCCAGGACCGCGCTGGGCGACGCCGAGCTGACCGTGGTGCCCGAGGTGGTGCCGGCCGACGAGGTCGACAGGTCGGCCGCGGTGGCCAGGGTGCTCGGGCACGCGCCGGGCGCCGTGCTCTACGGCGGCGAGTGGGAGGCGGCCGCCCCGTTCGCCGCCGCGCTGGCCGAGGCCGGCTACCGGGGGCCCACGATCGGGACCCGGGGGATGCACGATCCGCGCTTCCTCGACGCGGCGGGCCCGGCCGCCGACGGCTGGCTGCTGGTCTCCACGGTCACCGACCCGCTGGCGGCGCCGGGCGCCGAGGCGTTTGTCGAGGCGTACGCCGAGCGCTTCGACGCGCCCCCGCCGCCGGGCGCCGCCGAGGGCTATGACGCGGTGGGCGTTCTGGCGCGCTGCCTGGAAGGTCTCGACGACCCGGGCTCGGTGAGCCACCGGGACGTGGTCGAGGTGCTGCGGCTGACCCGCCACCGGGGCGTGGCCAAGGAGTACGCCTTCGAGGAGGAGAACGGGCTCTTCGTCGGCGGCGGCACCTTCTTCTACCGGGTCGAGGACGGCGCCTTCACGTTCCTGGGCACCGAGCCGCCGAACTCCCTGTGAGCCGCCCAACCCCCATTGACCACACCGCCGTTGCCCACACCGCCGTTGGTCGCCCGGGGCCCGGGCGACCGGAGAGGACTCCCGCGTGACCGTCGCGCCGTCCACCACTCGCCGTCGCTTCCTGGCCGCCGGCCTCGCCCTGCTCGCCACCGGCTGCGGGTCGGGGAGCGAACCCGCAGCTCGTGGCGAGCAGGTCGAGGCCGGCACCCCGCTCTGGGCCGTCGGCGGCGGCGCGGCGACCTGCCCCGCCACCCTGGCCGGGGACGTCCTGCTGGTCGGCGAGCAGCCGGGCACGCTCCACGCCCTGGCGGCGGACGGCGGTGAGGCGCGGTGGACGGCCGAGACGGGCACCGGGCCCAGCCGGCCCGTGGTGGTCGGCGAGACCGTGGTCACCGGGCTGCGCGGCGGGGGGCTGCTGGGGCTCGATCTCGCCGAAGGCGAGCGGCGCTGGTCGCTGACCACCGGCGACTGGGGCGTCGTCGGCGGGCCCGTGGCGGTGGGCGAACTGGCCGTGGTGGGCGGCCTGGACGGCGTGGTCCGCGCGGTGGTCGCGGCCACCGGGGAGGAACGCTGGACTGTCGGAAGCGTCGACGAGGGGCGGCAGTACTTCGCCGACCCGGTGCTGGCGGAGGGCACGCTGTTCCTGGGCGACAGCCGGGGGACGCTGCACGCCCTGGACGCGGCGACCGGCGAGGAGCGCTGGGCCGTGGAGATCGACGGCTCCACCGTCTCGACCGCGGCCGTCACCGCCGAGGCGGTCTGCGTGGGCACCGGCCTCGGCGCCCTGCGGGGCCTGGACCCGGCGACCGGCGAGGAACGGTGGGCGGCCTCGGTCACCGGCGCGGTGGTCAACCCGGTGGCCGCCGAGGGCCTGTTGCTCGTTCCCGACGCGCGGGGGCGGCGGCTGCGTGCCCTGGACGTGACCGACGGCGCCGGGCGCTGGGAGGCGACCTCCGCCGTCGAGGTGCTCCCCGTCGCCGTGGCCGGGGACGCGGTGTACTTTCCCGGCGCGCCCGATGCGCTGGTGTGCGCGGCGCTCGCCGACGGCGCGCCGCGCTGGGAGTGCGCCCTCGGCGGCGCCGACGCGCCCGGCGGGGCGCTGCTGGCGCTGGCGGCCGCGCCGGGCCTGGTCGTCGCCGGCACCGACCTCGCCGCCGCCGTCGCCGTCCGCGCCTGACGGCGGCGCGCCGCGAAGGGCCGTTCCGCCGTATCGCGCCGATGAGTTCCGGCGCCGCCGCGAGTCATCCCGGCAACCGAAGGCGAACGAAGGAGAGTGGCGGAATGCGGACGCTCGCGGTCACCCAGAACATCACCGTCGACGGCTCGATCGAGATGCTCACCGACTGGTTCGACCCGCAAGCGCAGGGCGAGGCGGACAGCGCCGAGCTGCTGGCCGAGACCCGGCGCCAGGACAGCCGGGCCGACGCCCTGCTGCTGGGACGCCGCACCTTCGAGGACTTCCGGGGCTACTGGCCGGAGCAGACCGACGACCCCACCGGCATCACCGCGTACCTCGACGAGGTGCACAAGTACGTCGTCTCGGGCACCCTCGACGACCCCGGCTGGCGGAACTCCACGGTGATCGCGGGCGATCCGCTCGCCGAGGTCGCCGCGCTCAAGGCGCGGGAGGGCCGGGACATCGTGGTCACCGGCAGCATCACCCTCACCCACGCGCTGATCGCGGCCGGGCTGGTCGACGAGTACCGGCTCTTCGTCTACCCGTCGGTCCAGGGCCGGGGCCGCCGGCTCTTCCCCGACGGGTGCGAACTGCCGCGCCTGCGGCTGCGCGAGTGCCGCCCGTTCCCCGGCGACATCGCCTACCAGCGCTACGTCCCCGCCTGAGCGTGAGCGTTTCCGCCCGGGGCGGGGGCCGCGTCAGGGCGCGGCGGGGGCGACGGCCAGCTCGTACAGATCCGCCAGGCTGGTGGCCTCCAGCGCGTCGGGGACCGCGATGCTGCGGCTGGTCTCCCGCTCCAGCAGGGACAGCAGCGTCAGCAGGTGCACCGAGTCCCACTGCGGCAGCTCGTCGAAGGTGACGCCCACGTTCTCCCGGGTGACGGGCAGGCCCATCTCGGCGCGGATCAGGGTGACGAAGTCGTCGATGTCGTTCATGGGTGGCGCTCGCCCTTCTCGTGGGTTTCGCCGGCGCCGGCGAGGCTCTCGATGAGCCGCACATGGGCCGGGGGCTCGGGGATGTCGCTGAGGTCGTGCTCGAAGACGGTGCCGCCCCGTTCGTCCGGCGCCTCGTCCAGGGCCGTGAACCCGCTGCGCGGGTACAGCTCGGCGACCTTGCCGTTCTTCGGCGAGGGCACGTAGTGGCCGCGCAGCGCGGTCGCGCCGCGCTCCCGCGCGTGGCGCAGCACCGCCGACAGGCACGCCTGCTCGATGCCCCGGGAGAAGACCCGGCAGCTGAGCAGGAAGTTGTCGATCACCATCCGGTCACCGTCCTCGCGCAGGAACACCGCGCCGACCAGCCCGTTGTCACCGAACCTGTCGGAGGCGTGGATCGCCAGCGGCAGCGCGGCCGGGTCCCGCCGCAGGGTGTGCACGTCGTCCGGCTGGAGGCGGCGGGTGGTGAGGTTGAACTGGTTGGTGCGCAGCGTGATCTGCGAGACGCGCGGCACGTCCCCCTCGGCCACGTCCGCGAGCCGCACGGTGACGCCCAGCTCGGCGAGATAGTCGTCGAGGGAGTCGAAGCCGCTGATGAAGTCGCGGCGCACCAGCTCCTCGCGGTAGAGGGTGGGGCGCTTGCGGTCCTCGGCGGTCAGCTCCCACACGTCGAACCAGCCGTCGGCGAGCAGCCGCTCCGTGTGCAGCGCCGGCTCGGTGCCGACGTCCACGACCGCGATCTCGGGCAGCTCCCGCCGGACCAGGCCACGTTCGTAGGAGCTGTCGTCGACGAAGACGAACGCGTCGGTGCCGAGATTCAGGTCGGCGGCCAGCTCCCGCAGGTTGTCGTGCTTGGGGCGCCAGTTGGCGACGACACGCACGAAGTCCCCCTCGCGCAGCGTCATCCCGGGATGGTCGCGCAGCACCTCCTGGACCGGCTCCAGATCGTTCTTGCTGACCGCCGCCAGCAGCACGCCCTGGCTGGCGATCTGCCGGGCGAGTCGCTGGAAGGCGCGGAACGCCTCGCCCCGGTAGGTGTCGGCGACCTCGATGCCTTCGGGCCCGTCGTCGCCCAGCACCCCGCCCCAGACCGTGTTGTCCAGGTCGAGCACCAGGCACTTGCGGCCGCGCCCGGTCACCAGCCGGGCGAGGTGCCCGACCTCCCTGGCCAGCGAGCCGAGGAACGCCGGCGACAGGTGGACCTTGGCGTAGCGGCTGAGCCGGGGGTCTGGCGCCGGACTGTCCCCCCGGCAGGCGTCGGCCAGCGCGGCGCTGTCCAACACGACGACCCTGGGGTGCGCCTCGGCCAGCCGCAGCAGCCGGGCGTTGGCCTCGTGCCAGGCCGCCGCCGCGCCGGCGCGGGCGCGCAGCGCGATCAGCTGGGCCGTCAACGCCCGGGGCAGCGGCAGGGTGTTGAGGACGAGCGTGCCACGGGCGGTGGCGGTGAACCGGGCGACCAGGCCCTCGATCAGCCTGGTCTTGGCCGCGAGGACCTCCTCCAGGTCCCGCACGTCCCACGGGTTGGGCAGCTCGTCGAGCACGATCTCGGGGGCCAGCACGCACAGCGCCAGGTCCGGGTCGGCGGCGTAGAGGCCGCTGTCCGGGTCGGACAGCTCGAAGACATAGGAGTCGAAGTCGCACAGGTGCGGCCGGGTCAGCAGGCCATGCCGCGCCAACTGCCCGGTGATCGCGGGAACCAGGGCGTTGAGGGTGCTGTGTCCGGTGATGGCCACGGTCACCGTCGGGGTCTCGGGGCGTTCGCGCAGCACGTCGTCGAGGTCGACGGCGCCCAGGAACCGCCCCGCACGGAGCAGTTCGGCGTCGTCGGCCTCGGCGAGCAACGAGGCGACGCGGGGGAACTCCGCCGGGAGACGGCCCTCGTCGATCAGAGCGCGCAGCCTCGCGCTCGGGGGGAACGGCTCGGCCGGCGCGGCCGGGTCGGTGGCGGGCATGGTCATGGCGCTGCTCGGGTCCTTTCCCAACGCGCCGCTCCTGGCGCGGAGTGCGCTGGACCGGGACGGACCGTCCCGGCCCCGGTCGCTCGGTGGCGTTCGGACATGCTCGGCGGCGACTTCCGCAGCCGCCACCCATGCTCGGGACCGGGGCTAAAGCGGGTCTAAGAACGGTCCATGCCGCGCCACCGAATACGCCTCTGACCTGCGAAGACACCCCTTCGGGCGGGCGTTGTCAGCAACTTGCCCGCTCCGTACAGTCGTTGGCATGACCGAAGCCAAGCGCATCCCGCTGTCCGTGCTCGACACCGTGCCCGTGTTCGAGGGGGGTGACGCGGGGCAGGCGCTGCGGAACGCCCTGGAGCTGGCCCCGCACGTGGAACGCCTGGGATACGCGCGGTACTGGTTCGCCGAGCACCACAACACGCCGGGCCTGGCCACCTCGTCGCCCGGCGTGCTCATCGGGCGGATCGCGGCCCTGACCGAGTCGTTGCGCGTCGGCGCGGGCGGCGTGATGCTGCCCAACCACGCGCCGCTGGCGGTGGCCGAGCAGTTCGGCACCCTGGAGGCGCTGCACCCGGGCCGGATCGACCTGGGCCTCGGCCGCGCCCCCGGCACCGACCCGGCGACGGCCCGGCTGCTGCGGCGGACCGACGGCGCCTACGACTTCCCCCGAGCGGTCGCGGAACTCCTCGGCTACTTCGCGCCGGACGGCGGGGGCGGCCAGGCGCCGATCCAGGCCGTCCCGGCGCCAGGCCACCTGCCGGAGACCTGGCTGCTCGGTTCGAGCCCCAACGGCGCCCGGCTCGCGGGCGCGCTCGGCGCGCCGTTCGCCTACGCCTACCACTTCAACCCGATGTCGGTGACCGAGGCGTTGGACGTCTACCGCGCGTCGTTCAGGCCCTCGCCGCTGGGGGAGCGGCCGCGCGTGCTGGTCGCGGTCTTCGCGGCGGTCGCCGACACCGACGCCGAGGCGGACTGGCTGGCCGGGTCCGTCAAGTACGGCATAGCGCGCGCCCAGCAGGACCCAAGGGGGCTGTTCCCGACGCCGGCGCAGGCCGCCGAGATGAACTTCGCGCCGGCCGAGCAGGCGATGATCCGGATGCTGATCGAACCGCAGTGGGTCGGCTCGCCGGAGACGGTACGGCAGAAGGCGCGGGACCTGCTGCGGCGCACCGGCGCCGACGAGCTGATGGCGATGACGACGGTGCACGACCACGCGGCGCGGGCGCGCTCGTACGAGCTGCTGGCGGACGCGCTGGCGGCCGAGGGCATCGGCGGCCGGGAGGACGCGGCCGCCTCCGTCGGAGCCTAGGCAACGGGCCGAAGGCCGCCGCCCGCACGCCACGGGGAAGGGGCCCGCCTCGCGGGCCCCTTCCCCGGGTATGCCCGTCCCCTCCTTCGCGGTGGCGACCGGTCAGGCGGGGACCGCCAGTTCGGGGGTGAGTTCGCCGAGGATGCGGTCGGCCAGGTCGGCGGGCGTGGGGTGTTCGAGGACCACGGTCGCCGGCAGCGTCAGCCCGGTCTCCACGTTGAGGAGGTTCCGCAGTTCCAGCGCGGTGAACGAGGAGAAGCCGATCTCCAGGAAGCTCAGCGAAGCGTCGAGCTGCGCCGCGTCGTCGTGGCCGAGCACCAGCGCCGCATAGTGCAGCACCAACTCCACCAGCACGTCCGTCCGTTCCTCGGGTGAGCCCGACGCCAGCCGGTCCCGCAGCGCGGCGGGGCCGGCGCCCTGGCCGGCTCCCCTGGCCCGGCTGGAGCGGGTCACCTCCCACAGCATCGGCGACAGCCTGGCCACCTCGCGGGCGCCGGCCACGGCCTGCCAGTCCGCGTCCGCGACGACGACCGTCGCGGCGCCGTCCGCCAGGCACTCCTCCCAGACCGCGAACGCCGCCGGCGCCGGCAGCTCCCGGTGCCCCACCCGGGTCCGCTCGCCGGCGGCGGGACCCCAGGCGACATGGCCCGCGTGGTCGCCGCGCGCCCGCCGCCGCTCGGCCAGCGCCTGGGCGAACGCCCCGTAGGACGCCTGCGCCGCCTCGTCCACCTCGGGCAACACCCCGGCCAGCGTGGAGAACAGCGCGAAGACCCGCACCTCGGGCCCGGTCAGCGCGGCGTCCACGGCGTGCGCCACCGCCCGCGCGCGCTCGTCGGCGCCCGCGCCCACCAGGTAGACGTCGGTGGGCGGTTCGGGCAGTTCGGCGACCAGCGCGCGCACCTGGTCGGGCTCGGTCAGCGCCCGGTGTGTCACGGAGGCGACGTCGCCGCCCGCGCCGCGCAGCCCGTCCAGCGCGGTGCCCGGCGCTGCGGCGACGGTGATCCGTGGCGCCCCGGCGCGCGCCAGCCAGCCGAGCGCCCGTTCGGCGGCGGTCGCCGCCCCGGGCTCGGCCACGACCAGCAGCGTGGCGCCCGGCGCCGCGCCGGCCCCGCCCGCTCGGCGCGGCGGCGCCGGCACCAGCCGGGGGACGAGCGCGCCGGTGGGCCTGAGGGCCAACTCGTCCCGCCCCTCGGGGGCGGCCAGCAGCCGGATGAGCCGCCCGGCGTCCCCCTCGTCCCACGCCCCGGGCAGGTCGACCTGACCGCCCCACCGGGCGGGGTGCGTCTGGGCCAGTGCCCGGCCCAGGCCCCAGGCGGCGGCCGCGTCCGGCGCGGCCGGCGGGTCCGTGGGGACGGCCGCCACCGCGCGACGGGTGGCGACCCACAGCCGCGCCGAGGTGTCGGCTCCGGCGAACGCCGCCGCGAGGGACGCCAGTTGGCGTTCCCAGCCGCCGTCCCCCGGGGCCTCCGGCGCGAACAGCAGCACGCCCCGCGCCCCGCGCACCGCCTCGGCCAGCCGAACGGTCTCCTCGGCCCGGTCGGCCTCGCCGGCGGCCGCGCCCAGGAGAGCGTCCAGCGGCGCGCGGGTGACGTGCGCACCGTGCGTGGTCAACGCGCGCTCGACATCCTCGGCGATGCGCAGGCCCTCCTCGTCCGCCGGTAGCCCCAGTACCCAGTCGCCGGTCCTGACCGGCTCGTTCGGCTCCGGGCTCGGTGACCACAGCACGCGGTGCCGCCAGCCGCGCCGCCGCCGCCAGGTGGCGAGCGTCGGCAGCAACGCGCCGAGCGCGTCCCGCAGTTCGTCCGGCACCGACCAGGCGCGCGCCAGCCCGTCCAGGTCCTCGGCCGCGACGGCCGTCCACGCGGCCTCCTCGCCCGGGGACGCCGCGTCGGTGCCCGGCACGTCCTCAAGCCAGTGGCGCTGGTGGTGGAACGCGTAGGGCGGCAGGTCGATCCGCCGCCCGCCGGGGTGCGCCCGGCCGAGGTCCACCTCGGCGCCGTTGACGTGAAGGGTGGCCAACGCGGCGGCGAACGCCTGCGGTTCGGGCTGGTCGCGGCGGAGCAGCGGCGTCAGGAACACCTCGTCGGGCCGGTCCACGGCGGCGTGCGCCAGCCCGGTGAGCACCGCGTCGGGCCCGATCTCCAGACAGCCGGCCACGCCCTCGTCCGACAGGTGCCGGACGGCGGCGTGGAACCGCACGGTGCGCCGCACCTGCTGCTCCCAGTAGGCGGGGCTGGTCAGCACGGCGTCGGGCAGCGGCGCGCCGGTGACGGTGGAGACCAGCGGCACGGTCGCCGGCCGGTAGGTGAGCCGTTCGGCGACCGCGCGGAACTCCGCCAGCATCGGGTCCATGTGCGGGGAGTGGAAGGCGTGGCTGACCCGCAGCCGCTTGGCCCGGCGCCCCAGGCGCCGGAACGCGCCGCCGACCTCGCGGGCGGCGTCGGCGTCGCCGGCGATGACCACCGCGTCGGGGCCGTTGACGGCGGCGATGTCGAGCGCGCCCTGGTGTCGCGCGAGCGCCTCGGCGACCTCCTCCTCGCTGGCCTGGATCGCCATCATGGAGCCGCCGGGACGCAGCTCGGCCATCAACCGGCCGCGTGCGGCGACCAGTTCGGCCGCGTCCGGCAGGGACCACACGCCGGCGACATGGGCGGCGGCCAACTCGCCGATGGAGTGCCCCACCAGGTGGGACGGGGTGAGGCCGTGGTGGGTGACCAGCCGGTGGAGCGCCACCTGGAGGGCGAAGAGCGCGGGCTGGGTCCATGCCGTGGAGTCCACCAGCGCGGCCTCGGGGCTGCCGGGCGCGGCGAACACCACCTCGGCCAGCGGCCGTTCCAGATGCGGGTCGAGGGCGGCGCACACCTCGTCGAAGAACTCGGCGAAGAGCGGCGAGGCGGCGTACAACTCGGCCCCCATGCCGGCGCGTTGGCTGCCCTGCCCGGAGAACAGGAACGCCACGGGCCCGCCGCGCGGGGTGCCGAGCAGCACGGTGGGCCGGGAGGTGTCGCCGGTGGCCAGCGCGTCCAACGCGGCCCGCAGCTGCGGCGCGTCCGCGCCCAGCACGACGGCCCGCCGCTCCCACGCCGGCCGGGCGGCGAGCGAGGCGCCGAGGTCGGTCAGGTCGGTGTCGGACCGCTCGGCGAGCAGCCGGCCGAGCCGGCGCGCCTGCCCGCGCAGCGCCTCCGGCGAGCGGGCGGACAGCGGGAACGGTCGGACGCCGGCGATCGGCCGGGCCGCCGCGCCGGACGGCGCCCCGGAGATCGCGCCGGCAGGCTCGGGCGCCGACTCCGCTGCCCCGGAGATCGCGCCGGCGGGCTCGGGCGCCGACTCCGCTGCCCCGGAGGCCGGTTCGGCGGGCTCGGCCAACGCGGCGGGCTGGTCGGGAGGCGGGGCCTCCTCCAGGATGATGTGCGCGTTGGTGCCGCTGATGCCGAACGACGAGACGCCGCAGCGGCGCGGCCGTTCCTCCGCCGGCCAGGCGACCGGCCCGGTCAGCAGCCGGACCTCGCCGCCGCTCCACTCGACGTGCGGCGACGGCTCCTGGGCGTGCAGCGTCCGGGGCAGCACGCCGTGCCGCATCGCCTGCACCATCTTGATGATGCCGGCGACACCGGCCGCCGCCTGGGCGTGCCCGATGTTGGACTTGATGGAGCCCAGCCACAGGGGCCGCCCGTCCTTGCGGTCCTGCCCGTAGGTGGCGAGCAGGGCGCCCGCCTCGATCGGGTCGCCGAGCGCGGTGCCGGTGCCGTGCGCCTCCACCGCGTCCACGTCGGCCGGGGTGAGGCGCGCGTCGGCCAGGGCCCGCTGGATCACCCGCTGCTGGGCCGAACCGTTGGGCGCCGTCAGGCCGTTGCTGGCCCCGTCCTGGTTGACCGCGCTGCCGCGCACCACGCCGAGCACGCGGTGCCCGTTGCGCCGCGCGTCCGACAGCCGCTCCAACAGCAGCAGGCCCACGCCCTCGGCGAAGCCGGTGCCGTTGGCGCCCGCACCGAACGATCGGCAGCGGCCGTCGGGCGCCAGGCCGCGCTGCCGGCTGAACTCGCGGAACACGTTGGGGGTGGCCATCACCGTGACGCCGCCGGCCAGCGCGAGTGAGCAGTCCCCCGCGCGCAGCGAACGGGCCGCCAGGTGCAGCGCGACCAGCGAGGAGGAGCAGGCCGTGTCGATGGTGACGGCCGGGCCCTCCAGGCCGAGCGCGTAGGAGACGCGGCCCGAGGCGACGCTGCCGGCCGTTCCGTTCCCGACGAACCCGGCGTACTCCTCGGGCAGTCGGCGCAGCCGGGAGGCATAGTCGCCGTACATCACGCCCGCGAACACGCCGGTGCGGCTGCCGCGCAGCGACGCCGGGTCGAGCCGCGCGTGTTCCAGCGTCTCCCAGGCCGTCTCCAGCAGCAGCCGCTGCTGGGGGTCCATCGCGTCCGCCTCGCGGGGGCTGATGCCGAAGAACTCGGCGTCGAACTCGGCCGCGTCATACAGGAATCCGCCCTCGCGGGTGGCCGGCGCCTCGGCGTCGTCCGCGTCGTACAGCCCGTCCAGGTCCCAGCCTCGGTCGGTGGGGAACGCCCCGATCGCGTCGCGGCCCGACGCCAGCAGCTCCCACAGCTCGTCCGGGTCGCGCACCCCGCCGGGAAGCCGGCAGGCCATACCGATGATCGCGATCGGCTCGTGCCGCTCGTCCCGCGCCTCCTTGAGCTGCTCGCGGGTGCGGTGCAGATCGGTGGTGACCCACTTGAGGTAGTCGACCAGCTTCTGTTCGTCCGTCATCGGGGGCAATCCGTTCTCTGCGTCGCGGGGTTACGGGTGCCGGCGCGCGGCGGCCGGCCCGGGGCGCACGCCGCGCGCGGCTCAGGGCCGGCCCATGGCGAGGGAACGCGGCAGGGCCAGGGTCAGCAGCCGGGCGAGTCGGGCGGTGAACGTCACCGCCGAGTCCCGGAGGAAGAAGTGGCCGCCGGGCAGCGCGTGGGACTCGAAGCCGCCGGTGGTGCACCGCGCCCAGCCGGCCGCCGCGCGCGCGGAGACGATCGGGTCGGCGGTGCCGAAGAACGCGTGCGTCGGGCAGTCCAGCGGAACGCCGACGTCGCCCCGGTCGCTGGCGAACAGGTACAGGTCGTCGCGGGTCAGCGCCACCGCGCGGGCCAGCCACGCCGGGTGGTCCAGCAGGATCTCCGACATGCCGCCCAGGCTCATCATCCAGCGCGTCACCTCGTCGTCGGACGCGTCGACCAACGAGCGGGCGGAGGACGGCAGATCGGGCGCCTGCGCGGCGCCGACCACCAGCGTGGCCGGCGTGCTCGCGCTCCGGTCGGCGCGCCGCTGCGCCAGCCGGTAGGCGACCAGCGCTCCCAGGCTGTGCCCGTAGTAGGCGTGCGGTGCGTCGAGCGCGGGGTCGAGGCGACGGTCCAACTCGTCGACGAGCGCCGCCATGTCGAGGTGGCGCGGCTCGCGCGCCCGCTGCTCCCGGCCGGGGAGTTGCACCGGCACCACGTTGATCCTCGGCCGCAGGGCCCGGGCCAGCGGGGTGAACACCGAGGCCGCGCCGCCCGCGTGGTGGAAGCAGAACAGCCGCAGCGGCGCCGCCGGGTCGGGGGCGTGCGGCAGATAGCCGGTGCGCCCGGGCGCCGTCACGGTGTTCCCCCGGGCCGGTCGCCGGTGCCCCCCGGCCGGTGGCGGGCCGCCCGGCACGGTGTCCGCCATGCCGCTCAGCACCTCTCCAGGGCGAAGCCCGCCTTGATCCACTTGCTGGACTCGATGGCGATGGCCACCGCCCGGTCACCCGTGACAAGTTGCGGCAGGGTCCGCTCCAACTGGAGGAACGGCAGCGCGTTCCCGTTGTTGCCGGTCTCCGTGACGCAGGAGACCTCCTCGACGCCCGGCACATCCAGGTGCGTCATGATCCCGCTCGTCATCTTGCCGGACAACTGCGGCGGCAGCAGGTAGTCGACGTCCTCCCGGTCCCAGCCGAGGTCGCCGAGGACGGTCTCCAGCACCTCGCCGGCCATCAGCGGCACGCGTTCCTCGATGGCCTTGTAGTCCTCGCGGACCGCCGAGTGGCCCGCGCCCCGGTCGGCCATGCCGTACCACTCGACGACCTGCCCCGGGTCGCGGCCCAGCCCGGTGAGGACGTTGACGACATGGCGCAGCGCGGTGGACTGGGGGCGCGGCTCGGTGGACAGCACCACGGCGCCCGCGCCGTCCCCGAAGAGCAGCACGTTGACCAACTCGGCCGGGGCGAGGGCCGTCAGGTCCGCCTGGAGGTCCAGGTGTTTGGCGCAGACGTCGCCGCCGAGCACCAGGGCGGTGCGCGGCCCGTCCCCGCCGACGGCGAGCAGTTTGCGCGCCACGTCCAGCGCCTGGACGGCGCCGGCGCAGCCCGACTGGAGCTGGTAGGTGGGGATGTCGTTGATGCCGAGGCGGTCGGCGACCTGGTTGACGGTCGCGGGCATCAGCAGGTCGGGCGTGGCGGTGCCCAGCACCATCACGTCGACGTCGGCCGGTTCGACGCCCGCCGCCGCCAGGGCCCGGCGGCCGGCCGTCTCGGCGAGGTCGGCCAGCGAGTGCAGGGTCTTGCCGGAGTCGAGGTCCAGGGAGAGGTGACGGGTCTTGGTGCCGACGAAGGCGTCGACCCACTGCTCCCACAGCTTGTCCATGCCGAACCGCCGGGCCAGCGCCGCGTTGTCGACGGGGTCGCCCGGAAGGGCGGAGGCCGCCGACAGGATGCGGATGTCCGAGACGTCCATGAGGTCCCTTCGGCTGGTGCGCGGCGGGCTCGCCGCACGGGATAGGTCCGGCTACTCATGCTCGGGTGCGTTCCTAAGGCGCCCTTAAAAGCAGCCCAATGACTGCGTGTTGACCGTGGTTGGTCTGGTTACGATCAGCCGTGCGCCGGCGCCGCCGGGCGCGGGTGAGACATAGGTCTCACGGGTCGGCGGCCCTCGTAAGCAATTTCTACGATGTGGTCGAACTGGGAGTTCGGCACCGTTGAGCCACGGGGTCGGCTATGCCGATCGGCTGGCAGCCGCTTCAGCTGCCGGGGGAAGAAGTACACGACTGAAGCCGGAGGAGCCGTGATGAGGTACGAGATCTTGGGACCACTGAGAGTGGTCGAAGGGGAGGACGTTCGCACACTCAGCGCACGGAAGACGGAGATACTGCTCGCCGCTCTCCTCCTGAGAGCCAATCAGGTCGTCTCGATCGACCAGCTCATCGCGGAGATCTGGGGGGAGACTCCGCCACGCAGGGCGACCGCCGCCCTGCACGTCTACATCTCCCAACTGCGCAAGTTCCTCAAGCGCCCGGGGCAGTCCCGCAGCCCCATCGTCACCAGGGCCCCCGGCTACCAGTTCGAGCTGGACCCGGACGACCTCGACCTGGAGCGCTTCACCGCGCTGGTGGAACGGGGCAGGAGCCGGGCGCGCGCCCATGACCACGAGCGTGCCGTCGTCGATTTCAAGGCGGCGCTCGGCTTGTGGCGCGGCGGGCTGCCGCTGGGCCCCAAGGTGGGCGGCTCGATCCTGCTGGGCTTCCTCACCTGGATCGAGGAGGTCCGGCTGGAGACGATCGAGATGGTGATCGACTCCAGTCTGGCACTGGGCCGGCACCGGACGCTCATCGGCCAGCTGTTCTCGCTGACGGCCGAGTACCCGATGCGGGAGGCGTTCCACCGCCAGTTGATGCTGGCGCTGTACCGCTCCGAGCGACAGGCCGACGCCCTGGACGTCTACCGCGCCGCGCGCGGCATCCTCAACGAGCAGCTCGGCCTCGAACCGTGCCGGGCCCTCCAGGAGATGCACCAGTCGATACTCCTGGCGGACCGCGAGCTGGAACTGCGCGCCGCCTGACGAGCCGACGCCGTCCCGCGACGGCTCCCTTTCACGGACAGTGCCGTCCGTGAAAGGGAGGAACGCTCTCAGCCGCTGGGCTCCGCGTCGCGCACGCCCACCGCACGTTCCACTCTGGCCATCATCCGCACCAGTTCGGTCCGCGAACGCACCTGGGTCTTCTGGTAGATGTGTGTCAGATGAACGCTGACGGTGCGTGGACTGAGGTTCAGCCGCTCGGCGATCTCCTTCGTCCGGAGCCCCACGCCAGCCAGCTGGGCAACCTCACGCTCGCGCGCCGTCAGCGACCGCAGTGCCTCGTGATCGGTGTCGGTCTCCTGCGGTGGCTCCACCTCGGGCACCGCGTTGGACCGGGGCAACGCGGGGTTCTCCCGCGCCCGGCAGCTCTCCGCCAACACCACCATGCGGCGTTGGTCCTGGTGCAGCCCGGCCACCCCGAACAGCTCGGCGGCCACCCGGTACAGGGACGCGGCGGCCGTGAACCCGCCCTGCGCCCGCAGGACATGGGCCCGCACCGCCGTGGTGTAGGCCAGCCCCGAGGACTCCAGCAGCCGCCGCAGGCCGCCCTCCAGCGGGCTCGTCCAGCAGACCCCGGTCCGCTTGTCGCCGCCGGAGATCACCACCGCGTTCAGCAGCATCTCGATGTACGCGGGACGGGACGGCTTGGGCAGCAGAGGAAGCTCCGAACCACCCCAGGGCTTGGTGAACGCCAGCGTCAACTGCCGTTCGGAGAGCGCAGCGCCGCCGGGGAGGCCGACGGCTCTGATCACGCGGTCGGCCCGCCAGGGGAACGCCATCGGCGGCGGCACGGCGGCGGTGTCCTCCGGCGTGTGGATCGCGTCGGCCCAGTGGTCGTGCTCCGCCAGCCGTCCGTACGCCTCCTCCAGCGCGTCGGCTGCGGCGCCCAGCGGCTTGCTCCCGATCTGCCAGGCGGCGGCCCGCGTTCCGTTGACCGCTTCCCGCAGCTCGCGGGGCGTGCCGGCCCTGGCGCAGGCGCTGGCCAGCCCCGCGAGCGCCATCGGCAGCAGATGGCGCTGCCCCGAGGCACGCAGGATGCCCGCGGCGCGCTCGAAGTGCCGCTTCGCCTCCGGGTGATGGTCCGCCTGCAACTCGGTGGCGGCCAACAGCACCAGGTACTCGGGGCGTCTGCGGAGCGTGGCGTCGGAGAGCCCGTCGAAGGCGGCCGCGCCCTCGTCCAGGGCCCGCAGCGCCGCCAGCGGTCGCTCCAACAGCACCGCCCGCAGCGCCCGGACGGCGTGCGCGCCGGCCATCGACAGGGCGTCGCCCGACTCGGTCGCGGACGGCTTCGGCAGTGGGTCGGGGGCGCCCAGGTCGCGTCGGCCGCTGAGCAGATGGATGAACAGCTCTGCCACCCGCACGTCCACGGCCTCGGCGAACGGGATCGGCCTGGGGTTGTCGGAGCGGGCCTTCAGCATGGCCCGCGCCTCGGTGTAGTGCCCCAGTTGGCAGTCCATCAGGGCGCAGAACGCCGCGTTCGACGCCTGGAGCGCGGCCTCGCTGTGCGGCAGCACCAGCAGCACCGCGTGCGAGAGCCGGCGACTCTCCGCCAACTGGCCCGACATGCCCAGGACTCGGGCCAGCAACGTGGAGACCTCCATCACGGGCGTCCCTGTCGCCTCCGGGCCGCCGACCGGTCCGGGCCCTGCCGCCGGCGGGCGGTGCAGGTGCGGCAGGGCCCGCTTGAGCCAGCGGGCGGCCTTCGCCGGGTTGCTGTACGCCACCTCCCGCGCGCCCCTGACCAGGACCTCGGCGCCGCCGGGGTCGCCTTGGTCGATGGCGAACTCCAGGTGTGTGGCCAGGTCCTGGGGCGGGGCGCCGCGTTCGGCGAGCACCCTGGCGGTCACGCGGTGCGCCCGCGTCCGCCACTCCTGGTTGATGTGCGGGTAGAGCAGAGTGCGCAGCGCCGGGTGGCGGAGCCGGACGCCGGCACCGCCGGCCATGGGCCGCAACAGGTCACGCCTGCTCAGGCGGTTGATGGCGGCGCTGACCCGCAGCGGGTGCAGTCCGGAGACCCGGGCGATGGAGGAGCGGTCGGCGTTGTCCCCCAGCAGTACGGTGGCGGCGGTGACGCTCCAGTCGTCGGCCGGCAGCGTGTTGATCTCGCTGAGCGGCAGCGAGACCCCGGTGGCGCCGTCGACGCTCGTCGGGTCGGTCTCGGCGCAGAGCGAGCCGAGGTCGGTGTTCCCCGCGCTGTCCCACAACGCCTGGAGGTAGAGCGGGTTTCCCCCGCCGACGCGGTGCAGCCGTTCCACGCGCCAGTCGGTCCGTTCGACCCCCAGCACTTCGGCGGACTGCTCCAGGGAGAGCGGACCGAGTTGGAGCTGGGTGGCGCTGCCGTTGGCGATGCCCTCGCTGAGGCTGTTCCGCAACGGGGCGGAGGACTGCCGTGGGCGGCGCGCGATGACGACCAGCAGCGGCACGTCCAGCGGCCACCGCATCAGATAGTCCACGAACTCGGCCGAACAGGGGTCGGCCCAGTGGAAATCGTCCAGATACAGCACCATTCCGGAGGCCGGCACACGGCGGCCGATATGGTAACGCACCGCCGTGTAGGCGGAATAACGGCTCCGTTCGCCACTGGTTCCGTCCGGCTGGTGGGTCATTGTCGGATCGGCGGCGGAATCCCTCGTTGAAGTGGGCATAATCTCCGTGTGGCAGAGCCCGGCTTCGCCGATCACGCCGTCGAAGAGATGCCCGTCCAGGAGCGGCCCGAACGCGTGCAGGGGGATACCTTGCTCCGCCTCCGAGCAGCAACCGCTAACCGTGGTTGTCCCCCTCCGCTGCGTTTCGCGACGAAAAGCGGAGAGGAGCCTGCTCTTTCCGGTTCCTGGATCGCCCACCACGTCCACTATCCGGCTCTGCCTCAGGCGCAGTCCATCCAGTTGCTCGACGAGCTGGCACAGCTCCGCCCGCCTGACGGTGGTGAGTGACGGCGCTTGTAACCGGTCCGCAACGTTCAAGTCATCCCCCAGTGCATCCGTGAAAGGCGGCCACGTGCGCTGCCGGCGATAAACGCCCCGTGAATTTCGCGGAAAGTCCGGGAGACACACCGCCGGTTAGCCCGACATGTTCACGTGGTCGTCGCGTGAAGTGGTGCCGTCGTCAGTTCTGAGCGCTTGGCTTCATGATCAGCTTTCCCTCGGGGTGAACCCCGCCCCTGTTCCTCCCCTTTGGTCATGTGGGAAGGAAAAACTCCACTTGGAGATGGTGGGCGAAACTGGCATGGTTGGGCTAAACCTAGCACCCCTCGCGACCCGGAGGGTAAAGTGTTGGCAAAATGCCGGATACTGGCGGGTTCTGACGGGCGCGTACCCGGTCGGTACTTCCGGGTACGCACCCGACCAAGGTGTCAGCGCTGGTCCGATGACCTCCCCAACTCGTTGTCGATAAAGGCGAGGATGTCACTGGTGGACGCGGTCTGAATCGTGTTCTCCACATCCGAGGCGGGCGCCTGTGGACCCGCGTCCGACCAACGGTCCAGCAGGCCACGCAGCCGCTGGGTGATCAGCTGACGTTCCGGCTGCTCCGCCGGCATCCGCTCGAACGCGGCCTCCAGGCGGGCGAGTTCGGCCAGCGCCTCGTCCCCGGGCCCCGCCGGGGCGACGGCCTGGAGGACGTGTTCGGCCAGCGCCCCGGGACTCGGGTGGTCGAAGACCAGCGTTGCCGGAAGCCGCAGCCCGGTCGCCGCGTTGAGCCGGTTCCGCAGCTCCACTGCCGTCAGCGAGTCGAAGCCCAACTCCTTGAACGCCTGGTCAGCGCCGATCCGGTCCGCGTGCGCGTGCCCCAGCACGGCGGCGGCCGTCGACCGGACGAAGTCCAGCACCAGATCACGCTGTTCCTCCGGCGGCACCGACCGCAGCCGGTCCTCCAGCCGCACCTCGGGCGTCGCGGTGCCCCGGCGCTGCGGCACCCTGACCAGCTCCCGGAACAGCGCCGGCAGCGCGTCGCTCGCCGCGTGCCGCCGCAACACCGGCATCTCCAGCCGCATCGGCAGCAGCAGCGCCTTCCCCGACCGCAGCGCCGTGTCAAACAGCGCCAGGCCCTCGTCGGTCGGCAAGGGTGCCACGCCACCCCGGCTCATCCGGGCCACGTCCCGCTCCGACAGATGGGCCGTCATCGCGCTGGACTGCTCCCAGAAGCCCCAGGCCAGGGAGGTGCCGACCAGCCCGGACGCCCGGCGGGACGCCGCCAGCCCGTCCAGGAACGCGTTGGCCGCCGCATAGCCGGCCTGTCCCGCACCGCCGATGACGCCGGCGGCCGAGGAGAACAGCACGAACGCGGACAGGTCCAGATCGCGCGTCAGCTCGTGCAGGTTCCAGGCCGCGTCCACCTTGGGCCGCAGCACCCGGTCCAGCCGCTCCTGCGTCAACGACGGCACGATTCCGTCGTCCAGCACGCCGGCCGCGTGCACCACGCCGGTCAGCGGGTGCGCGTCCGGAACGGTCGCCAGCAGCTCGGCCAGCGCCTCCCGGTCGGCCGTGTCGCAGGCGGCCACCGTCACCGAGGCGCCCGCCTCGGTCAGCTCCTCCGCCAACTCCCGCGCGCCTTCCGCCCGTTCGCCTCGGCGCCCGACCAGCAGCACTCGCCGCACGCCGTGCTCGGCGACCAGGTGCCGCGCGAACAGCCCGCCCAGCACGCCGGTGCCACCGGTGACCAGCCAGGTGCCCGCCGAGGCCACCGACTCCTCGGCCGCCGGGGGCGTCTCGGCGCGCCGCACGCGGGGCACGTGCGCGACGCCCTCCCGGAGCGCCAACTGTGGCTCCTCCAGCGTCAGCACGGCCGGCACCACCGGCCGCGAGGCCGCGTCCCGTCCCAGGTCGAACAGCGTGATCCGCCCCGGGTTCTCCGCCTGCGCCGAGCGGACCAGGCCCCAGACCGCCGCGCCGGCCAGGTCCAGCACCGGCTCCTCGTCGGTCAGCGACACCGCGCCGGAGGTCAGCACCACCAGCCGCGACGCGGCGAACCGCTCGTCCGCCAGCCACCGTTGCAGCTCGGCCAGCGCCGGGTTCAGCGCCGCCCGCACCGCGTCGGGCGCCTCGGGACCGGCCAGCGGGCCGGCGTGCACGGGCAGTACCACCACGTCGGGCACGCCCGCCTCCGCGATGGCCGCCAGGTCGGCGAAGCCGTCGCCCGAGCCCAACACCCGGGAGATGCCCGGGTGTCCGGTGCCGAGCACCGCATAGCGGGTCTCCTGGCCCCGCTTCTCGGCCTCGGCGGGCAGTGGGAGTTCCGCCCACTCGATCCCGAACAGCGAACGCTGCTCGGCCCCGCCCGCACCCAACACCTCGGCCGGCACGGCCCGCAGCCGCAGCTCGGCCACCGTCAGCAGCGGCTTCCCCGACGGGTCGGCCAGCGTCAGCGCCACCGTCTCCTCGCCCGTTGGCGTCGCCTTCACCCGGGCCGAACCGCCGGCCACGCCCCACAGCCGGGCGCCCGACCAGGCGAACGGCAGCCGGGGCACTTCCGACGGACGCAGCGCCAGCACATGCAGCGCCGCGTCGAGCAGCGCCGGGTGCACGGCGTAGCCCTCGGGGTCGACGTCCTCGGGCAGGGCGACCTCGGCGTAGAGGTCGTCGCCGTCGCGCCAGGCGGCGGTCAGGCCCTGGAACGCGGGCCCGTAGCCGAACCCGGCGTCCGCCAGGCCCCCGTAGAGGTCCGTCACATCCAACGGCTCGGCGCCCGGCGGGGGCCAGGCCGTCAACTCCTCGGCGGGCGTGGCCTCCTGCTCCTCGGCCAGGAACCCGCTGGCGTGGAGGGTCCACGGGTCCTCGGGATCGGCGCCGGTCGGCTTCGCGTGGATGCTCACCGGGCGCCGGCCGTCCTCGTCGGGGGCGGCGACCGCCAGGTGCAGATGGGTGGGGGTGGTGAGGGTGAGGGGGGTTTGGATGGTGAGGTCGTCGATGTGGGGGTGGGTGGTGGTGTGGTGGGCGGCGTTGAGGGTGAGGTCGAGGTAGGCGGTGCCGGGGAGGAGGGGGGTG
>NZ_VDLZ02000023.1:0-89739 GCF_006334905.2 Streptomyces sp. 3MP-14
TTCCGGTGGTCATGGCGGGAAGGAAACGCCCGGTTACATTCCGAACCCGGAAGCTAAGCTTTCCAGCGCCGATGGTACTGCATGGGGGACCGTGTGGGAGAGTAGGACACCGCCGGACAATTATTGACAGAGTGGGTCCTGTTGGAATTCCGATTCCGACAGGACCCACTCTTTTTTGTTGCGCTGGAATTCCCCGGGTGGCAGCATCGCCGCATGACGTACCGGGTGCGGCGGGTCGGGCGCGAGGACTGGGAGCGGCTGCGGGAGCTGAGGCTGGCGGCGCTGAGCGATCCGGTGGCGCACCTGGCCTTCTTCGAGCCCTATGAGAAGGCCGTGCGGCTCGGCCAGGAGGACTGGCAACGGCGGGCCTCGGACGGTGAGCGTCCGATTTTCGTCGGCGAGACCGCCGACGGAAAGTGGGTCGGCATGGTGGGGTTGCTCACCGTCGAGGCCCATGTCGAGGTGGTGGGCGTCTATATCGCCCCCGAGCACCGGGGAACGGGACTGGCAGCGCGGCTGATGCGGGCGGCCATCGAGGGCGCCGGCGGCCGGGAGGTGCGGCTGAGGGTCCACCAGAACAACGCGCGGGCCGCCCGGTTCTACGCGAACCTCGGGTTCCAGCCCACCGGCGCCTCGGCGCCCGACCCCAGGGACCCCACGCTGGTCGCCTACGAGCTGGCCTACCGGGGCGACTGACCGCCGACCACCGCGAGGCCCGGCTGGGCCTCCGTCACCGCGTCCACCAGGGCCGCGCGCAGGCCGGCCGTGTCGCGTGCCTCGCCGATCACATAGAGGGTGCCGCCCTCGTTGGTCAGGTTGTCCAGGGCCAGGGCGTCGACCCGGCCGGGGGAGCAGGACTGGCGGATGTGCACCTGTTCGAGGGGGCGCAGCGCGTCGCCGACCAGCTTGAGGGCCGCGTCCCTGCGGCCGGGGTGGGAGGTGAGGGCGCTCTCCAGCTCCATCACCGCGCCGCCCGCCGCCTGCGGGTGGGTGCGCAGGATGCGGCCGGGCTCGCCGAGGGAGCGGCCGTGGGCCCAGCGGTGGATCTGCTGGAACGGCTCGCCGGCGAGGGCGGCGGCGTGGAGGCAGCAGCGCAGCAGGGTTTCGGCGGTCTCGGCGTCGAGTTGGAAGATCGGCTCGCTCGGGCGGACCGGCCCCAGCAGGCGCGCGGCCGTGCGGCGGGCCCGCGCCATGTCGGCGCAGTCGCGCTGCGGGGCCCAGCGGAGGCGGACCGGCGCCTCGGTGTGGTGGCCGGGGTCGTAGACGTGGACGGGGCCGCGCCGGCCGCGTTGCCTGGCGGTCTTGGTCCACAGGCTGCCGTCGGGGTCGACGACCACCAGGCCCTCCGGGGCGTCCAGGACCTCGCCGACCGGGTCGGCGGCGGGCGGCGGCGGGGACTCCCGGGCGGGCTGCGTCAGCGGGGTCGACGGCGTCAACGGTGTCAACGGGGCCTCGGCGGCGGCCGGTTGGGGCTCGGGCGTGGGCTCGGGCGGGGTGGCCTCGACGATCCGGCGGGCGGCGCGTCGGGCGCGCCAGGTGGTGACGCGGATCGCGATCCACAGCACGAGGCTGAAGAGCAGCACCAGTTGGGCGAAGAACAGGGTCCAGACCAGCGTCGCGCTCGGCAGGGTCGCCGGGTCGGCCCGGCTCCAGGCGCCGGCGATGTCGCTGGGCTCGGTCAGCAGGCCGCGTAGGGCGGGCCCGGTGCGGGGGAAGGTGACGCCCTCGGGCCAGGCGCCGTGGCGGAACCAGCCGCCGAGGCCGGTGGCCGTCCAGGTGAGCACGGCGAGGCCGACGAGCAGCCCCAGCACGCCGAGGAGCAGCGCGTCGGGCACGCCGCCGCCGCGTCGGCCGGGGCCGGCCGGGGGCCGGGGTCCGGTGGGCTGGGGGTCCTGGGACATGGCGTTGCCTACCCGACTCCCTGTCGCTTCTCGAAGGACATCACCCGGGCCTCCGTCTCCGCTTCGAAGAGGTCGTCGACCTCCTCCGGCTCCCGTTCCGCGAGGGCGCTGGCCGACTCGGTCATGGCGCGGTCGGTGAAGACCAGGGGGCGTTCGGCCTCGGTGACCAGGTGCTTGACGACCTGGACGTTGCCGTTGACGTCCCAGACGGCCATGCCGGGGGTGAGGGTGGGGATGATCTCGACGGCCCAGCGGGGCAGGCCGAGGACCTGTCCGGTGGCTCTGGCCTCGTCGGTCTTCTGGGCGTAGATGGTGCGCGTCGAGGCCATCTTGAGGATGGCGGCGGCCTCCTTGGCGGCCGCGCCGTCCACCACGTCGGAGAGGTGGTGGACCACGGCGACGAAGGAGAGGCCGAGGCGGCGGCCGAACTTCAGCAGCCGCTGGAAGAGTTGGGCGACCGAGGGGGAGTTGATGATGTGCCAGGCCTCCTCGACGAGGAAGATCCGCTTGCGGCGGTCGGGCCTGATCCAGGTGTGCTCCAGCCAGATGCCGACGATGGCCATGAGGATCGGCATGGCGATGGAGTTGCGGTCGATGTGGGAGAGGTCGAAGACGATGAGCGGGGCGTCGAGGTCGATGCCGACGGTGGTGGGGCCGTCGAACATGCCGCGCAGGTCGCCGTCGACGAGGCGGTCGAGGACCAGGGCGACGTCGAGGCCCCAGGCGCGGACGTCCTCCAGGGCGACGTTCATGGCGTCGGCGGCCTCGGGCATGGGGTGGCGGAGGCGTTCGACGATGTCGGTGAGGATGGGCTGGCGGTCCACCATCGTCTGGTTGACGTAGGCGTGGGCGACCTTGAGGGCGAAGCCGGAGCGTTCGTCGAGGGGGCGGCCGAGGGCGACCTCGATGATGGTGCGGAGCAGGGCCAGTTGGCCGGTGGTGGTGATCGCCGGGTCCAGCGGGTTGAGCCGGATGTCGCCGTCGAGGGCGGCCATCGGGTCGAGCCGGATCGGGGTGATGCCGAGCTGTTGGGCGATCAGGTTCCACTCGCCGACGCCGTCCTCGCCCTGGGCGTCGAGCACGACGACCTGCCGGTCGCGGAACCGGAGTTGGCGCAGGACGTAGGTCTTCTCCAGGGCGGACTTGCCGTTGCCGGACTCGCCGAGGACCAGCCAGTGGGGGGCCGGCAGCTGCTGGCCGTAGAGCTGGAAGGGGTCGTAGATGTAGCCCTTGCCGGAGTACACCTCGCGGCCGATGATCACGCCGGAGTCGCCGAGGCCGGGGGCGGCGGTGGGCAGGTAGACGGCCTGGGCCTGGCCGGTCGAGGTGCGCACCGGGAGCCGGGTGCTCTCCGTTCTGCCGAAGAGCAGGCTGGTGAACGCCTCCGTGAGGGCGGTCAGGGGGTCGCGGGGGGGCATGGCGGCACCTCCTTCACCGTGCGGACCCGCCGTGGTCGGCGGCGGGTTCGTCGGGGTGGTGGTCGGGGTCGGCGGTGGTCATCGGAGGGCGTTCATCGTGGGGCGTTCATCGGGTGCGTCTCGTCGGGGCCGGTGTTCCGGAGGGGGCGTGCGTGGTCATCGCCTGATCCCGGTCGCGAAGGGGAGGGTGTTGACGAAGGCGCGGTGGTGTTCGCGGTCGCACCATTCGAGCTTGAGGTAGGACTTCCCGGCCGAGGCGCGGATGGTGCGCTTGTCGCGGGCGAGGGCCTCGGGGCTGGGCGAGGAGACCGTGAGGTAGCCGACGAGGTTGACGCCGGCGGCGCCGGAGGCCAGGTCGTCGCCGCGCTGGTCGACGCGGCTGTGGGCGGCGACGTCGCGGGGGTCGACGGTGCGGTTCATCTTGGCGGCGCGGGACGCCTCGGCCTCGTCGTTGGTCTTCTCGGTGAGCATCCGCTCGATGGCCAGTTCGGTGGGCTCCAGGTCCATGCAGACGGCCACGGTGCGGATCACGTCGGGGGTGTGAACGAGCAGCGGGGCGAGGAAGTTGACGCCGACGGGCGTGAGCGGCCACTCCTTGATCCAGGCGGTGGCGTGGCACCAGGGGGCGCGGGTGTCGGACTCGCGGGTCTTGGCCTGGAGGTAGGTCGGCTCCCTGGCGTCCAGCTCGGCGGGCCAGGCGTTGCGCTTGGACATGGCCTGGATGTGGTCGATCGGGTGGTCGGGGTCGTACATGGAGTGGATCAGGGAGGACAGCCGCGCCTCGCCGAGGGGCTGGCGGACCCTGATGTCGGCTTCGGTCAACCGTGCGCAGATGTCGGTCAGTTCGCGTGCCATCACGATCGCGAGGGCCTCGTCCTGGGACATCCGGCGTCGGCCCTGGCCGCCCTGGTTGCGTTGCGTCCTGGCTGCCTTGACGATCGAGTTGGCCTCGTTGCTCAGCTCGCGCGAGTGGTGCATACAGGCGACGAGGTAGGCGCGGTGCTGCTCGCTGGAGGTGGAGACCATCGACTGGAGCTGGTCGTAGGAGTCCTGAATCCAGGCGGGGGCCCGCTGGTCGCCGCGCTCGCGGACGTCGTTGGCGTGGGCGTCCGGGTCGGCGGGCAGGGTGCGGGCGAGCATCTGGAGGCGGGTGACATGGCCGTCGCCGTTGGCGACGTGCTTGAGCAGGGTGCCGAAGCGTTCGACGAGGGCCTCCTGGTCCTCGCTGTCCCGCAGGCCGACGCCGGGGCCCTCGATCTCGATGGCGGTGGTGATGGTGCGGCGGTCGGTGTGCAGCAGCACGGCCAGCTCGTCGGGGCCGAAGGGCGCGGTCAGCCAGTGCACCCGGCCGACGCCGGGGGGTGTGCCGATCTCGATCTCGCGGCCGTCGATCAGGGTGCCCGCCTCGGGGGCGGTGGAACGGTATGTGGCGCCCCGGCGCTGGAGGCGGCGGAAGGAACGGTTGATCTCGAACCACCTGTAGAACGTGCGGCCGTTGTAGGGGACGTAGACGGCGGACAGGGCGAGCATCGGGAAGCCGACCAGGCCGACGATGCGGACGCTCAGCACCGGGATGAGGAGGCCGCTCATCATGCCGAGGAACGCGCCGACGACGATGAGCGCGATCTCGCCGGTCTCGCGGTTCCGGCCGACGATGGCCTGCGGGCGGGCGCGGCCGATGAGGTAGGTGCGGCGGCGGGTGAGCGTCTGCGGTGGGGCGGTCACCGGCTATCCCCTCGATTCCCTGGAGTGGCCCGGCGGTTGCCTGCTTCCGAGGACGATGATGACCCCGTCTGGCCGGAACGGGTACCGTGCGCGGCGACGCCGCCGGCCAGCGGGTTGGTGGGGCGGGCGCCGCCCTGTCCGCCGGTGGCCTGCCCGCCGCCTCCGCCGCCGCCCTCGCGGGTGCCATGGGTGCTCATGCCCTGGCGCAGCATGGTGGCGGGGCTGGAGATGGCGGCCTTGGCGGCGCGGCTTGAGGTGTCCTGGCGCATGGCGCGGTGGTTGACGATCTCGTCGCCGAAGCCGGGGACGAAGCGGTAGATCATGGCGGAGGCGAAGATCGCCAGCAGGATGATGGCGAGGCCGGAGATGATCGCGGAGGTGGCGGTTGGGCCGTCGGCTGTGGTGAGGGCGGCGGCGAGGCCGAGAACGATCACGATGACCGGCTTGATGAGGATGATCGCGATCATGATGCCGGCCCAGCGGCGGACGTGGCTCCAGAGGTTCTTGTCGACGAGGCCCGCGTAGACGGCGGTGCCGAGCAGGGCGCCGACGTAGAGCATGGCGGCCCTGATGACCAGTTCGATGGCGAGGACGCCGGCGGCCAGGATGGAGATCAGGGAGACCACGATCAGCATGATGGGGCCGCCGCCGATCTCCTCGCCGGACTCCAGCGCGGCGGCGAAGTCCCCGAAGAACGCGTCGGAGTTGTCGCCGGTGCCGGCGACGATGGCGTCGGTGACGCCGTCGGTCGCGGAGACCACGACGTAGAGGATGAGGGGGGTGAAGGCGGAGGCCATCACGGTGAGCCAGAGGAAGCCGATGGCCTCGGAGAGCGCGGTGGTCAGGGGGACGCCCCGGATGGCGCGCTTGACGATGGCGAGCAGCCACAGCACCAGGGTGAGGACGGTGGAGGCGGCGAAGACGACGGCGTACTGGCGGAGGAACGCGGCGTTGGCGAAGTCGACGTTGGTGGTGGCGGAGACCAGGTCGGACAGCTCGTTGACGATCCAGGCGGCGGCGTCGGCGCAGCCCCGGGCGAGGGAGGAGAGGGGGTCGAGCGAGTCGTTGAGGTTGGTGCCGCCGCCGCCTTCGGAGTTCTCGCCGGTGCCGCCCTCGCCCTCGCAGTAGTCCCTGGCGGGGCCGGAGATCAGCTCGCAGTCGGGGTTGTCGTCCTCGGCGGCCCGGGCGCGGGGCGCGGTCGCGAGGCCGGCGGCGAACAGGGCGGCGGGGCCCAGGAGCAGTGCGGTCAGATACCGCCGTGGGTCAGCGCGCATAGGTGAACCCCCCGAATTCCTCGACCGCTTCGGCGATCTCCTCGGCGCCGGAGATCCGGTTGTCGCCGTTGACCGGGGTCGGGCCCTCGGACTGTTCGGTGGTGACCACCTTCCAGTCCGAGCCCTCCCAGGTCAGGGTCAGGTGCATGGTGAACCAGCTGGTGCGCACCGGGTTCCGCGAGTCGAGGCCGGCGACGCCGAAAAGGCCGGCGCACCAGACGGACACCTCGGCGGTGGTGTCGGAGTAGGACCCGACGGTGCTGCCGACGGGGAGGGTGCGGTTCACGAAGGTGCTGCCCTCGGGGGCGACGCCGTTGGCGTCCAGGCCGATGGTCTCGTTCAGCTGGGGGCCGTAGTCGGCGTCGTAGGAGGCGAGCAGGTCGTCGCGGGTCTCGGCGGAGCTGACCGTCGCCACGATCTCCGCCCGCTGGGTCGGGTTGAACATGCCCGTGCCGCCGAGGGCGACCGCGTAGTTGGCGGCGGCGCTCTGGGCGCCCTGTTCGGTCTGGGGGAAGCCGGAGGGGATGCCGTTGGTGGCGCCGTCGACGGGGAGTTCGCCGGTGGGGGAGGTGGGGTCGGCCTGGGCCTGGGGCGCGTCGTCGCCGGAGGACTCGCCGTCGTCGTCGCGGGCCTGGTTGGCGAAGACGATGGCGGCCACGAGGAGGACGACGACGGCGACGATGGTGACCATGCTGCGCCCCGGGGAGGCCGGGGGCCGGCGGGGGCGGGTGGAGGGGTCCTCGGGCAGGTGCGTTCTCGTCTGGGCGGGGACGTTGCCGGCGCGTGCGTCGTCGTAGTCGTCGCCGTAACTCATGTTCGCGCCCCCTCAACAGCAGCGAGTCTATTCCCTCCTCACATGACGTTAGCGCCCTCCACTGACGTTCCGCCCCCTCACAGCGGAGTTGATCTCCCGGGGAGGGCAAGTCGTGGGCCGCCGGCGGCTGATGGGGCGTCGGGGCGCGGGGTGGGGCGCCGGCGGTCGGGCGGTGGGGTGGCCGGGGAGCGAGCGGCGCACGGGGTGGAATGCGCTGGTCGGGGCCGCGCGGGGTTGTTGGGATGGGGGCATGGACGAGACGCGTGTGCGGCCCGCGGGGCCGGGCGATGTGGAACGGGTGCTGGCGTTCTGGCGGCTGGCGGCGGAGGGGGCGAGCGTCAGCGACGACGTGGCGGGGGTGGCAGGTCTGGTGGCTCGGGACCCCGAGGCGCTGCTTCTGGCCGAGTGCGAGGGGGAGTTGGTGGGTACGGTGATCGCCGGATTCGACGGGTGGCGCTGCCATCTGTACCGGCTGGCGGTGGCGCCGGAGTGGCGGCGGCGGGGGGTGGCGACGCTGCTGCTGGACGCGGCGGAGCGGCGCTTCCTGGCGCTGGGCGGGCGGCGCGCCGACGCGATGGTGCTGCGGCGGAACGCGCTGGCGCACCGGGCGTGGGCGGCCAACGGCTATGGCCCGCAGGCCGATTGGGAGCGGTGGGTGAAGCCGCTGTCGGGCTGAGGGTGGCCGGGGCACGATGAGTTCCGCCTGTGGGGCCGGTCCTTGTTGGTGTGAAGGGAGACCGGAGATGGGCGATGTGGAGTTCGTGGTCGAGGGCCCGGTGCGGCGCGCGGAGGTGCCGGGGTTGTGCGAGCGGTTGGCGGCGCTGGTGCGTGAGCGGGGCGCCCGGGTGGTCACCGTGGACGCGAGGCGGTTGGGTGGCCCGGGCGCCGACGCGTTGCAGGCGGTGACCCGGCTGCGGTTGACCGCGCGGCGGCTCGACTGCGAGCTGCGGTTCGAGGGCCTGGACGAGCGACTACTCGGCCTCCTCGGCTGGCTCGGTCTGGGGCAGGTGGTCGGGGAGGCCGAAGAGCGGGAAGAGGCGCTCGGTGTCAAGGAACGAGTTGATTCCCGTGACCCGCCCGTCTGAGATCTCGATGACCTGGAGGGCCCAGGGCCGCCAGCCGCCCTCGGGGTCGATCCGGTACTGGCCGAAGGCGCCGCAGCCGTTGGCCTGGGTGGGCACCAGGCGGGAGCCCCGGCAGTCCCTGCCGTGGCCGAGCATCCAGTCGGCTATGTCGGACGGGCCGCGCATCCACAGGTCGTAGGGCGGCATGGAGAGCGTGGCGTCCTCGGCGAGGAGGGTCGTGAGGGCGTCCATGTCGTAGCGCTCGAAGGCGTCCAGATAGCGCGTCAGCAGCGCCTTGTGCTCGTCGGAGAGCGGCTCGCTGGGGCCGGTCTCGGTGACCCCGGTGTTGGCGAGGGTGGCGCGGGCGCGCTGGAGGGCGCTGTTGACCGAGGCGACGGTGGTGTCGAGCAGCTCGGCGACCTCGGCGGCGCGCCAGCTGAGGACCTCTCGGAGGATCAGCACGGCGCGCTGGCGGGGCGCCAGGTGCTGGAGCGCGGCGACGAAGGCGAGCCGGATGGACTCGCGGGTCTCGGCGTGCTCGTCGGGGCCGGGGACGGCGCTGGCGTCTGGCATGGGTTCGATCCAGGCGGTCTCGGGAAGGGGGGCGCCCAGCCGCGCCGAGGCGGTGGGCTGGGACTCGGTGAGGTCCATGGGGCGGGCACGGCGGCCGGCGCCGCTGAGCATGGTGAGGCAGACGTTGGTGGCGATGCGGTAGAGCCAGGAGCGCAGCGAGGAGCGGCCCTCGAAGCGGTCCAGGGAGCGCCAGGCGCGGACCATGGTGTCCTGCACGGCGTCCTCGGCCTCGAAGGCGGAGCCGAGCATCCGGTAGCAGTAGCCGGTCAACTCGCGGCGGTACTGCTCCAGTTCGCGTTCGGTGGGCCGGGGCGCCGTGGCGAGGCCGCCGGGGCTGTCCTGGGTCTGCTCGGGTGTGCTCATGTCGGGCTCCTGGCTGCTCGGGTCCCGGCTCCGGCCGCCGCTCGCGCGGTGTGCGGGCCGACGCCGCTCAATCTGGGGTCAGCGTAGCCAGGGGCACTGACAACGGCGGGTTTGTCGCGGCGGCAGGCCGGTGACCTGCGGCGGAGCGGACGTCCAGGCGGGTCGTCGCCCGCGTTCCGCACCGGGCCGCCGTGGGAGCCGGACGTGGGGCCCGTCGGCCGTGGGCCGGGGCGGTGACCGCCGAATACAGTAGCGGTAGTGGTGCTTTCGGCAGGCTGACCGGGATGAGGCCGGGGAACTGGCAGGGGGTGCGTGGTGGCGCGGGAGCGGATCATCGACGGGCGGTACCGGCTGGGGCGGCAGCTGGGCGAGGGCGCCATGGGGACCGTCTGGGAGGCGTTGGACCTGCGGCTGGAGCGGCATGTCGCGGTCAAGGTGGTGGGGAGTTCGGCGGTGGGGCGCGATCCGCGGGCCAGGGAGCGGTTCGAGCGGGAGGCGAAGCTGCTGGCCGGGCTGTCCAGCCCGTTCATCGTGACCGTGCACGACGTGGGCGAGACGACGTTCGGCGACGAGGAGTTGGGGCAGTCGGTGCTCTATCTGGTGATGGAGCGGCTGCACGGGCGGTCGTTGGAGGCCGTGCTGGCCTCGGAGCTGCCGCCGCTGATGGAGGTGGCGCGGTGGGGTGAGCAGATGTGCCGGGCGCTGGCGGTGGCGCACGACTCGGGCGTGGTGCACCGGGATCTGAAGCCGGCCAACGTGATGGTGGGCCCCGACGGGCTGGCGCGGGTGCTGGACTTCGGGATCGCGGCGGTGCTGGCGGACTCCACGGACCACGCGCGGCTGACGTCGACCGGGGTGGTGGTGGGCACCCCTTCCTATATGTCGCCTGAGCAGATCGAGGGCGGGGCCGTGGGGTTCCGCAGCGACCTGTACTCGACGGGCTGTGTGCTGTACGCGCTGGTCACGGGGCAGCCGCCGTTCAGCGGCCCCTCGTTGTACCAGTTGCTGCGGCAGCAGATGGAGAGCGAGCCGCTGCCGCCGAGCGAGCGCAGGGCGGGGGTGCCGGCGGCGTGGGACCGGCTGATCCTGTCGCTGTTGGAGAAGCGGCCCGAGGCGCGGCCCGGGTCGGCGAGCGAGGTCGCTGACCGGCTGCGGGAGCTGTCGTTGAGCGCGGCGGCGGCGACGGTCGCGCTGCCGGAGCGGCCGGTGGCGGCGGCGATGGGGTACGAGCCGACGCGGGTCGATCCCCGGTCGGTGCTGCTGGCCAGCTGCCCGCATCCGGACGGCGGGCGGTTGCCGTTGGCGACCGGGCAGCGGATGCGGCTGAGCGACGTGCTGCCGGAGGCGGAGACGTTCACCGTGGGCGTGGACTGGCGGGTGGTGGACGGGATGGACGTGGACGCCAGCGCGCTGGTGGTGGACGGCGAGGGGCGGGTGCTGTCGGACGAGCACTTCGTCTTCTACAACAACCCGGAGCCGGCCGGGGTCGGGGTGACGCTGGCCGGGGAGGACCCGGAGGCGCTGTTCACGGTGCGGCTGCCGGCGCTGGCCGAGGGGGCGCGGCGGGTGGTGTTCGCGCTGTCGCTGCACGAGGAGTCGGCCGGCGGTCGGGATCTGGCCTCGGTCAACCAGCCGCATCTGCGGCTGCTGGACGCGGCGAACGGCACCGAGCTGCTCTGTTACGGCTTCCCGAGCGGCCCGGCCGGGGTGACCGGCCTGACGGTGGGCGAGCTGGTGCGGGACGACGACGGCTGGCTGTTCTCGGCGAGCAGCGTGGGGTTCCCCGGCGGGCTGGCGGAGATCGCCGAGTCGCACGGGGTGCTGGTGGAGGCCGAGGCCTGAGGGCGCGTCCGGGCCGGGGTCACTTCAGCAGGCGGGAGAGGCGCCGGTCGGCCAGCGGGCGGCCGCCGGTCTGGCAGGTCGGGCAGTACTGGAGCGAGGAGTCGCGGTAGGCGACCTGCCGGATGGTGTCGCCGCAGACCGGGCAGGGCTCGCCGGTTCTGCCGTGCACCCGCAGGCCGTTCTTCTTCTCGGCCTTGAGCCGGCCGGCGGCCAGCCCGCCGGCGCGCTCCACGGCCTCGGTGAGGGTGGCGCGCAGCGCGCGGTGGAGGCGCGCGGCGTCGTCCGCGTCGAGCCGGTTGGCGAGCTGGAACGGGGACATCCGGGCGGCGTGCAGGATCTCGTCGGAGTAGGCGTTGCCGATGCCGGCGAGCACGCTCTGGTCCCGCAGCACGCCCTTGAGCTGCCGGTTCTCGCCGCGCAGCACGGCGGCGAGGTCGGCCTCGGTGAACGAGTCAGCGAGCGGGTCGGGGCCGAGGCGGGCGACGCCGGGGACCTCGGCGGGGTCGCGAACGCAGTAGACGGCCAGCCGCTTCTGGGTGCCGGCCTCGGTGAGGTCGAATCCCGACCCGTCGGCCAGGGTGAGGCGCAGCGCCAGCGGGCCCTTGCCGGGGCGGGGCGGCGCGGTCGGCTGGGTGTCCTGCCAGCGCAGCCAGCCGGCGCGGGCGAGGTGGATCACCAGGTGCAGCTCCTCGTCGATGACGAGGTCGAGGAACTTGCCGTGCCGGGCGACGGCGGTCACGGGCCGGCCGACGGCCGCGCCGAGCGGCGGGTCGTAGGTCTTCAGCACGTGGAACGCGACGGGCACGACGCCGGCGACCGTCCGCCCCACCAGGTGTTCGGTGAGGAAGCCCCGCAGGGCGGCGACCTCGGGAAGCTCGGGCATGACCTCCAGGATAGGACCGGTCACCGGAAACGGTCCCGGAACGGTCGGGGCCGTCCCGGAACGGTCGAGACCGTGCTGGAACGGTCGAGACCGTGCTGGAACGGTCGAGACCGTGCTGGAACGGTCGGGTCCGGGCGAGTTCGGCGAACTCAGACCTTGCGAGCCAGGGTGAGGCCGTCGCGGAGCGGCAGCAGCACGGACTCCACGCGCGGGTCGGCGGCGACGATGTCGTTGATCTCCCGGATCGCGCGGTCGGCCGGCTCCTGCGCCTCGGGGTCGACGACCCGGCCCGAGCGCAGCGTGTTGTCCAGCAGGATCAGCCCGCCGGGGCGCAGCCGGCGCAGCGTCTCCTCGTAGTAGACCGGGTAGCTGACCTTATCCGCGTCGATGAAGGCGAGGTCGAACGCCTCCTCGTCGGGCAGCGCCTTGAGGGTGTCGACGGCCGGGCCGAGCCGCAGCTCGATGCGGTCGGCCAGCCCGGCGCGCTCCCAGTAGCGGCGCGCGATCGACGTCCACTCCTCGCTGACGTCGCAGGCCAGCAGGGTGCCGCCGGGGGCCAGGCCCCGGGCGATGGAGATCGACGAGTAGCCGGTGAACGTGCCGACCTCCAGCGCGCGCCGGGCGCCCACCAGCCGGGTCAGCAGCGTCAGCAGGGCGCCCTCGTCCTGGCTGATCTGCATACTCAGGTGCTCGGGCAGGGCGGCGGCGGTCTCGGCGGCCAGGTCGCGCAGCACCTCGTCGGCCGGGGTGGCGTGGGCCAACAGGTAGTCGTTCAACGCCGGGTTGACTATGTCGAGGCTCATGGTCCGCACCCTACGCCGGGCCGCTCCCGGGAGCGTCAGGGCTGCATCGGCCCCGGCAGGTCGGCGCGGTCCTCGTCCTCGATCCGCTGCTCCTCGCGGACCCGCAGGTAGAGCAGCGCCACGGTGAGGTCCTCGGGGCTGACGGGCCCGGCGGACTCCGGGGCGCTCAGCGAGAGCGCGGCGCCGCCGGCCAGCGAGAGCCGCAGCGGGAGGGAGCCGGCGTCGCCGCCGTCGAGCTGGCCCAGGTCGAAGGTGGCCTCGGCCAGCACGCCGTTGCGGATGGCCAGTTCGGCCTCGACCTCGGCGTCCGCCGGCGCCGGCTCGCCGATGACCGGCGGCAGGTCGTAGCGGGTGACCTGCTCGTCGAGGAGGTTGAGCAGCGGGCCGAGCGCGGACCGCGCCTGGTCGGCGGTCATGCGCAGGGCGACGCGTTCCGCGCCGCGCGACTCGCCCTCGTGGTGGGTGGTGGCACCGTCCTCCAGGGCGTTCCGCAGCTGCCCGACCACGTCCCACTGGCGCTGCGGCTGGAGCAGCGCGTCGCCGTCCTCGACGGTGGCGGCGAGGTCGTGGGCGGTCTCCGGGGCGACGCCGCCGTGCTCGGCGAGCGCGTCGGCGTAGGCCGGGTACTGGTACGGGTCGACCTCGACCCAGTCGCCGGCCAGGCCGGTCGCGGTGTCCGCCAGGGACTCGGGGAGCTGTCCCGCGTCCTGGGCGAAGCGCTCGGCCCTGGCCACGGTCGCCTCGTCGCCGCCGTAGACGTCCTCGACGATGGCCTCGGCGCCGACCCGCAGATAGGTGGTGTCCTCGACCTGCTTGAGGCCCAGGACGTCCCGGCCGCCGAAGTTGACCGTCAGCGAGCTGTTGCGCGGGTCCTCGGGGGCGAGGTCCCGCATCAGGGTCTCCTCCTCGGGGTCGCCCACCGAGAAGGTCAGCTCCAGGTCGGACAGCAGCCGCGCCTCGTCCAGGGTGGGCGGCTCGGCCTCCGCGTCGCCGCCGCCCTCCTCGGCCGAGGAGGCCTCGGCCGCGCGGGACTCGGCCGCCCGGGTCAGATAGGCGTAGATCTCGTCGGGCCCGGCGTCCAGGGTGGCGCCGACGGTCAGGGCCTCGCGGGACAGCAGCTCGTCGATGGCGTCGGAGACGGCGAACCCCGCGCCCGCGCTCTCGGCGACCTGGCAGGCGGCGCTGCCGGTGGCGAGCAGCGCGACGCCGCCCAGCGCGGCGATCCGCCGCAGGCGGGTGCGGGTGCGGGTGCGGTCGTTGATGTCGGCACTCCTGTCCGAGGGGGCAAGGGCGGGAGGCACCAGCCGGCGGTGGCCTCGGCGTCCAGTGTCCATGGCCGCGTGGTGGAACGTTCGCCGGGGCGCCGTCTGTGGCCGACGCGTCACCGTCCGGTAAGCAGCTCGTTGCCTGTAGGACAAGATGCCGACCGTGGTGAGGCGGCTCGGCCGGGGCGGCTGTCGGAGGCGGCGGCTAGCCTCGACGCCATGGAGCGAGCGAGACCGGGGGCCCCGGGACGGCCGGGCGACGAACGAGGGCGCCGGCCCTGGGTGGTGGGCGTCTCGGGCGCCTCGGGGACGCCGTACGCGGCGGCGGTGCTGCGGGGGCTGCTGGCGGCGGGGGAGTCCGTCGACCTGGTGGTGAGCCGGGCGGCGCGGCTGACGTTGCGGGACGAGACGGGGGTGTCGTTCCGGGACGGGCACTGGGAGGCGGACCTGGCCGCGTGGTTGACGCGCGGCGCCGACGGGACGCCGGGGGCGTTCGCGCCGGAGCTGTCCCGGGTGCGGTACTGGTCGGCGGGCGACCTGGCGGCCGGCCCCTCGTCGGGCTCGTATCCGGCGCGCGGGATGGTGATCGTGCCGGCGTCCACGGCCTCGGTGGCCGGGGTCGCGCTGGGCCTGTCGAAGGACCTGTTGCAGCGAGCGGCCGCCGTGACGCTCAAGGAGCGTCGCCCGCTGGTGGTGGTGGTGCGGGAGACCCCGCTGAACGGGCCGACGCTGCGGCAGCTGGTGGCGCTGGACGAGGCGGGCGCCGTGGTGCTGCCGGCCTCGCCCGCGTTCTACGCGGGGGCCGGCGACATTCAGGGGCTGGTGGACTTCGTCGCCGGGCGGGCGCTGGACGCCCTCGGCGTGGAGCACGCGCTCTACCGGCGCTGGCGCGGGGAGTTGGGGGACGCCGCCCGTTCGGCCGGGCACTCGTAGGTGACGGGGGGCCCATGCCTTAGATTCGTCTGTGCGATCGACCGGTAACTCCGGGGATCACCGGGAACGCGCGGCACGTGTCGGGCAACGAGGAGGGCTTCGCGACGATGGACGCGACGGACAGGCAGCTCATCCAGGCGCTGCGGGAGAACGGCCGCGCCTCGTATGCCGAGTTGGGCCGTCTGGTCGGGCTGTCGGGGCCGAGCGTCACCGACCGGATCAACCGCCTGGAGGCGGCCGGGGTGATCACCGGCTACCGCGCCACCGTGGACGCGAAGAAGCTGGGCCTGGGCGTCACCGCGCTGATCGGGGTGCAGCTGTCGGACGCCGTGGACCACGAGGAGGTCGCCGACCGGCTGCGGGAGCTGGCGGAGATCGAGGACTGCTGGTTCATCGCGGGCGACGACTCCTACATGCTCAAGGTCAGGGCCACCGACGTGGACGGCCTGGAGCGGACCATCCGCCGGCTCTCCCGCACCAGGGGCGTCTCCAGGACGCGTTCGAGCCTCGTGCTCTCCACGAAGTGGGAGAACAGGGTCGGTCAGCTGCCGCAGGACGAGGAGGCGTAGCCTCTGAGGAGGCGCACAGACGGACGACCGCACCCGGGAGGCAGGGCTATGGACGCGGGGCTCAAGCGGGAGCTGGAGGAGAAGGCGCTCTCCGGGGAGCGACTCTCCCGGGAGGACGGCATCGCCCTCTACGAGTCGGACGACCTGGCCTGGCTGGGCGGCCTCGCCCACGAGGTGCGGACCCGGAAGAACGGCGACGTCGTCTACTTCAACGTCAACCGCCATCTGAACATGACCAACGTGTGCACGGCCTCGTGCGCCTACTGCTCGTTCCAGCGCAAGCCGGGCGAGAAGGACGCCTACACGATGCGCATCGAGGAGGCGGTCCGGCTCGCCCGCGCGATGGAGGGCGACGGCCTCACCGAGCTGCACATCGTCAACGGGCTCCACCCGACGCTGCCGTGGCGCTACTACCCGAGGTCGCTGCGGGCGCTCAAGGAGGCGCTGCCGGAGCAGGTCTCGCTCAAGGCGTTCACCGCGACCGAGATCCACCACTTCGAGACCATCTCGGGGCTGTCCGCGTCCGAGATCCTCGACGAGTTGATCGATGCCGGCCTGGAGTCGCTCACCGGCGGCGGCGCGGAGATCTTCGACTGGGAGGTCAGGCAGCACATCGTCGACCACGCCACCCACTGGGAGGACTGGTCCCGCATCCACCGGCTGGCGCACGCCAAGGGCCTGAAGACGCCCTGCACCATGCTCTACGGCCACATCGAGGAGCGCCGGCACCGGGTCGACCACGTGCTGCGGCTGCGCGAACTCCAGGACGAGACCGGCGGGTTCCAGGTCTTCATCCCGCTGCGCTACCAGCACGACTTCGTGGACATGAAGGACGGCAAGATCCGCAACCGGCTCCAGGCCAGGACGACCATGGCCTCCGGCGCCGAGGCGCTGCGCACCTTCGCCGTCTCCCGGCTGCTGTTCGACAACGTGCCGCACGTCAAGGTCTTCTGGGTGATGCACGGCGTGCAGACCGCCCAGCTCGCGCTCCAGCACGGCGCCGACGACATGGACGGCTCGGTCGTCGAGTACAAGATCACGCACGACGCGGACGCCTTCGGCACCCCCGACAAGCTCACCAGGGACGACCTGCTGGAGCTGATCAGGGACGCCGGGTTCCGGCCCGTCGAGCGCAACACCCGCTACGAGGTGGTCACCGAGTACGAGGGCCCGGACCCGGCCCGCCGCGAGTCCCCCCAGCCGATGCGGGCGTGAGGCCATGAGCGAGACCGCGACCGCACCCCCCACCACGCCGGCGCCGCGCGGCCCCCGCGAGGGCTGGCCGCACTTCGTGCTCGACCCGGCGCCCACCGTCGAGCTGTCCGAGGCGATCGCCGTGCTGTGGGCCGACGTGACCAACGCCGGCGGCGCCGTGGGCTTCGTGCCCACGGTCACCCCGGAGGAGGTGCGCCCCGCGCTGCGCCAGCACCTGGTCGGCATGGCCGAGGGCACCACCCGGCTGCTGATCGGCGCCAACGACCGGGGCCAGCCCATCGCCACCGCGTTCCTGCGCCGCAACACGCACCGGCTGATGCGGCACTGGCTGTGGCTGAGCACCGTGATGGTGCACCCCGACTGGCAGGGGCGCGGCGCCGGCCGCGAGCTGATGGCGGCGGCCGCCTCGGCGGCCCGCGCCATCGACCCCGAGGTCACCGGGCTGCGGCTGACCTGCCGTGGCGGGCTCGGCCTGGAGCGCTTCTACGCCTCCTGCGGCTACCAGGAGGTGGGCCGGGTGCCGAACGCGATCCGGGTCGGGGAGAACGAGTTCCGGGACGACATCACCCTGTGGCTTCCCCTGGGTTGAGGCGGAGGAGACCGAGATGCCCAAGGGCGACCAGCGCGAGAAACGGGCCGGCCGCGCGGCCGAACCCCAGGCCGAGCGCGCGGACGAGCGCGCGGACGAGGTGCCGGAGCAGCGGCGCCCGGACGCGGGCCCCGACGAGCACGGCCGGAACGACCGGGACAGCCGGCACGACCAGGACGAGCACGACGACAGGGAGGCACCGATGACCGCCGACACCGGCAGCGCCGCAGCCGTCTCCACCCGGACGGCGACGCTGCGCTACACCGCCCTCCGCTTCGCGGTCTTCGCCGGCTGCTTCGTGGTCATCGCGGTGCTCGCCTATGTCGGCGTCGTGCCCGAGTCCTTCGGCACCGCCAACCCGCTGTGGCTGGTGATGCTCTCGCTGGTGGTCTCGGCCCCCATCAGCCTGGTGCTGCTGCGCGGCCAGCGGGACCAGATGTCCCAGCAGCTCGCGCCCCGCGTGGAGCGGGCCAAGGCGAAGCTGACCGCCAACCAGGGCATGGAGGACGACGTCGCCTGAGCGGCGATCAGGGCCTCGCCCCGACTGTGACCGAACCGACGCCCCGCCGTGGAATCCCGTTCCCCGGTGGGGCGTTGACGTGGGGCGGCGGACCCGAGCGAGGCCGGCGGGCCGTCGAACGCTGTCCACGGCCATGACGCGTCGAGGGAGGGGTGCTACCGTGCACCGCATGAAGACCGCAGCCGCGCCCGCTCCTCTGGTGAGCGTTCCGCTTGTCGCGCGCCTGCACATCGATCTCTGCCGCTGCCTCACCGCGGCCTGTCGCTGACACCTTCGTACCCCCGAGAGTTCGGCGCCCCGGCACGACCCGAGCCCGCCCCCGGTGGGGGGCGGCTGCTGTGCGCGGCCCGATCCGGGCCCGTTCGTCGTCCCGATCCCCCCTTCATTCCCGACCGGAGTGTTCCTGTGTCCTCCTCGTCCCCTGCGGAGCCCTCGCCCTCCGCTTCCCCCGCGCCGCCGCAGCGGCGACGCATATCCCTGCCGCCGTTCTGGGCGCAGATCCTGGCCGGCCTCGTCCTCGGCGTGGTGCTCGGCTGGGTGGCCCGTGAGTGGTCCGTCGACTGGCTGAGCCGGACCCTCGACGAGATCGGCGGCATCTTCGTCCAGCTGCTGCGGCTGGCGGTCGGGCCGCTGGTGTTCTTCGCCATCGCGGTCTCGATCACCAACCTCCGCAAGGTCTCCAACGCCGCCAGGCTCGCGGCCCAGACCCTGCTCTGGTTCCTGATCACCTCGCTGATCGCGGTGGCCATCGGCCTGACCATCGGGCTGGTCACCAACCCCGGCTCGGGCTCCGACCTGACGCCGGCCGACGGGTTCGTGCCGGACAGCAAGGGCTCCTGGCTGGACTTCCTGACCGGGATCGTCCCGACCGACGTGATCACCCCGTTCACCGAACTCAACGTGCTCCAGATCGTGTTCATCGCCGCCGCCGTGGGCGTGGCCGCGCTGAAGCTGGGCGAGCGGGCGCTGCCGCTGATCACCTTCGGCGAGACCACGCTGACCCTGCTCCAGAAGGTGCTGTGGTGGATCATCCGGCTCGCGCCGCTGGGCACGGTGGGCCTGATCGGCCGGGCCATCGACCAGTACGGCTGGGACCTGCTGAGCGACTACGCGACGTTCACCATCGACGTCTACGTCGGCTCGCTGCTGGTGCTGTTCGGCGTCTACCCGCTGCTGCTGTGGCTGGTCGCCAAGGCCAACCCGCTCCAGTTCTTCCGGGGCGCCTGGCCGGCGATCCAGCTGGCGTTCGTCTCCCGCTCCTCGGTCGGCACGCTGCCGGTCACCCAGAAGGTCACCGAGCGCCTGGGCGTGCCCAAGGAGTACACGTCCTTCGCCGTCCCGTTCGGCGCCACCACCAAGATGGACGGCTGCGCCGCGATCTACCCGGCGCTGGCGGCGATCTTCGTGGCGGAGATCTTCGGCGTCAGCCTGGGCGCGCAGGACTACGTGCTGATCGCCTTCGTCTCGGTGATCGGCTCGGCGGCCACGGCCGGGCTCACCGGCGCCACGGTGATGACCACGCTGACCCTCTCCACGCTGGGCCTGCCCCTGGAGGGCGTGGGTCTGCTGCTGGCCATCGACCCGATCCTGGACATGATCCGCACCGCGACCAACGTCGCCGGCCAGGCCACCGTGCCGGTGATCGTGGCCGCCCGCGAGGGCATCCTGGACCGGGAGGCGTACGACTCGGCGACCAGCTTCGAGATCAACGACGCGGATGTCGAGCCCGCGGAGGCCGGCCGGCGGAACCCGCCGCAGCCGCCCCGGGCCAGGGAGGCCACCGCCTGACCGGCCCGGCCCCGCGACCCCAACGGCCCCGGCCGGCACGCTCGTTGTGCCGGCCGGGGCCGTTTCGCGGGCCGTTTCGCGGGCTGGTCCGCAGGTTGTCGCGCGGGCCGGTTCGCTGGTTGTACCGCCCGGCGCGGGCGTCGCGCGGCGTGCGCCCCGGGGGAGCACGCCCGGCCATCCCATGCATCACGTGAACCCCCCCGATGTGTGTGTGAACCCCCTTGTGCTCGTTCCCTCAAGGGGTCTGTCCCCTCTTGACTGGTTGATAACCGAACTGGTTCCGATGGGCGTCCGTCGCCCGCACGTCATCGAGCCGGCCGATCGAGGGGGGAGACCATGACGTCGCCGGAGATGAGAGGAACGCCGCGCCTGGTCGCGCCGCCCCCCGCGGTCCGCGAGCCGGCCGTGCTGTCCGGCAGCTACCGCTTCCGTTCGATCGCCCTGGTCGCCGACTACCCCGACACCCCGGCGGCGGCCCGGCACACCGCGCGCCATGTGCTGGGCGAGTGGGGGCTGGCCGGCCTCGCCGACGACGTGGAGCTGTGCGTCTCCGAGCTGGTGGGCAACGCGATCCACCACGCGACTCCCGACGGACGCCGGGTCCAACTCGCGGGCGAGCGGCGGGTGGTGGTCGCGTTCCGCTACTGGCCGCGCTCGCTGTTCGTCGAGGTCTCGGACGAGGACTCCACGCCGCCGACCCTCCCGGCCGGCGACCCCGTCGACCCCTCGACCGGCTCCGAGGACGCCCTGCTGGCCGAGGGCGGCCGGGGCCTGTTCATCGTGCAGAGCCTGGCCGACGCCACCTGGTGGGCGCCGGCCGACCAGGGCGGCAAGAGCGTCTTCTGCCGTTTCGATCTCGCGGAGGAACGGGAGAGGTCGGCCGAAACTCGCTTCACAAGCGGAAGTTGACGCTCCGTCGGAAACAGGCCGCGCCCAACTCCCGTGCGGTGACGGACAGTAGCACCCGGGGTGAGACGGCACACCCGCCGGAGCGGCTCGACGGCGGGAGTGCCGTATGGTCAGAACTCTGACGTGAGCACGCCCCGACTCGCAAGAGGACAACCGGCGTTCCGGATGTGACGCCCGTCGCACCGTGGGGAGTTGACATCCGGGGGAACGAACCGGGCGAACCCGCCCCCGCCCGTGGCGGATCGGTGAAACCCCCGGTCAGCGCGTCCGAAGGCGCGGCAGAATGCACCCACTCCGCCCTGCCCAGGGCGGTGACGGGAGGACCGCGATGCCGCACGCCCCGCTGGAGACCACAGCGACGCGCAGATTCACGCCAGAGTTGCACCGGGTGAACGGGAGGGTGGTGGCCGTGGCCACCCCGCCCCTGGGGCCCCCGCCGGAGCGGGGCAGCCTGGCCGACATCCCCTATGTCAACGCGCTGGCCACCCCGGACCGGCCGCTTCTCAGCCGCCGTGCCACGGACGGGAGTTGGCGGGATGTCACCGCCGCCGCGTTCGCCGAGGAGGTGACCTCGCTCGCCAAGGGCCTGGTCGCGCACGGACTGCGCCCCGGCGACCGGCTGGCCGTGATGTCCCGCACCCGCTACGAGTGGACCCTGCTGGACTTCGCCGCCTGGGCCGCCGGACTGGTCACCGTGCCGATCTACCCCGAGTCGTCGGCGGAGCAACTGAGTTGGATGCTGCACGACTCGGGCGCGCGGGCCTGCGTCGTGGAGGGCGCCGAGGAGGCGCGCCGGCTGAGCGCCGTCCGCCAGGAACTGGCCGGCGTCGAACACGTCTGGCAGCTGACCGCGCTGGGCGCCGGCCAGGGCGGCGTGCTCGGCCAGATCGCCACCGCAGGGCGGCAGTTGCCCGACCGGGTCGTGATCGAGAACCGGGAACGCCTCGCCCCGCACCACGCCGCCACCCTCGTCTACACCTCGGGCACCACCGGGCTGATCAAGGGCTGCGTGCTCACCCACGGCAACCTGATGGCCGAACTCGACGCCGCCATCGAGCTGTTCGCCCCGGTCTTCCACCCCGAACCCGACCCGGAGCAGCCCGAACAGGAGCCGCCCAGCACCCTGTTGTTCCTCCCGATGGCCCATGTGCTGGGCCGGGTCGCCGCGTTGGCCTGCGTGCGGGCCCGGGTGCGACTGGGGCACGCCTCGAACCCGGCCGCCGCCGAGCTGACGGCCGACCTCGCCGCGTTCCGCCCCTCGTTCCTCTTCGCGGTGCCGCATCTGCTGGAAAAGGTTTTCAACGCCGCCCGGGCCAGCGCGGAGACCGCGGGACGGGGCAGCGCCTTCGATCGGGCGGCGCGGATCGCCCGCCGCTTCGGCGCCGCCGGCGACCGGGCCGGCGGCGAACGGGCCGCCGAGGACGACGGCCGGCCGGGCATGGGGCTGCGGGCCGCGCGCTCGCTCTACGAGCCGCTGGTCTACCGCGGGATCAGGGAGCGGCTCGGCGGCCGGCTGCGCCATGTGGTGTGCGGGGGCGCGCCGTTGAGCCGCCGGCTGGCGACCTTCTTCGAGGGCATCGGGGTCGGCGTCCACGAGGGCTACGGCCTCACCGAGACCTCGGCCGCCGCCACCGTCAACGCGCCGGGCGCCGGCCGGCTCGGCACCGTCGGCCTGCCGCTGCCCGGCACCGCCGTGCGGATCGCCAGGAGCGGCGAGGTGCTGGTGCGCGGGCCCCAGGTCTTCGCCGGCTACTGGGACGGCGAGTACGGGCGGGTGGTGCCCGGCACCGACGCCGAGGGCTGGTTCGCCACCGGCGACCTGGGCGCCCTGGACGAGGACGGGCATCTGACGGTGATCGGGCGGCAGAAGGACCTGATCATCACGGCGGACGGCAGGACCGTGCCGCCCGAGCCCGTCGAGGAGGCTCTGCGGGCCCACCCGCTGGTCGGGCACTGCCTGGTGGTCGGCGACCAACTCCCGTACCTGACCGCCCTGATCACCCTCGATCCCGAAGGGCTGGCGCACTGGCGCACCCTCCACGACCGGCCCAGGACCCCGGTCTCCCGGCTGGTGGACGACCCCGCGCTGCTGGCCGACATCGGCGAGGCGGTGGCCGCCGCCGAGCGGGCCGTCCCCGAGGGCGGGCCCATCCGGCGCTTCCGGGTGCTGCCGCAGGACTTCACCGTCGACGCGGGACAGCTGACCCCGTCCCTCAAGGTCCGCCGCTCGGCGGTCCTCCACGACTACGCGGACGTCCTCGACGAGCTGTACCCGGCCGGGGAGGCGGCGGGGGAGATCGCCGGGGACATCGCCAGGGAGTGAGGAACCCGGAAAAAGCTAAGAAGCCCCTGCCAGCGGACAGGGGCTTCTCGTGTTGTACGCCGAAGAATCGGGCGTTCAGACCACGCTGACGTTCTCAGCCTGAGGACCCTTCGGACCCTGGGTGACATCGAAAGTCACGGTCTGGCTCTCCTCAAGAGAACGGAAACCGGTGGCGTTGATAGCGGAGTAGTGGACGAAGACATCAGGGCCGCCGCCATCCTGGGCGATGAAACCAAAGCCCTTCTCGGCGTTGAACCACTTGACGGTCCCGGTAGCCATAAGCCCTCCCTGGGCCTAAAAGGGTCGCCCTGCTCCAGAACCTGCATGAAGCCTGAAAACGACGAAAGCCCGCGGTCACATGCTCCGCAGGCTCGTACTGCAAGGGAAACCAAACTGCAACTCGGCGCGAGCCTAGCACGGGGTGTGCACGCCCGGAAGGGCAGAGATCACCCATCGGGTGGTCCTGTCCCTGAACGTTGGCTCGCACGGTCTCAGGCGTACCCTCCCTAAGGTGACTACACACCACCCAGGTCGCCCTCGTGTCGGACACATCCAGTTCCTCAACTGCCTCCCCCTCTACTGGGGGCTCGCCAGGACGGGCAGTCTGCTGGACCTGGAGCTGGCCAAGGACACGCCGGAGCGGCTGGGTGAGCGGCTGGTCGCCGGGGAGCTGGACCTCGGGCCCGTCTCCCTCATGGACTACCTCAGGCACGCCGACGAGCTGGTCCCGCTCTCCGACATCGCGGTGGGCTGCGACGGCCCGGTGATGTCCTGCGTGATCGTCTCCCAGGTGCCGCTGGACCGGCTCGACGGCGCCCGCGTCGCGCTGGGCTCCACCTCCCGCACCTCGGTGCGGCTGGCCCGGCTGCTGCTGTCCGACGCGTACGGCGTCGCGCCCGACTACTACACCTGCCCGCCCGACCTGGGCCTGATGATGCGGGAGGCGGACGCCGGCGTGCTGATCGGCGACGCCGCGCTGCGGGCCTCGCTGCACGACGCACCCCGGCTGGGCCTTGAGGTCCACGATCTGGGCGCGATGTGGCACGCGTGGACCGGGCTGCCGTTCGTCTTCGCCGTCTGGTGCGTGCGGCGCGCCTATCTCGCCGAGCACCCGGAGATGGTGCGCGAGGTGCACCGCGCCTTCCTCTCCTCCCGTGACCTGTCGCTGACCGAGGTCGCCAAGGTCGCCGAGCAGGCCGCGCGATGGGAGGACTTCGACGCCTCGGTGCTGGAACGGTACTTCACCACCCTCGACTTCCGGCTGGGCGAACGGCAGTTGGCCGGGGTCGCCGAGTTCGCGCGCCGGGTCGGCGCCGAGGACGCCCTGGACCTGGCTCCGCTGGAGCCGCTGCCCGCCCCGGAGCCGCGCTGATGGAGCCGTTGACGCCGGACGACCCGACCTCGGTCGGCGCCTACCGGCTGCTGGGGCGGCTGGGGCGCGGCGGGATGGGCCGGGTCTACCTGGGGCGCAGCGCCGGCGGGCGGACCGTGGCGGTCAAGCTGGTGCATTCGCACATCGCGGCCGAGCAGCGGTTTCGGACCAGGTTCGCGCGGGAGGTGGCCGCCGCCCGGCTGGTCGGCGGCGAGTGGACGGCGCCGGTGCTGGACGCCGACCCGGAGGCCGAGGTGCCGTGGGTGGCCACCGGCTATGTGGCCGGCCCCGACCTGGCGCGCGCGGTGGCCGCGCACGGCCCGCTGCCGGAGCGCGCGGCGCGTGCCCTGGGCGCCGGGCTGGCCGAGGGGCTCGCGGCGGTCCACGCGCGGGGCCTGGTGCACCGGGACGTCAAGCCGTCGAACGTGCTGCTGGCGCTGGACGGGCCCCGGCTGATCGACTTCGGCATAGCCAGGGCCACCGAGGCCGGCGCCACCACCCAGCTGACCACCACCGGCGTCTCGGTGGGCTCGCCCGGCTACATGTCGCCCGAGCAGGCGCTCGGCGAGGAGCTGGGGCCGGCGACCGACGTGTTCTCGTTCGGCGCGGTGCTGGCCTTCGCCGCCGGCGGCCGGCCGCCGTTCCCCGGCAGCGGGGTGGCCCAGCTGCTGTACCGGGTGGTGCACGAGCCGCCCGAACTCGACGCGGTGCCCGAGGCGTTGCGCCCGCTGGTCGCGGCCTGCCTGGCGAAGCGTCCCGACGACCGGCCGCGGCCGGTCGAGGTCGCGCGGGCCTGCGCGGGGGAGGCGAACGCGGCCAGCCTGGTGGGCCCGGGGTGGCTGCCGGGGCCGCTGGTGGAGGAGGTCAGCCGGCTGGCGGTGGGGCTGCTCGACCTCGACGCGGGCGGCCCGGCCGCCGGCCGGGCCGGTCCCCGGGACGCGTTCCCCGATCCCCGGGTGGCCACGGACGCCCCGCGCCGGGGCGGCGCGGGGCGGGACGGCGGGGACCAGACCCCGCCGGCGCCCCACGCGCCGGCCGGGCCGGCGACGCCTCCCGCGCCGGGGGCGCACGCGACGCCGTCGGGAACGTTCGGCGCGCCGTCGGAAACGTCCGGGCCGTCGGGGACGTTCGGGCCAGCCGGAACGTCGGGCCCGTCGGGGACATCCGGACCCCTTGGGCCGTCGGGAACGCCTGGAACGCCCGCACCCTTCGGAACGTCGGGGCCGTCCGGGTCATCGGGGACATCCGAACTGTCCGAAACATCCAGGATTTCCGCACCCTTCGGCACGTCCGGGCCATCCGCGCCCTTCGGTGCGTCCGCCCCGCCCGGAACATCCGGCACGTCCGGACCGGCCGACACGGCCGGTCCGGCCGTGCCGCAGGCCGGCACGTTCGGCGCGCCGGTCCCCGCGCCGCGGAACGGCTCCGGCGAGGCGGAGCCGCCCCCGCGCCGGCGGCGCTCGCGCGGCGCCGTGCTCGCCGTGGTGCTCGCGGTGCTGCTGCTGGCCGGCGCCGGCACGGCCGCGTTCCTGCTGCGCGGCGGCGAGGACGAGCCGGACCCCCAGGCCGTGCCGCAGCAGTACGTCGGCAAGTGGACCGGCGACATCCGGATGAGCGGGCTCTCGGTCGGCACCATGATCGTCGAGGTCTCCGAGGGGCGGGTCGGCGAGCGGGTGGGCACCGCCTCCTCCACGGACGCGATCGGCCTGGCCACCTGCGTGGACCAGCTCACCCTCAAGGCCGTCGCCGAGGACGAGCTGACCTTCCAGGCCGAACTCGACTCCGAGCACTCGACGTTGTCCGCCACCTGCGTCCCCGAGCCGTTCGAGTTCGTGCTCCGCCCGGCGGGCGAGGGCGAGATGACGTTCAACGGCTACGCCGAGGGCAACCAGACCGAGGGCTCCCTCTCCCTGGAGGAGGACGAGGGCTAGCGGGCCGACCGGCCGGCCGGCGCGGAGGGCCCTGACGTACGCTGGAGCAGCCGTGAGGTCACCGCAACCGTCGGAGGGAACGTGATGGGCGCCGAGTTCACCCGAGTGTTGGACCGGGCCGCCGAGGGCGGGCGGATCAGCCCCGAGGAGGCGCTGGACCTCTACCGCTCCGCGCCGCTGCACGCGCTGGGGCGGGCGGCCGACGCCGCGCGCCGGCGGCGCTACGCGGGCGTGGAGCACATCGCGACCTACATCATCGAGCGCAACATCAACTACACCAACGCCTGCGTCACGGCCTGCAAGTTCTGCGCGTTCTACGCCCCGCCCAAGAGCGAGAAGGTGTGGACCAGGGACCTCGACGACATCCTGCGGCGCTGCGCCGAGACCGTCGAGCTGGGCGGCACCCAGATCATGTTCCAGGGCGGCCACCACCCGGACTACGGCGTCGAGTACTACGAGCGGCACTTCGCGGCGATCAAGGAGGCGTTCCCCCAGCTGGTGATCCACTCGCTGGGCGCGTCCGAGGTGGCGCACATGGCGCGGATCTCGGACGTCAGCGTCGAGGAGGCCATCCGCCGCATCCACGCCGCCGGGCTCGACTCGTTCGCCGGCGCCGGCGCCGAGCTGCTGCCGGCCCGGCCGCGCACCGCGATCGCCCCGCTCAAGGAGTCGGGCGAGGAGTGGCTGTCGATCATGGAGACGGCGCACCACCTGGGCGTCGAGTCCACCTGCACCATGCTGATGGGCACCGGGGAGACCAACGCGGAACGGATCGAGCACCTGCGGATGGTGCGGGACGTGCAGGACCGCACGGGCGGCTTCCGCGCGTTCATCCCCTACACCTACCAGCCGGAGAACAACCACCTGCGCGGCCAAACCCAGGCGACGCTCTTCGAGTACCTGCGGCTGATCGCGGTGGCGCGGCTCTTCCTCGACAACGTGGCGCACATCCAGGGCTCCTGGCTGACCACCGGCAAGGAGGTCGGCCAACTCTCCCTGCACTACGGGGCGGACGACCTGGGCTCGGTGATGCTGGAGGAGAACGTGGTCTCCTCGGCCGGGGCCAAGCACCGTTCCAACCGGCTGGAGTTGATCCGGCTGATCAGGGACGCGGGCCGCGTTCCCGCGCAGCGGGCGACGACCTACGAGCACCTGGTGGTGCACGAGGACCCGGCCAACGACCCGGTGGACGACCGGGTGGTCTCGCACCTGTCCTCCACCGCCATCGAGGGCGGCACCGCCCACCCCGAACTGCGGCTGGTCGAGGCGAACTGACCGGGCGGCGCCCGGTCGGCCCGGGCGTCAGCCCGTCGTCGCCAGCACCTCGCCCAGCGCCCGGTGGAAGGCGCGGGCGCTGGCCGCGTCGGCCGGGTTGTCGAACTCCAGCAGCGGCAGGTTCACTTCGGCGGCCGAGATGATGTCGTCCTGGCTGGCGTTCCAGCGGATGATCTCGGCCAGCGCGCGGGAGGCGGCGTAGCCGGCGGGGCTGATCCGCCGGTAGTCGGGATGGATGCGGGCGACCCGGTCCTCGCCCAGCACCATCGGCCGAGTCGGCGGCACCACCAGGTACTTGGGCCAGTCGTCCTCGTGGGTGTTCTCGATGATCTGCGCGCGGTCCCAGCGCGGTCGGCCGCCGAGCCGGGGGAAGGCGTGCACCCCGGCCACCACCATCGCGTCCACCGGCAGCGGCGAACGCGGCCCCAGGTGGAGGATCACCTCGGGGCCGTCGGCGCCCGCCCGCCGCCAGGTGTCGAGCGTCGCCGCCTTTCGCGAGGTGATGACGATCTGCATGGGCCCATACCCTTCAGTACGGGGTGGGCTAAGGCAAGTCCCCATGCCGTGCGGGCCAAAGGCCGGGCCGCAGGCGCGCCGAGCCGCAGGCGCGCGCTAACTGCCGGCGCTCTCGTAGCGGCGCAGCCCGAGGCGGAAGACGAACAGCGCCACCGCCCAGCAGTACACGGCGACCAGCGGCGTCAGCAGCCCCAGCCACGCGTGGTCCCCGACGGCCAGCACAAAGCCCATCGGGAAGGTGCCCACGAAGGCGAACGGCAGCAGGACGCCGAGCGCCAGCCGCAGCCCCGCCGGGTAGACGCTCAGCGGGAACTTCGCCAGGTCGCCGGCCTGGTGGACCGCGACGGCGAACATCGAGGTGGGGCTGGTCAGCCAGAACGCCACCGCGTTGGCCGCCAGGTTGATCGCGACCCGGACGGCGACGGCCGAGGCCAGCACCACCGCCGCCAGCGGCACGTGCCACACCGACCAGCCCACGTCGCCCCTGGCGAGCGCGACGCCCAGCATCAGCCCGCCGTTGACCACGTTGGTCAGCCCGTTGATGCCCAGCGCCTGGCTGGTCACCTGGAGCGGGACGGGGAAGGGCCGCACCACCATGTAGTCGAGGGAGCCCAGGTTGACGTTGGCCGCCAGCCGCCAGGTGCCCTCGAAGAGCAGCGAGGCGATGCCCTCGGAGAGCGCGATGATGCCGAAGAGCGCCAACACCGCCCAGAACGACCAGCCGTTGAGCGTCGGGACCCGGGCGAAGACGCTGGCCAGGAAGACCAGGTTCACCAACTGGGCCAGCACGGTGGCCAGAACCATCACCCAGAAGTCCGACTCGTGGACCAGCATGGCCCGCAGATGGGCCGCCAGCAGCCGGAGGTAGAGCCTGACCACGCGTCGCACGTTCAACCGCCGTTCACCGTCATCGAGCGGAGGGCCACCCGCCACAGCCCCTTGGCCAGCAGCCACAGGGCGACCGCCCAGCACGCCTGCGCGGCGAGCAGGCCCAGCGCGCGGCCGCCGGTGGCGTCACCGGCCGCGATCAGACCGGGCGTGGAGGCCATCCCGGCGAACGGCGACCAACCCGCCAGCGTGCCCAGCCAGTCCGGCATCAGGGCCAGCGGCACCAGCGCGCCGGAGAGCAGGTTGACCACCGCGATCCTGGCCCACTGGATGCCCATGTAGTTCTGCGTCCAGAAGCAGGCGAGCCCGCACAGGTAGAGGACCAGGAACTTCAGCACGATCATCAGCAGCATCGACGCCGTGAACAGCACTGCCCCGGCCGGGCCTGGCCACAGCGGGCCCAGCCCGGACGCGGCGAGCGCGACGCCGACGCCGGCCACGATCAGCGCCTCCAGCCACAGCGCGCCCAGCACCTCGGCGAAGCGCGCCTCCTGGTAGCGCACCGGCCGGACGATGTCGACGGCGACCAGACCGCTGCGGATGCGGAACGCCATGGTCAGGTCGGCGTAGAGGCCGACCAGCGCGCCACACGCGAAGGCGACGAAGAGGTAGGTCCGCATCTGCGGCCAGTCGAGGCCGGTCCGGCCCTCGGCCGCCAGCACCCGCCACACCGCGAGCATCGCCACGAACTGGAAGAAGACGCCCAACATGCTGAGCGTGAACGACAGCCGGTAGGTCAGCACGCCCCGGGCCGAGGCGCGGGAGAGCGCGCGGTAGCCGCGCAGCGGGAGGCCCGTCGTCATGGAATCGCCGCGCCTAGCCGACCCGGCCGGCACCGGTACCGGCGGGCCGCAGCTCGCCGGAGTACATCCGGCGGATCACATCCTCGATGCCGGGCTCGTCCACCTCGAAGTCGATCACCTCGGCCAGCCGGCTCAGCACGCCCACCACCTCGCCAGCCGTCAGCGCGGCGCGGTCGAACCTGACGGTGAGCCACTCCGGTTGGTCCCCGCGCGTCACCGTGGCGCGGGGCAGCGCGTCGGCCACCGCGTCAGGGTCGACGGGGCGTTCGGTGCGCACCCGCAGCACCCGTTCCCTGGCGAAGGTGTCCTTCGCCGCCTCCAGCGGGCCGTCGAACACGATCCGGCCCGCGTCGATGATCACCAGCCGCCGGCAGACGCCCTCGACGTCGGCGAGGTCGTGGCTGGTCAGCAGGATGGTGGTGCCCTCGTCCCGCTGCTCCCGCAGGAACTCCCGCACCCGTTCCTTGGCGGACAGGTCCAGGCCGATCGTCGGCTCGTCGAGGTAGACCACCCGGGGCCCGTGCAGCAGGGTCGCGGCCAGGTCGGCGCGCATCCGCTGGCCCAGCGAGAGCTTGCGGGTGGGCACGTCCATCAGCTCGCCGAGGCCCAGCACCTCGTCGAAGCGGTCAAGTCGCCTGCGATAGACGGACTTCTCCACGCCGTACAGGTCGCGCAGCACGGCCAGCGAGTCGGCCACCGGCAGGTCCCACCACAGCTGGGTCCGCTGCCCGAAGAGCACGCCGATCCGGCGGGCGAGCGCCTGCCGGTCCTGGTGCGGCGCCCGCCCGTCGATCCTGACCTCGCCCTCGGTGGGGTGGATGATGCCGCTGAGCAGCTTCACCGTGGTGGACTTGCCCGCCCCGTTGGGCCCGATGTAGGCCACCGCCTCGCCCGGCTCGACCGCCAGGTCGACGTGGTCGACGGCGGTGTGCGGGGTGTAGCGGCGGCGCAGCAGGTGCCGGGCGGCGCCGGCGAGGCCGGGGGCCCGGTCGGGCCGGCGGAAGACCTTGGTCAGCCCGTGTGCCTCGATCAACGCCACGGCGTCCCCCTGGGCTCGCGTCGAAGTCCCCTCGGCGCGGGCGGGGCCCAACAACGTTGGGCTGACCGGGAGTTCACCGTGGTCGGCGGCGATCCGTCGGGTCCTTCGGGCGCCGAGGACGGTCGGTGCGACGGGATGCTAGCAGCGTTTCCGGCCGTTCACCGGTCGGCGTCGCGCCTTTCCCGTTCCGGAACTCGGCGGCGGAAGTCGCGTCGGTCGGCGGAATCCCCAATTCCCCTTCGGGGAATGGTTCCCGGGACCGGTGAACGCCCCGCTTTCGGCGGGGTTGCCGGGGCCTTACCCGGCTTGCCCCTTTTCGGTTCGGTCACGCATTCCACACAGGGTTCCGGAACTGGGCGCGGTTGTGTTCATCCTCTGTACGTACCGGTGGTGCGCGGCTAGTGTGCCTGTCGCCCGGCGTTCACAGACGCGTCGGGAGAACACGGCAACAAAGGGCTGGCCATTCGTCAGCCGATGGTGGGTGTGCGCAGACGGAATTTCTCATCGAACTGAGTGCCAACGGGGTCCGTTCATGACCGTCCTTCTGGTGAATCCTCCCTCGCTTTCGGGGCCTCCGGGCGCCCGTGAGTCCTTTATCTCCGGGCAGAAACGCCGACTTACTCCGCAGCAGTACTACTCGCTGCCGATCGAGCATCTGGGGCTGGCGTCGATCGCCGCCCACGCGCGGTCGCGCGGCATCGAGGTCGACGTCGTCAACGGCATGGTCGAGGGCCACTCCTCGGTGGCCGAGACCTGGCGCGCCATCCAGGACGTCGCACGGCGGCGCGGGCGGCCCCGGCTGATCGGCTTCACCAACATCGACACCTTCGACGAGCTGTCCTGGCTGGTCGAGCGGTGCCGCGCCACCTGGGACGACGCGCGGATCGCCCTCGGGCACAACTTCGCCACCCTCAACCACCAGCGCATCCTGCGCGGTTGGGACGCCATCGACTACGTGATGATGGGCGAGGGCGAGGTCAGCTTCACGCTGCTCGCCGAGGCGGTGCTCAACGACCGCCCCGTCGACGAGGTGCCGGGCGTGGCCCGGCGCGCCGACGACGGCTCGGTCACCGCGACCCCGCAGACGGTGGTGAACCTCGACGAACTGCCCTGGCCGGCCCGCGACGAGCTGCCGACCGTGCTGCGGGAGGGCTTCGCCGGCGCCGTCTACACCACCAGGGGCTGCCTCTACCGCTGCACGTTCTGCGGCACCGGCGCCGTCGGCGACCTGCTGGGGCGGGACCGCTACCGGTTCCGCTCGGTCGAGGCGGTGGTCGACGAGATCGAGTATCTGCACCGGGACTTCGGCCTCGACTTCGTCGCCATCTCGGACGACCTGTTCCTGGCCAAGCACCCCGGGATGCAGGAGCGGGCCGGCCGGTTCGCCGACGAGGTGCTGCGGCGCGGCCTGGAGATCTCCTTCATGTTCGACGCCAGGGTGGACGCCATCGGCGACCTGAAGCTGCTGGCGCACCTGCGCCGCGCCGGGCTGCGGCGGATCTTCGTCGGTCTGGAGACCGGCTCCTACGAGCAGTTGGTCGCCTACCGCAAGCGGCATGTCACCGCCGACCAGGACCCGGCGGCCCGGATCAACGCCGTCAACGAGCTGGGCGTCGAGGTGATCCCCGGCACCATCATGTTCCACCCGACCGTGCGGCCCGCCGAACTGCGCCAGACCCTGCGGCTGTTGAAGGCCACCGGATACCGGACGCCGTACAAGCTGTTCGACCGGATCACCGCCTACGCCGGCACCCCGCTCTACCACGAGTACGGCGCCAAGGGGCTGCTGACCAACGACTGGCCCATCGGCGAGTGGGAGTTCGCCAGCCCGCACGCGGAACGGGTCTTCGCCGAGGTCAAAGCGTTTGTCACCGGCCAGGACGAGGCGGACTTCGCGGCGGCCGAGCGATTCTTCCTGGAGCGGGTCGCGGAGTGGGAGGCCGCCGAGCCGGACCGGGGCCTCGCACACCAGCACCTCCCCGTCGCCTCGACGACGGCGGCCGCCCCGACGACGGCCGGTCAGCCGTGAGCGGCCACGCGGCGGGCGGCGGCCAGGGAACGCCGGGAACGCGCCTGGCCGGCCGGGCCGTCGTGGTCACCGGCGGCGGCACCGGCCTGGGCCGCGCCATCGCCGAACGGTTCGCCGCCGAGGGGGCGCGCGTGCTGGTGGCCGGGCGCCGCCCGGAGCCGCTGGCCGAGACCGTGACCGCCGTGCGACGCGCCGGCGGCACCGCGCTCGCCACGGTCGCCGACGTCACCTCGCCGACGCAGGTCGCCGCCCTGGCCGACGCCGCCACCGAGGCGCTCGGCGGCGTGGACGTGCTGGTCAACAACGCCGGCGCGGTGGTCTCCCGCACCCCCGTCGACGCCTGCGCCGAGGAGGACTGGGCCGCCACGCTCGACGTCAACCTCTCCGGCGCCTACCGCTGTTCGCGCGCGCTGTTCCCGGCGCTCGCCGAACGCCGGGGCTGCGTCGTGCACATCGCCTCCGTCTTCGCCGAGGTCGGCATGGCCAACGCCGCCGCCTACACGGCGGCCAAGGGCGGCCTGGTCAGCCTGACCCGCGCCATGGCCGTCGACTGGGCGCCGCGCGGGGTGCGGGTCAACGCCGTCCTCCCCGCCTATGTGGAGACCGACCTGAACCGCGCCATGCTCGCCGAGCTGCGGGAGCGCGGCGCCTTCGACGCGGTGCTCGCCCGGCTGCCACTCGGCTTACTCGGCACCCCCGACGACGTGGCCCACGCGAGCCTCTTCCTGGCCAGCGACGAGGCGCGCTGGGTCACCGGGGTGGCGCTGCCCGTGGACGGCGGAATGTCGGCTGGCCGCACCTGAGCCCGGCGCCGCCCCCGCCCCGTTCCCCCTGCCGGCCAACTTCCCCCGTTCCGTTCCCCTTTCGGGTTCCTCCTCCTCCCCAAGGCGGTCAACAGAGATGACGCAGAAGCTCTACCGCAAGATCGTCGTGCTCGACTCGGTGATCTTCTTTCCCGAACACCGGCGGCGCCTGGAGGCGTTGGCGGACGAGATCGTCGAGTACAACACCTGCACCAGCGAGGAGGAGGTCCTGGAGCGATGTCAGGGCGCCGACTGCGTCATCAGCTGCTGGGTGGACATCCCGCACCGCGTGATGGAGGAGAATCCGCAGCTGCGCACCATCGCGTTCTGGACCCACGACTACGAGCACCGGATAGACGCCGCCTTCGCCAGGGAACGCGGAATTCACGTGCCGGCGATTCCCGACTACGGCACCGACTCCGTCGCCGAACTCGTCATCATCGCGCTGCTCCACCTCAACGCGGCGGCGGGCGACGGGGGTTCGGCCGCGCCGCTCGGCGAGAGCGTCGTCGCCCGGGTCACCGACGACGTGCGGCGCTTCTCCCGCAACTTCAAGGACTGCCTCTACGGCCGCTGGTTCCACGAGTACATCAAGACCGGGCAGCGGCTGATCACCCACCCGGACGCGATCCCCGAGGAGACCCTCAAGGGGCTGACCGTCGGCGTGCTGGACCGCGCCGCGCTCGACGAGTCGTTCGTCCGCGCGATGGTCGGCGGCTTCCGCACCAACGTCGTGTACAGCCTCTTCGACCACCCGCACGGCCTGGACGTGGCGTTCCGCCCGGTGGACGAGCTGCTGAAGGAGGCCGACATCCTGGTCTACGACAGCCGCACCCTGCCCGAGGAGCACCGCGCGGCCGTCGCCGACGGGCGCTGGCTGTCCCGGGTCGACCTCGCGGAGCTTGACGGACCGGAAGAAGGCGCCGAACCCGCCGCCCGGCGCCGGTCGTTGGCCGGCCGGCGCCTCGGCATCGTCGGCCTGGGGCGGATCGGCAGCCGGGTGGCCCAGCTCGCCCGCGACGGCTTCGGGATGGACGTCAACTACGCCACCCGCACGCCGAAGCCCGAGCTGGACGCCGCGCTCGGCCTGCGCGCCGCCCCGCTCGACGAGGTGCTGACCGGCTCCGACATCGTCAGCTTCCACCTGCCGCACCACGGCGCCGAGGACTTCGTCACCGCCGACATGATCCGCCGCATCCCCAACGGGACCACGGTCATCAACGCCAGCGTGGGCAATGTGATCGAGGACGAGGCGCTGCTGCTGAAGCGGTTCGGCGCCGGCGAGCTGTCCGGCTTCCTCGACGTCTACCGCACCCTGCCGCCGCGCGCCGAACTCCGCGCCTGCCGGGAGTCGTTGGCCGCCACCTACCGGCTGGGCTGGCGCACCAAGTCCACGGTCGGGCTCAAGACCCACAAGCTGCTCAGCAAGATCGCCAACCCGCCCGAAAGCGCGGCGCGTTGAGCCCCGCGCCCCTCGCCGTCGAGGCGCCGGGCGGCCCCGGCGACTGGGTGGTCACCCCCGAGGGGGTGGCCGCCCTCGCCGAGGTGCCGGCCGCCGGGCGGCCCGCCGCGCTGGACCGCCTCGTCGAGCAGGAGATCGCCGGGCGACGGGTGGAGCCCACGCCGCCCCGGGTGGCCGAGCTGCTGGCCGCGTTCGGCTTCGGCTGGGAACCGCTCACCGAGCCCGGGCACATGCGCGCCTTCGGCCATGCCGCGCTGATGCTCGGCCAGGCGAAGCGCCACGCGGCGGCCGAGGCCGGGGCCGCCCTCGACGCGCTGGGCCTGCCCCGGATCACGCTCGACGGGGTGCGCCTGGTGGACGCCGACCACCCCAGGATGCGCGCCTACACCGAACTGACCAGGGGCGACGGGGAGGTGGACCTGTACGGGGACGAGCCCTACCGGATCGACGGCGGCTCCTGGGTGCTGCGGCAGACCGCCTGCTTCCAGAAGTACGCGCTGCTGACCGAGCGGACCCTGGCCGACCGGGCGCTGCCGGTGGCGCTCTTCGAGATCTCCGACAGCTTCCGCCGCGAGCCGGCCGAGGCGCTGCGGCTCGCGTTCCGCCAGCGCCGGTTCCATCTGCCGGAGGCGCACCTGCACACCGCCGACGTGGCCGGCGCCGCCGAGCTGGCGCTGCCGCTGCACCGCCGGGTGCTGCGGGTGCTGGGCGAACTCGACGCCAAGCTGGTGCTGTTGGTCAACGCCACGCACGAGTTCGCGGCCGCCCGGCCGGGGTTCTTCACCGAGCTGGTGGCGCGGGCCGACGCGCCGGCGCTGGTGCGGATCGGCGCGCCCGGCGCGCTCTGCATGGACGGCGTCGAGGTGGACGTCGAGTACAAGGTGGTGGACGCGCTGGGCTGCCCACGGGAGTTGAGCACCTGGCAGATCGACCACCGGATCACCGCCTCGTTCGGGCTGCGCGGCGACGAGGGCGGCCGGCCGGCGACCGTGCACACCGTGCTGACCGGCGGCGTCGAGCGGTATGTCTTCCTCGCCCTGGACCGGATCGCGCGCCGCGAGGCCGCCGGCGAACGGCCCCGGCTGCCGCTGTGGTTGACGCCCGTGGTGGCCCGCGTGGTGCCGGCCGACGCGGCGGCGCTGGGGGCGGCCGGCGGGCTGGCCGACCGGCTGGCGGCGGCCGGGGTCCGCACCGAACTCGACGACCGGGACCAGCCGTTGGCGCGGGCCCTGGCCGAGGCGGACGCGCTGCTGGTGCCGCATGTGCTCCGGGTCGGCGCGGACGGCTCGGTGGAGCTGCGCTCCCGGCCGCACGAGACGTTCCGGGCGTGCCCGCCGGACGCCGCGCTCGCCCAACTGGCCGCCGAGGTGCGGCGCGAGGCGCTGCCGCCACCCGACCGCACCGCGCCCCGGCTGACCCGCCACCCGCTGGGCCGGCCCGGTGACCGCCGGGAGAACTGGGGCGAACACCAACGGGACGAACAACGGGACGACCAACAGAAGGGAACGCGCCATGGCGAGCCCGCGTGAGAGCGCCCCGACCAGGGAACCGATCGGCGAACCGGCCGAGGAGGCCGGCGACTTCGCCCCCGTCGTCGTCCACGACCCGGCGGAGTTCGTCGAGGCCGCCGGCCGGCTGCCGCGCCGCCTGCTGGTGCTGCGCGGCGAACGCCCGGTGAGCCCGGCCGAGCTGCGCCGCTACTGCCTGGCGCTCGGCGGCGTGCTGGCCTTCGAGGCGGCGGCCGAGATCCGCACCGTACGCAACGACCCCACCATCCCGCACAGCACCGCGATGTCCCTGGCCGCGCTGCCGATGCACACCGACGGGACCTTTCTGCCGCGCCCGCCGGACCGGTTCATGCTCTCCTTCGTCGAGGTGGACGAGGGCGGCGGCGGGGTGAGCACCCTGATGCCGTTGGCCCGGGTTCTCGCCGAGGCCCCCGACCCGGTCATCGAGGCGCTGCTGACGGCGGACTTCCTCTTCCCGCGCGGCTACGACGACCTCAGCGACGCGTTCGTCGGCCCGGTGCTGTACCGGGAACGGGACGGGCTGCGCATCCGGTGGCGCTCGGACGACCTGTGGCGGCCCCGCGTCATGGCGGACCGGGGCACCGACGCGGCCGGCGCCGTCGACTGGCTGCACGCGTTCCTCGCGGAGACCCCGCCGTTGACCTACGCCGCCAGGCCGGGGGAGACCCTGCTGATCCCCAACACCCTGATGCTGCACGGCCGTACCGCGCTGACCCCCGGCTCGCCGCGCGAGCTGCTGCGGGTCTGGGTGGACGGCCGCTGACCGCCCCGCACCGCCGGAGACCCGCCCGGCACCGCCGGAGACCCGCCCGACCAGCCCCGCGAGAAACGGGTGACACCCATGGCCGAAGTCGAACTGCCCCTGATCCCCCTGACCGAAGCGGATGCCGAGGACGACAGCCGGCACGAGCTGGAGGACATCCAAAGCATCCTCGGCGTCGAGGAGTGCGTGCGGTACTACCCGCCCAACCTGGCGGAGGTCCCCGACCCCGCCGCCGTCTTCGCGCCCGACCCCGCGCTGCCGCCCGGCCGCGAGATCGACCTCTTCGTCGACGTGCCCTACTGCGGCACCATATGCGGCTTCTGCCCGTTCAACGTCTACCCGTACGAGGAGAGCGAGGCCAACGCCTATCTCACCGCGCTCGGCCAGGAGGTGGCGATCCTCGCCGGGCTGTACGACCTGCGCTCCACCCGGCTCCGGACGGTCTGGATCGGCGGCGGCACCCCCTCGACGCTCGACGAGGCCGCCCTGGAGCGGCTGATGGGGATGCTCGCCGGGCACTTCGACCTCGCCGCCGCCACCGAAGTCACCGTCGAGATCAAGCCACAGCTGAAGGACCTGACGGAGGCCAAGTTCGCCGTGCTGCGCGACCACGGCGTCACCCGGATCAGCATGGGCGTGCAGTCCGTCCACCCGCACCAGCTGCGCACCCTCGGGCGCGGCCACACCGCCGAGGAGGCGTACCAGGTCATCGACCTGGTCCGGGGCCTCGGCTTCCCGGTCAACGTGGACATGATCTACCGGCTGCCCGGCGAGACGCTGGCCGAGGTCGAGGCCGACCTCGACGCGATGCGCGGGCGCGGCATCGAGCACATGTCGTGGTTCCCCTACGTGCCGCACGAGGGCACCAGCCTGGCCCGCCGGATCGACCGGGGCCGGGTGGCGCGGCCCGGCACCCGCGCCGAGTACTTCGCCATGTACTCGGCCGTCCGCGAGCGGCTGGCCGCGTCCGGCTACCACGGCTACACGCCCTACCACTTCGGCCTCGACGGGCGGCCCTGCGAGTACCACGTGGACCGCTGGCGGATGCCGCAGCGCGAGACGCTGGGCATCGGACCCGGCGCGTTCTCGTTCTTCAACGGGCACATCTACGCCAACGAGCACAGCCCCGCCCGCTACGCCGCCGCCGTGGCCGCCGGCCGGGCGCCCGTGCAGAAGGCCAAGCGGCTCACCGAGACCGAGCGGATCACCCGACTCGCGGTGCTGGGCGTCAAGTTCCTCTCCCTCGACATGGACGAGTTCCACCGCGTCAGCGGGGTGCGGATGGAGGAGTACTACGCCGAGGAACTGGCGCTGCTGGAACGGGCCGGGCTGGTCGTCCGGCGCGAGGGCCGCCTGGAGTGCACCCTCGCCGGCGAGGCGTTCAACAACGACATCGCCACCATCCTCTCCACCGACACGGCGGCGCGCACCCGGCACCCGCAGGCGATCGACCTCATGCGGAGCTGAGCCCGGCCGCACAGGAGCCCGCACCCGCGCCCGTGACCCACGAAGGAGACAGCACCCCTCATGAACGCCGAGACCGCCGCGAGCCCCCCGAGCCCCCCGACCCCCCTGACCGTCGCCCTGGTCCTCCCCGCCGAGCCGCCGGGCACCAACAACTTCCACCAGGTGCCGATCGGCAGCCTCTACACCGCCGGCCGGCTGCGCGACCGGGGCATGGCGGTCGCCTTCCACGACCTGCGGCTGAACCGCCCCGAGGGGCCCGAGGGCGCCGAGACATACCGCGAGATCGCCGCCGCCGACCTGGTGGTGGTCTTCTCCGCCGACTACGACCTGGCCCAGTGCTACCCGTCGTTGGGCCCCACCGTCGAATGCGTGCGCCTGTTGCGCGCGGCCGGCGCGCGCCGGATCGCGTGCGCCGGCTCGCACGCCACCGCCGACCCGGAGCTGACCCGCCGCCACACCGGCTGCGACACGGTGGTCGTCGGCGAGTTCGAGTTCGCCGTCCCCGACCTGGCCGCCGAGCTGGCCGCCCGGCTCGCCGCCCGTGAACCGGCGCCCGAACGCTGGCCGTTGACCGGCAGCCGGCTCGCCGACGAGGACGAGCTGGCCGCGCTCGGCCCGCCCGCCTACGACCTGGCGCCCATGCGCCGCTACTTCAGCGAGGGCTTTGTCGACGGCCAACTCGACCGCGTCAACAGCGGCCTGGTGCTGGCCAACCGGGGCTGCCCGTTCGGCTGCGACTTCTGCTATCTCTTCTTCGGCCGCCGGCTGCGCCGCCGCCCCGTCGCCGCCACCCTCGCCGAACTCCGCACCCTGCGCGAGGAGTACGGCATCCGGCACTTCTTCTTCCTCGACTACACCTTCACCGTCGACAACGAGTGGGCCGCCGCGCTCAGCGACGGCATCCTCGAACTCGGCCTGGACATCAGCTGGATCTGCCAGACCCGCGTCGACTGCCTCGACGACGCCACCCTGGCCCGGATGCGGCGGGCCGGCTGCGCCGGGATCTGGCTCGGCGTGGAGTCCCCCGACATCGAGCAGCGCCGCTACCTGGGCAAGGGCCGCATCGGCTTCGAGGACATCCAGCGGGCCGTGGAGCTGATCCGCTCCCACGACATCAACGTCCTCGCCTTCGTGATGGTCGGCCTGCCCAACGAGACCGAGGCCAGCCTGGCCAGCCTCAACTCCTGGCTGAGCGAGTCCCGGGTCTACTACTCGCTCTCCACCTTCCAACGCCGGCTGGGCACCCCGCTCGCCGCCGAACGCGGCATCGACGTCACCCCGGAGAACGGCTGGGGCTACCTCGACCACCGCACCGACCACCTCGGCGAGTCCGAGCTGCGCCGCGCCGACCTGGGCGCGTTCTTCGCGTTCCACGACACCAGCCCCACCCGGGTGGCCAACGTGATGCGCCGCCGCCTCGCCGAACGCGCCCCCTCCTGAAACGGCCACCACCCGGGCCCCTCCCGAAATGCCGAGTCGTCCCGGGACGGCCGCCGCGTATGATGTGGCCGAAAAACTGGCGCCCCGACGCGCCGCCCGGCACGGCGGCCGTCACCGCCCAGCGCATCCCGAACTGTCCATCTCCGCGACGTACTTCACGTACTCGCTCGTTTCGCTACTCCGGGTGGTGCCCCACCGTCGGTCGCCCCGCCCCGGAGGCAGGGGGTTCCCTTGCGGTTGATGTTGGTCCACGCCGATCGCTTCTCGTTCCGGGTCACCGACCGAACGAGCGTCGCAGACGTCGTGGGGGAACTCGCCCCTGACGACTCCCAGGCGAGCGTCGAGGAGGTGCTCGTCGCGTTCACGGCCGTCGAGAAGCCCGACGAGGCCGACGCGGACGGGGTGGCCGACCTGGCCGTCGCCGAGATCCGCGCCACCGCCGAGAAGGTGGGCGCGACGCGGATCATGGTGTATCCGTACGCGCACCTCTCATCGAACCTCTCCCGGCCCCAGACGGCGGCCGACGTGATCGAGCGGATGGCCGAACAGCTGCGCGCCGACAACGGGCTTGAGGTCTTCCGCGCCCCGTTCGGCTACTACAAGTCGTACGAGGTCGCCTGCAAGGGCCACCCGCTCTCCGAACTGTCGATGACCCTGTCGCCCACCGACGCCTCGCACGCCGACGAGCTGGCCAGGGGCAACCCGGTCGCCGAGTCCAAGGCGCTCGCCGCCGAGCGGCAGCTGCGCTCCGAGTGGCGGATCTACCAGCCGGACGGCAGCTTCGTGCTCGCCGACGACTTCGACCTCGCCTCGCACCAGGGCCTGTCCGACCTCTTCGCCTACGAGCGGGAGGGCAACCGCACCGCCGAGGACGCCCCGCCGCACATCAAGCTGATGCGCGAACAGGAGCTGGTGGACTACGAGTCCGCCTCCGACACCGGCAACCTCCGCTGGTACCCCAAGGGCCTGCTGATGAAGCGGCTGTTGGAGCAGCGGGTGACCGAGATGGTCGTCGACTACGGCGCCATGGAGGTCGAGACCCCGATCATGTACGACTACGCGCACCCGGCGCTCTCCAAGTACCTGCACCGCTTCCCGGCGCGGCAGTACGTGGTGCGCAGCGACGAGAAGGAGTACTTCCTCCGCTTCGCCGCCTGCTTCGGCCAGTACATGATCCAGCACGACATGGTGGCCTCCCACCACGACCTGCCCGTCCGGCTCTACGAGTTGACGCACTTCTCGTTCCGCAGGGAGCAGGGCGGCGAGGTGGCCGGGCTGCGCCGGCTGCGGTCGTTCACCATGCCGGACATGCACAGCCTCGTCCAGGACATGGACATGGCCAAGCAGGAGTTCGTCAAGCAGGTGAAGCTGTGCGTCGAGTGGCTCGACGACATCGGCCTCGACTGCGTGCCGGCGATCCGCTTCGTCCGCTCCTGGCTGGACGAGCACCCCGGCTTCGTCGAGGAGCTGATGGCCGTCCTCGGCCGGCCCGCGCTGGTCGAGGTGTGGGACGAGCGGTTCTTCTACTTCGTGGCCAAGTTCGAGATGAACTTCATCGACACGGCGAAGAAGGCCGCCTGCCTCTCCACCGTCCAGATCGACGTCGAGAACACCGAGCGCTTCGACATCAACTACGTGGCCGAGGACGGCTCCAAGCAGCACCCGCTGCTGATGCACACCTCCGTCTCCGGATCGCTGGACCGCAACGTCTACGCCATGCTGGAGAACCAGGCGATGCGCGTCGCGCGCGGCGAGAAGGCGCACTGGCCGGTGTGGCTCGCGCCCACCCAGGTGCGGCTGCTGCCCGTCTCCGACGACCATGTCGAGGGCGCCATGCGGCTCGCCGACCAGATCCCGTTCCGGGTGGACGTCGACGACCGCGACCTCAAGCTCGGCAAGAAGATCCGCGAGGCCGAGCGCGAGTGGGTGCCGTTCATCCTGGTCGTCGGCGCCAAGGAGCTGTCGGGCGAGGACCTGACGGTCCGCCAACGGCTGGGCGAGCAGCGGCAGATGACGCTGGAGGCGTTCCTGGAGCTGCTGGCCCAGGAGACGGCGGGCAAGCCGAGGCGGGCGCTCAACACCCCGCGCGCGCTCTCCCGACGCCCGATCTTCGTGGGCTGAGGCCGGGGCTCCGGAGTCGAGGGGAACGGGGGGCGGGCCATGCGGGTGTCGGTGATCGTTCCGGCGTACAACGCGCGGGACGACCTGTGGCTGCTGCTGGCCACGCTCGGGCAGAACGTCCTCGACCCGGGGGACTCCTTCGAGGTCGTGGTCGCCGACGACGGGTCGGGCGACGGAACGGAGCGGATGGTCCGTTCCCTCGCCGCTTCCGTGCCCTACCCGTTGACCTGCCGCCACCTGCCGAGGACGGCCCGCTCCTCGCGGGCCGCCGCCCGGAACGCCGCCATCGAGGCGGCCGGGGGCGAACTGGTGCTGATGGTCGACGCGGACCAGGTCGTCGGCCCTCGCTTCGTCGCCGAGCACATCGCCTACCACCGGCACCACCCGCGCCTGGTGGTGCTCGGCCCGCGCCCCGACCTGGGCGAGGGGGAGATCGACCGGGAGCGGGTCGCCCGGGAGTTCAGCCTCGACGCGATGCCGGCGGTGGCCTGGGGCGACCCGCGCCAGTGGCTGCTGAAGGACTTCTTCTCCGAGAACCTCAACAACCTCCAGACCTGCTGGCACCTCATGTTCACCTGCGACGTCTCGGTGCGCCGGGAGCACCTGACGGCGGTGGGCGGCTTCGACGAGGCGTACCTGGACTGGGGACTTGAGGACACCGACCTGGGCTACCGCCTCCGGGCGCACGGGCTGCGCTTCGCGCTCAACCCGGCGGCGGTCGCCTACCACCAGCGGGGCCGCCGGGTCAGCGCGGAGATGTACGCGCAGTGGTCGCGCAACCTGGCCTATATGATCCGCAAGTTCGACGGCGCGCCCGAGGTCGCCGCCCAGGCGGTCGTGGGCCGCGCCCTCAACCCGGCGGATCGCGGGCTGCGTTGGGTCGACGCGATGGAACGCTTCGAGTACGCGGCCCGCGCGCTGGCCGGCCGCCTGCCGGGCCGGCCTGCGCCCCGGCCGCTGACCTTCGGCGAGAACGACGTGGCGGCGGGGCCGGAGAAGGCCGTCGCCCAGATAGCGGAGGCGGTCGCCGAGGCCGACACGGTCGTCGTCGACGAGACGAGGGCCGGGGCCCTCGCGGGCCCCGTCCAGTGCCTGGCCACCCCGCACGAACTGGACTACTTCCACCGGGTCCCTGCCGGGGGCTGAGCCCTGGCCGGGGGCTGGGCGGAGCCCGGGCCCTGGCGGCCCGGGCGCCCCTGCCGGGGGCTGACCGGAGCCCGGGCCTTGGCGGCCCGGGCGGGGCGCCCCGGGCGGGGCGGGGCGGTGGGCCCCTGCGGGGCCTCGGCGAACCGACCCGGCAGCCACGACGTCGAGAGGGCGACCACGCCCAGGTCGTCGCGGTACAACCGCTGGCGCTGCACCACGTCCGCGCCCTCCGGCACGCCGAGGGCGTGGGCGATGGTGTCCGGCGCCGGGACCAACTCGGAGATGAGGACGCGGACTTCCTCGCCCGCCCGAAACCCGTCGCCGCCCGCCCGCAGCATGGCCAGCCGATCCGGGCCCGTCGTCTGGATCGGCCTCGCCGCCACGACCGTCCCGATACCGGGGATCGACTCCGCCAGCCCCTCGCCCCTCAGCACGGCCGCGACGCGCGTCGCCGTGGCGGTGGACACGCCCTCGGTGCGCTCGATCTCCCGCACCGACGGAATCCGGTCCCCTGGACGCAGCTCACCCGCTCGATCCGCCGTCGGATCTTCGCGGCGATGCGTCGGTAAGGCGCCAGCGCCCGAGTCTCCTCGGCCGTGATCATCCTCCGTCCCCACGTGCCCACGTCCACCGTCGGCTTGCCCTGTCCGCAGCGCCCTAAGCAGTCGCGCGCCACGGGAACCGCTGCTACGGTTCCGGAGGCCGTGCGGCAGAACGAGGAGGTGGTACCCGTGAACGCGGTAACGACATGGGTGCTCCCCCTCGGGGTCACGGTCGGGCGATAGGTCGTCGTCCGGGAGCGCCGTTCATCGCACTCCCGAAGGACACACGACCATGCGGTTCACTTCCGAACGCCGCCTCGACGACGGCGTCGTCGAACGCGACTTCCTCCTCGGCGAGGTTCCCGGCACCCTGTGGCTGCCCGACTCCGCCGGGCCCGTTCCCGCGCCCGTTCCCCTGATCCTGACGGCCCACAACAACGGCCTGCCCAGGACGGCCGACCGGCTGGTGGCGCGGGCCAGGATCAGCGCCGCGCGCGGTTACGCGGTGGCCACCATCGACGCCGCCGGGTGCGGCGACCGGCCGCTCTCCGCCGACGACGAGCGGGCCCGCGCCGAGCTTCGCCGTGCGGCGCGGGCCGGCGAGCCGGCCGACGAGATCCTGGAGTCCCTCGTCGGCCGGCTCGTCGAGCGGGCGGCGCCCGAGTGGCGGACCACCCTGGACGCCCTCCTCTCGCTGCCCGAAGTCGCTGGTCCGGTGGGCTACTCGGGCTGGATGGCCCTCGGCGTCCGGCTGGCGGCCGTCGAGCCGCGCATCGTGGCCGCCGGCTTCTTCGCCGGCGGCTTCGTGCCGCGCGCCCAGCGCGCGGAGGCCCGGCTGGTCACCGTTCCGCTGCTGATGCTGGTGCAGTGGGACGACGAGGGCAACCCCCGGCAGCGGGCCCTGGACCTGTTCGACGCCTTCGGCACGAAGGAGAAGACCCTGCACGCCAACCTGGGCGGCCACACCGGCACCCCCCGTTTCGAACTGGACGACGCGCACCGGTTCTTCGACCGCCACCTGAGGTAGGCCCGGGCCGCACCACCCCTCACCCGAAGTCGCCGAACCCGAAGTCGCCGAACCCGCCGCCGCCGAGGATGCCGCCGGCGTCCTCGGCGGCCGTGGTCAGGGCCTCGCGGAGCGCCTCGACCCGGCGGCCGCCGGCGCTGGCGACCGCGCCCCGGCCGCCGGCTCCGCCGCCGACGACGCGGGCGGCGGCGGCGAGGACCCGGCTGGCTTCAATGCCGTCGCGGTGCGCGCCCTGGGTGACGGCGGCGGCGAGGAGGGCCTTGCCGTCCCTTTCGGTGCCGAGGATGACGATGGCGGGGTCTTCGAGAAGGGCGGCCGTCTCCCGGGCGAGGGTGCGCAGTTCGTCGGCCGTGGTGTCGGTGACCCGCCGGGCGACGACGTGCCCGGTCCCGGACGGCTGGGCGGTGCTGGCCAGTTGGGCGGCCCGTTCGCGTAGCTCGGCGGTCCGGAGCCGGGTGACCTCTTCCTGCGCGGTGGCGAGGGCGGTCAGGCGCCTGCGGAGGGCGTCGGGGGCGTCGGTGGGGCGGGTGCCGAGGAGCCGGGCGAGTTCGTTGAGCAGGCGTCGTTCGGTGTCCAGGTGGGTGAGGGTGCCGTGGCCGGTGAGGGCCTCGACGCGGCGGAGGTTGGCGCCGACGGAGGACTCGGAGAGCAGGCGGAAGGTGCCGACCTGTGCGCCGTGGGCGACGTGGGTGCCGCCGCAGAGTTCGCGGGAGAAGTCGCCGATGTCGATGATGCGGACGGTGTCGCCGTACTTCTCCCCGAACAGGGCGATGGCTCCGGCGGCTTCGGCCTCGGCCCGGTCGGCGTGCCAGGCGCGCACCTCGGGGTCGTCGAGGACGTGGCCGTTGACGGCGTTCTCGATGACGGTGAGCTGGTCGGGGGTGAGAGCGGTGACGTGGGCGAAGTCGAAGCGGAGTCGGTCGGGTTCGACGAGGGAGCCCTGTTGGCGGGCGTGGCTGCCGAGGGTGGCCAGGACGACGGCGTGCAGGATGTGGGTGGCGGAGTGCGAGCGCATCAGGCCCGCTCGGCGCTCGGCGTCCACCTGGGCTTCGCCGGCGGAGCCGGTGCGGAGTTCGCCCTCGATGACGCGGGCGGTGTGGACGCGGAAGCCTTCCAGGCCGTAGCGGGTGGTAGTGACCCGCAGACGGGTCCCGTCGCCCAGGGTCAGGGTGCCGGTGTCGCCGATCTGGCCGCCGGCCTCGGCGTAGAACGGAGAGCGGTCCAGGACCAGTTCGACCTCGCTGCCCTCGGGCGCGCTGGTGGTGACGAGGCCGCCGGAGATCAGGCCGGTGACGGTGGCCTCGGCGGTCAGATGCTGGTAGCCGAGGAACTCGGTCCGTGGCAGGCGGGCGGCCAGCTCGCGGTAGGTGTCCATCGCCCGCAGAGCCTGGGCGGTCTTGGCCTTGCCGCGGGTCTTCGCGCGCTTCCTCTGCTCGTCCAGCAGGGCGGCGAAGCGGTCCTCGTCAACGGTCAGTCCCGCGTCGCGGGCGGCCTCGACGGTCAGTTCCAGGGGGAAGCCGTAGGTGTCGGCGAGTTCGAAGGCGGTCTCCCCGGGCAGGGTGGCCAGACGCGTCGCGCGGGTGCGGCTGATCGCGGCGTTCAGCAGGCGGGTGCCCTGGGTGAGGGTGCGGGAGAAGGACTCCTCCTCGGCGGTGACGACCTGCTCGATCAGGGCCGCCTGGCTGGCGAGTTCGGGCCAGACGTCGCCGAGGTTGGTGATGACACTGGCGGTCGTGGTTGGCAGGGCGGGGCCGTCGATGCCGAGCAGCCGCGCGTGGCGGATCGCCCGGCGCATCAGCCGGCGCAGCACGTAGCCCCGGCCGTCCTTGGCGGGCAGCACACCGTCGGCGACGAGGAACGCGACGGAGCGGGCGTGTTCGGCGACGACCTGGAAGGACACCCTCTCCTCGCCCTCGGACGGGCTCTGGCGTCCGGCCAGGTTCTGGACCGTGTTCAGGGTGGGCGCGAGCAGGTCGGTGGTGCAGACGTTGGGCACGTCCTGGAGGATCGCGGCGAGCCGGTCAAGACCCAGGCCGGTGTCGATGCTCCGGTGGGCGAGTTCGCCGAGGATGGGAAAGGTGCCCTTCTTGTCGCCCTCGCCCCGCTGGAACTGCGTGAAGACCAGGTTCCAGATCTCGACATAGCGCTCGTCGTCGACGGCCGGGCCGCCCTCTCTGCCGAAGGCGGGGCCACGGTCGTAGTAGACCTCCGAGCAGGGGCCGCAGGGGCCGGGAACGCCCATGGACCAGTAGTTGTCCGCCATCCCGAGCCGCTGGATGCGGGAGGCGGGGACGCCGATGCGGCGCCAGAGGCGTTCGGCCTCGTCGTCGTCCTCGAAGACGGTGATCCAGAGCCGGTCCTTCTCCAACTGGTAGCCCTGGGTGAGGAGTTCCCAGGCGTAGGCGATGGCGTCTTCCTTGAAGTAGTCGCCGAAGGAGAAGTTGCCCATCATCTCGAAGAACGTCGCGTGCCGGTTGGTGCGGCCGACGTTGTCGATGTCGGAGGTGCGGGCGCACTTCTGGACGGACGTCGCCCGGGGGAACGGGGACCGGGTCTCGCCGAGGTAGAACGGCTTGAACTGGTTCATCCCGGCGTTCGTCAGTAGCAGGGTGGGGTCGTCCGGGACGAGCGGGCTGGAGGGAACCCGTTGGTGGCCCCGGGCGGTGAAGAAGTCGATGAAGGTACGGCGGATCTGCGTCGAGCGCATGGCTGGGTGACCTCACGGAGGAGTCGCGAAGAGGTGGGTGGGGTGAGCACACGCCGAGCCGGGCCGAGAACGGGACTGAGAGGTGTTCTCAGTTCTCCGGCTCGACGCGGATAGCTCGCGCCCCCACGGGATACACCAGGACTCCCGATCCGTTGATCATCAGCGACGGTGCGGCGATCCGTCCGTGACCCGGAGGATCTGCCGCACCACCGACTCTAGAGGACCGGCGACCATGATCGCTTGACTTTGTCGTGCCGTTCCGGCGGTGCGCGTACGCCGGTGGCGGCAGGCCGGGGCAACCAGCGCCGGGGCCGTCGTCGCCCTACCCGGCCGGCAGGGACTTCGCCCAGCGCGGGCGGATCTCGTGCTGGTCCGGCTCCCACAGGGCCGTCAGGTCCGGGTAGGCGGCCACGGCCGCCAAGCCGGAGCGCAGCGCGGCCCGGCACAGCGGCACATAGTGCCGCGCCACCGCGCGCAACCCCCCGTGCGCCGCCATCTTCCGCAGTGAGGAGGCCGGCAGGGTCGCCAACGTCGCGTCCGCCCACGGCTGTTGGAACGCGTCGTCCAGCAGCCCAGGGTCCGGCTTGTCGAACAGCGCGCCCGCGATCACCCCGGACGTGAAGCACGTCAGCCACAGCGAGAACGCGAAGACCTCGCCCAGCAGCGGCACCTTCGCCAACTCGGCCCGGTGCGCGGCCAGATCCGCCGCGAACCGTTCGGACAGCTCGTCGTGCGGCAGCCCGAAGTCGGCCAGCACCTCGTGGGCGGGGGTCACCATCGACCGCCCGGTGCGGTCCAGCGGGTCGTAGTGGGCGTAGAACTCCCCGGCGCCCACCCACATGTACGCCAGCGCCGGCGGCGACACCACCCGGTCGTCGAACGCGGTGCCCGCCAGCCCGGCGTCCCCGGCGAACGCCGTCGCGTCCCGCACCCCGTGCAGCAGGTCGTTGAAGAGCAGGCTCTTCTGCGGGGCGTGCTCGACCAGGCTGGGGATCGACACATGGGTGTCGCGCCCCTTCTCCTTCAGGAAGTCGTACATCGCCCGGTTGTCGGGCTTCCACGCCGGGAACCGCTCGGCGTACGCGGCGAACTCCCGCGCCCAGTCGGCCGGCAGCACCAGCGCCTGGGTCGGCGTCCAGTCGTCGGTCAGCCGGGTCCAGGACGCGCCCAGCAGCGCGGCGAGGCGCATCGCCTGGCTGGTTCCCATCGACCAGCTGGCGAAGAGCGACACCGGCCCCTCGGGCGCGGCCCGTAGCGCCCGTTCCACGACCCGGGGGAAGTCCCGGCAGAGCAACACGTCGTCCTGGAGGACCAGATGGTGGGTGGCGCCCTCGGCGACCGCGTCCCAGGCGCGGCGCGCGGTCCGCAGGGTGGCGGGCGGCCCCTCGGGCTCCGGGTCGTAGGCGATCCGGATGTCCAGCTCCGGGTACTCCCGTTGGAGCCGGGTGGCGTGTTCTCGCCGTCGCGGATGGGCCATCACCACGGTCGAGAGACGCACTTCTCCGGGAAGGGTCATGCCGGTCGCTCCTTCGCGCCTGGTCGCGCACGCCGCGCCTGGTCGCACACGCCGTTGGCGCGCGAGCGCACGCCGGGCCGCACCGCGCGCCCGCGTACGCCGCCCGCGCCGCAGGCACGCCGCGCGTGGTCGGATCGCCCCCGGCCTCCCCCGAGGGGAGCCCCGTTCACCTGGCGCGCGAGGCGCCGCACCGGGGACTGGCGCGAGGATAACCCGCCCCGTCGCGGAAGCGCCCCGTCCGGGCCTCCCGTCCGCGTTCCCGGGACCCGGACGCCCGCACCGCCGCGTTCCCGGTTCCCGCCCGATACGCGGAAGTTGCTCGCCCGTGGCCGGAATCACGCCGGTTGTCCACTGGTACGTTGCGCCCAGCTGACCGAACAAGGCCGAAACTGGCCGGTCGCGCCCGAACGGGGGCGTGCGGTCCGGGACTTCAGGAGGCGTTCCGCGTGACGTCGAGACCGAGCGGGACAACGGGCCACGGGGCCGATTCACCGGGCCACGCGGAACTGCTGCGCCGCGTCCGCTCGTTGCCGCTGCCGGCCAGGATCGACCTGCTGACCGGCGCCGCCCTGTGCGACCTGCGCGCCGAGCCGCGCGTCGGGCTGCGCACCGTGCGGCTCTCCGACGGGCCGGCCGGCGTCCGGGGCATCCACGGCGGGCAGGGCCTGTCCTCGGCGAGCTTCCCCAGCCCGACGGCCGCCGCCGCCACCTGGGACCGGGGCGCGCTCCGCCGCCTCGGCGCGCTCTTCGCGGCGGAGGCCCGCCGCCAGGACGTGCACGGGGTGCTGGCCCCCACCGCCAACCTGCACCGAAGCCCTTACGAGGGACGGCACTTCGAGTACCTCTCCGAGGACCCCGCGCTCACCTCCGCCGTGGTCGCCGAGCTGGTCACCGCCATCCAGCGCCACGGCGTCGCGGCCTGCGTCAAGCACTTCGTCGCCAACGAGAGCGAGACCGAGCGCACCACCTATGTCTCGCGGGTCGACGAACGCACCCTGCACGAGGTCTACTTCGCGCCGTTCGAGGCCGCCGTCGAGGCCGGCGTGTGGCTGGTGATGGCCACCTACAACGGCCTGGACGACGGCCACGAGCACGCCCCGGCGTGCGAGCACCGGCGGCTGCTGACCGACACCCTGAAGCGACGCTGGGGCTTCGACGGGGTGGTGGTCAGCGACTGGATGGCCGCGCAGAGCTGCGCGCCCACCGCGCTGGCCGGGCTCGACCTGGTGATGCCGGGGCCCGAAGGGCCGTGGAGCGGCGGCGCGTTGCTGGCCGCCGTCGAGTCCGGCGAGGTCCCCGAGGCGCTGGTGGACGACAAGGCGGCGCGGGTGCTGCGGCTGGCGCACCGGGTCGGCGCGCTGGACGAGGCGGCACCGCGCTCGGCGCCCGAGGTCGATGTCCGGTCCGAGCTGCGGGAGTTGGCGGCCCGTTCGATGGTGGTGCTGCGCGCCGAAGGCCGCGCGTTCCCGCTGGACCGCGCGCGGCTGCGGCGCGTCGCGCTGCTGGGGCCCAACGCCGTGGACGCGTTCACCCAGGGCGGCGGCAGCGGCCGGACCTATCCCGAGCGGGTGGTGTCGCCGGCCGAGGGGCTGCGGGCGGCGCTCGGCGACGGCGTGGAACTGGTCGTCGAGCAGGGCTGCGACGCCCGGGGCCTGCTGCCGCCGCTGGCCGGGGAGGCGCTGCGCCGGGCGACGGTCGAGTGGCTGGACGACGCCGGCGCGGTGGTGGCCGAGCAGCCGCTGGAGCGGCCCTGGACGAGCGTCAGCCGCCGCGAGCCCGGGCAGACGCGGGCCCGGGTCACCGCCGAGGTGGAGCTGGTCGGCGACGGCACGCACCTGCTGGAGGCCGGCGTGCTGGGCGCCCACCGCACCTGGGTGGACGGCGGGTTGATCCACCACGAGCCGCGCCACGCGACCGCGGACGACGTGCTGGCCTCGGTCAACAACAACCCGCTCGGCGGCAGGACCGAGGTCGGGGTGGTCGGCCGGCGGGTGGTCGAGGTGCGGGTGGAGCTGGAGATCCCGGACCTGGGCGGTTTCGGCCACTGGGGCGTGGTCGTCCTCCGCCACCAGCCGCCGCGCCCCTCGCTGGAGCGGCGGATCGCGGCGGCGGCCGAGGCGGCGGCCGGCGCGGACGTGGCGGTGGTGGTCGTGGGCACCAACGACGAGGTGGAGAGCGAGGGTTTCGACCGGACGTCGCTCGCGCTGCCCGGCGCCCAGGACCGGCTGGTGCGCGCGGTGGCGGCGACCGGCACGCCCACCGTGGTGGTGGTCAACGCCGGCGCCCCGGTGCTGCTGCCCTGGCTAGACGAGCCGGACGACGCGAGGAACGGGAACGGGAGCGGAACGGGCAACGGAACGGGCGCCGTGGACGCCGTGCTGTGGGCGTGGTTCCCCGGCCAGGAGTGCGGGGCCGCGCTGGCGGACGTGCTGCTGGGGGTGACCGAGCCGGCGGGCCGGCTGCCGTGGACGCTGCCGGCGGCCGAACGGGACGTCCCCAAGCGGCCGTTGACCCCGGTGGACGGCGTGCTGAACTACGCCGAGGGGGTGTTCGTCGGCCACCGCGCCTGGGACGCGGCGGGCGTCGAGCCGGCCCGGCCGTTCGGCTTCGGCCTGGGCTGGACCTCCTGGGCCTTCGACAAGCTGACCGCGCCCGAGCGCGCGACGCCAGGCGAGCCGGTCACGGTGACCGTCGCCGTGCGCAACACCGGGCAGCGGCGCGGCAGATGCCTGGCGCAGGCATATCTGGAGCCGCCCGCCGGCGCCCAACCGGAGCGCCCGGCGCGGTGGTTGGCCGCGTTCGAGGGCACGGAGCTGGACCCGGGCGAGGCTGGCGAGATCACGCTGACCGTGCCGGCCCGGGCGTTCGCCGTCTGGGATGTGGCGGCCGGCGACTGGGCGACGCCGCCGGGCCGTTACGGCCTGGTGGTCGGCGCGCACAGCCGCGACGCCGCCCTGCGGGCCGTGGTCGGGATCGGCTGAGGCGGCCGCCCCCGGACGGCCGGAGCCGCCCGGGGGCGCGCGTCGGCGCGGGCGGGCGACGACCCGGCGATGACGGAGTGCCGGGCCGGCCCGCCCACCGAGGGACGAGCGTCTTCGAACCTCAGATGTTGACGCCGAAGTCCTGGGCGATGCCGGCCAGGCCGGAGGCGTAACCCTGGCCGACCGCGCGGAACTTCCACTCGGCGCCGTTCCGGTACAGCTCGCCGAAGACCATGGCGGTCTCGGTGGAGGCGTCCTCGGTCAGGTCGTAGCGGGCCAGCTCGTTCCCGTCGGCCTGGTTGATGACGCGGATGAAGGCGTTCCGCACCTGGCCGAAGTTCTGCCCGCGGTTGTCCGCGTCGTGGATCGAGACCGGGAAGACGATCTTGTCGACCTCCGGCGGCAGGCCCGACAGGCCGACCTTGATCTGCTCGTCGTCGCCCTCGCCCTCACCGGTGAGGTTGTCACCGGTGTGCTGGATGGTGCCGTCGGGGGTGGCGAGGTTGTTGTAGAAGATGAAGTGCTGGTCCGAGACGATCTTGCCGCCGCTGTTGACCGCGAGGGCGCTGGCGTCCAGGTCGAAGTCGGTACCGGTGGTGGTGCGGACGTCCCAGCCCAGGCCGACGGTGACCGCGGTCAGTCCTGGAGCCTCCTTGCTCAGCGAGACGTTGCCGCCCTTGGACAGGCTCACACCCATGGAGAAATCCCCTTAGTCCGGATCGTTCTGGTCTTCTTTGCGAAGACGTTACTCTCACTGTCCCCAACGATGTCAGCCGAGCACCGGTTCCACGGCGGGCTCGCGGAAAACTCCGGGGAAAGTCCGGGAACCCCGCACCCGGCGGACGCCTTGCGAGACGCTCGCGCCGAAACGGTGGTGCGCGCGGCCGGCGGAGGCGGGACCATGGCACACATGTCCGGTCCCCTGCCCATCCGTGGTGCGGTCAGCCTGCCCGAGTCGGAGCTGCGCTGGCGGTTCTCGCGTTCCTCCGGGCCGGGCGGCCAGCATGTCAACACCTCCGACAGCCAGGCCGAGTTGCGCTTCGACCTGGCCGCCAGCACCGCGCTGCCCGAGGTGTGGAAGGAGCGCGCGCTGACCCGGCTCGCCGGCCGGCTGACCGACGAGGGCGTGCTGGTGGTCCGCGCCAGCGAGCACCGTTCGCAGTGGCGGAACCGGGAGACGGCGGCCCGCCGGCTGGCCGAGCTGCTGGCCGAGGCGACCGCGCCGCCGCCCAGGCCCCGGCGCCCGAAGAAGCCGCCGCGCGCGCTCAAGGAGCGCCGGCTGCGGGAGAAGCGGCACCGCTCCGAGGTGAAGAAGGGCCGCTCGGGCCGGGGCGGTTGGGACTGAGCCCCGGGCGGGTTGAAGCGCGGCGGGGCGCCCGCCCCGGCCCGTGCGCCGGTGGTCAGCCGGTGGTCAGCCCATGCGCCGGTAGGCGCCCCGGTAGTAGAGCAGCGGCTCCCCGGCCTCGCCGTCGAGCGTGGTGTCCAACACCCGCCCGATCACCAGCGTGTGGTCGCCGGCGGCCACCCGGCTCTCGGTCTCGCACTCCAGGGTCGCCAGCGCGCCCTTGACCAGCGGCGCGCCGGAACGTTCCCCCAGGGTGTGCGGAACCTCACGGAAGAGGAGCCGGTCGCTGAGCCGCCCGCTCATCGCGAACCGGCCGGCGAGCACCCGCTGTTCCTGGCTCAGCAGCGAGGCCGCCCACCGGGGGGCGCGTTCCAGCACGTCGTCCATCCGGGAGCCTGAGCGCACGCTGACCAGCACCAGCGGCGGGCTGAGCGAGACGGAGAGGAACGCCGTCGCCGTCATCCCGGCGGGCGCGCCGGCCGGGCCGTCGTCCTCGTCGTGCGCGGTGACCAGCACCACCCCGCCGGCCAGCCGCGCCATCGCGCTCCGGAACTCCTCCTCGCTCACCCCCTCAGGATGAGGCAGCGAGGGGGCGGCGACATCGTGGGGCGCCGTGGGCTGTCGAGCTGGAAGGGACACTCCGGCACGCTAACGCCCCGGTCGGGGGAATCGCATCGGACCCCGGAACCAGGGCTTTGTCCCGACTCGTCCTACGTCCCGCGACCGAGCCTGCTCGCAGTGTGACATGAGTCACAGTAGGCTACTTATCGCTGACCCTGTGTACCTAGTGGGCAGCTCCCTGTGATTCAGTGGCCTCTGTATCTGCACGTGCATTTCACCCGGGGGAGTGATGGAAACGGAGACGGAGCCCTATGTGCGCCTCGCTTCGCTGCGGGAGTTGCACCAGGTCGTCGCGCAGCTGAACACCGCTCGCAGCATGGCGGACACCCTTCAGACCGTCGCCGACGGCACCGTGACCGCGCTCGGCTTCGAGCTGGCCGCGGTCAACGTGGTCAGGCCCGACGGAGACCTGCTGGTCGCGGCCGTGGCCGGCGCCGACCGGGTCGAGGTGGACAAGGCCGAGGCCGCCATCGCCGGCCGCACCGGCTCGCGCGCCTCCTGGGAGCGCCGGCTGAGCATGGGGGAGCGCTGGGGGGAACTGCGCTTCATCCCCTACACCGACGGCTGGGTGCTGGACCACGACGACGTTCCCCAGTGGCACACCACGGGCCCGGCGCCGCGCTATCCGGACGAGTGGCACCCGATGGACCGGCTCTTCGCGCCCATGTACGCCTCGGACGGCGAGCTGCTCGCCGTGCTGGAGGTCGACAAGCCGCGCAACGGTCGCCGCCCGGGCCCCTGGGGCTGCGAGGCGCTCCAGCTCTACGCCTCCCAGGCCGCCATCGCCATCAGCAACGCCCGGCTGCGCGGCAACATGCAGCGCGCGCTGGTGCGCCTGGAGCGCGAGCAGGAGGCGCTGCGCGCCAGCGAGGAGAGCTTCCGGCAGGCGTTCGAGTACGCGCCCAGCGGGATGGCCATCGCCGAGGTCGGCGGCGACAGCGACGGCCGGCTGCTGCGGGTCAACGACGCGCTCTGCCGGCTGCTCGGCCGCACCGTCGCCGTGCTGCGCCGCTACAGCTTCGCCGACCTCGTGCACCCCGAGGACATGGGAACGCTGCTGCGCACCGCCAACGACGGCGGCCGGGCCGAGCTGCGGCTGGCCCGCAAGGACGGCTCCTACGTCTGGGTCAGCCTGCGCAACTCGGTGGTCGCCGACCCGGCCGCCGGGCCCCAGGTGCAGCTGACCCACGTCGAGGACATCGAGGAGCGCAAGCGCCACGAGCTGGCCCTGGCGCACCGCGCCAGCCACGACTCGCTCACCGGCCTGCCCAACAGCGCCGAGCTGCGCGCCCGGCTCGGCGGCCGGATCTGCGCCAACCCGCCCGAGTCCCGCCCCTACCCGGCGCCAGCGCCCGAGGTGGTGGGTGTCGCCGCGTTCGACGGCTACGGCCTGGGCCGCCCGCACTCCTTCGACCACCACGAACACGTGTGGCAGCCCGACGCCGCCGGCGGCGACGGCAAGGGGCTCGCGGTGCTCTTCTGCGACCTGGACGGCTTCAAGTCGATCAACGACCGCTTCGGCCACGTCTGCGGCGACGCCGTCCTGGTGGAGGTGGCCCGCCGGCTGGAGCAGGGGGTGCGGGACAACGACACCGTGGCCCGGCTCGGCGGCGACGAGTTCGTGGTGCTGGCCGAGGGGCTCGGCCCCAAGGACGCCAACGACCTGGCCGTCCGGCTGCGCAGCGCGATCATCCCGCCGATCCGGGTGGAGGGGCGCTCGGTGCGGGTCGGCGCCAGCTTCGGCATCGGCTGGGCGTCCTGCGGGATGACCACCGAGGAGATCCTGGAGTCGGCGGACCAGCGGATGTACATCGAGAAGCGGTCCCGCGCCCAGGGCCGCCGCCGCGCCGGCTGACCGCCCACGCGGTCTGACCTGCCCCGCTTCGACGGCCGCCGGAGGCGGTGCGCCGGCTGGCTCGGGCGTTCGCTCGAACGGGGTAGGCTCGCGCCCAGACAGGTGGGGTGGGACATGTGGTACCGCAACGAAGGAGCGGCAGTCGATGAGCGCGGGGAACAGCGGCCAGGGCACGCCTGACGGGGGCGACGACCCGTTCGCTTACCTCTATCGACCCGAGGCCGGGCAGGCCCCACCTCCGGCGGCGCCCCGGCAGCCCTCGTACAACCAGGTGCGCCCGGTGGGGGAGCGCACCTTCGGGGGCCAGCAGGGGTACCGGCAGCAGCACTCGCCCGACGCCAGGTACGCGGCGCCCGAGACCCAGCCCGGCGGCTACGGCGGCCCGCCCTCCGACCGGCGCCGCGGCGACCAGGACAACCGGCGCAACGGGCTGCTGATCGGCGCCATCGCCGTGGTGCTGGCCGTGGTGATCGGCGTGGGCGCGGCGATCCTCTTCAGCGGCGACGGGGAGGGCGACGAGGCGAGCGGCGAGGAGACCGCCGAGCCGACGGACGACGGCGAGGGCGAGGACGAGGGCGCGTCGGGCGACGAGGAGCCGTCCGAGGAGCCCGAGCCCGACGAGCTGCCGGCCGCCGACATCACCCAGCTCCCGTTGACCGGCGGGGCGGCCCTTGAGGCCACCTTCCAGGGGTCCAGGTCCGAGGCCGGCTCCTATATCGCGCTGCTCAACCGGCAGGGGTCCACGATCACCTGGACGTTCGACTTCCAGGGCGAACCGGGCATGTACCGGGTCTACATGGGCTACTCGACGATCAGCGACGGGCAGTCCCTGTCGTTCTCGGTCAATGGCACGCCTCGTGAGGACCCCGTCGACCTCCAGGACTACAACCCCAACAGCGACTCCTGGGACGACAGTTGGGCGCACACCTACAACCTGGTCGAGCTGGTCGAGGGCGAGAACACCCTCCAGTACTCCTGCACCGCCTCCTGCGACGTGGCCGTCGATCAGCTCTACGTCAGCGAGGACCAGGGCTAGCGGCCCGTTCCGGCCCGGCCGGCCCCGCCGTCGGCCGGGCCGGCGCGCGGCGTCACGGGCGCGCCAGCCACGCGCCCCCGCGCATCACCCCCACCACCGTCAACGCCTCGTCCAGCACCACCAGATCGGCGGCCCTGCCCGGCTCGATCGCGCCCACCCGGTCGCCAAGACCCAACAGCCGCGCCGGCGTGGTCGACAGGGCCCGCACCGCGTCCACGATCGGCAGCCCGTCCACCGTCACCGAGCGCCGCAGCGCCCGGTCCAGGGTCAGCGTCGAACCGGCGATCGCGCCCGTGCCCGGCGGCGTCCGCTCGTCGGCGATCCGCGCCACCCCGTCGACCACCTCCACGCGCAGCGGCCCCAACGGGTAGCTGCCGTCGCCCATCCCCGCCGCGCCCATCGCGTCGGTGATCAGCGCCACCCGGTCCGCGCCGGCCGAGCGGAACGCCAACGCCAGCACGGACGGATGCAGATGCGTCCCGTCGTTGACCAGCTCGACCGCGACCCGCTCGTCCTCCAGCAGCGCCGCGATCGGCCCCGGCACCCGGTGGGCCAGCGGCGGCATCGCGTTGAACAGGTGGGTGGCTACCCGTGCGCCCGCCGCGATCGCGCGCCGGGTCACCTCATAGCTGGCGTCGGTGTGCCCCACGGCGGCCAGCACCCCGAGGTCCGCCAGCAGCCGCACCGAGGCCAGGCCGCCCGGCAGTTCGGGCGCCAGCGTCATCATCCGCGCGGTGCCCCTGGCCGCGTCGACCAGCTTGCGGACGTCCGCCGGGTCCGGGTCGCGCAGCAGCGTCGGGTCGTGCGCGCCGCAGCGGTTCTCCGCGATGAACGGGCCCTCGAAGTGCACCCCCGCCAGGTCGCCCTGCTCCACCAGCTCGCTGAGCACCCCGGCCTGCCCGGCCAGGTCGTCCAGCGCCCCGGTCACCGTGGACGCCACCATCGTGGTCGTGCCGTGCGCCCGGTGGGTGGCGATCGCCCGCAGCGCCTCCTCGGCGTTCCCCGCCGAGAACGAGGCCCCGCCGCCGCCGTGCACATGGAGGTCGACGAAGCCGGGCACCAGCCAGCGACCGCCCAGGTCCACCACGGCGGTGTCCGCCGGCTCCGCCACGTCCGCCGTCGCCCCGTCGACGATCGCCCCGCCCTCGACGACCACCTCGCCGTTCTCCACCACCGCGTCGGGCGTCACCACCCGGCCCCCGACGAGTCTGGTGCGCGTCGCCGCCCGGCCGGCGGGAGGCGCGAACTCGCCGGTGCTGGACGTCGGTTGGGCGGCGTCACGGGTCGTGGTCACGGGGAAACCTCCGGGGTGTGGGGGAGTTGGCTTCGGTCCCAGGCGAGCAGGCCGGCGCCCAGGCAGCCGGCCGACTCCCCGAGCGCGGCGGGCACCACCGCCGGCAGTCGTTGGAAGGTGGCCTTGGCGGCGAGCGCCGAGCGCAGCGGGTCGAGCAGGGTCTCGCCGGCCTCGGCGAGACCGCCGCCGACGATCACCACCTCGGGGTCCAGCAGGTTGACCACGACCATCAGGCCGTCGGCCAGCGCGTCCACCGCCTCCCGCCAGACCCCGTTGGCGCGGGCGTCGCCGGCCCGCACCGCGCGGGCCGCGTCGGCGGCGCTGGCCCCGGCGGCGCCCGAGACCTCCGCCCAGGCCCGGCCCACGGCCGAGGCGGAGGCCACCGTCTCCAGACAGCCGTACTGGCCGCAGCCGCACCGCGCACCTCCGGGGCGCACGACCACATGCCCGATCTCGCCCGCGCCCCCGTGCGCCCCCGGTTCCATCCGGTCGCCCACGCCGATGGCCCCGGCGATCCCGGTGCCCAGCGCGACGAAGAAGAACCGCCCGACGCCCGCCCCCGCGCCCAGCCGCCCCTCGGCCAGCCCGCCGGCCCGCACGTCGTGGGACAGGCCCACCGGCGTGCCGTCCAGCCGCTCGGCGACCAGCCGCGCCAGCGGCAGGTCGCGCCAGCCGAGGTTGGCGCTGTACCGGGCCATGCCGGCGGCCTCGTCCACCACGCCGGGCACGGCCAGGCCGACCCCGGCCGGCGGTCCGCCGCGCCGGGCGCGGCCCTCGGCGGCCAACTCGGCGAGGAAGTCCAGGATTCCGGCCACCACCGCCTCCGGCCCCTCGGTGGCGGTGTCCCGACGGGCGCGGAGGAACGGCTCGTTGTCGGGACCGGTCAACGCGGCCTTGAGCGTGGTGCCCCCGACGTCGAGGGCGATCACATATCTCGCTTGGTGCTCCTGGAGACTCACACGCGCCAGTCTCGCCCGGAGGACCCCGAGAGGTCTAGTCCACTACCGCGAGATCACCGAACGAGTGAGCCCGCGCGGCCGATCCGGAACCGGCCCCGGGCACCGGCGCGCTGTCGGTGCCGCTGGTTACGATGCCCGGATGAGTGGGGAATCTGCCGGGTTGAGCGGGGAACCGGCCGGGGAGGGCGAACGGGCGGCCCCGCCCGCCGCGCTGGGGGAGCGGGAGCGGGCGGTGCTCGCCCTGGAGCGCGGGTCCTGGCCGGGCCCCGGCGCCAAGGAGCGCGCGATACGCGAGCGGCTCGGCATCTCGCCGACCCGCTACTACCAGCTGCTCAACGCCCTGCTCGACGACCCGCTCGCCCTCGCCCACGACCCGGTCACGGTCAACCGACTGCGACGCCGTCGCGACGCCAAGCGAGCACACCGGTAGGGTCGTTGCCATGGGCAGCCTTCCCCAACCCACCACACAGGCCGGCCGCGCCGGCCTCGCGGCGCTGTTGGACCAGCCGGCCAGGGCGCTGATCGCACTCGACTTCGACGGCACCGTCGCGCCCATCGTGGCCGACCCCGAGCAGGCCAGGGCCCACCCGGACGCGGTGCCGGCGCTGGCCAGGCTGGCCGGCCGGGTCGCGGTGATCGCGGTGATCACCGGACGCCCGGCCGAAGTCGCCGTCCGGCTCGGCGGGTTCGCCGGCCACCCCGAGCTGAGCGGCCTGATCGTGCTGGGGGCCTACGGCGCGGAGCGCTGGGACGCCGCCACCGGCGAGCTGCGCACCCCGCCGCCCCACCCGGGGGTCGCGGCGGCCCGCGCCGAGCTGCCCGAACTGACCGCGCCCACCGGCGCGTTCATCGAGGACAAGGGCAACGCGCTGGCCGTCCACACCCGCCGCGCGGCCGACCCGCAGGGCGCGTTCGAGACGCTGCGCGAGCCGCTGGCGCGGCTGGCCGAGCGGCACGGGCTGCATCTGGAGCCGGGGCGGCTGGTGTTGGAGCTGCGGCCGGGCGGGATGGACAAGGGCGTCGCGCTGACCGCGCTGGCCCGCGAGACCGGCGCAGGCTCCGTCCTCTACGCCGGCGACGACCTGGGCGACCTGCCGGCCTTCGCCGCCGTCGCCGACCTGGCGGCGGCCGGCATCCCGGGGCTGCGGGTGTGCAGCGGCAGCACGGAGGTCACGGCCCTCGCCGAGGCGACGGACCTGACCGTCCAGGGCCCGGAGGGCCTGGCGGCGCTCCTCACGGCCCTGGCCGACCAGCTGGCCTAGCCGGCCGCCAGGCTGTGGCCGGGGCGGGGACGACGGCGGTCCGGGGTGGTCATGGTGCGTGGTCGGCTGCGGGCCGGTGGGTGGTTGTTCGCGCAGTTCCCCGCGCCCCTGGGGTGGGTGGGCGTTTTGGGGGCGCGGGGACGACAGCGGTTCGGGGGTGGCTATGGTGCGTGGTCGGCTGCGGGTGCGTCGGTGGTTGTTCGCGCAGTTCCCCGCGCCCCTGGGGTGGGTGGGCGGTTTTGGGGGCGCGGGGAACTGCGCGAGGTATCTGGGTCGGGCCGTGGACGACAGCGGTTCGGGGGTGGTCATGGCGCGTGGTCGGCTGTGGGCCGGCTACCAGCCGCGCAGTGCGTCCAGTTGGGCCAGGAACCACGCCGTCGGCGGGAGGGCCGTGGCGGCCTCGGCCAGCCGCTTCGCGTGGGCCGCCCGCGTCGGCTGGTCCAGGGTCAGCGCGCGGTGCAGCGCCTCGGCGGTGCCCGCGATGTCGTAGGGATTCACCAACAGCGCGTCCGCGCCCAGCTCCTCGGCCGCGCCGGCCTCCCGGGAGAGCACCAGCGCGGCGCCGTTCTCGGAGATCACCGGGACCTCCTTGGCGACCAGGTTCATCCCGTCCCTGATCGGGTTGACCAGCGCCACGTCCGCCATCCGGTAGGCGGCCAGCGAACGCGCGAAGTCGTCCTTGACGTGCAGCACCACCGGCGTCCAGCCGTCCCGGCCGAAGTCGGCGTTGATCGCCTCGGCGACCCGCGACACCTCCGCCGTGTACTCCCGGTAGATCGCCAGGTCCTGGCGCGACGGGTAGGCGAACGCGACATGGACCACCCGGCCGTGCCACTCGGGCCGGTCGGTGAGCAGCCTGCGGTAGGCGAGCAGGCCGCGCACGATGTTCTTGGACAGCTCCGTGCGGTCGACCCGCACGATCGTCGCCCGCCCCGGCCCGACCCGTTCCCGCAGCTCGGCCAGCCGCTCGTCCACGTCCGTGCGCGACGCGCGCTCCCGCAGGAACTCCGCGTCCGCGCCGAGACCGTGCACGCCGATCCGGGTGGTGCGGCCCTGGTGGGTCACCGTTCCCTCGCCCACCTCGGCGCCCAGCAGCGCGGCGCAGCAGTCGGTGAACGCCCCGGCCCAGCGCCCGGTGAGGAACGCCGCGCGGTCCGCGCCCAGGATGCCCAGCAGCAGCTCGCGCGCCACCTCGTCGGGCAGCACCCGGAACAGGTCGGGCGGCGCCCACGGCGTGTGCGAGAAGTGCCCGATCCGCAGGTCGGGCCGGCGCTTGGCCAACAGCCCCGGAACGAGCGCCAGATGGTAGTCCTGCACCAGCACCGCCGCGCCCTGCTCCGCCTCCTCGGCGAGCGCGTCGGCGAACGCCCGGTTGTAGGCGCGGTACCGCGCCCACGCGGCCTCGAACCCCTCGTCGAAGACGGGCTCCAGCGGCGTCTGGTAGAGCAGGTGGTGGACGAACCACAGCACCGAGTTGGCCACGCCGTTGTACGCGGCCTCGAAGGTCTCGCGCGGGATGTCCAGCATCAGCACCGACTGCCCGCCGGTGTCCTCGGCCGGCAGCCGCCCGCCGTACGCCTCGGCGGCCGCCCGGTCGTCGTCGCTGAGCGCCGCGCAGACCCAGGTGCCGGCGTCGGCGCCCAGGGCGCTCAGCCCGGAGACCAGCCCGCCGCCGCCGCGCCTGGCGGTCAGCGTGCCGTCGGCGCCGGAGCGCGTGTAGCTCACCGGGCCGCGGTTGGAGGCGACCAGCACCTGGCCGGAGGGCTCGGGAGGCTCGACGGTCATCGGCTCGGTTCCTGTCTCGCGTACATCGGTCACGGACGGTCATGGTCGGTCATGTTCCGTCGCCGCTCCGGCCCCCGGCGGGCGCGGCGTCGCCCGGGGTCTGCCGGAGGCCTCGGGTCTGCGGAACCTAGCCCGCCGCGCCGGGCGGAAAACGCGCCGCCGGCGGAACGTGGGCCACGTCACACCCGGGGGCCCCGGGCCGCTTCGCCTCAGGCCGCCTCACGCCGCCTCGGGCCGCCTCACGCCGCCTGGCGGGCGGCGTACTCCGGGATGGTGGACATCGGGGGGCGCTCGTCGGCCAGGATCGGGTGGGTCTCCGGCGTGAAGCCGCCGTCCTCGGTGCGCTGGAACTGGGTCAGGCCCAGCCGCGTCGGCAGCACGTTGCCCGGCAGCCGGCACTGCGCGGTCCGCATGATCGCGGCGGACATCCGGCCCAGCGCCTGCCCGTCCTGGTGGCGGTGCTTGCGCTCGCCGACGTCCACCTGGCCGACCGCGTCCAGGCCCGCCAGGTTGAGCGTGTCGATCAGCAGGCCCAGCTCGACGCCGTAGCCGACGGGGAACGGCAGCCGTTCCAGCAGCGACCTGCGGGCCGCGTACTCGCCGCCCAGCGGCTGGACCACGCCGGCCAGCTGCGGCCAGTGCAGGTTGAGCAGCGGCCGGGCGACCAGCTCCGTGACCCGTCCGCCCTGGCGCGCGCCCGACGGCTTGTCGCCGAGCGGCCGGTCGTACATGGCCTTGACCAGCTGCACCTCGGGCTCGGTGAGCAGCGGGCCGATGGTGCCCGAGACGAAGCGCGAGTCGAACTCCCGCAGGTCCGCGTCCACGAAGCAGACGATCTCGCCGGTGGTCGCCAGCAGCGACCGCCAGAGCACCTCGCCCTTGCCCGGCATCGTCGGCACGCGCGGCAGGATCTCGTCCCGGTGCACGACCTTCGCGCCTGCCGCGGCCGCCACCTCGGAGGTGCGGTCGGTGGACCCGGAGTCCACCACGAGCAGCTCGTCGATCAGTGGCACGTCCTCCATCAGGTCGCGCCGCAGCGCTTCCACGATGGCACCCACCGTGGCCTCCTCGTTGAGCGCGGGGAGGACCACGCTGATGCTGCCGGCCGCCCCCGCTGCCCGCTTGGCGTTCAGCAGTTGCGGCATCGAGCGGTCAGTGACGGCCCAGGACCGGCGGCTCAGCCACTTCTCTGCCTCTTCCAGCACGAATGTCGCTCCTGTTCGATTTGGCCACGTAATCACCTGTATGGCCGCGTCTGCCCCTTTCTGGGGTGCCCCAACCCGTTGCCGCCGGGTTTTCTGGCCACCCCCTCGGGTCGTCTCGCGGATCGGACGGCCCGAGCCATTGTGCGGGCTGTCCGTTACAGTCTCGAACAGCGCAGGTGTCCTCCGCATATCGGGACCGCGTTGACAACCGCATACCGCTCATCCAGAGGGGCAGAGGGAACGGCCCGTTGAAGCCCCGGCAACCCTTCCACCGGATCTCGTGACGACGCGAGGCTCTCCGGTGGGGCAGGTGCCAATTCCGTCCCGTGGCGAGAGTCGCCCGGGGAAGATGAGGAGAGGGCCTCGTAGCCATGTCTGTGCTGACCTCGGGTGACCACCCCGACACCGCTTCCGGAGCGACCGCCGCGAACGGAACGAACGGAGCGCAGGTCGATCTCGGCCCCGCCACCGCGCTCTCCTGTCGCGAGTGTGGCGAACGCTTCCCGCTCGGCCCGATCTTCGCGTGTACGTCCTGTTTCGGCCCGCTGGAGATCGCCTATGACTTTCCCACCGAAGGCCCGGAGGCCCTGCGCGCGCGCATAGCCGCCGGGCCGAACAACATCTGGCGCTATGCGCCGCTGCTGCCCGTGCCGGCCGACGTGGCCGAGCACCCGAACCTCAACCCGGGCTGCACCCCGCTGGTGCGCGCCGACCGCCTCGCGGCCGAGCTGGGCATCACCGGCGAGCTGCACATCAAGGACGACTCGGGCAACCCGACGCACTCGTTCAAGGACCGGGTGGTCGCGAACGCCGTGGAGGCGGCGCGCGCCTTCGGGTTCACCACCCTCTCCTGCTCGTCCACCGGCAACCTGGCCGGCGCCGTCGGCGCCGCCGCCGCCCGTGCCGGCCTGCGGTCCTGCGTGTTCATCCCGCACGACCTGGAGCAGGGCAAGGTCGTGATGGCGGCCGTCTACGGCGGCGAACTGGTCGCCATCGAGGGCACCTACGACGACGTCAACCGCTTCTGTAGCGAGCTGATCGGCGATCCGATCGGGGAGGGCTGGGGCTTTGTCAACGTGAACCTCCGGCCGTACTACGCCGAGGGTTCCAAGACGCTGGCCTACGAGATCTGCGAGCAGTTGGGTTGGAAACTGCCCGACCAGCTGGTGATTCCGATCGCCTCAGGTTCGCAACTGACCAAGATCGACAAGGGTTTGAAGGAGCTGATCCAGCTCGGCCTCGTCGAGGACCGCCCGTACAAGATCTTCGGCGCTCAGGCCGAGGGCTGCTCGCCGGTCTCCCGCGCCTTCAAGGACGGCCACGACGTGGTCCGCCCGGTCAAGCCGGACACCATCGCCAAGTCCCTCGCCATCGGCAACCCGGCCGACGGGCCCTACGTCCTGGACATCGCCCGCCGCACCGGCGGCGCCGTCGAGGACGTCGACGACGAGCAGATCGTGGCCGCCATCAAGCTGCTGGCCAGGACGGAGGGCATCTTCGCCGAGACCGCCGGCGGGGTCACCGTGGGCGTCACGCGCAAGCTGCTGGCCGCCGGCGTGCTGGACCCGGCGGCGACCACCGTGGTCCTCAACACCGGCGACGGCCTCAAGACCCTGGACGCGGTGGCCGGCACCACCGGTCCCTCCGCGACCATCCGTCCGAACCTCGACTCCTTCCGAGAGGCTGGCCTGGCATGAGTGTCACCGTCCGCATCCCCACCATCCTTCGCACCTACACCGACGGGCGCTCCGAGGTGACCGCCGAGGGCGGGACGCTCCAGGAGGTGCTCGCCGACCTCGACCGCAACCACCAGGGCATCGCGGCCCGGGTCCTGGACGAGGACGGCAAGCTGCGACGGTTCGTCAACGTCTACGTGAACGACGACGACGTCCGCTTCACCGAGGGACTGGCCACCCCGACCCCCGATGGCGCCGGCGTCTCGATCATCCCGGCCGTCGCCGGCGGCGCCCGCTGAGCGGCCCTCCCGAGGCCACTTCGCCGTTCTCCCCGAACCGCCCCACCGCCCCATGACCTGCGGGGTCGTGGGGCGGTGGCCTGCGGCGGAACGCTAGAGTGGCAGCGTTCCGGTGCCGAAATCGTGCCAGTCGCATATGAATGCGGGACCCGCGCGCAAATTATGTGCCGGAAATTGTTGCACCAATTGTCGGGTTGGCCAGAAACACCCGCTGCGAAATGCTCAACTTCCAGCGCGTTCGCGGGATTTGCCCGTTCTGGCGTGGCGAGAATTCCCTGCCGAATGACCTGTTGCACTGGGCGTCCGTCCAGATACATTCAGCGGCGGTCGAACGTTCCGGCGCACACCCCCACACCGCCCGGGGGTGGAGTCTGAGAGGTCTGACCCGGGTCCGCGGAGTGTGGGCTCGCGAAAGGGCCGGCAATATGGGGAGTTAGGAATGGCTCAGGGCACCGTCAAGTGGTTCAACGCGGAGAAGGGCTACGGCTTCATCGCGGTAGACGGTGGTGCGGACGTGTTCGTCCACTACAGCGCGATCCAGATGGACGGGTACCGCACCCTGGAAGAGGGGCAGCGGGTCGAGTTCGAGATCTCTCAGGGACAGAAGGGGCCCCAGGCCGACATGGTCCGGGTGACCGCCTGAACCGCCGACCGTTACCGCCGCCTTCACCGCCGGGCCCGCACCCACCGAGGGTGCGGGCCCGACGCGTGCCCTGGGCCTGGCCGGCCCCAGCGGCTCGCGCTTGCTCCCCCACCCTTCGGGCGGGAGGTGCCCCCAGTCGTGCAGCGGATGGCCCAGGGGGCCATCCGCTTGCACTCTCCCCTCCAGAGTGCTAATCATGGGCGTTAGCACTCTACGGGTGAGAGTGACAGCAAGGACCGGTTCGGTGAGGTTCTTCGGGTGGGTGGGGCAAGGAACCACCGCCGGGAGGGCCGTCCGTCGCGGGCGCCAGCGCGGTCCTGGAGCAATCCACCCCTGTTCTGGGAGGACCCCTTCACATGGCCAAGATCATCGCGTTCGACGAGGAGGCGCGGCGCGGCCTTGAGCGCGGGATGAACCAGCTCGCCGACGCCGTCAAGGTCACGCTCGGCCCCAAGGGCCGCAACGTCGTGCTGGAGAAGAAGTGGGGCGCCCCGACGATCACCAACGATGGTGTTTCCATCGCCAAGGAGATCGAGCTGGAGGACTCCTACGAGAAGATCGGCGCCGAGCTGGTCAAGGAAGTCGCCAAGAAGACGGACGACGTCGCGGGTGACGGCACCACCACGGCGACCGTGCTGGCCCAGGCGCTGGTCCGCGAGGGCCTGCGCAACGTGGCCGCCGGCGCCAACCCGATGGCGCTGAAGCGCGGCATCGAGGCGGCCGTCGAGAAGGTCTCCGAGGCCCTGCTGAGCCAGGCCAAGGAGGTCGAGACCAAGGAGCAGATCGCCTCCACCGCGTCCATCTCCGCCGGCGACACCCAGATCGGCGAGCTGATCGCCGAGGCCATGGACAAGGTCGGCAAGGAAGGCGTCATCACGGTCGAGGAGTCCCAGACCTTCGGCCTGGAGCTCGAGCTGACCGAGGGTATGCGCTTCGACAAGGGCTACATCTCGGCCTACTTCGCCACCGACATGGAGCGGATGGAGGCGGAGCTGGAGGACCCCTACATCCTGATCGTCAACTCCAAGGTCAGCAACGTGAAGGACCTCCTTCCGCTGCTGGAGAAGGTCATGCAGTCGGGCAAGCCGCTGCTGATCATCGCGGAGGACGTCGAGGGCGAGGCGCTGTCCACCCTGGTCGTCAACAAGATCCGGGGCACCTTCAAGTCGGTCGCCGTCAAGGCCCCCGGCTTCGGTGACCGCCGCAAGGCCATGCTCGGCGACATCGCCATCCTCACCGGTGGCCAGGTCATCTCCGAGGAGGTCGGCCTCAAGCTGGAGAACGCCACCCTCGACCTGCTGGGCCGCGCCCGCAAGGTGGTCATCACCAAGGACGAGACCACCATCGTCGACGGTGCCGGCGACAGCGACCAGGTGCAGGGTCGGGTCAACCAGATCCGCGCCGAGATCGAGAACTCCGACTCGGACTACGACCGCGAGAAGCTCCAGGAGCGCCTCGCGAAGCTGGCCGGCGGCGTGGCCGTCATCAAGGCCGGTGCCGCCACCGAGGTGGAGCTGAAGGAGCGCAAGCACCGCATCGAGGACGCGGTGCGCAACGCCAAGGCCGCCGTCGAGGAGGGCATCGTCGCCGGTGGTGGCGTGGCCCTGCTCCAGGCCGCCTCGGCGCTGGAGAAGCTGGAGCTGGAGGGCGACGAGGCCACCGGTGCCGCCGCCGTCCGCCTGGCCCTGGAGGCCCCGCTCAAGCAGATCGCGGTCAACGCCGGCCTTGAGGGCGGCGTCGTGGTGGAGAAGGTCCGCAACCTGACCCCGGGTTGGGGCCTGAACGCCGCCACCGGCGAGTACGTGGACCTGCTGGAGGCCGGCATCCCGGACCCGACCAAGGTGACCCGTTCCGCGCTCCAGAACGCCGCCTCCATCGCGGCGCTCTTCCTGACCACCGAGGCCGTCATCGCCGACAAGCCGGAGAAGGCCGCCGCTGGCGCCGACGCGGCTGCCGGTGGCATGGGCGGCGGCATGGACTTCTGAGTCCAGCCGACTCGCGTCAGTCACCACGAGGGCGGTGCTCCCCGCGAGGGGGGTGCCGCCCTCGCGGCATGTCGGGCGGCGGGGACGCCCGGGCGCCTCAGCCGGCGGGGGCGTCCAGCGCGCGGCGGAGGGCGGCCCGCAGATGGCCGTGGGACTCCTCGATCAGCCGGGCGGCCGTTGGCGCGTCCACCTCGCCGAGGATGACCAGGATGGCGTGCTTGACCTCGCCGCCCGTGGCGTTGAGCGCGTCCTCCACGACGTCCTCGGGCGCGTCCGTGGCCAGCGTCACGATGCGGCGCGAGCGGGCGCGCAGCTTCTCGTTGGAGGCCCGGACGTCGACCATCAGGTTTCCGTAGGTCTTGCCCAGCCGGATCATGCTGATGGTGGAGATCATGTTGAGCACGAGCTTCTGCGCGGTGCCGGCCTTGAGCCGGGTGGAGCCGGCGATCAGCTCGGGGCCCACGACCACCTCGATCCCGTGGTCGGCGGCCGCGGCGAGCGGGGAGTGGGCGTTGCAGGACAGGCCGATGGTCAACGCGCCCAGCTCGGCGGCGTGTTCGACCGCGCCGACCGCGTAGGGCGTGCGCCCGGAGGCGGAGACGCCGACCACCACGTCGTCGGGGGTCAGCCCGATCCTGGCCAGGTCATCGGCGGCCAGTTCCTTGCTGTCCTCGGCGCCCTCGACCGCCTCCACCAGCGCCGTCGGCCCGCCGGCGATCAGGCCCATCACCTCGCCGGGGTCGGTGTTGAAGGTGGGCGGGCACTCGCTGGCGTCCAGCACGCCGAGCCGGCCGGCGGTGCCGGCGCCCAGATAGACCAGCCGCCCCCCGCGCGCCATCCGGTCGGCCGCCGCGTCGATGGCGGCGGCGATCGCGGGCAGCTGTTCGGCCACGGCGGCGGGCACCAGCGCGTCCCCCGCGTTCATGGTGCGGGCGATCTCCAGCGTGGAACGCCGGTCGATCTCGGCCAGTTCGGGGCGGTGCGCCTCGGTGGTGAGGGTGTCGAACTCCGTGGACATCCGTGGGCGGCTCTCCGTGCGAGGGGGCGTGGGGGCTTGCGGGTTTCTCCGGTGCGGGCGTTGCTCTGGTCCGGGCGTTGCTGCGTGGGGGCGTGTGCGCCGGCGGGCCGGCGCGTGGGCGCGTGGGGTCAGCGTTCGCGCGGGGAGTGCCGGTGGGCGAGGGCCTCGTAGCTGGCGTGCAGGGCGGGCGCCGCCGACTCGTAGGTGCGCTGCGCGACGCCGATGAACAGGCAGTCGATGACCAGCAGTTGACTGGTCCTGCTGGACATCGCGGCCGGCCGCAGCTCGCTCTCCCTGGCGGTGGACGTGGTCAGCACGTGGTCGGCGTACTGCGTGACCTCGCCGTCCGGCCGGCCGGTGATCGCCACCGTGGTGGCCCCGTGGTCGAACGCCGCCTGAAGTGGCTCGATCACGTCCACGGTGCGGCCCGAGTGGGTGATGGCCACCGCCACGTCCCCGCCGCGCAGCTGGACCGCGTTGGTGACGGCCAGGTGCGGGTCGGTGTGGGCGTGGGCGATCAGCCCGATCCGCAGCAGCTTCTGCGCCAGGTCCTGGGCGACCAGGGACGAGGCGCCGATGCCGTAGACGTCGATCCGCCGGGCGTCGGCCAACGCGGCGACGGACGCCTCCAGTTGGCCCAGGTCCAGCGCGCCGGCCGTGTCGCTGAGGGTCTGCCGCTCGTCCTGGGTGAGCTTGGCGACGACCTCGCTCAGCGGGTCGTCGACCGATATGTCGGCGGTGACGGCCGGCGCCGCGCCCGACGCCTGCTGCGCGGCCAGCCCGGCGAGCGCGAGCCGCAGGTCGCGGTAGCCGGGGTAGCCCAGCAGCCGGGCGGTGCGCACCACGGTGGCCTCGCTGGTGCCGGTGCGCTCGGCGAGCGCGGTGACGGTGAGCGCGGCGCAGCCGGCGGGGTCGCCGGCCACCGTCTCGGCGACGCGCTGCATGGAACGCGTCATGGAGGGCGCCATCGTGCGGACCTTCGCGGCCAGCGCGCCGGGCTCGGGAGGAGCGGGTCTGGGCGCAACGGCGACGGCGCGGGCTCTGCCGGGCCGTCGGGCGAAATTTTCCTTCATCGCTAGCCTCACAGGTGAAACGTATTTTCGACGCAGGGTGACGTCAAGCCCCCCTCGTGCCCGGCGGGCCCCGACCGTTCGGGACACCCGTTCGGGAAACCCGTCGATCGTTCCGGAGACCCGGCGACCGTTCGGGAAACCCGGCGATCTCTGGTCCAATGGTCAGCATGGAACAGCCAGCCACGGAAGAGGCCATCCACCGGGGCCGCGCGGCCGTGTTGGCCGACCTGACGGCTGACGGGGCGGCCGGCCCCGAGGAGGTCTCGCTGCTGGAGCAGGCAGTCTCGCACCGTCGTTGGTGGTCCGAACAGTGGCCAGCCGGCGCGGTGTTCGTCCCCGGGCTGCTCGCCCAGGACATCCAGGACGCGCTGCTGGAGACCAGGGGCCGCTGGCCGCTGTGCCCGGTCTGCGCCGGGGTCGAGGACCGCGAGCCGCACGCGTTGGACGTGGAGCCGGAGCTGGGCGAGGACCCGCAGTGGGTCTGCCCGGTCACCGGCGTGGCGGTGGCCCCGGTCGGCCGCCTGGCCGAGGCCCGCCGGTGACCGCTCGGGGGGTCGGTCGGTGACGATCTTTGTCGATCCGCCGAACTGGCCGGGACACGGTCGGATGTGGTCGCACCTGGTCAGCGACGAATCCTTCGCGGAACTGCACGCGTTCGCCGCCCGGCTGGGCAGCCCGCGCCGCGCGTTCGACCGGGACCACTACGACCTGCCGGCGGAACGGTACGCCGAGGCGGTGGCCCTCGGCGCGGTCGAGGTCGACAGCCGGCAGCTGGTCCGCCTCCTCCACGAGGCGGGGCTGCGCCGCCGGAAGGGCGCGCGGGGCGCGGCCTGAGGAGGACCGGCGGGGCCTGAGGGGCGCGTGGGCCCGGGGGTGGGGGCGAGCGAGGGGCGCGGAACCTCCGGAATGCGCGGGCGTGAGGTGCGCGTTGGAAGGGAGCGTGTCCTCAACGAGCGCCGGGTCCGAAGCCCGCTTCCGCCTGCCCACCGCCGTGCTGGTCATCGGCGGCGCCGTCTTCGCCCTCGGCACCAGCGAGTTCATGCTCTCCGGGCTGCTGCCCGAGGTCGCCGACGACCTCGACGTCTCCATACCGACGGCCGGCCTGCTGATATCCGCCTTCGCCATCGGCATGGTGGTCGGCGCGCCGGTCCTCGCCGCCGCGACCCAACGGCTGCCGCGCCGCAGCACCCTCGTCGTGCTGCTCGCCGTCTTCGGCGTCAGCCACCTGGTGGGCGCGCTGGCGCCCGGCTACGGCCTTCTCTTCGCCTCCCGCGTGGTCAGCGCGCTGGCCTGCGCCGGGTTCTGGGCGGTGGGCGCCGCCGTCGCCGTCTCGCTGGTGCCGGCGGGCGCGCGGGCCCGCGCGCTGGCCGTGCTGCTCGGCGGGCTGAGCATCGCCAACATCGCCGGCGTCCCCGGCGGTGCCCTGCTCGGCCAACACCTCGGCTGGCGCGCCGCGTTCTGGGCGGTGGCCCTGATGACGGCGCTGGGCCTGGTCGGCGTGCTGCTCTTCGTGCCCCGCGTCGAGCCGCCCAGCGGTGACCAACGCGTGCCGCTGCGCGCGGAGTTGGTGATCTACCGGGACCGCGCGGTGTGGCTGGCCGTCGCCACGACGGCGCTCTTCGCCGCCGGCACGTTCTGCTTCTTCTCCTACCTGGCGCCGCTGCTCACCGACGTCACGGGCCTCGGCGAGGGCTGGGTGCCGGTGGTGCTCGTGCTCTACGGCTGCGGGGCGCTGATCGGAACGGTCGTCGGTGGCCGGCTCGCCGACGCGCACCTCTTCGGCACGCTGTACGTCGGCCTCGCCACCGCCACGGCGGTGCTGGCACTGATCGCGCTGCTGGCCCACCAGCCGGTGGCGGCGGTGACCCTCGCCGGGGTCCTCGGCCTGGCGGCCTTCCTCTGCGGGCCGGGGCTGAACGCCCGCATCTTCAACGTTGCCACCGCAGCGCCCACGCTGGCCGGCGCGACCACGACGGCGGCGTTCAACACCGGGAACACCGTCGGCCCCTGGGCCGGCGGCCTGGTGATCGACGCCGGCCTCGGCTACGTCTGGACCGCCTGGCTCGGCGCGCTGCTGCTGCTCGCGGCGCTCGGCGGGGCGTGGCTCCAGTCCCGCGAGGGCCTTGCCGGCCGGAACGGGACCCGCCGGGCGGCCCCGGCGGCGGGCGGCTTGCCGCGACGGGGCTTGCCGCCCGGGGAGGAGGACGGCTCGACGGCCGCCCGGGCGGGGCGGGGAACCGGGGCGTCGGAGCAGGGCTGAGCGAACGGTGGCCTGCGGCCGGCTGGCCGGGGCGGGCGCGGTTGGGGGAACGGGCGACGGCTGCCGGGTCGGGGGTCCGGGTGGTGTGGGTGGTGTGGGTGGCGTGGGTGGGACGGCCGGTGAGTCCGGTGCCTTGCGCTGCGCACGGGCACAGCGTGGAACGCGCGCCCCGGCCGGGGACGGGCCGGGACGGGTGGGGGCCCGGCCCTGGCGAGCCGCACGGCGCTGCGCGCGGCGCGCCGTGACGGCCTGGACGGGAACGCCCCCGCTGGTGCGAGACCTGGGGCCAGGCGCCCCACCCGTCCCGGCGCCCGGCGCCGGGAGGTCCGCTCCTCGCTGGGGGCGCGTTCCGCGTCAACGGGGTGTGCCGCGTCGGGTGGCCTGCCGGGGTTGGGGGCGTCCGCCCCCGCCGGTCCTGGCCTGCTCCGGCCGAGGGCGTTCCGTCCTCGCCGTTGCGGCGTGCAGCGCTGCGCGGCCTTCCGCGCGCGGTCACAGCACCGCATCCCCGCTTGGCGGCTGCCTCCTATTCGTGGCGGCGTGCGATGTTGGGCGGCCGCGCACCGGTGGGAGATACCCGCCCTGCTGTCGCGGTGTGCCGCGTCGAGAGCCCGCTCGGGTCGGGGCTGTCCGCCTCTGCCGGTGCGGTATCGCATCCCCGTCCGGCGCGGCTGCCCCGACCATCCCGGCGCGCAGCGCCGGGGGTCCGCCGGGTCCCGGCGTCCGGCCCCGGCCGGGGCGCCCGCTCCGGCGCGCGGCGCCGGGCGGCCCGCGCCCCCCGCTCGCGCCGTCGCGGCGCGCGGCGCCGCGCGGTGCCTTCGGCGGCCTCACCCCGTGGGGAGGTCGCGCAGCGTCCGGAGTGGGGAGGCGGCGATGGGGACCCAGACCAGGGACAGGGCGAGGGCGCCCGCCCAGAGGGGCGCGCGGGGGCCGGCGAGTTCGCCGAGCAGGCCGGTCAGGGCCGAGCCGACGGCCAGCGCGCCCGTGAGCACCGTGCGGAACGACGCGTTCATCCGACCCAACAGCCGGTCGGGCGTGACCCGTTGCCGGAAGCTGACCAGCAGCACGTTGTCCACCCCGGTCTTGAACGTCACCACCGCCCACGCCCCCGCCGCCAGCCACAGCAGCGTGCCCTCCCGCACCAGCGGCAGCACCAGCCCGAACGGCGCGATCGCCAGCCCGAGCAACCACAGCGTGCGCCCGGCGCCCAGCCGCTCCGCCAGCCGCCGGGCGAACGTGGCCCCCAGCAGCACCCCGACGCCACCGCCCGCCAGGAACAGCCCCACCATCCCGGCCGACAGCCCCAACTCCTGGACCAGCACCACCGGCAGCACCACCGTCACCATCCTGATCCCCAGGTTGGCCAGACCGCCCTGCACCAGAACCGGCCGCAGCACCGGGTGCCCCGCCACGAACCGCGCGCCCTCCGCCACCTCCGCCCACACCCGTCCGCGCCCGGCCCGTTCCGGCGCCGGCTCCTCGACCCGGACGCCGGCCAGCAGGCAGGCAGACGCCAGGTAGCCCACCGCGTTGGCCGCCACCGCGAACGGCGCGGTCACCAGCGCGACCAGCCCGCCGGCCGCCGCCGGGCCGGCCACCGCGACGCCGGCGTCGAAGCCGTGCAGCGCGGAGTTGGCGGCCAGCAGTCGTTCCCGGCCGACCACCAGCGGCAGCAGGCTCAGCGCTGCCACGTCGAAGAAGACCGTTCCGACGCCCGTCAACAGGGCCACGACACAGAGCTGTTCGAGGGTCAGCCACCCCGCCCACCAGGCGAGCGGCACCCAGCCCAGCAGCAGCGCCCGCGCGAGGTCGGCCGCGATCATCACCGGCCGCTTGCGCAGCCGGTCGACCCACACCCCGCCGAACGGCCCGACCAGCAGGAACGCGGCCGTGGTCAACGTCGCCAACAGCCCGACCTCGCCCACCGAGGCGTCCAGCGCGACGATCGCGACCAGCGGCAGCGCCAGGTTCCCGACGGCCATCCCGCCGCGACTGACGGCCGAGGCGGCGAAGAGGAAGCGGAAGCTCCGTGAACGGAACGGGGACGGGGTCGGGGACGGGGAGCGCGACGGCGAACAGGGCGAGGAGGGGGGCGGGGCGGGCGTCTGGTTCATGGCGAAGAGCCTGCGGCGCGGCCGGCGCGGGCGGCATTGATTTAGCTGGGGCTGAATCCGACAATGGCCCCCGTGCTCACCGTGCGCCTCACCGCCCAGGACCTGACGCGGGTCCGGCTGACCTACTCGCCGCTGTTCGACGCCGTGATCAGCGTGCGGCTGGTCAAGGAGCCCGCCGCGCACGCGCTCTACCGGCCGTGGCGGGAACAGGTCGCGCCCCGGCTCGCCGCCGCGCGCGCCGCCTGGGCGCCGCTCGCCGAGCTGGTGCCGACGCCGGTGGTGGTGCTGCCCGGGTTCCTGTCCGAGCCGCGCCCCAGCCCCGTTCCCGACCTCGCCGTCGAACTGGCGGCGCTGCGCGCGCTGGCGCCCGAGCTGGTGCGCCGGGGCACGGCCGCGCTTCCGCGCCCCTGGCCGCCCGGGCTGCTGGCGCTGCGCGAGGACCCGGCCTCGGGGCTCGCGCGGCTGGCGGACGCGATCGAGGCGTACTGGGAGCTGGCCATCGCGCCGTACTGGCCGCGCGTGCGGGCGCTGCTCGACGACGACCTCCGGCACCGCGCCAGGGCGCTGGCCGAGGGCGGGATGGAGCGGCTCTTCAACGGCCTCGATCCGGCGGTGCGTTGGGCCGACGAACGGCTGACCGTCGCCCATCCGCGCACCGCCGGCACCCGGCGGCTGGGCGGCCGTGGGCTGCTGCTGACGCCCACGGCGTTCGGCGGCGATCGGGTCTTCTCGAAGGTGACGCCGCCCTGGCAGCCCACGCTCCGCTATCCGGCGCGCGGCGTCGCCACGCTGTGGGAACGCGGCCGGCCCCGGCCGCCGGCCCCGCTGGCCGGGGTCATCGGCAGGTCGCGGGCGCTGCTGCTGGTCGAGTTGACGACGCCGGCCAGCACCGGCGAGTTGGCGGAACGGACGGGCCTCACGGCGGGCGGCGTCTCCCAACACCTGACCGCCCTGCGCACGGCCGGCCTGGTGACCTCGCACCGCGTCGCCCGCCGGGTGCTGTACGCGCGGACCGTGGCGGGCGAAACGCTGCTCCGCGCCCCGGGCTGAAGCGGGGCGCGGGGCGCGGGGCGCTGCCCGCGCGGGGTTGCGGGGAGTTCGCGCCGTGCGCTGCCCGCGCGGGGCTTCGTGGAGTTCGCACCGTGCGCGGCGCGGCGCTCGCGTCGTGGGCGCGTTTTCTCCGACGGGGGTGGGCGTCGGTGCGCGCGACGCCGGCACCGCCCGGCGGGGCCGGGCCTCTCCGGTCGGTCCTCTGTATCGACCGGGCCTGGCCTCGGGCCAGCGGCCCTGCTCATGCCCGTTCCGGTGCGCGGCGCGGGCCGGTCTCCCGCCCGGGGCCCGTTCCCTGACGGGACTTCGGAGCCGTGCGCCCTGCCCGGGGCGTCGTGCCGCGCTGGCGAGCGGTCGCGCTCGGTGCGTTTGGCCCGGCCGCCCGGGCGGAGTCTCGTGCTCGCCGTGCTCGCCGTGCTGTGCGGGTGTGCGTTGTCCGTTTCGGCCGAACCTGGCCCTGGCTCATGCCGGGCTTGGCGGCCCCTCGGTGCTGGCCGGTTTCCGGCCAGGGGTCCGTTCCGCGACGGGTCTTCCGAGCCGCGCGTCTCGCCAGCACCTCACCCCGCGCCGATGCCCGACCCAACCGACCCAACCGGCCCGCCGCCAGGCGACGCGCCCCCCATCGCCAACCGGCCCGCCGCCAACCGACCCAACCGGTCCGCCGCCGGGCGGCCCGGTCCCGCACCTCCCCGCCGCTCCGGCGCGCCAGCGCCGGGCGGCTCCGCGCCGGGCGGCCCCGCCGCGCCGTCAGGACAGCAGGGCCAGCTCCGCCGAGACGTTGAAGCGGGCCGTCGGCTCCCAGTGCTCGCTGCCGTAGACCGTATGGAACAGCCGTGGCCTGGCGAGGAGTTGGCGGAGTACCTCGCCGCGCCCCGCGGCGAATTCGGAGTCCGCCAGGTGGCCGTACTCGACGCGGACCGCCGCCGCGTACGCCGCGTACTCCTCGGGCGAGCCGGCCAGCACGGCCAGGTCCGCGTCGCACAGCGTCGCGCCGTTGGTGTCGCCCGGGGCCGGGCGGTGGCCCGCCGTCAGGCGGACCAGCCGGGCCACCTCGGCGTGCCGCGCCGAGTGCGGCAGCGCCGCCTCGGCCAGCTCGGCGCTGCGCTCCTCGTTGTCCGCGCCGCGCGGGTCGTACACCGCGTCGTGGAACCAGCCGGCCAGCTCCACGGCCACCGGGTCGGCGGCCGAGCCCGCCAACTCGTCCAGCCGGGCCAGCAGAAACCGCAGGTGGTCCTCGTTGTGGTACTTGCGGTGCGGCTCGCGCCAGCGGGCCAGCAGCCGGGCGCCGACCTCCCGGCCGCCGCCGTCGGGGAGGGCCGCGTACCGCTCGGTCAGCTCGGTGAAGTCCAGGGTGGCCATGGCGCCATTGTGCCCAGCCACCCCGTCCCACCGCCCGCCCGCGCACCCGAGGCACGGCGCCCGCCGCGCGCCAGCGCCGCGCGTCCGAGGAACGGCGCTCCCGTCCCCGCACCCCGGCCACACCGCACCCACCCGTCCCGTCCCACCGCACGCCAGCGGGCCAGCGCCCCCGCGCATCCGCGCGCCCCCGCCTCCGAGGCGCGCGCCAGCGCACACCCGCGCCGCGCCCCGCCGGCGCGGGCGCCGCCCCCCGGCCGCCGCGCGCCAGCGCTCTCCGTCCCGCCGCGCGCCAGCGCCCCCGCGCATCCGCGCGCCCCCGCCTCCGAGGCGCGCGCCAGCGCGCCCCGCGCCCCCCTACTCCGCCGCCGCGCCCAGCGGCACCGCGTACAGCGTGTTCCCCATCGTCGGCACAAAGGCCACCCCCTCGCCGACCGCCGGCCTCGGCGGCCACGCGTCGCTGCCCGCGCCCGGCGTGCCCGGGTGCGGCTCGCCCGCGTCCAAGGGCTCGCCGTCCTCGGCCGACAGCCGGTGCAACACGCCGTCGCCGTCGGAGAGATGGAGCACCCCGTCGGCGAGGGCCGGCTGAGAGGCGATCTCCACGCCGGTCGCCCGGTGCCACAGCACCTCGCCCGCCGTCGGGTCGATGGCGATGAGGACGCCGCCGGTGCTGGACGCGTAGAGCACGCCGCCGGCGAGCACGGTCCTGGGCTCGGTCGGCTCGGGGAACTCGGTCCTGGCCCACTCCCTGGTCTCCAGGTCCAGCCGCCACACGGCGTTGGCCACCGGCAGGTCGACGTCCCACTCCTCGAAGTACGCCGCGTGCTCGTCCATGCCGATGCCGCGCAGCAGGCTCGGCACCTCGGGCGGCGGCGTCGCCGCCGTGGACCACACCGGCCGCCCCTCGGCCGACAGCAGCTCCACCCGCGGGTCCTGCCCGGACTCGTCCTCCCTGCTCACCGCCAGAAAGCGGTCGCCGTGGCCCAGCAGGTCGGTGAGGTAACGGCCCGGCACCTCCCAACTGCCCAGCGGGTCCGGCGCGTCGTTGGCGTAGAAGCGCACCGTGCTGTCGCCGTTGCGGAATGCCAGCGCCTCGTCGCCGACCACCAGCGTCTCGCCCAGTTCGGGGGCGTCGATCTCCCACCGCACCTCGCCGCTGGCCGGGTCGAGCGCGGCGAGGCCGCCGTCCGACTGGGCCAGCACGTGCTCCCCGACCACCGTCGCGTTGGGGCCCATCAGGCCGGTGCGGGGCCCGTTGAACCGCCAGCGTTCCGTGCCGTCCGCGTTCAGCAGCAGCGCGAACTGGCCGGCGGCCGAGCACAACACGCCCTGCTCGGGCGCGGGTTCGCAGCCGAAGCCCTCCGTTGCCGCGTCCTGGACGCCCCAGTCCCGCAGGTCCACCTCCCAGGGCTCGACCTCCCGTGGCTCCGGCGGCGCCGGGTCGTCGCCGGGCGCCGGGTCGCCGGCGACCGTCGGCCGGTCGGTGGGATCGACGTCGTCCGCCGGCCCGTTGAGCCACAGCGCCGCGCCCGCCGCGCCGACCGCGACCAGCGCCGTGCCGGCCAGCGCCCATCGCCGCCCCCGCCGAACCCGCCGCCGACGCCCGCCGGCCGTCGTCGCCTCGGACCCGGACCCGGAGCCCGACCCGGCGCCGCGCCGCCCGCCGGCGCCCGTGTCGGACCCGCCGCCCGCCGCGCCGCGCCAGACGGGCGACTCGCGCACCCCGGCGGCCTGCGCCCGACTGTCGGCCCAGGCCGCCATCCGCAACACCGCCGCGACCTCGGGCCGTTGCTCCGGGTCCTTGACCAGGCACAGGCTCACCAGGTCCCGCAGCGAGTCGGGGACATCGCCCAGGTCCGGCGACTCGTGCACCACCCGGTAGGCCACCGCCAGCGGGTCGCCGCCCGCCAGCCGGCCGGCCTCGAACGGGCTGTGCCCGGTCACCGCGTACGCCACGACGGCGCCCAGCGCGAACACGTCGGCCGCCGTCGTCACCTCGCCGTCGCCGGTCAGCTGCTCGGGCGCCATGAACGGCGGCGAGCCGAGCACCGCGCCGTCCTCCGTCAGCCGGTGACTGTCGCCCAGCGCCCGCGAGATGCCGAAGTCGATCACCCGCACCCCGTCCTCCGCGAGCAGCACGTTGCCCGGCTTGAGGTCGCGGTGCACCAGCCCGCAGCGGTGGATGTCCAGCAGCGCCTCGGCCAGTTCGGCGCCGACCCGCGCCGCCTCGCGCGGGGTCAACGGGCCCTGCCGGTCTATCCGTTCGGTCAGCGAGCCGCCCGGCACATAGAGCGTGGCCAGCCACGGCGGGTCGCCGTCCGGGTCCGCGTCCACGACGGGCGCGGTGAACGCGCCGCTGACCCGCCGGGCCGCCTCCACCTCGCGGCGGAACCTGGCGCGGAAGCCCGGGTTCTCCGCGTACTCGCGGCGGATCACCTTGATCGCGACCTGCCGCCCGGCGACCGTGCGCGCGAGGTGGACGACGCCCATGCCGCCGCTGCCCAGCCGCCGTTCGACCACGTAGTCACCGATGCGCTCGGGGTGGTCGCCCCCGCGCCCCGGCCTGCCCTCGCCGCCACCGTCCGCCATGCGACTCCCCCTGAAGTGGCTTGGTACCCGTTCCGCACGGGGTACGTCGGTCTGTCGCGATTACGCCGGGGACAGCGTACTTGCGCGACCGGAGTGACCCCCCGCCGCCGGCACGGAGATAATCGACCACATGTCCAAGTCTGTGCGGCCCACCGTCACCCCGTCCGCGTCGGAGCGCCAGGACCGGCCCCAGGACCGGCCCCAGGACCGGCCCCAGGCCCAGCCGCAGGCCGAGTCGCCCGGCGAGCCGCGCCCCGAGCCGATCCGGTTCTACGGCACCTCCTGGGTGGACCGCTCCGGCGGCTACCGGCTGCGCCGGGTCGGGCTGTTCCTCGGCGGGCTGGTGCTGACCCTGGGCGGCGCGCTGGTGTTGACGCTGGGCTACGGCGGGTTGACGGGCGCCGAGACCCCGGGCTGGCTGGGCGCGCTGGTGGCGCTGGCGTTCGCCATCTGCACGGCGCTGGCCTTCACGCGGCAGTGGCTCGGCTGGAGCAGGCCGGCGCCGGACGCCAAGGTGGACGAGTCGGCGTTCCGCTCGATCAACGTGGTCGGCTTCGTCGGGGTGCTCGCCGCCTACACGCTGCGCAGCGCCGTCGAGGCGCCGGGGGAGCGGCTGGCGCGCGCCCGCCACGAGGAGGCGCTGGACCGGCACCGGCGCCTGGTGGCCAAGCGTTCCCGCAACCCGGCCCGCCGCCGGCGCGGTTGACGCGGCGGGAACGGCCCCGCGCCGGCGGAACGCACCCGCCGCGCGCGACCCTGACCCGGCCCTCAGGGGCGGCTCAGGGGGAACCCCCAGCCTTCCCTGGCATGTGTCAGCTTTTCTTGACGCGTGCCGCGCCGCGCTGCGACTCTGAACCCGGTGAACACGGCACGACCCGCGCGAAAGGGACAGCGGGAGCGGCGTGGGGAGGGAGGACCCGTGCCCGAGAACGACCCCGACGCCGCTCGCGGCGGCGACCACCTGTTGAAGGTGCTCGGCGCCCTCAACAACCCGCACCGCCTGCGGATCGTCGCCGCGCTCGCCCGGAGTCGCAACTACGTGAGCAGGCTGGCCAGGGAGACCGAGATCAGCCGCCCGCTGCTGCACATGCACCTGCAACGCCTGGAGTCCGCCGGGCTGGTCACCAGCTCGCTCGAACTCTCCAGCGACGGCAAGGCCATGCGGTTCTACGAGGTGACTCCGTTCTTCTACCAGCTCACCCCCGACAGCATCGCCCAGGCCACCGAGACGCTCAGCAGGACCGGGCAGAGAGAGGAATCGCGGTGAACGAGCCCCTGATCCACCAGGCGGCCGGCGACCCCGCCGGCGTCTGGGCGGCGGCCCTGGGCACCGGCGGCGTCTTCGTGCTGATGATCGTCGTCGTCTGGCAGATCGCGGCCACCTGGCGGGCCCGGATGCTCGCGGGTCGGGAGGACGAGTACCGCCGCCTGGCCGCCAAGTACGCCGAGCTGCTGGAGGACAACACCGAGATCCTCCGCCGCTACACCGACGAACTCGCCGAGACCCGCAGGTCGATCGGCTCGGTGGAACGCATGATGCGCGAGGTCGACTGACCCCGGCCACCTGCCGCCCGCCCGCCGGACCACCGATCCCCCATGTCCCCCCGCTCGCGAAGTGCCCATCAACGGAAGGGAGTTACTCATGCGTGCGCTGCACCGCCTGGTCCGCATCCTGCGGCCCGGCCCGCCCAGCGGCGAGTACGACGACGACGGCTTCCCCCGGGAGCACCCCCGCCCCCGGGCCCGGCCCACGCCCGAGCACCCTGGTGCCGAAGGGGCCGGTGAGGAAGGCTGAGGCCATGCGGACCTCAGACTTCGCCACCTCGTTCAACGCCGTCGCCGCCGAGTACGCCGCCGCCCGCCCCGACTACCCGCCGACCCTCTACGACGCGCTGGAGGAGGCGTTCGGCCGCTCCCTCGCCGGCGCCCACGGACTCGACGTGGGCGCCGGCACCGGCAAGGCCACCCGGGGCCTGAGCGAACGCGGCGTCCAGGTCACCGCCGTCGAGCCGGGCGCCGGCATGGCCGGCCAACTGCGCACCGCCTCGCCCGGGGTGCCGCTGGTGCGGGCCAGCGGCGACGCCCTCCCGTTCGCCGACGCCAGCGTCGACCTCGTCACCTACGCCCAGGCCTGGCACTGGACCAGGCCCGAGGTGGCGCTCCCCGAGGCGCTGCGGGTGCTGCGCCACGGCGGCGGCCTCGCGCTGTGGTGGAACACCAACGACCGCACCGTCGGCTGGGTCGACGAGCAGGCCAACCGGCTGCGCGAAAGCCTCCCGCAGCACGGCGCCCACGACATCACCCGGATCGTCGGCCACCACCTCACCGCCCTGGAGCCGGCGCTCCAGCCCGTCTACCGCGAGGTGACCTGGCGGCGCACCGTGCCGCTCGCGACCCATCTGGCCAACCTCGCCACGCACTCCCAGTTCGCCGTGCTCGACCCGGAGGAGACCCGCCCGGTGCTCGCCCGCGAGGAGGCGATCGTCGGGGAACTCTTCCCCGACGGCCTGGTCGAGGAGCCCTATGTCGTCCGGCTCACCTACCTCCCCCGACCGGTCCGGCTCACCTCCGACTGAACGGAACGAACCGGCGGTAACGGGGGTGACGGCGGGCTGACCGGCACCCGGACGCCGCCGCGCCCCCGTCGCGTGCGGTGCGAGGATGACGACGGGACCCGTTCCCCGCGTGCGGCGGCCCTGGTTCCCGCGCGGCGGGCCGGTCGCCCCGAGCACGTTCAACGCAGCGCACGTTCAACACGGAGCAGGTGAGCCACGGATGTCCGGGAAGATCGCCGTCGTCGGCACGGGAAAGATCGGCGAGGCCCTGCTGGTCGGCCTGTTGAAGGCCGGCAGGGCGCCCGCCGACGTGCTGGTCACCGCCCGCCGCCCGGAGCGCGCCGCCGAGCTGCGCGCCCGGCACGGCGTCGTCGCGGTGGAGAACGCCGAGGCCGCCAAGCTCGCCGAGACGCTGATCCTCGCGGTCAAGCCGCAGGACCTGCCGGCGCTGCTGGACGAGCTGGCGCCGCACGTCTCCGCCGACCGGCTGGTGATCAGCGCCGCAGCCGGCATCCCGACCGCCTTCGTCGAGTCCCGCCTCACCCCGGGCACGCCCGTGGTGCGCGTGATGCCCAACACCCCGGCCCTCGTCGACGAGGGCATGTCGGTGATCTCCGGCGGCGCCCACGCGACCGAGCACCATCTGGCCGCCGCCGAGGCCGTCTTCGACGGCGTCGGCCGCACCCTGCGGCTGCCCGAGTCCCAACAGGACGCCGCCACCGCGCTCTCCGGCTCAGGGCCCGCCTACTTCTACTTCCTGGTCGAGGCCATGATCGACGCCGGCATCCTGCTCGGCCTGCCCAGGGACAAGGCGCACGAGCTGATCGTCCAGGCCGCCGTCGGCGCCGCCGTGATGCTCAGGGACACCGGCGAACACCCGGTCGCGCTGCGCGAGGCGGTCACCTCCCCGGGCGGCACCACCATCAGCGCCATCCGCGAGCTGGAGAACCACGGGGTGCGCGCCGCCCTGCTCGCCGCCCTGGAGGCGGCCAGGGACCGCAGCCGCGAACTCGGCGCCGCCACCGGCGCCTGACCCGCGCCCCCGACCCCCGACGAGCGCGCCCGCACGAGCGCGGGGGCGCGACGCCCAAGGCGCCGCGCCCCCACACCCGTTCACCGTGCCGGTCACTCCGTGGCGATCGCCCGCAGCACGTTCATCCGCCCCGCGCGGAACGCCGGCAGCAGCGCCGCCAGCAGCCCGACCACCGCCGAGCCGACGAACACCGTGCCCAGCGTCGGCCACGGGATCTCCAACACCCGGAACCCGCCCAGCTCCAGCAGCCGCTGCGCGGTCAGCCCCCACGCCATGCCGAGCCCCAGGCCCAGCAGCGCGCCCAGCAGCGCGATCACCACCGACTCCAGCCGCACCATCCGCCGCAGCTGCGACCGGGACAGGCCGATGGCCCGCATCATCCCGATCTCCCTGGTCCGCTCGATCACCGACAGCGCCAGGGTGTTCACCACGCCCAGGAACGCCACCAGGATCGCCAGCGCCAGCAGCGCGTAGATCAGGTTCAGCAGCCCGCCGATCTCCTCCTCCATCCGCTGCTTGTAGTCGGCCTGGTTGGCGACGTCGTACTGCGGGAACTGGTCCAGCCGCTCCTTGAGCGCCGCATAGGCCGCCGCCTCCTGGCCGTCCTCCGCCCTGGCGAACATCGCCACGTTCAGCGGCATCTCCTCGCCCAGCGCATCCCGCGCGGTGTCGAAGCCCACATACAGGGCGCCCTGGTCGATCACCGTGTCCTCGGAGGTCACCGCGGCGATGGTCACCTCCGCCGAGCCGCCGCCGACGAAATCCACCCGCACCGCGTCGCCCACCGACAGCCCGTGGTCCCTCGCGAACGTCTCCGGCACCGACATCGCCCCGGGCCCGAACGCCGCCACCAGCTCGCCCTCGACCGTCTCCGACCGCAGGTCATCGGCATAGGTCGGCGAGGCCGCCACCAACTCCTGGTCGTCGCTCGCCCCGTCCGGCGTCGTCACCGTGGCCCACACCGACGTGTAGTCGGTGACATGGACCAACCCCGGGGTGTCCCGCACCAACTGCGCGGCCTCGTCGACGATCGGCTGGCCCATGCTGTCCACGATGAAGTCGGCCCCCACCGTGCGGTCCAGCTGGTCGGAGGCCGAGGCCACCACCGAGGACCCCACCACGGCAAGACCGCTCACCAGCGCCAGCCCGATCATCAACGCGCTGGCGGTCGCGCCGGTGCGCCGGGGGTTGCGCAGCGCATTGCGCCCCGCGAGCCGCCCCACCGGCCCGAACGCCCGCAGCACCAGCCCGTTCACCACCCGCATCGCCAGCGACGCCAGCAGCGGCGCCGCCACCACCATGCCGACCAGGGTGGCCAGCAGGCCCAGCCCCAGGAACGCCCCGCCGTCCGAGCCGTCGTCCGCCGTCGCCGCCAGCAGCAGCGCCGCCGCCCCCGCGCCCGTCAGCACCAGCCCGACCGCCGTCCGAATCCGGCCGGCGCGGGCGTCGCCCGGCGTCCCGGCGTCCCGCAGCGCCGCCATCGGCGACACCCGCCCCGCCCGCCGCGCCGGCAGCCAGGCCGCGACGACCGTCGCCAGCACCCCCACCGCCATGCCGGCCACCGGCGTGGTCGCCGTCACCGTCAACGAGGCGTCCGCCAGGTTCATCCCCAGCGACTCCATCCCCCGCAACAGCAGCATCGCCAGCCCGATCCCGACCCCGACGCCCAGCGCCGAGCACACCACGCCGAGCAGCAGGGCCTCGATCAGCACGGAGCGGTTGACCTGGCGTCGGCTGGAGCCGATGGCGCGCATCAGGCCGATCTCGCGGGTGCGTTGGGCGACCAGCATGGAGAAGGTGTTGACGATCAGGAAGATCCCGACCAGCACCGCGATCCCCGCGAAGCCGAGCATCGCGTACCGCAGCATGTCGAGGAAGCCGACCTCTGCCATGGCCTCCTCCCGGTTCTCCTCCCGGGTCTTGACCTCGAAGCCGCCGCCCAGCTCGTCCGCGATCCGCGCCTTCAACTCCGCGTCGCCCACCCCGTCGGCCGCGTCCACCGCTACGCGGCTCACCCGGTCCTCCGCGCCCAGCAGCACCGTCCGCGCCGCCGTCTCCTCGAAGAACACATAGGCGACGCCCGGGTTGCTCCCCTGGAACTCCGCGACCCCGACCACCGTCACCGGATGGCTGCCGGAGGCGGTCACCACGGTCAGCGCGTCGCCCACCGCCACGTCGGCGTTGTCGGCGGTGTCCGCGTCCACCAGCACCTCGTCGCCGGCGGCCGGCTCGCGCCCCTCGACCAGCTCCATCAGCCGCTGGCTCACCGGCCCCCAGTCGCCGCCGGTGGTGGGACCACCGCCGTCCCACTCCAGGCTCTCGTTGTCGGCGTCGACCACGGTCAGCCCGGTGCTCTCCACCGCGCCGAACGCCTCGGCCACGCCGTCGACGGCCGCCACCCGCTCCACCACGTCGGCGGGGAACGACTCCGGAACGCCCGTCTGCTGGGCGTGCTCCTCCTCCTCGACCTCGACGGTCACATCCGAGGTTGTCGCGCCGAAGAACCGCTCGAAGGTGGAGTTCAACGTGTCGCTGAAGATCAACGTCCCGCAGACGAACGCCACCGACAGCACGATCGCGACGCCGGACAGCACCATCCGCGCCTTGTGGGCATAGAAGCTGCGCAGCGATGTCCTGAGCACGGTCATGACGTCCGCCCCCAACCCCGGGAAGCGCTGTCGAAGTTGCGCATCCGGTCGAGGACGCGGTCGGCGGTGGGGTCGCGCATCTCGTCGACGATGTGGCCGTCGGCGAGGAAGACGATGCGGTCGGCGTAGGAGGCGGCGACGGGGTCGTGGGTGACCATGACGATGGTCTGGCCGAGGTCGTCGACGGAGCGGCGTAGGAAGTCGAGGACTTCGGAGCCGGCGCGGGAGTCGAGGTTGCCGGTGGGTTCGTCGCCGAAGATGATCTCGGGTCGGGCGGCCAGGGCGCGGGCGACGGCGACGCGTTGTTGTTGTCCGCCGGAGAGTTGGTTGGGGCGGTGCTTGAGGCGTTCGGCCAGGCCGACGGTGGAGATGACGCGCTCCAGCCAGTCGGGGTCGGGTTTGCGGCCGGCGATGTCCATGGGGAGGGTGATGTTCTCCAGGGCGTTGAGGGTGGGCAGCAGGTTGAACGCCTGGAAGATGAAGCCGATCTTGTCGCGGCGCAGGCGGGTCAGCCGCTTGTCCTTCAGGCCGGTGATCTCGGTCTCCCCGACCCAGATCCGGCCGGAGGTGACGGTGTCCAGACCGGCCAGGCAGTGCATCAGCGTGGACTTCCCCGAGCCCGAGGGGCCCATGATCGCGGTGAACACCCCCCGCTCCACATCCACACTCACCCCGTCCAACGCCGACACCCGCGTCTCGCCGGAGCCGTACGCCTTGACCACCCCGACCGCCCGGGCGGCCACCCGGGCCCGCCCCGGGCCGCCTTCGGTCCTGGGATTCACTACGGCCGATGTCACGAAACTCGCCTCCGCTGGGAACGCACGATGTCAACGCACCCAACCCTGGCCTTCGGCGAGCCGCGTCTCGATGGTGCGCGTCGCCGTATCGGAGCGGGGGTTTACCCCACCCCCGAACCCCCGCCAGCCCCCCGCACCCCGTCCCAACCCGCCGCGTACATCCGGGCGATGACCTCCTCGATGTCCGGCTCCCGCAGCGACAGGTCCTGAAGCGGATAGTCCGCCGCCACCCGCGCCACCAGCGGCGCCGCGCTCCGCGAGGCCGGGAACGCCAGCCACTGACGCGGCCCCGACACCCGCACCACCCGCGCCCCCGCCACCTCGATCGCCGGCCGCTCCTCCGCCAGGTCCACGACCAGGGTCCGCTCGCTCTCGCCCACCTCGCTCAACCCGGCGAACGCCCCGTCGTACATCAGCCGCCCCCGGTCGATGACCATCACCCGGCTACAGAGCTGCTCGATATCGGTCAGATCATGAGTCGTCAGCAGAATCGTCGTGCCCTTCTCTCGATTGAGATCGCGCAGAAAGCCACGCACCTTGTTCTTGCTGATCACATCCAGACCGATCGTCGGCTCGTCCAGATAGAGCACCTCCGGATCGTGCAGCAGCGCCGCCGCGATGTCCCCCCGCATCCGCTGCCCCAACGACAGCTGCCGCACCGGCACATCCAGCAGCGGCCCCAGCTCCAGCAGCTCCACACAGCGCTCCAGGTTCGCCCGGAACCGCGCCGGCTCCACCCGGTACAGCCGCCGCACCAGCTGGTACGAGTCCCCCAACGGCAGGTCCCACCACAGCGTCGTCCGCTGCCCGAACACCACCCCGATCCGCCGCGCCAGCTCCGTCCGCTGCCGCGCCGGATCGATCCCCGCCACCCGCAGCCGCCCACCGCTCGGCGTCAGGATGCCGGTCAACATCTTGATCGTCGTCGACTTCCCCGCCCCGTTCGGCCCGATGTACCCCACCATCTCGCCCCGCCGCACCCGGAACGAGATCCCGTCCACCGCCCGCACCTCGCTCACCTCGCGCCGCACCAACCCGGCACGCCGCCGCACCCGGAAGACCTTCGCCAACCGGTCAAGCTCGATCAGGTTCTCGCTCATCTCAGCTCCCGGTACTCCGATAGCCCCGCACCGCCGACCGCCACACCACGGCGGCCAGCCCGGTCAACGCCACCGCCACCAGCGGCGACAGGAAGTCCACCCACCCCGGCAGCCCCAACGGATCGTCCCGCCCCAACAGCCGCAGCGACGGCAGCCAGTTCACAAAGGCCAGCGGCACCACGAACGTCGCCCCGCGCACCAGCTCACGCGAGAAGATCGTCGGCGGATACTGCGACAGCGCGCCCCCGCCATAGGTGAACGCGTTCTGCACCTGCGCCGCGTCCTGCGCCCAGAACTGGAACGAAGAACCCAGCGTGAACAGCGCCCCGAAGATCACCGAGCCCGACACCAGCATCGACACCAGCAGCAGGACCTGGCCCGGCGTCCATTCCACCTCGACGTTCACGAGCGCCCACCCCAGCACGGCCCCGGCCTGGATCAGCCTCCCCACCCGCCGCAGCGCGAACCGGTCCGCCGCCACCTGAACGAAGATCGGCACCGGCCGCACGAACAGCACGTCCAGCGAACCGTCCCTGATCCGCCGCCCGACCTGCTCCACGTTCCCCAGCACCAGGTCCGCCATCCCCAACGCCAGGCTCGCGCTCCCGTACAGCAACGCCACCTCGGGCAGCGCGAAGCCGCCCAGCGCATCGATATGGGAGAACATCACCAGGACAACGACAAAATCCAGCAGCGTCAGCACCAGATTCGCCAACGTCGTGATCACGAACGACGTCCGATAGGTCAACGCCGCGCGAATCCACATCCAGGCCACCAGCGCGAAGGCCCGCGTCCCCTCAACCACCCTGGACCACCACTCGCCGCGTCGCCACCGACTGCACCCAGCGGCCCAGCCCCAACACGACCAGCGCCCACGCAAGTTGGAACGCGATCCCCGCCACCACGGCCCACCCGGCCCGCCGCTCCAGCAGCACGTCCGCCGGCACCTGCAACATCCCGGCCCACGGCAGCCACCGCACCACCTCGCCCAGCGCCCCGGGGAAGACGGTCAGCGGCAGCATCATCCCGGAGAAGAACGTCGACAGCACGGTGCACGCCATGCTCGCCCCCACCCCGTCCATCATCCAGAACGCGGAGAGCCCCACCAGAAAGCGCATCGCGAAGCTGATCACCACGGCCAGCGTCACGGACCCCAGGAACGCCGCCCACACCACCGGGTCGACCGGCAGCGCCAGGTCGAAGACCAACGCCCCCACCGCCATCGGCACCACCCCGCGCCCCACCAACTGGAAGGCGGCCCGCCCCAGATCGCTCGCCAGCCACCAGAGCTGGAGGTCGGCCGGCCGGTACAGGTCGATCGCCACGTCCCCCGACCTGATCCGCTCCTGAAGCTCCGCCTCGAACCCGCCACCCATCAGCGCCACCGAGGCCAACAGCGCCTGCCCCACCCACACGAAGGTGAGCGCCTCCGCCTGCTCGTACCCGCCGAGCTGCGGCCGCTCGTGCCACAGGGCCATGAACGCGTAGGTGAGGATGAAGCCGAAGACCGTGTTGGTGAACACCCCGGCCGCCGTGGCCAGCCGGTAGGTCGCGTACCGCCGGAAGCTGTAGCCCGCCACCGAGCGGTACACCCCCGAAGACCTCATGACCGCATGGCCTCTGCCCCTGCCCGTGAGATGACCCGAAAAATGCCAAAGACGTCCGAGCCTACCGGCCGTTGAGAGACCCCCACCACCGGGGTCTCCACCCCGCGAGGACCCAACTTGACACCACCGGGGCCGGTCCGTATGGTCCTTCGAGCTTGCCCCGGAGTGGATCAGCTCGGAAGGCCGATTTGGATCGGCCGGAGAATTCCTCTACGGTTACGGCACGCCGGAGGGCGGAAACCTCAACTCCCCCCGACGGAGGTCAAGTTCGAGAAATCGAGCGTGATAGAGTCGGGAACACAGCGAAGGGAAGCGCCCGGATGGCCCTGAGAGGGGTTTGATGGAAGCGTCCGTTCCTTGAGAACTCAACAGTGTGCCAAAAGTCAATGCCAGATTTTTGAGTTGTTTGCGAGGATGTTCGAGCATCTTTGTGGGCGCTTTCTTTTGAA
>NZ_VDLZ02000024.1:0-79813 GCF_006334905.2 Streptomyces sp. 3MP-14
GGCGGGGGCGGTGGGCCCCGGTATCACCCATGAACTGCCTTGCCTCGGCCGGGCGGTGGGCCCCGGGATCACCCCGCCCATGTCGTTGGCCGCAGGCGGGGAACGTCTCCGCCCTGCTCGCTCTCCCCGAGTGTCGCGGACCTCCGGCCCGTGAACTGCCCTGCTCGGGCGGGGGCGGTGGGCCCCGGTATCACCCATGAACTGCCTTGCCTCGGCCGGGCGGTGGGCCCCGGGATCACCCCGCCCATGTCGTTGGCCGCAGGCGGGGAACGTCTCCGCCCTGCTCGCTCTCCCTGAGTGTCGCGGGCCTCCGGCCCGTGAACTGCCCCGCCCCGCCTGGGCGGTGGGGTCCAGGGCCCGGCCCGGCCCGGCCCGGCCCGGCCCGCGTCGCCGGCCGCAGGCCAAACGACCGCCCGGGCCCGAGCCCCGGACCATGGGCCGCAGGCCCATGAACAACCCCACCCCGCCCCGGCAAGCGTCGCGGGCCCCAGGCCCGCGCGCGCCGCGCGCCCCCGCAAGCGCCGCGCCCCCGCGCGGCAGCGCGAACGCCCCGGGCCCCCAGGGCCCGGGGCTCCGCTCCCCTCCCCGGCAAGGGGCTCAGCTCTGGTTGAAGAACCCGTCGTTGTCCTCCGGCCGGGTCTCACCCGAGACCACCTGGTAGGTGGCCGGGGTGAGCAGGAAGACTCGGTTGGCGACCCGCTTGATGCTGCCGCGCAGGCCGAAGTTGAGCCCGGCGGCGAAGTCGACGACGCGCTTGGCGTCGGCCGTCTCCAGCGAGGTCAGGTTGATCACCACGGGGATGCCGTCCCGGAACAGCTCGCCGATGCGGCGGGCGTCCCGGAAGTTCTCGGGAGTGACCATCGCGATCCGGCTGCCCTGTTCCTCGGCCGCCTGGGCCGCGACCCGCAGGCGCGGGTCGGTGGTCCACGGCGCGGCGCTGTCCCCGGGCTCGGGGCCCTCGGCGTACTCGTCGTCGTAGTAGCGCATCTCGCTGTCGTCGACGAGGCCCAGCCAGGCGCTGGCCTTCCGTACCGATCCCATGGTCGCCTCCTCTCCTGACGCGGCCTCTACCCGTCCGCTGGTCCATCGTCGTCCATGATGCGGTTGTGGTGCCATGTGGATACCTGGCTGTTATGAGTTTCGTGACGGTTCTGGTGCATTCGACGTACGGCCTCATCAGCGACGTTGCCGTGAGCGGGGGCTGACGGAGAGTAAGTCCAGTCGGGGCGGCCAAACGGGTGAGCGGCCGGGGGGCGTGGCCGAAAGGCGTTCTCGACAACGGGGTTGGCGGTGAAGAAGATTCATCCAGCGCTTGTCAGGGTCATGGCATTTCATGATCCCGGCCACGCCTCACGGCCCGACACCCAGCGGGCCATCCGTTCCTTGACTGGAGGAAACACGTGAGTTTGAAGCGCACCAACCCCCACAGACGCAGCTCCCGGCTCGGGCTGATCGCCGCCGCCACGGGGCTGCTCGCCGCCGCCGCCTTCGCCCTGCCGGGCGCGGCCCAGGCGGACGAGGCGCGGACCTTCTCCGCCTCGGAACTCTCCACCGCCAGCGACGCCGTGCTCGCCGCCGACGTGGCCGGCACCGCCTGGCTGGTGGACGAGAAGTCCAACACCCTGCGCGTCACGGTCGACGAGACCGTCTCCGACGCGGAGATCCAGGAGATCACCGAGCGCGCCGGTGACGTGGCGGACGCCATCACCATCGAGCGCACCGAGGGTAAGATCCAGCGCTTCCTGGCGGGCGGCGACGCGATCTACGCCGACGCCGGCTGGCGTTGCTCCGCCGGCTTCAACGTCTCGATCGGCGGGGCCGCGTACTTCCTGACCGCCGGTCACTGCACCGAGGGGTACCCGGACTGGTACACCAACTCCAGCCTGACCACCTATATCGGTCCGAGCATCGACGCCAGCTTCCCCGGCGACGACTACGGGCTGGTGCGCTACGACAACGCGTCCGTCCCGCGCCCGGGCGTGGTGAACCTCTACAACGGCACGACCCGGGACATCACCGGCGCGGCCAACGCCACCATCGGCCTGTCGGTGACCCGCAGCGGCAGCACCACCGGCGTGACCGGCGGCACGGTGACCGGGCTCAACGCCACGGTGAACTACGGCGGTGGCGACATCGTCTCCGGGCTGATCCAGACCAACGTCTGCGCCGAGCCCGGTGACAGCGGCGGCCCGCTCTTCTCCGGCAACACCGCGATCGGCCTGACCTCCGGCGGCAGCGGCAACTGCTCCTCCGGCGGCACCACGTTCTTCCAGCCGGTCGTCGAGGCGCTGAACGACTACGGGGCGACCATCCTGTAGCGCGCCCGCCGTTCCCGTCGCCGACCCGACGGGGAAACCTCACGGTCACTGCCCCCACCCGAACCGGGTGGGGGCAGTGGTGTGTTCGGGGGGCGCGTGTGAACGCCTCTTTGTTACGTGCTTGCTAAATGGTGGCCACGGGGAGGTACTTGGTCGCCCCGAGGGGCGATTTCCGGACAGGTCTAGTCCGGCGCACGTGTGGGGGCGCACCACCGTGCGCGCCGGTATGGACGCCCCCTGTCGCCCCGACTGTGCGCCTCTCAGGGGGAAAATCCGGAGTGTTCTGGACGGTTTACGCGCATTACCCGCACCAGTGTGATGATCTGGTCGGGGCAAGAACTTGTTCTTGTGTGGTCCTGGGCGCGCTGGGAATACTCGCCAGTACCGCTTGGCATGGACGTGACGGACCAACAGGGTTCGGCCAGGTCCGTGCTCTCTCCGGAGCGAAGGCTCCAACCCCCACAGGAGGAAAAAGCGTGACACATCGACGCACGTCAACCCGGCGCATCACGGTCGCCGCCACCGGTGTGGCGGCCCTGCTCGCCGGCTCGTTCGCCGTCGCTCAAGCGAGCGCCAGCCCGGCGGACGAAGCCGCGGTCCCGAGTGTGCTGTCCTCGTCCGAGGCCGGAACGCTCGCGAACACCCTGGTCGAGGAGCTGGGCGACACCGCCGCCGCCGGCAGCTACTACGACTCCGAGTCCGGGACCCTCGTGGTCAACGTCCTCGACGAGAGCGCGGCGGCGCTCGTGGAGGAGGCCGGGGCCGAGGCTCGGGTCGTGGAGCACAGCCTGGAGACCCTCAACGAGGTGATGGCCGAGGTCGACACGTTCGCCGTGCCGGGCACCTCCTGGTCCGTCGATCCGCTGAGCAACGCGGTCAAGGTCAAGGTGGACTCCTCGGTGACCGAGGCCGAGCTGGCCGAAATCGAGGCCGGCGTCGCCGAGTTGGGCGACCTGGCCAGCCTGGAGACCGTGGGCGGCGAGTTCCAGCCGTATGTCGCCGGCGGAGACGCCATCTACAGCTCGGGCGCGCGCTGCTCGGCGGGCTTCAACGTCAACGGCGGCACCGCGTTCCTCACCGCCGGTCACTGCGGCAGCGTCGGCAGCAGCTGGGCCGCCTCCTCCGGCGGCTCGCCGATCGGCACCATGACCGCCGGCGAGTTCCCGGGCGCCGACTACGCGCTGGTGGAGTACAGCGGCAGCAGCGGCGCCAGCGAGGTCAACCGCTACGACGGCACCACGCAGTCGATCAGCGGCGCGGCCGAGGCCGTCGTCGGCCAGTCGGTCGAGCGCTCCGGCAGCACCACCGGCCTGCACGGCGGCGAGGTGACCGGCGTCGACGTCGCGGTCAGCTACCCGCAGGGCACGGTCTACGGCACCATCGAGACCACGGTCTGCGCCGAGCCCGGCGACTCCGGCGGCTCGCTGTTCTCCGGCAGTGACGCGGTGGGCCTGACCTCCGGCGGCAGCGGCAACTGCTCCTCCGGCGGGGTGACCTTCTTCTACCCGGTCACCGACGCGCTGGCCGCCGTCGGCGCCAGCCTCCCGTAACGGGCAGCCGGCATCGCACATCCCACGACCCCCGGCCGCAACCGCGACCGGGGGTTCGTGCGTCTTCCGTGCGCGGCACGGAGAGGCCGTCTCGGGAAGCGGAGCGGGGCAACACCCCAGGGGAGTGCGCGTGTTCGGGATCATCAGACCCTGTCAGCACCGGCTGTCGCGGCGGCTGCGCGACGAGTGGATGGCCCATCTGTGCGGCCTCTGCCTCGCGCTGCGCGGCACGCACGGCCAGTCGGCCCGGCTCGCCACCAACTACGACGGGCTGCTGATCTCCGTGCTGCACGACGCCCAGTTGGAGGGCGCCGCGCCGCCCGCCCGGCGCACCGCCGGGCCCTGCCCGTTGCGCGGGATGCGCACCGCCACGGTGGCGAACGGCGCCGGCGCCCAACTGGCCGCCGCCGTCTCCCTGGTGCTGGCCTCGGCCAAGATCAGGGACCATGTGCTCGACGGCGACGGCCCGCTGCGCCGCCGCTCCCTGGCCACCGCCGCCACCCGGGTGGCCAGGGGCTGGGACGCGGCCGGCGCCAGGGGCGGGGCCGGCGTCGGCTTCGACACCGGGCTGTTGGTCGCCGCCGTGGAGCGGCAGCAGTCGATCGAGGAACGCACCGCGCCCGGCAGCCCGCTGCTGACCGTCACCGAGCCGACCGAGACCGCCACCTCCGCCGTCTTCGCGCACACCGCCCGGCTCGCCGGCCGCCCGGAGAACGCGGCGCCGCTGGCCGAGGCCGGGCGGCTCTTCGGCCGGCTCGCCCATCTGCTGGACGCGGTCGACGACCTGGCGGCCGACCGCGCGGCCGGGCTGTGGAACCCGATCGACGTCACCGACACCTCGGCCGCCGAGGTGCGCCGGCTGTGCGACGACGCGGTGCGCGGGGTCCGACTCGCCCTGGACGACTGCGCGTTCACCGACGGCCGGCTGGCGCACGCGCTGCTGGTCCACGAGCTGGAGCGGGCCGTGGACCGCAGCTTCGGCGCGTCCTGCGCCCATCTGCCCGGCGGTCCTGGGCCCGGCACCCGCCCGCCGGGCGTCGGCGACCCGAACTGGGGCCGGCCCCGCCCCCCGGACGACCACGGGAAGCGGCGCGGCCTGATCGCCGGCTGCGCGGTGTGGGCCGGGCTGCTCTGCACCTGCCAGCTCTGCTGCCGGGAGAGCTACCAGGACGCCTGGGACGGCGAGCCGAGGGAGGGCTGGTGCCACAAGTTCGGGGACTGCTGCGACTGTTGCAACTGCTGTGAGTGCTGCAACTGCGGCAGCGAGGACGGCTGCTGCGGCGGGTGCGACTGCGACTGCGGGTGCGACTGCTGACCGGGGCGGCACGCGGCGCGTGACACGCCTCCGAGTGGAGCAATGCCCAGGTCGGGGCGGGGGTACGCGGTGAGATCTTCCCGTTCAGTTCTTCCTCACTGAGGGGTACCCCCATGCGTCTTCGCACCGCTGCGGCCGTGACCGCCGTTGCCTGCACCGTCGTTCTCGGAGCCGGCTCGGCCGCGGCCGCCTCCGACCAGCCCGCGCACCGTCCGCTCACCGACCACGGTGACCACGGCGACAAGGGCGACAAGCACGACAAGGGCAAGGGCAAGCACCACGGCGACGCCGACTTCGGTGCCGGTGCCATCGGCTTCGCCGCCGGCTCGCCTGGCGTGCTGTCCGGGAACAACATCCAGGTTCCGATCCACATCCCGGTGAACGTCTGCGGCAACACGGTCAACGTCATCGGCCTGCTCAACCCGGCCCTGGGCAACGTCTGCGTCAACGACTGACCCGACGACCGCCCGAGCGCAACACGCGGTGGCCCGCCCCCGGAACTCCGGGGACGGGCCACCGCCGTTTTCCTGCCGTCGTGGCGCGGCCCCGCCTCAGCCGCGTTCGGCGGCGACCAGCTCGGCGATCTGCACCGCGTTGAGCGCGGCGCCCTTGCGGAGGTTGTCGCCGGAGACGAAGAGCGAGAGGCCGTTCTCCACGGTCTCGTCCCGGCGGACGCGGCCGACGAACGACACGTCGCGGCCGGCGGCCTGGAGCGGGGTCGGGATGTCGGAGAGCGCCACGCCGTCGGCCTCGGCCAGCAGCTCGACCGCCTTGCGGGGGGTGATGGGCCGCGCGAAGCGGGCGTTGAGCTGGAGCGAGTGCCCGGTGAAGACCGGCACCCGCACGCAGGTGCCGGAGACCGGCAGGCCGGGGATCTCCAGGATCTTGCGGGTCTCGTTGCGGAGCTTCTGCTCCTCGTCGGTCTCGTCGAGGCCGTCGTCCACGATCGAGCCGGCCATCGGCAGCACGTTGAACGCGATGGGCCGCACATACTGCTCGGGGGCGGGGAAGTCGACGCCGGTGCCGTCGAAGGTCAGCGCGGTGGCGTCCTGGGCCAGCGCGGCCTTCGCCTGGGCGTGCAGCTCGGCGACGCCGGCCAGCCCGCTGCCGGAGACCGCCTGGTAGGTGCTGGCCACCAGCGCCACCAGCTCCGCCTCGCGGTGCAGCGGCCTGAGCACCGGCATGGCCGCCATGGTGGTGCAGTTGGGGTTGGCGATGATGCCCTTGGGACGGTCGGCGATCGCGTGCGGGTTGACCTCGGAGACCACCAGCGGGACCTCGGGGTCCATCCGCCAGGCCGAGGAGTTGTCGATCACCACGGCGCCGGCGGCGGCGACCCGTTCGGCCAGCGCCTTCGAGGTGGTCTTGCCCGCCGAGAAGAGCACGATGTCGAGCCCGGAGTAGTCGGCCGCCGCCGCGTCCTCCACGGTGACCTCGCCGTCGCCCCACGGGAGGGCGCGCCCGGCCGACCGGGCCGAGGCGAAGAGCCGCAGCTGATCCACCGGGAACTTCCGCTCGGCGAGAATCGCGCGCATCACGCCGCCGACCTGTCCGGTCGCGCCAACGATCCCGATCTTCATGGGGCTCCTTACCTCGTGTGCCTCGGTGCCTGGGGTCCTGGGGCCAGGGCTGGTGCTCGTGTCCCGTCCCCCGCCTCCTACCCTGCCCGCTCGAAACCCTGCCGGCCAGTTCTTTGACGCTGGTCACACTCGGGGTGGCGGGGCGGAACACCTCCGGTCACCTCCGGTTACTTCTGAATGGAAGTAACGCCGCCGTAACGCGCCGCGTCTAGCCTCCAACAGCCGGGCGCCACCCGGCCCGTGGACGGACGCGTCGGCAGCCTCGTCGGACGCGCGAGGTGGAGAGGTGGAGGCGTGCAACTGACCCCGCACGAACAGGAACGGCTGCTGATCCATGTGGCCGCCGACGTGGCGGAACGCCGCCGTGCCCGGGGGCTGCGGCTCAACCACCCGGAGTCGGTCGCGTTGATCACCGCCCACGTCCTGGAGGGCGCCAGGGACGGGCGGTCCGTGGCCGAGCTGATGGACTCCGGGCGGCGGGTGCTGAGCCGTGCCGAGGTGATGGACGGGGTCCCCGAGATGATCCACGACGTGCAGGTCGAGGCGACCTTCCCGGACGGGACCAAGCTCGTCACCGTCCACGAGCCGATCTCCTGACCACCCCGACCACCCCGAAGGCCCCGCACGACCCCACGAAGGAAGGCCCGACCGCCGTGATCCCTGGAGAGATCCTCTTCGCCGAGACGCCGGTGCCGTTGAACGAGGGCGCCCCGCGCACCCGGCTGGTGGTGCGCAACGGCGCGGACCGCCCGGTGCAGGTCGGCTCGCACTACCACTTCGCCGAGGCCAACCCCGGGCTGGCGTTCGACCGTTCGGCGGCCTGGGGGAGGCGGCTGGCGATCGCGGCCGGCACCGCCGTGCGCTTCGAGCCGGGCATCCCGGTCGAGGTCGAGCTGGTGCCGCTGGCCGGGCGCCGGGTGGTGCCCGGGCTGCGCGGCGCGGCCGGCGGGGCGCTGGACGGGGCGGGCGCGGAGGGTGCGCGACCGGGCGGCGCGGGTGACCGTTCATGACCGAGCTGAGCAGACAGCGTTACGCGGACCTCTATGGGCCGACCACCGGCGACCGGGTGCGACTGGCCGACACCGATCTGCTGATCGAGATCGAACGCGACCTCAGCGGCGGGCCCGGACTGGCCGGCGACGAGGCGGTCTTCGGCGGCGGCAAGGTGATCCGCGAGTCCATGGGCCAGTCCCGGGCCACCCGGGCCGAGGGCACCCCGGACACCGTGATCACCGGGGTCGTGGTGCTGGACCACACCGGGATCGTCAAGGCCGACGTCGGGATCAGGGACGGCCGGATCGCCGCGCTCGGCAAGGCCGGCAACCCCGACACCATGAACGGGGTCCACCCCGCGCTGGTCATCGGCCCCGAGACGGAGGTGATCGCCGGCAATGGTCGCATCCTCACCGCCGGCGGCATCGACGCGCATGTCCACTTCATCGCCCCCGGCATCGTCGACGAGGCGCTGGCCTCCGGCATCACCACCCTGGTCGGCGGCGGCACGGGCCCGGCCGAGGGCACCAGGGCCACCACCGTCACCCCCGGCTCCTGGCACCTGGAGCGGATGCTGGCCGCGCTCGACGACCTGCCCGTCAACATCGGCCTGCTCGGCAAGGGGAACACCGTATCCGCCGAGGCGATGCGCGCCCAACTGCGGGGCGGCGCCGTCGGGTTCAAGATCCACGAGGACTGGGGCGCGACCCCCGCCGTGATCGACGCCTGCCTCACCGTCTGCGAGGAGACCGGGGCCCAGCTGGCCATCCACACCGACACCCTCAACGAGGCCGGCTTCGTCGGCGACACCCTGGCCGCCATCGCCGGCCGGACCATCCACGCCTACCACACCGAGGGCGCGGGCGGCGGGCACGCGCCCGACATCATCACCGTGGTCTCCGAGCCGCACGTGCTGCCCAGCTCGACCAACCCGACCCGGCCGCACACCGTGAACACCGTCGAGGAACACCTCGACATGCTGATGGTCTGCCACCACCTCAACCCCTCGGTGCCCGAGGACCTGGCCTTCGCCGAGTCGCGGATCAGGCCGTCCACCATCGCCGCCGAGGACGTGCTGCACGACCTGGGCGCGATCTCGATCATCTCCTCCGACTCGCAGGCCATGGGCCGGGTCGGCGAGGTGGTGCTCCGCACCTGGCAGACCGCGCACGCCATGAAGCGGCGGCGCGGCGCGCTGCCCGGCGACGGCGCGGCCGACAACCTCAGGGCCCGTCGCTATGTCGCCAAGTACACGATCAACCCGGCCGTCGCCCAGGGCATGGCCGACGAGATCGGCTCGGTCGAGCCGGGCAAGCTCGCCGACCTGGTGCTCTGGGAGCCCGCGTTCTTCGGCGTCAAGCCGCTGCTGGTGCTCAAGGGCGGCCAGATCGCCCACGCGCGGATGGGCGACGCCAACGCCTCCATCCCCACCCCGCAGCCGGAGCTGGCCCGGCCGATGTTCGGCGCGCTGGGCCGCGCCCCGGCCGGGAACTCGGTCACCTTCGTCACCCCGCTCGCCCTGGAGGACGGCCTGGACCGGCGGCTGGCCGAGCGGCTCGGGGTGGCCAAGCCGCTGGTCGCGATCGGCGACACCCGCGCCACCACCAAGGCGGACATGCGGCTCAACGACGCCCTGCCGTCCGTCACGGTCGACCCGGACACCTTCACCGTCACCGTGGACGGCGAGCCGGTCGAGCCCGCGCCGGCGGCCGAACTGCCCATGGCCCAGCGGTACTTCCTCTTCTAGGGCGCGGGGAGGAGATCGGTCGTGTCGTCGGAGCTGAGCGGGGCTGAGCTGAGCGGGGCGGGGCGGGGCGGGGCTGAGCTGAGCGGGGCGGGTCGGGGCGGTGGCGGCACGCCTGGGGCGCTGCTGCTGTTGGCCGACGGGCGGTTTCCCGCCGGCGCGCACGCCCACTCGGGCGGCGCGGAGGCGGCGGTGCGCGCCGGGCGGATCACCGGGCCCGCCTCCCTGGCGGCGTTCTGCCGGGGGCGGCTGCACACGGCGGGGCTGGTCGCCGCCGCGCTCGCCGCGACGGCGGCGGCCGGGGCCGACCCGGCCGCGCTGGACGCGGCGGCCGACGCGCGCACGCCGTCGCCGGCGCTGCGCGCGGTGGCGCGGCGGCTCGGCCGCCAACTGCTGCGCGCCGCCCGGGCCACCTGGCCGGACCCCGCGCTGACCGCGCTGGCGGAGGCGGTGCCGGGCGGCGCGCACCAGCCGGTGGTGCTCGGCGCGGTCGGCCGGGTGGCCGGGCTCGGCCCGCGCGATGTCGCGCTGGCCGCCGGCTATGACGCGGTCAGCGCGCCGGCCTCGGCCGTGGTGCGGCTGCTGGGCCTCGACCCGTTCGAGGCGACGGCGGTGCTGGCCCGGCTCGCGCCCGAGACGGAACGCGTCGCCGACCGCGCGGTGGCGGCGGCCGACGCCTGGCCGGAGCGAGGCGAAGTGGCGCTGCCGGCCGGGGCCGCGCCGCTGCTGGAGATCGCGGCCGAGGAGCACGCGGCCTGGCCGGTCCGGCTCTTCGCCTCCTGACCACCCCGACCTGACCCTGACCGCCGGCACCACGACCCGAACCGCCCGCTCACGACCGCCCGTTGACCGTTCCCGCCACCTCGTTGACCGTCCCGGACCGTTGACCGTTCCCGACCGTTGGCTGACCGCCGTTGATCCTGGGAGAACGCCGTGCACCTCGACCATCCCGAGAGCTTTCCGCACCGCCACACCTACTCGGCCGCCCGGGCGCGCCGCCCCGACGGGAGCCGGCGGGCGCTGCGCGTGGGGCTGGGCGGCCCGGTCGGCTCCGGCAAGACGGCCACCGTCGCCGCGCTCTGCCGGGCGCTGCGCGAACGGCTGGCCATCGCCGTGGTCACCAACGACATCTACACCCGCGAGGACGCCGACTTCCTGCTGCGGAACGCCGTGCTGCCGGCCGAGCGGATCAGCGCCGTGGAGACCGGCGCCTGCCCGCACACCGCCATCAGGGACGACATCTCCGCCAACCTGGAGGCGGTCGAGGAGCTGGAGGACCGCACCGGCCCGCTGGACCTGGTGCTGGTGGAGTCCGGCGGGGACAACCTCACCGCGACGTTCTCCCGGGGCCTGGTGGACGCGCAGATCTTCGTGATCGACGTGGCGGCCGGCGACGACATCCCGCGCAAGGGCGGCCCCGGCATCACCGGCGCCGACCTGCTGGTGGTCAACAAGACCGACCTCGCGCCGCACGTCGGCTCCGACCTGGCCGCGATGGCCAGGGACGCCGAGGCCCAACGCGGCGAACTGCCCGTGGTCTTCACCTCGCTGAAGGACCCGGCGGGGGTGGCCCCGGTCGCCGACTGGGTGCTGGCCCAACTCGCCGCCTGGCGCGCGGAGTCGGCGGAAACGCAGGCGGCGGAAACGCCGGCGGCGGGGGCGGGGGTGTGACGGGCGGCGGCCGGCCCTCGGTCGCCGCGCGGGCCGCCGTCGTCGCCGCGCCCGGCGGGGCGCTGCCGGTGCTGCGCGGCGAGGGGCCGCTGGCGCTGCGCCGCACCCGCTCGGCCGACCCGGCGTTCGCGCAGGTCACGCTCGTCGGGGCGATGAGCGCGCCGCTGACCGGCGACCGCCTGGAGCTGACCGTCGACGTGCTGGCCGGCGCCGCGCTGCGGATCACCTCGGCCGCCGCGACGCTTGCCCTGCCGGGCCGGGTTCCGGAGCCGGCCGAGTACCGGGTGACGCTGCGGGTCGCCGACGAGGCCACCCTGGACTGGGCGCCGGAACCGTTGATCTCGGCCGCCGGCAGCGCGCTGCGCCAGCACACCCGCGTCGAACTGGCGCCGACCGCCCGGCTGGCGCTGCGCGAGATCCTGGTGCTGGGCCGGGACGGCGAGGAGCCGGGGCGGCTGGCCAGCCGGTTGACCGTCCACCGCGACGGGCGGCCGCTGCTCGACCAGGAGCTGCGCTGCGGCGACTGGGCGCCTGGCTGGGACGGCGGCGCGGTGCTGGGCGGACACCGGGCGGTGGGGCAACTGCTGTGCGTTGACCCGGAGTTGGCCAAGGCGCCCGCCGAGCCGCAGCGGCTCGGGGCGGGCGCGGTCACCGTGCCGCTGGCCGGCCCGGCCACCCTGACCAGCGCCGTCGCGCCCGACGCCCTGGAACTCCACCGACTGCTGGCGGCGGCCGGGACCGGGGGCTCCTACTCCTGGTGACGGCCGCCCTGGCCGTCCTGGGGGTCCTGGCCGTCCTGGTCGTGGCGGTCGAGTTCGTCGAGCAGGTTGACGGCGGCGGTCATATAGCCGCTGATCCAGCGGTCGTGGATGCGCTTGATGGGCAGCGGCGCCAGCGACAGATGCCGTTCCCTGCCCAGGCGCCGGCCCGTGACCAGGCCGGCCTGCTCCAGCACGCGCAGATGCTGGAGCACGGTGGTGCGGTCCAGTTCGGGCAGGAGCGCGCACAGCTCTCCGGTGGTGCGGGTGGCCGACTTGAGCGCGTCGAGCATTCGGCGCCGCACCGGCGAGGCGAGGGCCTTGAACACGCGGTCGTCGTCGGCGTCCTCGGCGGCGGGGGCAGTCATGTTGTAAATTTACAACATGACTGAGAGTGCATCGCTGACCGAACTGTCCTTCACCGTCTCCGGGCGCGTCGCGCGGCCGCCCGAGGGGGTCTACGAGGCCGTCGCCGACCCGGAGCAACTGTCGCGCTACTTCACCACCGGCGGCGCCCGGGGCCGCCTGGCCCCGGGCGCGGACGTGACCTGGGACTTCGCCGACTTCCCTGGCGCGTTTCCGGTCACCGTCACCGAGGCGGACCCGCCTCGGCGGCTGGTCATCGAGTGGGCGGGGGAGGCCACCACGGGGGAGCGGGGCGTCACCCGCGTCGTCTTCGAGTTCGAGCCGATCGACTCCGGACGGCGAACCCTGGTGACGATCACCGAGACCTCGTGGCAGCCCACGCCCGAGGGGGCGAAGGCCGCCTTCGGGAACTGCGAGGGCTGGACGGGGATGCTCGCGGCGCTCAAGGTGTGGGTCGAGCACGGGATCAATCTCCGCGAGGGCTTCTACCGGTAGTCGCGTGCGCCGCCCCGCTGGCGCGGGGCGGCGGGAGGGGCGGTCCCGGCGGCCCGCCGCTGGCTGCTGGCGCGGGGCGGTGGGGTGGCGGGGGAGGCGCCGCCGGCCTGCCGGACGGACTTGGCCGCTCGCTGGAGTCGGCCCGTTCGTGCGCGTTGGCTCCTTGCGCGGGGCTGTCCGCTGGTGCGGGGTGGTGGGTGCCGGCCGTCGGCCAGCCGAAGGGCGGGCCTGCCGGCTCGTTCGGCGGGAGGGGCGCCGGCACTGCCAGCTCGCGTGGGGCGCTGGCGCGTGGCGGCGGGCTGGACCGGACCGGTGCCGGGGCCCGTCGGAACAGGGCCCATCCGCGCCGAGGCCCGGCCGGAACGGGGCCGTCTCCATCCGGGCCGGCCGGAACGCGAACCGTCTGTGCCCGGGCTCGCCGGGACGGGCCCGTCCCTGTCCGGGCTCGCTGGGACGGGCGCGTCCCTGTCCGGACCCGCCGGGATGGGCACTCGTTTGTGCTCAACGCTGCCGGGGAGCGGCGGCCGTCCGCGCCCGGAGTCCGCCGGGGAGGAGCGGGGGGCGTTCGTGCCCGGGGTCCGCCGGGGCGGGGACCTGTCCGCCGTCAGTCCTGCTGGGGAGCGGGGGGCGTTCGTGCCCGGGGTCCGCCGGGATGGGGACCTGTCCGCCGTCAGTCCCGCCGGGGAGCGGGGGCCGTCCGCGCCCGGGGTCTGCCGGGGCGGGCCCGGGCCGCCGCTTGGCTACGTGCTTCCGTCGGGGCGCGGCGGCGCCTCCGTTGGCCGGAGGCCGTCGCGGTAGGCGCCGGGCGGCAGCCCATAGCGTTCCCGGAACAGGCGGCTGAAGTGGAACGGGCTGGCGAAGCCGGCCGAGGCGGCGACCCTGGCCACCGAGAGGTCGGTCGCCTCCAGCAGCCGGGCGGCCTGCCGCAGCCGCGCCTCGCGCAGCGCGCGCATCGGCGGCTGGCCCAGCTGCTCGGTGAAGAGGTGGGCCAGCCGGGAGGGCGACAGCGCCACCCGGGCGGCGAGCGAGGCGACGGTGTGCGGGGCGCCCGGGTCGGCGGCGATCAGCGCCGCCACCCGGCGCACCCGGGGATCGACGCCGGCGCCCCCCGCCGCCGTCGCGCCGGGGGCGCGCGCCGTCGAGGCGGCCAACACCACGATCTCCTCCAGCGCCCCCAGCGCCAACTCCCTGGCGGCCGAGCCATGGGCGACCGCCACCGGCGCCGAGCCGTCGGCCGGCGGGGCGGCCGGCCCCGGCGCCTCGCCCGACCAACGGGCGTCGGCCGCCATCCGCGCGAACGCGGCGGCGATCCGTTCCCGCGCGAACTCCGGCACGCCGCGCACCGCGTAGAGCCCGCCGCCGGGCGAACGGAACGGCCGCAGCCAGCTGGCCCAGGCCGGCCTGGCCTGGCAGTGCACCCACCAGAACGCCCACCGTTCCGCGCCTTCGGCCACCTCGTAGCGGTGCGGGGCGCGGGGGCCGAGGGCGACCAGGTCGCCGGGCCCCGCGGTCGCCGCGTCGGGCCCCTGGCACAGCAGTCCGCCGCCGGCGACGGTCCAGGTGAACAGCCAGCTGTCGGCCCCGCGCGGGCGGCGCACCGCATAGCCGGGCCGTTCGTCGAAGCGGCCCACGGTCAGCAGGCCCGGCGGGGGAGCAGCAGCCTCGGGCAGGTCCCCGGCGTTCACGGGCATCCTCCAGACCGGCGGTCGGACCTAGCGTCGAAACAGAACACCAATCACCAGATGACTCAACCAGACAGCGACCCGAACGAACAGAGAACGACGGCGAACAGCGAACGACGGCGACGACCGATCGCGGACGTTGGACGAACCATCGCGGACGTACTGGGAGCGGACAGATGACGACAGCCGAGACCACCAAGACGACTACGGCCGGCGCCGGGGGCGGCCTGCCGGAGGCCGAGCGGCGGCGCTTCCGGGAGGAGGGATTCCTGGTGCTGCGCGGCCTCTTCGGGCCGGATGAGATCGAGGAGCTGCGGGCGGAGTTCATGGCGATCGGCGCGGGCGGCCCGTTGCCCGGCCACTTCGAGCCGAGGGAGCCGGCGCCCGGCGAGCCCGACGACCCGCTGACCCGCCTGCCCCGGGTGATGCACCCGCACCAGATCAGCCGACTGGCGCTGCGCTGGCTGCTGGACGCGCGGCTGCGCGTGGTGCTGGAGGGGCTGCTGGGCGAGGAGCCGCTGGCCGCGCAGAGCATGTTCTACTTCAAGCCGCCGGGCGCCCGGGGGCAGGCGCTGCACCAGGACAACTTCTACCTCCGGGTCGAGCCCGGCACCTGCGTGGCGGCCTGGATCGCCTGCGACCTGATCGACCGCGACAACGGCGGTCTGGAAGTAGTCCCCGGAACGCATGAGATGGACCTCTTCTGTCCGGAAGAGGCCGATCCGACGCTGTCCTTTGTCCGGGAGTACGTTCCCCCGCCGCCCGGGCTGGCCACCGTGCCGGTCGACATGGCGCCGGGCGACGTGCTGTTCTTCAACGGCAGCCTGGTGCACGGCTCGCAGCCCAACCGCACGGCCGACCGGTTCCGCCGCTCGTTCATCTGCCACTACGTGGGCCGCTCGGCGGAGCGGATCGGCAACTGGTACCCGACGCTGACGATGAGCGGCGACCGGGTGCGGCTCCCGGAGAGCGAGGGCGCCGGGCCCTGCGGGACGGAGTTCGAGGCCCCGGCCGGGCCGCACTGAACCGGCCGGCCGGCCGCATCGAACGGGCCTGGGGGACGGGCCTGCGTGACGGCCTGGGAGAATGGGGGCGCACGAGCCGGCTGAGTCGCACGAGGAGGGGCGCGCGTTGTCCCCAGACACCCCACCCGTGACCGCCGGCGCGCGCCGGCGGCTCGCGCTGGTCGGCGACTGCGCCGACTGCCACGGGCTGTGCTGCGTGGCGCTGCCGTTCGCCGCCTCGGCCGACTTCGCGCGGAGCAAGCCGGCCGGCACGCCCTGCGGCCACCTCGGCGCCGACTCCCGCTGCGGCATCCACGCCGGGCTGAGGGAGGCGGGCTACGTCGGCTGCGCCGTCTTCGACTGCTTCGGCGCGGGTCAACGGATCTCCCAGGTCACCTTCGAGGGCGCGGACTGGCGCGGGGACCCCGCGACGGCGCGGCGGATGTTCGACGTCTTCCCCGTGCAGCGTCAACTCCACGAGCTGCTGTGGTACCTGACCCAGGCCACCGCGCTGCCCGCCGCCCGCCCGCTGGGCGAGCGGCTGGCAGCGGCGTTGGCCGAGACGGAGCGGTTGGTCGACGCCGGGGCCGACGAGCTGCTCGCGCTGGACGTGGCGGCGCACCGCGCCGGGGTCAACGAGCTGCTGCTCGCGGTGAGCGAGCGCGTCAGGGCCGGGCTGCCGGCCGCGCGCCGCTACCGCAGGGGCGCCGACCTGGCGGGCGCCCGGCTGCTCGGCGCCGACCTGCGGGGGGCCAACCTGCGGGGCGCGCTACTGATCGCGGCCGATCTCGGCGGGGCCGATCTGCGGGGCGCGGACCTGATCGGCGCCGACCTGCGCGGGGCCGACCTGCGGGGCGCCCGGTTGGCCGGCGCGCTCTTCGTCACCCAGGCCCAGCTGAACGCCGCGCGCGGCGACGGCGGGACGACCGTTCCCGAGCGGCTGACCCGCCCGGCCCACTGGCCCACCGCTGCCGGTGCCGGTGCCGGTGGCGGTGCCGGTGGCGGCCGTCGGGCACGGAGGCGCGGCAACGGGCGTCGTCCGTCCGGGCGTTGACCCTCTTCCTGTCGGTCATCGCCGGTCCGGGTCGATCCCGGTCGGTCACCGCTGGTCGGCGGCCAGCGCGGTGAAGACCTCCAGCGCCTCCTCGGCGGTGTGCGGGGAACGGACATAGGTCTCCGCCCAGGTCGCGGCGTCGGGGTGGCCCGAGGCGGCGATCTCCGCGCAGGCCGCGTCCACGTCGAACGCGGTGTGCCGCAGCGACACCGCGTCGCCCGGTCCCAGCAGCGCCCAGTGCGCGCCCGGGCGGCCGTAGGGCATCCCGACGCTGCCCGGGTTGACCACCAGCCGGCCGCCGACCAGCCGGACGAACGGCATGTGGGTGTTGCCGCAGACCACCGTGGAGACCTCGGGGTCCACGCCGGCCAGCGCCCGGGCCCAGTGCGCGGTGGGGGAGTCGACCAGGACCACCTCCTCGTCCGAGCGCGGGGTGCCGTGGCAGAACAGCACCCGCCCGAGGCCCGGCAGTTCCAGGGTGGCGGTGGTCGGCAGGCCGGCCAGCAACGCGACCTGGTCCGCGCGGAGTTGACGCGCGGCCCAGGAGCCGGGCCCGGCCTCGCGCGTGGCGCCGGCCTCGGCCATGGCGCGGTCGGCGTTGCCCCGCACCCACACGGCCCGTTCCCCCAGGGCGGCCAGCGCGTCCAGGGTGGCGACCGGCTGGGGGCCGGCGGCCAGGTCGCCGGTGAGCACGATCCGGTCGGCGTCCCGCACGGCGGGCTCGTCGAGCACGGCCCGCAGCGCGGGCAGCACCCCGTGGACGTCGGAGAGCACGGCGATCCGTGCGTCGGCGTTCATGCCCCGACCCTGCCCGCCCACCACGCGACGGGCTACCACCCGCCACGCGAACTCGCCCTCAGCAGAACGGCCTTGCCGGCCAACGGGCCGGGCCGGGCCGGTTCTGCCTGGCTGGTCCTTGGGCGGAACGGCCTCGGCGGCTTGGCAGCGAACGACCTGCCGGTGAGCGGCCTGTCCGGTCTCGGCGGCCGGGCCGAGTCTTGCCGGCCGGCCTGGCGCCCCCACCGGCCCGCCTTTGCCGGCCCGGGCCGACGAGGACGACGCATCGCTCGATGCACCGGCGCCCGGCGTTCCCGCGTCCCGGCGTGGCCTTGCCGGCCGATGCCTTCGCCGGAACGGTCCGGTCTCGAAGGCCGGTCCCTCGCCGGCCAGGCGCCCGGCGTTCCAACGTCCCCGCGTCGATGGGCCGTTCCGGCAGCCCAGCAGGCTCCGACGGCCGGCCCGTTCGCCGGGTGGGAACCCTGACGGCTTTGGTGGTTCGGCCCACCGGACCGAACCACCAAAGCCGTCAGGCCGAGTCAGCCGCCGGCAGGCGTCACGCGTTCTCCAGCAGTGCCGGCAGCTTGCGCATGTCGTCGAAGACGGTGGTGCCGGGGCCGGCGAGCCAGTCGGCCGGGGTGAGGCCGCCCGCGTAGCCGAAGGCACGCATCCCGGCGGCGCGGGCGGCGCGCACCCCGTACTGGCTGTCCTCGACCACCGCGCAGCGGGCCGGGGCCACGCCCATGCGGTCCGCCGCGTACAGGAAGAGGTCGGGCTCCGGCTTGCCCCTGGCCACCTCGCTGGCGCTGAAGATCCGGTCGTCCCCGAACCGTTCGCGCAGGCCGGTGCGGCCCAGGGTGCGGCGCATCTTGTCGTGGCTGCCGCTGGAGGCGATGCAGAACAGTGGAACGGGCAGCGCGGCCAGGGCCTCGGAGACGCCGTCCACCTCGGTGAGTTCGGTGTCGATCGCGTGGGACAGCCGGATGCGGTACTCCTCGCCCCAGCGGGCGGCCAGCTCCGCGCCGAGCCGTTCGGCGATCTGCTGCTCGACCGCGCGCTCGGAGCGGCCCAGGAAGCGGTCGATCACCTCGTCCTCGGTCAGCGGCCAGCCCAGCTCCGCGCCCAGGTCGAGGCAGACCCTGAGCGCCAGCGGCTCGCTGTCCACGAGCACGCCGTCACAGTCGAAGATCACCAGGTCGAAGGGGGACCGGGACACGGGGGGAGTCGCCACTCGGGCAGCCTAACGCGCCGGGCGCGCGCCGAGGGGCGCGGGGAGGTCTCCGGGCGCTCCCCGGGCCACGTCCCCCGCGCCCCCCGGGCCACGTCCCCCGCGCCCGCCCGGGGAGCGCCCCGCGCGCCGCCCGGGAGGGCTAACTCGGTGCTCGCCCAAGGCCGTTGCCGGCCGCCCGCTCCAGGTCGGCTTTCGGCCAGCCAAGATCGTGAAAACCCCCGATGACCTGCGGCGGACGCCAATCGCACACGCGTTCGATGGCTGGTTTATGGTGGACCGGAACAGCGGCGGACAGGGGGGTCGGGTGCGCGAAGGAGGTGCGGGCGATGGCGGGGTTCACGCATCTCCATGTGGCCTCCGGGTTCTCCCTCCGCTACGGCGCCTCGCACCCCGAGCGGCTCGCCGAACGGGCCGGTGAACGAGGGATGGAGGCCGTGGCGCTCACCGACCGGGACACCCTGGCCGGCGCCGTCCGGTTCGCCAAGGGCTGCGCCAGGGCCGGGGTGCGCCCGGTCTACGGCGTCGAGTTGGCCGTCGGCCCGCCCGAGGAGCGCGAACGCACCACCACGCAACGTCGGCGCACCCCCGTGCGCGGGGGCGCGTTCACCGACGAGTCCGCGCCCCGGGTGGTGCTGCTGGCCAGGGACGGCGCGGCCGGCTGGGCCGAGCTGTGTCGGCTGGTCTCCGCCGCCCACGCGGTCGGCGGCGAACGCCCGCTGCTGCCCTGGTCCGAGCTGGCCGCCGGCGGCGGTCGGGGCGTCGTCGCGCTGTTGGGCCCGGAGTCCGAGCCCGGCCGGGCGCTGACCGCCGGCCGCCCCGACCGGGCGGTGCGGCTGCTGGCGCCCTGGCGGGAGCTGTTCGGCCCGGCGCTGCGCCTGGAGGTCGTCGCCAGCGGCCCGGCGCGCACCGCCGCCCGCACCCTGGGCCTGGCCGTCGAGACCGGGATCACCCCGGTCCTCGGCAACGCCGTCCGCTACGCCGACGAGGGGCAGGGCCCGGTGGCCGACGTGCTGGACTCCGCCCGCCGGCTGGTGCCCATCGACCCGCGCGGCACCCTGGACAACGGCGAGCGCTGGCTGAAGGACCCGGCCGCGATGGAGCGCGCGGCCGAACGCGTCGTCCGGGACGCCGGCTACGGCCCGAAGGCCGCCCGGCGGCTGCTGGAGCACACCGCCGAGACCGCGCTCTCCTGCCGGGTCGACCCCGAGGACGACCTGGGCCTGGGCAGCGTGCACTTCCCCGAGCCCGCCCTGGTCGGCGCCGAACGGCGCACCGCGGCCCGGGTGTTGCGCTCCCGCTGCGCCGGCGCGATGGTGCTCAGGGGGCACGCGCGGGACCGCGACCGCTGGGCGCGGCTGGAGACGGAGCTGGCGATCATCGAACGGCTGGGCTTCGCCTCGTACTTCCTGACCGTCGCCCAGGTGGTGGCGGACATCCGCGCGCTGGGCATCCGGGTCACCGCCCGGGGCTCGGGCGCCGGCTCGCTGGTCAATCACCTGCTGGGCATCGCGGCGGCCGACCCGGTGGAACACGGGCTGCTGATGGAGCGGTTCCTCTCCCCGCGCCGCCCGGTGCTGCCCGACATCGACGTGGACGTCGAGTCGGCCCGCCGGCTGGAGGCGTACCGGGCGATCTTCGACCGCTTCGGCGAGGACCGGGTGGCGACGGTCGCCATGCCGGAGACCTACCGGGTGCGGCACGCGGTGCGGGACGTCGGCCTGGCGCTGGGCATCGAGCCGGCCGAGGTGGACCGGCTGGCCAAGGCGTTCCCGCACATCAGGGCCGGCGACGCGCGCGCCGCGCTGGCGGAGCTGCCCGAGCTGCGCGGGGTGGACGCCGACGCCTACGGCCCCCGGATGTGGGAGCTGGTCGAGGCGCTGGACGGCCTGCCGCGCGGGGTAGCCATGCACCCGTGCGGGGTGCTGCTCTCCGACGCCTCGCTGCGCGCCCGCACGCCCGTGGTGCCCACCAGCGGCGAGGGCTTCGCGATGTCGCAGTTCGACAAGGAGGACGTGGAGGACCTCGGGCTGCTCAAGCTGGACGTGCTGGGCGTGCGGATGCAGTCGGCGATGGCGCACGCGGTGGCCGAGACCGAACGGGCCACCGGCGAGCGGATCGACCTGGACCGGGTGCCCGAGGGCGACCCGGAGACCTACCGGCTGATCCGCTCCACCGAGACCCTGGGCTGCTTCCAGATCGAGTCGCCCGGCCAACGGGACCTGCTGGGCCGGCTGCAACCCGTGGACTTCCACGACCTGGTGGTCGACATATCGCTTTTCCGGCCGGGTCCCGTCTCGGCCGACATGGTCAACCCGTTCATCGACGCCAAGCACGGCCGGCGCGCGGTCCGTTACGTCCACCCCGACCTGGAGCCGGTGCTGCGGGAGACCCATGGCGTGGTGGTCTTCCACGAGCAGATCATCGGGGTGATCGCGACCCTGACCGGCTGCGACGCCGGGATGGCCGACGAGGCCAGGCGGGCGCTGTCCGACGCGGAGCGCCGGAGGCGGGTGCGGGTCTGGTTCGCCGAGCTGGCCGAGCGGCGCGGCTACCCGCCCGAGGTGATCGCGCGGGCCTGGGAGAGCGTCGAGGCGTTCGGGGCCTACGGCTTCTGCAAGGCGCACGCGGTGGCCTTCGCCGTGCCGACCTACCAGTCGGCCTGGCTGAAGGCCCACCATCCGGCCGCGTTCTACGCCGGGTTGCTCACCCACGACCCCGGGATGTACCCCAAGCGGCTGCTGTTGGCGGACGCCAGGCGGCGCGGGGTGCCGGTGCTGCCGCTGGACGTGAACCGGTCCGACGCGGCCTATCGAATCGAACTGGAGTCTGAATCCGGGTGCTGGGGCGTCCGGTTGGCGCTGGGCGAGGTGAAGGGCATCTCCGAGGACGAGGCGGCCAGGATCGCGGCCGGCCGCCCGTACGCCTCGCTGACCGACCTGGTCAACCGGGCCGCGCCCAGCCGCCCGGTGGCCGAACGGCTCGCCACCGTGGGCGCGTTGGACTCCTTCGGCGAGAACCGGCGCGATCTGCTGCTGCACCTGGCCGAGTTGCACCGGCAGCGCCGGGGGCGTGCGCCCGGCGCGCGCCAGCTGCCGCTGGACGAGGGGGGCGCCCACGCCTCGCCCGCCGGCCTGCCCGACCTGGACCGGGACGAGCGGCTTGAGGCCGAACTCGGCGTGCTCGGGATGGAGACCCAACGGCATCTGTTGACCGATCACCGCGCGTTTCTGGACGAGTTGGGGGTCATCGACGCCCGCCGGCTGCGCGAGGTCGAGCACGGCGCGACGGTGCTGGTGGCCGGCGCCAAGGTCGCCACCCAGACGCCGCCGATCCGCTCGGGGCGGCGGGTGATCTTCGTGACCCTGGACGACACCAACGGGCTGGTCGACCTCGCCTTCTTCGAGGACAGCCACGCCGCCAGCGCGCACACCGTCTTCCACTCCTGGCTGCTGCTGGTGCGCGGCACCGTCCAGCGGCGCGGCCCGCGCACCCTCAGCGTGGTCGGCCAGATCGCCTGGGACCTCGGCGACCTCGTCGAACTCCGCGCCGCCGGCGGCCTGTCGGCGGTCGCCGAGCACCTCGCCCACACCGAGGAGGCGGCCGCCGCCGCTGCCGCCGAGGACGCGCCGGCCAGCGAGGACGCGCCGGCCGGCGAGGACGCGCCGGCCGGCGACGCCGGGCCGGCGCCGGGCGCCGTGACCCGGCGCGTCGAGCAGCCCGGCGGCCACGACCTGCACCCCTGGGCCGACCTGCGGCCCGCCGGCGAGTCGCCCAAGGCGCCGCGCAAGCTCTGGCACGCCAGCCCGGGGAGCGCCGGATGACCGAACAAGAGCGTGGGATGAGCGAACGGGGACGCGGGATGAGCGAACGGGCCGTGCTCCACGTCCGTTTCCTTGGCCTGTCCGATCGCCGGGGCGAGGGCCACCACGAGTTGGTCCGGCTGCTGGAGGACCTCACCCCCGTGGTCCGCTCGCTGCCCCCGGACGCCGCGCTCGCCGATGTCCGGGGCGCGCTGCGGTACTTCGAGGCCGACGCCGAGCGGCTGGCCGGGCTGGTCCGGGTGCGGGCCCTGGCCCGGCACGGCGTGGACTGCGCCGTCGGCGTGGCCGGCAACCCGCTGCTGGCCCGGCTGGCCCTGGTCGGCCGGGACGGGCCCGGGGTGTGGGTGGTGCCCGAGGACCCCGAGGGGATCGCGGAGTTCCTCGCCGAACTGCCGGTCGACGCGCTGCCCGGGGTCGGCGCGGCGACCGCGCGTTCGTTGGCCGGATACGGCCTGGGCGCGGTGGGCCGGCTGGCCGCCGCGCCGCCGGCCACCCTGCAACGGGTCCTCGGCGCCGGCCAGGCCCGCCGGCTGCGCGCGCTGGCCAGGGGCGAGGACCCCACGCCCGTCGTCCCCGGCGCGCCCGAGCCGACGCTGGCGGTCGAGCACCGCTTCGGCCACGACGAACTCGACGCGGCATGGCGCCACCGCGCGCTGCTGAGCCTCGCCGACGAGCTGGGCTACCGGCTGCGCGGCGCCGGCCAGACCGCCCGCGCGCTGACCCTCACCGTCCGCTACGCCGACCACGCCACCACCACCCGCCGCCGCGAGCTGGCCGAACCGACCGCGCACACCCCGGCGTTGCTCGCCCTGGCCGACACGCTGCACAACGCGCTCGGCCTCCAGCGCGCCCGGGTGCGCGCGGTCGCGCTGCGCGCCGAGGGGCTGGCCGCCGCCGACCGCGCCACCCGCCAGCTCTCCCTCGACCCGGCCGACGAGCGGCGCCGCCGCGCGGAGCAGGCGGCCGACCGGGCCCGGCGCCGGTTCGGCGCCGGGGCCGTGGGCCCGGCGGGCCGCGCCGGCCGGCCGGGGCGGGCCGCCTGACCGGGCGCGGGCGCACGCCGAGCGGGCGTCAAGGGGCGTTCCGTGGACGAGCCATGGACGAGCCGTGGACATTTCTTCACCGTCGGCGGTGTGGGCGCGCGGGGTTACCCGCCCGTAACTTGGCATGAGCCCGTCACTGTGACTCGGGCCACATCCACCACCCTCGGGTGAGGAGAGCCGCCATGCCCCTCGCGAAGTCCGGACCGTCGAAGAAGCCCCGACTCGCCCTGTTCGCCGGCCTGTTGGCCCTGCCGCTGCTCGCCCTGCCGGGCGGCGCCGCCAACGCCGCCGCCAACGCCGCCGCCAACGCCGCCGCCAACGCCGCCGCTCCCGCCGCCGCCAACGCCGCCGCTCCCGGCGGCGGTTGGAACCGGGCCGACTGCGTCTCCGAGCACCCGCGCCCCGTGGTGCTGGTCCACGGGACCGGGGCCAACGCCACCGTGAACTGGCTGGGCCTCGCGCCCTATCTGGTCGAACGCGGCTACTGCGTCTACTCGTTCGACTACGGCCAGCTCCCCGGGCTGCCCGTCTTCCACGGCCTCGGGCCCATCGAGGAGTCCTCCGCCCAGCTGGCCGCCTTCGTCGACGAGGTGCTGGCCACCACCGGCGCCGCCGAGGTGGACCTCGTCGGCCACTCGCAGGGCGGGATGATGCCCCGCCACTACCTGAAGAACCACCCGGGCGCCGCCGACAAGGTGGGCGCCCTGGTCGCCATCGCGCCCAGCACCAACGGCACCACGCTGCTCGGCCTCACCAGGCTGCTCGACGTCTTCCCCGGACTCGCCGACGCCATCGACGGGTTCTCCCCGGCGCTCACCCAACAGGTCGTCGGCTCGGACTTCCTCACCGAGCTGAACGCGGACGGCTACACCGTCCCCGGCGTGGACTACACCGTGATCGCCACCCGCTACGACGAGGTGGTCACCCCCTACCAGAGCCAGTTCATCGACGAGCCGGGCGTGCGGAACGTGCTGCTCCAGGACCTCTGCCCGCTGAACGTCTCCGAGCACGCCACGATCGGGCTCACCGACCGGATGGCCTTCCACGAGGTGGCCAACGCCCTGGACCCGGCCACGGCCGAACCCACCGACTGCCGGCACATCTTCTCCTGACGGACGGTTACTCGCCGTAGAGCCGCTGCGCGTAGGCGGGGCCGTAGTGCTCCTCCAGCGCCTCCAGCGACTCGTCGGGACGGTCCAGCGCCTTGGCGAGCCGGGCCCTGGCCGGCAGCGCGTCCGGCCGCCAGGTCTCCGGCTCCCAGGCGCGGGAGCGCAGGAACGCCTTGGCGCAGTGGTGGAAGACCTCCTCGATCTCCACCAGCAGCGCCAGCCTCGGGCGGTTCCCCCGGACCACCATCCGGTCCAGGAACGGCGCCCGACTCACGATCCTGGCGCGGCCGTTGACCCGCAGCGTGTCGCCCCGGCCCGGCAGCAGGAAGATCAGCCCGACGTGCGGGTTGCGCAGGATGTTGCGGAAGCCGTCCACCCGGCGGTTCCCCGGGCGGTCCGGGATGGCGAGCGTGTGGTCGTCCAACACCAGGGCGATGCCGGCCGGATCGCCCTTGGGCGAGACGTCGAGCCGACCCTCGGCGTCCGAGGTGGCGATCAGGCAGAGCGGGGAGTGCGCCAACCACTGACGGTCCAGCGGGTGCAGCGCCGTGCGCACCTTCTCCCTGGTGTACGAGGCGGGCTCGCCGACCAGCGCGGTCAACTCCTCCTCGCTGGTGACCTCGTGTATCTCCTCGGCCTCTCGGGCCAGCTCCGACAGCTCCCCGGTGTCCATCGCCCCGCTCCTTCCGACGGCTCCACCCCTGTCGGTGACCCTACGCCCGCCCACTGACAAACCGGTCACCGGGACGGCCGCCGACGGCGGCGCGCGGGCGGGCGCCGTCTCGGGTCGTGGGACGGCTCGGTTGACAAAGTTAGGTGTGCCTAACCTAAATTGTCGGGGGTCGTCGTGTCGGGTCGATTCCTCAACGGCGGCCCTCGGCACCGTCGTTCACCCAACCGCCGCCCGGCGCACCGGGCGGCCGCTCAGCCGCGCACACCCCACGCACCCCACACACACAACAGCCGCGACACCCGAGACAAGGGACGTCACCCACTCATGAGCATGTCCGGCCACGTACCAACCGTGCCCGCGCCCACCCCGCTGCTGGAGCCCGACCTGCTGGCAGCCGACCCCGAGGGAATCGTCGAGGTCGGCCGCCTGGTCGGCGAGTTGACCAGCGAGGCAGCCAAAGCCCTCCGCCGCAGAGGCGGCCCGCTGCCCCCGCTCACCCCCGTCGAACTGGCCCATGTGGTGGACGCCCAGCTCCCCGAGGGCCCGCTGCCCCGCGAGGGCGGCGGCCGGGACGCCGTGCTCGCGCTGGCCAGGGCCTACGCCAGCTACACCGTCGACCTCGCCGACCCCAGGGCAGCCGCCCACCTCCAACCCCCCGCGCTGGGCGTCGCCACCGCGACCGACGTGCTGGCCTCCGCGTTCAACGCCTCCGTCGACACCTGGGACAGCGGCCCCATCGCCGTCGAGCTGGAGAGCCGTCTGGTGCGCGCGCTCACCGCGCTCGCCGGCTACGGCCCGCGCGCCGACGGCGTGCTCACCCCCGGCGGCACCGCGTCCAACCTCCAGGCGCTGCTCATCGCCAGGGACACCGCGCTGCGCGCCCAACGCGACATCAGGGGCGAGGGACTGACCGGACTTGCCACCAAACCGATCGTCTACTGCTCGGAGTTGGCGCACTTCTCGGTGGCCCGGGCCTGCGCCGTGCTCGGCCTCGGCGAGGACGCGGTCCGCCCCGTGCCGGCCGACGAACACCGCCGGATGACCGCCGACGCCCTGGAGCGCGCGCTCGCCGAGAAGACCGACGAGGAACTCCCCATCGCCGTCGTCGCCACCGCCGGCACCACCGACTACGGCTCGATCGACCCGCTGCCCGAACTCGCCGCCGTCGCCGAACGCCACGGGATGCGGCTGCACGTGGACGCCGCCTACGGCGGCGGCGCCCTCTTCTCCGACCGGCTGCGCCCGCTGCTCGCCGGCATCGAGGCCGCCGACTCGATCACCATCGACCTGCACAAGACGGCCTGGCAGCCGGCCGCCGCCAGCGTGCTCCTCGTCCGCGACGGCGCCGACCTGACCGCCAGCACCGGGCTGCGCGTCGCCTACCTCAACCCCGACGACGACGGCGCCGCCGGCTACGACGGGCTGCTCGGCCACTCCCTGGCCACCACCCGCAGGGCCGACGCGCTCAAAGTCGTCGCCACCTTCCTGGCGTTGGGCCAGCGCGGCGTCGGCGCGATGCTGGAGGCCTGCCACGACCTGGCCACCTTCGCCGCCGACGCGATCGCCGCCCGCCCGCGCCTGCGCCTGACGGCAACGCCCGTGCTGACCACCGTCGTCTTCCGCTACATCCCGGCCGGCGGCACCGGCGAAGGACCGGCCGACGCCGCCCGCGCCGACGCGATCAACGGCGCCCTGCGCCGCCGGCTGCTGCTCCAGGGCCGCGCCCTGATCGGCCGCACCGACGACGTCGCCGAGGACGCGACCGGGGGCCGCGTCCGGCTGAAACTCACCCTGCTCAACCCGCAGGCCACGCGGGACGACATCCAGGAGCTGCTGACCGCCGTCGAGGTGGCCGGCCGCGCCGTGGAGACGGAGGAACTCCCGTGACCGAGCCGGACCTCGACCTCGACCTGGCGGCCGTGGGCATCGGCCCGTTCAACCTCGCCCTGACCGCGCTCGCCGACGAGGTGCCCGAGCTGCGCTTCGCCGCCTTCGACCGCCGCGAGCGCTACGACTGGCACCCGGGCCTGATGTTCGACTGGGCCTCGCTCCAGGTCGGCTTCCTCGCCGACCTGGTCTCGCTGATCCGGCCCACCAGCCGCTGGTCGTTCCTCAACTACCTGGTCGAACACGACCGGATGTACCCCTTCTACATAGCCGAGCGCTTCCACGTCCCGCGCCGCGAGTACGCCGACTACTGCGCCTGGGCCGCCGCCCGGCTGCCCGGCTGCCACTTCGGCGTCGACGTCACCGAGGTGACCTGGGACGAGGCCGCCGAACGCTGGGTGTTGACGCTGCGCGAGGTCGCCACCGGAACGGTCAGCACCCGGCGCGCCCGCCACCTCGTGCTGGGCGTCGGCACCGAACCGGCCCTCCCCGAGCCGCTGCGCCGCCTCGCCGGTGAGGCGTCCGGCCAACGAGTCTTCCACTCCGGCGAGTTCCTGCACCGGATCGACGCCGTCGCCGAGGCCGGCGCCCGTTCCGTCACCGTGGTCGGCTCCGGGCAGTCCGGCGCCGAGGTCTTCCTCGACCTGCTGCGCCGCCAGCGCGACGCGGGCTGGGCGCTCAACTGGCTCACCCGCTCCTGGGGCTTCGCCCCGCTCGACTACTCCAAGCTGGTCCTGGAGTACACCACCCCCGCCTACATGCGGTACTTCAACGCCCTGCCGCCGGCGACCAGGGACCGGCTGATCGCCTCCCAGTGGCAGCTCTACAAGGGCATCGACACCGAGACCATCGACCTCATCCACCAGGAGCTGTACGACCACCTCCTCGACGGCGACCGGCCCCCGGTGACCCTGCTGCCGGCGACCGCCGTGCGCGGCGCCGATCTCGCCGACGGCGGCACGGCCTCCGCCGACGGCGGCACGGCCTCCGCCGACGGCGGCACGGCCTCCGCCGACGGCGGTGCGATCCGCCTGACGACCTGGCACGCCGACACCGAACGGGAGGCCGTCCTCGCCACCGACGCGGTGATCGCCGCCACCGGCTACGCGGCCCGCCGCCCGGACTGCCTGGCGCCCGTCGAGAAACTCATCGCCTGGGACGAGCACGGCCGTTACGACGTCTCCGAGGGCCACCGGGTGGCGACCGTTCCCGAGGTCACCGGCGGGCTCTTCGTCCAGAACGCCGAACTGCACACGCACGGCGCCGCCGCCCCCGACCTGGGCATCGGCGCCTACCGCAGCGCGTTGATCCTCAACGCGGTCGCCGGCCGGGACGTCTTCCGCATCCCGCGCAGCACCGCGTTCCAGACGTTCGGCTCGCCGGGTTCGCCGGGTTCGCCGGCGGGGCCGCCCGCGACTCCGCCCGCGACTCCACCGGCCGGCGGCTGAGCCGACCGGCACACCGGAACCCGTCCGGCGAAGCGCCGGGCGGGGACCCGTGGGGCACAATCGGGCCGATGAACGGGATGACAGTGCGCATCGACCCCGACTCCACCGTGCCGCCCTACGAGCAGCTGTGCCTCCAGGTGGCCGAGCAGGCCAGGGGAGGCCGGCTGCCCGTCGGCTACCGGCTGCCCACCGTGCGGGCGCTGGCCGCCGAGTTGGGCGTCGCGGTGAACACGGTGGCCAAGGCGTACCGGACGCTGGAGGCCGACGGCGTCGTGGAGACCAGGGGCCGGCAGGGCACGTTTGTGGCGTCCGCGCGGACGGCCGCCGCCCGGGAGGCGGCGGCCGCAGCCGAGGCGTTCGCCCGGCGGGCGAAGCGGCTCGGCCTCGACGCGGACGCCGCCGTGGCGGCGGCGAGGGACGCGGTGCGCGCGGCCTACGCGGAGTAGTTCTTCTGCGGAGCGCCGTGCGCGCTGCGCGCGCCGGCGGGGCGGGCCGGCGCGGGGCGGGTTCTGCGGGTTCGGGTGCGGGGTTCGGGTGCGGGTTCTGCGGGTTCGGGTCCGGGGGGCTCACAGCGGGTGGTGCACCCACACGCCCGGCTCCACATAGACCGCGATGTCCTGCTCGACGCTGCACTGGACCGGCACCAGCGCGCCCGGCACCACGACCGGCCCCGACGTGTCGAACGGCAGACCGGTCCAGGAACGCCACTCCGCCAGCGTGCCGGGGATGACCATCGCGCGTTTGCAGGTGCCGACGATCCGGCCGCCGGCCCGGACGTGCACGCGCAGCCACGGGTCCTGCGGCAGACCGTCCTCGCGGACCAGCGCCGCGTACGCGTCGATCGGCAGGTCGGGAACCAGATGCTTGCGGTTCGGCCGCACCGGCGCGACCAGTTGGTCGAACCCGAGGCGGGCGGCGTTCTCCCGCATCGCCGCGAGCATCCGGCCGGACAGGCCGGTGCCCTGGAGGTGCGTGGCAATGGTGATCTCCAGCGCCGAGACGAGGTTCCGTGGCCGGCCGAGCTGCCGGTCCCGCGCCGAACGCCAGATCACCCCGTCCCAGCCGTCCTCGGGAAGCTCGCCGCGCGCCGGGTCGCCGTCCCAGGCGAACGGCACGCAGAACGCGCGGGCGACCGCCTGGTCCGGCGCCTCGGCGTCGTAGGCGACGAACGCGTACTCCGGGTGCGCGGTCCTGACGTCGCTGTAGTACAGCAGGGCCATGGGGTCCTCATCCATGAACGCGGGCCAGGGCTCGCTCTCCGCGTTCCCGAAGGACGACTTCAGGTCGGGTCGCTCGGCGACCGTCACGATGCGTAGATCCATGCCCCGGACGGTAGGGGTGTCGGCGCGCGACGAACACCTGGTTTTGCCGCGCGGCCGGGGGGATGGGTGAACGGGGTGGGGTGGGTGCGGGTGGTGTGTTGGGTGCGGGGTTTGTCTGCGGGCCGGTGGCCGGTGCGGGTCAGCCCGACTGGTCGTTTGTTGGTCGACGAGACTCTGGGGTGTGGTGGGGGTTCTGGCGCGGGCTACTACGCCGGGCCTATGTGGCGCACGGTCGGCCGGGTGCGGGCGTAACGAATGCCGGCAGGAGGCTGGCTGGGAGGGGGGGGCGCGGCTTCCGGGAGGTGGGGTTTGTTGCCGCTGGGGGTGGTGGGTGATGGCGACCGTGCCTTCCGGGCGCGGGACTGCGGCTTGTTCGGGGGTCGTTTGGTGGGTGGGGGCGTGCGTGGCGCGCACCGGCTTCGCCGGCCTGCCCCGGCATGTCGCCCGTCTTGGACGTGACCGATCGTCGGGCGTCTCACGGGACCGGTGCTGGTTGTTCGGGTGGGGCGGGCGGTGGGTGGGGTGTTCGGTTAACGACCACGCTGCCGCGCGAACATCGCCTGCCGTCTTGGTAGTCCGCGCGCCGTCGACTTCCGGGGAGGGGGTCGGGGACTTTTTTCTAGTTGCCCGGCGAGAGTTGAACGCTTCGTTCAACGGCCCCGGCTCGCAGAGCCGTGCCCCCGCGAAGATCCGAACGAGACGGACCTATCCGGGCCCGCCCGGAGGGCCGCCGCCCGTTCGGCGACGGCCAGCCGGTGCCGGGCCTTCTGCCGCAACCCGGCCCGGCCCGAAGCTGGTCCGGTCGCCCTCAACCCGGAGCCCGGAGCCCGGAGCCCGGGCCTCGCCTCCGGCAGGGCCGCTCGCCAGGCTGAAAACTCCACCTCCGGCCCTGTCAGCCCCACCCGGCCAGGCCCGTCCGGGCCGCCCACCCAACCTCGGCCGCCCGGCCAGGGCTCCCTGCCAGGCCCGTCCGGAGGGCCGCTCACCCGGCCAGGGCCGGTCCAACCACGCCCGGAGGGCGGGCCCAACCTCGGCCGCCCGGCCGGGGCTTCCGGCCAGAGCCCGCTCGGCCAGGGCACCCCGTCCGGAGGGCCGCCCACCCGGCCAGAGCCCGCCGGCCAGGGCTCTGGCCAGAGCCGGCCCAGCCCCAGTCTCCCGGCCGGGGCTTCCGGCCAGAGCCCGCCTGGCCAGGGCAACCTCGTCCGGAGGCCGCCCACCCGGCCAGGGCCGGGCCCCGGCCCCGGCCAAGGCACCCCGTCCGGAGGGCCCCACCCGGCCGGGGCACCCCCGGCCCTCCGGCCGGGTCTCGGCCGGGGCCCCCGGGCCTCGGCCTCTGCTGAGCCCGCCCGGCCAGGGCTGGGCCCCGGCCTCTGCTGAGCCCGCCCGGCCAGGGCCGGGCCCCGGCCTCCGCTAGGCCCGCCCGGCCAGGGCGCCGCCGCCCCAGAGCCAGACGGTCGTGTCCGGCGGCAGATGCCCGTTCGTGAGGCGTTCGCTGGCCAGCAGCACGCCCCAGTTCTTCGGCAACGGGTACGGCTCACCCGAGAAGTTGACCGCGCAGCGCAGCACCGGCGAGCGTTCGAACGCGAGGACCCCCTCCGGCGTGGTCAGCCAGCGCAGCGTCCCCGCGCCGAAGCCCGGCTGCTCGCGGCGCAGCCGCAGCGCCGAGCGGTACAGCTCCAGCATCGACCAGGGGATGCCCGACTGGGACTGCGCCGTCAGGCTCTTCCACTCGGCCGGCTGCGGCAGCCACGGCTTGGTGCCCTTGGGCCCGAAGCCGAACGGGCCGTCGAGCCCGGACCACGGCAGCGGCACCCGGCAGCCGTCGCGGCCGCGCACGGTGTGGCCCGAACGTTCCCACGTCGGGTCGGCCAGCACCTCCTCCGGCAGGTCCTCGACCTCCCAGAGGCCCAACTCCTCACCCTGGTAGACGTAGGCGCCGCCCGGCAGGGCCAGGGTCAGCAGCGCCGCCGCGCGCGCCCTGCGGGTGCCCAGTTCCAGGTCGGTCCCGCCGCCGGCCGTGTCGTGCTCGTGGGTGCTGGTGTCGTGCCGGCCGTAGCGGGTCACGTGCCGGGGCACGTCGTGGTTGGAGAGCACCCAGGTCGGCGGCGCGCCGACCTCCGCGAGCGAGGTCACGCCACGGTCGATCACCTCCCGCATCGCCTTGGGCTCCCAGGAGCACTTCAGATAGGGGAAGTTGAACGCGGTGTGCAGCTCGTCGGGCCGCAGGTACCGGGCCAGCCGGTCCTCGCGCACATGGGCCTCGGCGACGAAGACCCGGTCGCCCGCGTAGGAGTCCGCGATCTTGCGCCACTCCTGGTAGATCTCGTGCACCCCGTCCTGGTCCCAGTGCGGGTGGTCCTCCCGGTGCCGCTCGTGCTCGAAGAGCGCGTCGGCCGGGATGTCCAGGTCGGGCAGCGCCGGGTCCTTGACGAGGCCGTGCGCCACGTCGATCCGGAAGCCGTCCACGCCCCGGTCGAACCAGAAGCGCAGGATCGACTCGAACTCGTCCCGCACCTCCCGGTTGGCCCAGTTCAGGTCGGGCTGTTGCGAGGCGAACAGGTGCAGGTACCACTGGCCCGGGCTGCCGTCCGGCTCGGCGATCCTGGTCCAGGCCGGGCCGCCGAACCGGCTGCGCCAGTCGTTGGGTGGCTGGTCGCCGTCCGTTCCGCGGCCGTCCCTGAAGACATAGCGCTCCCGCTCGGGGGAGCCGGGCGCGGCCGTCAACGCCTCCCGGAACCAACGGTGTTGGTCGGAGGTGTGGTTGGGCACGATGTCCAGCACGACGCGCATCCCGAAGGTGTGCGCCTCGGCGATCAGCTCCTCCGCCTCGGCGAGGGTGCCGAACGCCGGCTCGATCGCGCGGTAGTCGGCGACGTCGTAGCCGCCGTCGGCCATCGGGGACGGGTACCAGGGGTTGATCCACAGCGCGTCAACCCCCAGTTCCTGGAGGTAGGGCAGACGGGCACGCAGACCGGCGATGTCGCCGATCCCGTCGCCGTTCCCGTCGGCGAAGCTTCTGATGTAGACCTGGTAGATGACGGCGTCGGCCCACCAGGGCGCGGCCGACTTCTGGTCAATGCGGGTGCGGGGCACGTATCTTCCATTCCTCTTGCGAGTTGACCCTGGGAGATGCGCGGTCGGCGGCGGCTCACCGCGCGGTGGTGCTGTGCTGGTCCGGTTCAGGTCCCGGCCGAGGTGTGGAGTGATATCGGGGCGGATGTTCCCGAGCCGCGCCGGTGGTGCCCCGGACGACCAGCCGGGTCGGCACCACCACCCGGGTGGGCTCCTCGTCCCCGCCGGACAGGGCGTCCAGTATCTGGCGGGCGAGCAACTCTCCCTGGTGGGCTACGGGTTGCGCGATCGTGGTGAGATCGAGCAGCTCGGCCGTCTCGTGGTCGTCAAACCCGATGACCGAGACATCGTCGGGGGCGGTCAGCCCCATGCGGCCCAACGTCCGCAGGGCGCCGAAGGCCATCTGGTCCGACTCGGCGAAGACCGCCGTCGGCGGCTCCGGCAGGCTCAGCAGCTGTGCCATCGCTGACGCACCCTCGTCGATACTCAGATGACCCGGCACTTCCAGATCCGGGTCGTAGGCAATCCCGGCCTGCGCGAGCACCGTGCGGTAGGCGTGCTGGCGAACGATCGGGGTGGTGAACCCCCGAGGATCTCCGGGGGCGGCGGTGATCATACCGATCCTGCGGTGCCCCAGGTTGATCAGGTGGCGGACGGCGGTGCTCGCGCCCTCCGCGTTGTCGATGGAGACGTGCCAACAGCCCGGAACGCGGGTGCCGAGCACGGCGATCGGCACCTCCATCGACGCCAGCGCCTCGCTCTCGGCGGTGGAGAGCGGGAGGTTGAGCACGATCAGGGCGTCCACCCTGCGGCGCAGCGGCATCCTGGTGAAGAACCGCTCGTGCACCCGCTCGTCGCCGAGGTTGTACAGCAGCAGATCGAGGTCGTGGGCGCGCAGCACCGAGTCGATGCCGGCCAACACCTGGCTGTAGAACCAGCGGTTGACGAACGGCACGACCACGCCGACCGTTCCCGTCCGGCCGGAGGCCAGCGAGGAGGCGTGCGGGGAGACCGAGTACGACAGCTCCTCCGCCGCGCGCAGCACGCGCTCGCGGGTCGCGGCCGACACGTTCGGCAGCCCGCGCAGGGCGCGGGAGACGGTCGCGGTCGACACCTCCGCGCGCCGGGCGACATCCATGATGCTCGCGGCCATAACCCTCCGATCACGGCAGTGAGCCGAACGTACTGCCGACCCCGGAGGTAATGCAATCGCTTACATGAAAAGATCTTGTGCTTTCGGCCAACTCGGGGCAGAGAGCGTCAGGTTGACGCCTGATGACCCGACAAAACACCGCAACACCGCGCTGTAAACGTGTGCATGAGAACAGCACACGACAACAGCGCGGCGCGGCGGATCGTGCCTACCCCTCCAGCCGGGCCAGCGCGGCCTCGGCGGTGGCCAGGAACTCGGCCACCGGCGCCTGTGACAGTGTGCCCATCTGGCCCCAGCGAACCACCGTGACGAGGCTCCCTTCCCTGATCACCGCGAAGAGGTTGACATCGTGGGCGGACTCCGGTGGGGCGGTGTGCACGCCGACGACCCGCGCGTAGTCCGCGCCCGCCACGCCCCCGAAGTCGTCCCAGGACGCGGTGGCGCCCGGGTGCTGCCACAGCCACTCGGAGGCGCAGTTGGTGCTCGCCTCGTCCAGCACCTCGACCAGCCCGGCGGCCGCGCCCTCGCTGCCGAGGTCCATCACCACCTGGACGGCGGTGGTGTCCAGCTCCGTCCAGTGGGTGACGTGGGCGACGTTCTCCTCGGGCAGCAGCGGGTCGTAGCAGAAGACCGGCACCTCGGGCAGGCCATCGACCGGCCCCTCGCTGTACCAGCCGTCCGGGTGCTCGGGCAGCTCGTCGCCGGTGAGGAACGCGTCCGCCGGTATCGCGGCGGCTTCCGTCACACCGCTCGTGCCCGTCGCGCTCGCCCCGGCCCCGTTCGCCGTGGCCGGCTGGTCGGCGGTGGCCGTTCCGCTGAGCGTGGTCACCGCCAGCGCGCCGGCCCCGAGCGCCGCGCCGGCCGCGATCGCCAGCCCGCGCACGGTTCCCCGCGTGGTCCCTCGTGTGTGCCGCATCGGCCCATCCCCCTCGTCTGTCGTTCCGTTGGTGGTTCGGTTGTTCGTTCCCGTGGGTGTCGCTTCTCCGGCAGGCTCGGCGGGGCCGGGGGGCGGCGGCAAGCGCGGCGGCGCCATCTGGGACGGTGGAACGGCCGGGGCCCCGCTGACGTCGAAGAACGTGAGCCCCTGGAACGCGGAACGGGACGCCGGACGGGTCGTGGAACGGCGCGCGCCACGTTCGGGCGGGGACGCTCAACGGGCACCGGTGATCAAGGGCGATCAACGGGGAACACACGCGGGGGAGTCGTGGGGGAGTCGAGCAGGGACAACCGGCCGGCCGAGGAGTTGGCGGCCCGGCTGGGCGCGCTCAAGGAGCGCTCGGGGCTGAGTTTCGGCGCGCTGGCCAAGCGCCTGCACACCAGCACCTCGACGCTGCACCGCTACTGCTCGGGCGCGGTGGTGCCGGCCGAGTACGCGCCGGTCGAGCGGCTGGCCAGCGCCTGCGGCGCGCGGCCCGACGAACTGCTCGCGCTGCACCGGCTCTGGCTGTCGGCCGACGACGCCAGAAGCCGGCCGGCCGCCGAGCCCCGGGCCGCCGAGGCGGCGGCCCGGGCCGAGCCGACGGCTCCGGAGGCGGCGGCCCCCGAGCCCGCGGCGGCCGCCCCGGCGGCCGCCCCGCCTGCGGGCCGCTCCCGGCGCCGGCGCCCCTGGTCGCTGGTCCTCGTGCTGCTGCTGGTCGGCACGCTGGGCGGCTGGGGGGTGTGGAACGCCCGCCCCTCCGGCGGCGGTTCGGCCGCCGCCCAGGCGAACCAGGCCGCCCGGGACGCCGGGAGCCCCGGCGACGAGCCCGCCCCGCCGGATGCGGCCGGGCCGGGGCCGCTGGAGTACTCCGTCCGTTCGCACGTCTGGGCCGAGGGCTGCGCCCACCGCTACCTGGTCGACCGCGCCCCCGACGCCGTTCCGCCCCCGCCGGTGGCCCAGGACGCCGAGGAGTGGGCGGCCCGACTGGGCGCGGTGCACGGGGACGCAACCATCCTGGAGGCCACCGTCACGGCCACCGGCGAGCAGCCGGTCGTCGTCGAGGCGATGCATGTGCGGGTGACGGAGCGCCGCCGGCCGCTCGCGTGGTCGGCGTACGACATGTCCATGGGCTGCGGCGGCGCCCTCACGCCCGCCGCCTTCGAGGTGGACCTGGACGCCGAGCGGCCCCAACCCACGCCCAGGGACGGCTACGACGCCATGAGCGAACGCGAACTCACCGCGCCCCGGCTCCCGTTCGCGGTCACCGCGCGGGAGCCACTGGCGCTCCGCATCGAGGCGCGGGCGGCCGCCTGCGACTGCGACTGGTTCGTCGAACTGGAGTGGAGCAGCGGCGGCGAGCGCGGCACGCTGCGGCTGGACGACGGGGGAGTGCCGTTCCGCACCAGCGGCGGGGGTGCGGGGGAGGCGTGGCAGCACCAGGAGGAGTTGGGCGGCTGGTCGCGCGGCTGACCGAAAATGGTCGGTAGAAGTGGGGCAGGATCGACCCATGAGCAACCTTGACCAGCGGCCGGCCCCCACCCTCTGCGGCGCGGCCCGCCACACCGGGCCGGTGCGGGAACTCCAGGAGGGCCGCCGGGTGCCGCTCGGCGAGTCCACCGTCGTCCGACGACTTCTGCCCACCCTGGGACGTCGAATGATCGGCGCCTGGTGCTTCGTTGACCACTACGGACCGGATGACATCACCGACACCCCGGGGATGCGGGTGCCGCCGCATCCGCACATCGGGCTCCAGACGGTCAGTTGGCTGCACGCCGGCGAGGTGGTGCACCGGGACAGCGTCGGCTCGCTGGCCACCATCCGCCCGCGCGAGCTGGGCCTGATGACCTCGGGCCGGGCCATCGCCCACTCCGAGGAGTCGCCCCGCCCGCACCGCGACGCGCCGATCCTGCACGGCGCCCAGCTGTGGGTGGCGCTGCCCGACCCACACCGCCATGTCGCCCCCGCCTTCGAGTACCACGCCGAACTGCCCCGGGTCACCGGCGGCGGCGGGCTCGACGCCACCGTGATCCTCGGCACCCTGGACGGCGCGGCCTCGCCCGGCACCACCTACAGCCCGCTGGTCGGCGCCGACCTCACCCTGGCCGCCGGCACCGACGCCCGGCTGCCGCTGGAGGAGGACTTCGAGTACGCGGTGCTGACCATCGAGGGCGAGTCCGAGGTCGACGGGGTCCGCCTCGCCCCCGGCTCCCTGCTCTACCTCGGCGAGGGCCGCACCGAACTCCCGCTCCGCGCCGACGACCCCGCCTCGGTCCTGCTGCTGGGCGGCCTCCCGTTCGAGGAACAGCTGGTCATGTGGTGGAACTTCATCGGCCGCACCCAGGAGGAGATCGAGACGGCCCGCAGGGACTGGGCCGACGGCCAACGCTTCGGCACCGTCGAGGGCTACGAAGGACCACGCCTGTCCGCGCCCCCGCTGCCGCCAACTCCCCTGAAACCGCGCGGGAGAACACGCTGACCGGCGGTCTTGTTCGATCCATGACGGGCGACTCCTCGGGAGTGAGGCTGAGCGGCAGCATGTCGAGGAAGTCAGCGAGGCCGCGCTGGCGAGCTGGGTGGGGCGCATCGGTGGGCGAAGCCTTTCCACGGGGATGGTCGGCGTCCGTCGAACCCGGGGACACCTTCCGGGTGGGAGTCCCCGCTGGGAGGGGTACTCGTAGGGACTTCCGAGGTCGGAAGGGGCAGCCTAGGGTCGGCGTCGGACCGGAGAGAGGAACGTCATGACGACGATCGCGATCATCGGGGCCGGGCCGGGGCTCGGCGCCGCCGTTGCCCGGCGGTTCGGGCGTGAGGGTTTCTCCGTCGCGCTGGTCGCGCGCGGTCGGGACCGGCTCGACCGGCTGGTCTCCGACCTGGTGGCCGACGGCGTTCGGGCGCGTGGCTATGTGGCGGACGTCCGCGACCGGGGCGCGCTGGCCGGCGCGTTGGACTCCGCCGCGACGGAACTGGGGCCCGTCGAGGTGCTCCAGTACAGTCCGGTGCCCAGCGCCGCGTTCCTGCGCCCGGTGTCGGAGACGAGCGTGGAGGATCTGGCCGCTGCGGTGGAGTTCTCCGTTCTCGGGCCGGCCTCGGCGATCGCCCGGGTGCTGCCCGGGATGCGGGAGTCGGGGCGCGGGACCATCCTGCTGGTCAACGGCGCCAGCGCCGTGACGCCGAACGGCGCGGTCGCGGGCACCTCGACCGCGTTCGCCGCCGAGTCGGCGTACGGGGCGATGCTCCACGACGCCCTGGCGTCGGAGAACATCCACGTCGGGCAGCTCGTTGTCCCCGGCGCCATCGGTGGCGGCGATCCCCTCTTCGCCCCGGACGCGCTCGCGGGGCGGCTGTGGACCATCCACGCCGAGCGCGGTCCCTACCGCACCACCGTCGGCGGATGAGGACGGCAGGACCCGTCGCCGGCACCGCCGCCGGGGCGGTGCCGATTCCCATGGGGGCATGTCGGAGCGGAGGACACGGCTGATGGCACTCGTTCTCGTCACCGGCGCGTCGACCGGGCTGGGGCTGGCCACCGTCCGTGAGCTGGGGGAGGCCGGGCACGACGTGGTCCTGCACGCCCGCGCTCCCGAGCGGCTGGCGGACCTGGACCTCCGGGGCACGGCGCGGGAGGTGGTGTACGCCGATCTCTCCCGCCTGGAGCAGGTCGTCCGTCTCGCCGAACGGGCCGACGGGATCGGCCGGTTCGACGCGGTGATCCACAACGCGGGCGTCATCGGCGGGCCCTCGGTGTTCGCCGTCAACGTCGTCGCCCCCTATGCGCTGGCCGCGCTGATGACCCCGCCCCGGCGCACCGTCGTGCTGAGCAGCTCGTTGCACCGGGGCGGCTCCACCGGTCCTGAGGCCCTGGACTTCTCCCGTCCCGAGGCCGGCCGCCGTCCCTATGACGACTCCAAGCTCCAGGTCACCGCGCTCGCGATGGCGCTCGCCCGGCTCCGCCCCCACGACCTCGTGCACGCCGTCGACCCCGGCTGGGTGCCCACCCGGATGGGCGGCCCGGGCGCGCCCGACAGCCTTCGGGAGGGGCATCGCACCCAGGTCTGGCTCGCCACCGCCGACGCGGCGGACATCGAGCCGCGCACCGGCGGGTACTGGCACCACGGGGCGCCGCGACACCCGCATCCCGCCGCCGTCGACCCGGCGTTCCAGGACCAACTCCTCGACGCGCTCGGGGCGTTCACCGGCATCCCCCTGCCCTCGGCGTCCCGGTCGGACCGGGACCCCGGATGAGCGGTGAACGGGTGCCGTCCGCCGTCACCCTGGCGTCGGAGGACGGTCGTCGTCGCGTGGTCGCCCAGGGGCACCACCCGTATCCACCGTGACGGCTTGCCGGCGTGGGTGGTCGGGGCGTTCGCGGAGAAGTACGACGGCTGGGACATCACCGTCCCGTACGCGCCCGAGGACGTCCGCGTGCTGCTGGGCGGTGTATCCGGCGTCCAGAGGCGCGGCGGAGCGCCGCGCCGGGGGTCAACGGGTGAGGGTTCGGCGCAGCACGACGGATTCCCAGGGGCGGAGCGTGACCCGGCCGCCGTGGGCCGGGGTCGACGGTTCCGGGTGGCTGCCGATGACCGGGATGGCGTCGTCCCAGCCCGGCCCGATGTCGGCCGTCCGGTCCGCGTCGGAGAAGTTGCCGAGTACGAGGAGCTGCTCGTCGTCCAGGGTGCGGGTGAAGGCGTAGAGGTGTGGGTCCTCGGGGAGCAGGAGGCGGAAGTGGCCGCGTTGGACGACCGGGTCCTGGTGGCGCAGGGCGATGAGGCGTCGGTAGACGTGGAGGACGGAGTGGGGGTCGGCCAGGGCCGCGGCGGCGTTGATGGTGTCGTGGTTGGGGTTGACGGCGATCCACGGCTCGCCGGTGGTGAAGCCGGCCTGGGGGCTGTCGTCCCACTGCATCGGGGTGCGGGCGTTGTCGCGGCTGCCGGCGGCCAGTTGGGCCAGGAGCTGTTCCTCGGAGAGCCGTCCGCGTTCGCTCTCGGCGGCGGCGTAGCGGAGTGACTCGATGTCGCGGTACTGGTCGAGGGCGGTGAAGTGGGCGTTGGTCATGCCGAGTTCCTCGCCCTGGTAGAGGTAGGGCGTGCCCCGGTGCAGGTGCAGGACGATGGCGAGCGTGGCGGCCGACTCGCGCCGGTACTCCCGGTCGTTCCCGTAGCGGGAGACGACCCTGGGCTGGTCGTGGTTGTTCCAGTACAGGGCGTTCCAGCCGGTGTCGTTGAGGCCGGCCTGCCAGCGGCCGAGTGTCGCCTTCAGGTCGCGCAGGTCGAGCGGGACGAGGTCGAAGCGTCCGCCGGGGCCGTGGTCGAGGGAGACGTGCTCGAAGGTGAACACCATGTCGAGTTCGCCCCGGGCGGGGTCGGTGAGGAGCTTGCCGTCCTCGACGGTGGCCCCGGGCGTCTCGCCGACCAACAGCAGCCCGTCGCGGCGGCCCTCGAACACCTCACGGTGCATCTCCTGGAGGAACTCGTGGAGCCGGGGACCGTTGGCGGTGGCCACCCCCGGGTCGCCGTAGGGTCCCTCCTCCACGGGCACGTCGAGGAGGGAGCCGTCCGCGCGGACGTCCTTGGAGACGAGGTTGATGACGTCCATCCGGAAGCCGTCGACGCCCCGGTCGAGCCACCACCGCATCATCGCGTACACGGCCTGCCGGACCTTCGGGTTCTCCCAGTTCAGGTCGGGTTGCTTCCGGCTGAACAGGTGCAGGTAGTACGCGTCGGTCGCCGGGTCGTACTCCCAGGCCGGGCCGGAGAAGAACGAGGCCCAGTTCGTCGGCTCGGCGCCGGGCGTGCCCGGCTCCATCCCGGGACGGGCGGGCCGCCACCAGTACCAGTCCCGCTTCGGGTTGTCGGGCGAGGAGCGGGACTCGACGAACCAGGGGTGCTCGTCGCTGGTGTGGTTGACGACGAGGTCCATCACGAGCTTCATCCCGCGCGCGTGGAGAGCGGCCAGCAGCTCGTCGAGGTCCCCCAGAGTGCCGAACGTCGGGTCGATGTCCTGGTAGTCGCTGATGTCGTAGCCGTTGTCGTCCTGCGGGCTGCGGTAGATCGGCGACAGCCAGACCACGTCCACGCCCAACTCGGCGAGGTGGTCCACCCGTTGGAGGATGCCGTGGATGTCCCCGACGCCGTCGCCGTCGGAGTCCTGGAACGAGCGCGGATACACCTGGTAGACGACCGCCCGCTGCCACCAGGAGTCGCCCCGCGTGTGGGGCGCGGCGTGCTGTCGGTCTGTGACCTCGCCGTTCATCGGGCCCTCTCCTTCGGGATCGTGGCTGCGGTCGGCGGCCTCGCGGTCGTCTCCGCGACCACGCGTGCGGGCCGCCGACCCGCCCAGTCCACCAGAGCATGGCCGCACCGAGGGAGCCCCGCCGGGTGGTGGTACCCCCAGGACCCCTCTCGTGGCGCGGCCGCTGGTCCGGTCGGTCGACAGCCGTGCCGGGCACGTGGACCGGCGCCCCGGGCCCAACGGGTGACGGCGGGGACGCGAGGCGCCGGCTCCCGGGGACGTGTGCCGTCGTCGGGGAGAGTGAGGCGCACGAGCTGGGAAACCGTGCCGGGCCGCAGGCGGGCCGGCGGAGGAAGCAGGGAAGGCGCCCATGCGCGGAGTGGTGTTGCACGCCCCCGGGGACATCCGGGTCGAGGAGCGGGCGGAGCCCTCGATCGTCGAGCCGACGGACGCGGTCCTCCGCGTGGTGGCGACCTGCGTGTGCGGGTCCGACCTGTGGCCGTACCGGGGCGTGGAGGAGGTGCGCGACGCCCCCATGGGGCACGAGTACGTCGGGGTTGTCGAGGACATCGGGCCCGAGGTGCGGACGGTCGGGGTCGGCGACTTCGTGGTCGGGTCCTTCTGGGCCTCGGACAACACCTGTGAGATCTGCCGGGCCGGCTACCAGTCGCACTGCGTGAACCGCGTGCTGATGGGCTCGATCGGCACCCAGGCGCCGCTGGCCCGCATCCCGTTGGCCGACGGGACCCTGGTGGCCACCCCGAAGATGCCGGACGAGGAACTGATCCCGTCGCTGCTGGCCGCCTCCGACGTGCTGGGCACCGGCTGGTTCGGGGCCGTGGCGGCCGAGGCCGGGCCGGGTAGGACCGTCGCCGTGGTGGGCGACGGGGCGGTCGGGCTGCTGGCGGTCCTGGCCGCCCGGCGGCTGGGCGCCGAGCGGGTCGTCGCGATGAGCCGGCACGCCGACCGTCAGGCTCTGGCGCGCGAGTTCGGCGCCACGGACATCGTCGAGGAGCGTGGCGACGAGGGCGTGGCCCGCGTCAAGGAACTCACCGACGGGCTCGGGGCCCACTCCGTGGTCGAGGCGGTGGGCACCCAGCAGTCGATGACGCAGGCCATCCGTTCCACCCGGCCCGGCGGGCACGTCGGTTTCGTCGGCGTCGGGCACGGGGTCTCCCTCCCCGGCGAGGAACTCTTCTTCTCCGGGGTGCACCTGCACGGCGGCCCGGCTCCCGTGCGCCGCTTCCTGCCCGAACTGGTGCGGCTGATCTGGGACCGCGAGATCGACCCGGGCCGGGTCTTCGACCTGACCCTCCCGCTGGACCGGGCGGCCGAGGGCTACCGGGCGATGGACGAACGCCGCGCCATCAAGACCCTGCTCACCGTCTGACAGGGTTCGACCCTCCGAGGACCGGGCTCAGCGCTCCGGCGGAGCGGCGGGCGCCTCGTCGTGGTCGCCGGGGTGCTCGCTGGCGGCCCACGAGGCGAGCAGCCGCATCCGCTCGGCGGAGGGCGAGCCGGGCTCGGCGGTGTAGATCGTGAGGGTCAGACCGGGCTCGGCCGCCATCTCCAGTCCCTGGTAGGCGAGGACCATCTCGCCCACCACGGGGTGGTGGAACGTCTTGAACCCGGTGCCGTGGTGCCGCACGTTGTGCGCGCCCCAGCGGGTGCGGAACGCGTCGCTGCGCGTGCACATCTCGCCGACGAGGTCGTGCAGTCCCTTGTCGTGCGGGTCGCGGGCCGCCTCGGTGCGCAGGATGGCGACCGTCACGTCGGCGAAGAGTTCCCAGTCCGGGTAGAACGCGGGGGCGCGTTCGTCCAGGAACGTGTAGCGCGCGATGTTCGGCGGCTGCCCCGGCATCTCGTAGACGTCCCGGTAGAACGCCCTGGCCAGCGCGTTCGCCGCCAGGATGTCCATGCGCCCGTTGCGGACGAACGCCGGTCCCGCCGTGATCGCGTCGAGCGTCCATCCCAGACTCGGGTGCGGGGCCCAACTCCTGGGGTTGCGCCGCTTCGGTGGCCGGGCGACGGGGGTGGCCGCGTGGGCGAGATCGAAGAGGTGCGCGCGCTCGGCGTCGTCGAGCCGGAGGGCGCGGGCCAGGCTGTCGAGCACCTCCGGCGAGGCGCCGCTGAGCGCGCCGCGCTCCAGCCGGGTGTAGTACTCCACGCTCACGCCGGCGAGGGTGGCGACCTCGCTGCGACGCAGGCCGGCCACCCGCCGGTTCGTGCCGGCGGGGAGCCCGACCTGCTCGGGTGTCACCCGGGCACGTCGCGTCGTGAGGAACGCACGCACCTCCGCTCGGTTGTCCATGCCGTCCACGGTAGGCGAGGCCCCCGACCGTGCGGGAGTCCCTCCGGGTACCCCCATCGACCGGGACTCCCTCACCCGAGGGCGGCGTGGTGTCGTTGGCGGGTACGCGAGAGATCGATGGGGGAGAAGGCCATGCGCGCCGTCGTGCTGCACGCCCCGGGGGACGTCCGGGTCGAGAACGTCGAGATGCCGGAGATCGTCGAGCCGTCGGACGCGGTCATCCGGGTCACCGCGACCTGCGTCTGCGGCTCCGACCTGTGGCCCTACCGTGGCGCCGAGGAGGTCAACGGGCCCACGCGGATGGGTCACGAGTACGTCGGCGTCGTCGAGCAGGTCGGACAGGACGTGCGAACCGTTCGGGTCGGGGACCTCGTCGTCGGGTCCTTTGTCGCCTCCGACAACGCCTGCGAGATCTGCCGGGCCGGCTACCAGTCCCGCTGCGTCCACCAGGTGATGATGGGCGCGATCGGAACCCAGGCCGAGTACGCCCGCATCCCCCTCGCGGACGGCACCCTCGTCAGGGTGCCCGGTGAGCCGACGCCCGAGCAGATCCGGGGCCTGTTGGCCGCCTCCGACGTGCTGGGCACCGGCTGGTTCGCCGCCGTGGCGGCCCAGGCCGGGCCGGGTAAGACGGTCGCCGTGGTCGGCGACGGCGCGGTCGGCCTCCTCGGCGTCCTCGCCGCCCGGCGGCTCGGCGCCGAGCGGGTCGTCGCGATGTCCCGGCACGCCGACCGGCAGGCGCTCGCGAAGCGCTTCGGCGCCACCGACATCGTGACCGAACGCGGCGACGCCGGGGTGGCCCGGATCAGGGAACTCACCGACGGCCACGGCGCCCACTCGACCATCGAGGCCGTCGGCACCCAGGAGTCGATGCTCCAGGCCATCCGCGCCACCCGTCCCGGAGGACACGTCGGCTACGTCGGCGTCGCTCATGGCGTCGAACTCGACGGACTGGAACTCTTCTTCGCCACCGTCAACCTGCTCGGCGGCCCCGCCCCGGTCCGCCGCTTACTCCCCGAACTGATCGACCTGATCATGACCCACCAGATCGACCCCGGCCTCGTCTTCGACCTCACCCTCCCCCTCGACCGGGCCGCCGAGGGGTACCGGGCGATGGACGAACGCCGCGCCACCAAGGTCCTGCTCACGCTCTGAACCCCTCGCCCCCGAGGGAACCACGGCGCATCCCCGGGGGAGCGGTGGCCGGCGAGGAAGCGCCGTCGCCGGGATGGCGCTCGGCCGACGGCGACGTCGCGCCACCCGGCACGGTGGTGAGCAGGGCGTGCTTCAGGTGTCTGGGCCGGGTGTCAGCCATCGGTCGGGGCTGCGGTGTACTCCTCGTCGGTGACGGGGGTCAACCAGTGCACGACGTCGTGGTCGGCGTCGCTCTCGTTGATGGCCAGATGGACCATCAGCCGGTTCGGCGTGGCGCCGTGCCAGTGCTCCTCGTCGGCCTCGAACAGGACGCGGTCGCCGGGCCGGATCACTTCGACCGGTCCGCCACGGCGCTGGCACAGGCCGGTCCCCTCGGTGACGAAGACGGTCTGCCCCAGCGGGTGGCGGTGCCAGTGGGTCCGTGCACCGGGCATGAAGTGCACCAGGGCGGCACTGACCCGCGAGGGGGGCGGGGCCGCGGCGACCGCGTCGATGTAGACGTCGCCGGTGAACCAGTCGGCCGGCCCCTTGGCGGTGTCGATCGAGCTTCGGGTGATCCGCACGTTCGCTCCTTCAGGGTCTGGCCACGCTTGCTGGAGGGGGCGTGAGAAGCACTGCCTCGCGGCAACGGCGGACGATGCGCGGTCCCCGCCCCGGGGCCTCGGCGCGTTACTTCCCGCTGTAGACGGGGAAGGCGCTGTGCTCGCCGTACTCCTGGGCGCGCATGGTCCGCAGCGTGGACATGTCCTGGTCGGAGATGACGAAGTCCACCTCGGCGTTGCTGCGCATGTGCTCGGGGTTGGCGGTCTTCGGCAGCGACACGGTGCCCAGTTGCAGGGTGTAGCGGATGCACAGCTGTGGGACGGTCACCGCGTACCGTTCGGCCATCGCCTGGAGGTCCGGGTTGTTCAGGATCGCTCCGTGGGCGATGGGCGAGTAGGCCTCCACGAGGATGTTCCTGCTCTCGCAGTAGGCGATGAGGTCGAACGGGGTGTTGCCCGTGTGGGCGAGCACCTGGTTCACGTGCGGGGCGACGGAGCAGGAGTCGAGGATGTTCTCCAGATCCTTCTGCTCGAAGTTGGAGACGCCGATGGCGCGGAGCTTGCCGGCCCGGTGGGCGTCCTCGAGCGCACGCCACGCCTCACGGTTGCCCTCGGCGTAGTCGCCGCCCCGGAAGTCGTCCCAGGGCTGCGGGCTGTGAATGAGCATCAGGTCGATGTGATCCAGGCCCAGGGCCGCGAGCGACCCGTCGATCGCGGCGGCCGCGTCGTCGTGGTTCTTGATCTCGGCGGCCAGCTTGGTGGACACGAACAGCTCGTCACGGGCGACCCCGCTGGTGCGCACCCCCTCACCGACCCCGCGCTCGTTGCCGTAGGCCTGCGCGGTGTCGATGTTGCGGTACCCGATCGCGACGGCGTCCCGCACGGCCTGGGCGGCCTTGTCGTCGTCGATGAACCAGGTGCCCAGACCCAGCCTGGGGACCCGAACGCCGTTGGAGAGGGTGTAGGACTCGTTCAGGAGCACGGTCTTCCTTCTTCGCTTCGGTCTTCTCAGCGGACCCCGTACTCGTCGTCGGGGCGTTCATCACGCTGCGTCACTCCTTGCCGCCCGGGGGAGTGTAGATCGTCCGGTCTGGCGTGGAGCGGATCGCCGCGCCGTCGCGGTGACCGATCGGGGCGATGCCCGACAGCCAACAACGGCTCCTCCTCACCTCGGCGGCGAAGCCCGCTGCCATGGCGGGCTGGTGCTCCTACGACTCCGCCGATCACGGCCCGGCCGAGCGCTGCATGATCCAGGCGCTGCGGCTCTGTACCGAGATCGCCGCCACGACGACGATCGGGCCCCCACCACCGGTCCGAACGTGCGGAGTGCTGGCGGCAGTGAGCCGGGCGAAGTGACCCACAACGCCGTCCAGCACGCCCCGCCCTTCGGACTCCCCCCCGCATCAGCCTTCGTTCCGCGCCGGGCAACGGCGAACCGCCTTGTGCGACCCCACACCAACCATGCCAACGCCCTCGGCCCAGGTGGTCATGTGGCTGGGAGGCCTTCGGGATGGGGGACAACCTTCTCCTTCGGCTGCCAGCTCTTCTCTTTCTCCCTTGTCGCGGCCTCAGTTGGCGGAGGCGCGCCGTGTTCGGGTGGTCGAGTTGTTCGAGGGCGGCGTCTCGAATGCGGAGATCTTACGAAGAGATCAGTAGCCGTCAGCTTTTCCCTGCAACCGTCGTTCAGCTATTTGCAGGACCTCGTCTGGAGTTGGCGGCTCGTACCTCACGTAGCGGTACATGTCCGTCGTCCCTGGATTCAGCGCATCCTTGTGGTTGTACGCCCGGATTACTTCCTGCATGACTGCATCGCTCACGGCTATACCGCGGTTTTCCAGTTTCCAGGCGACTTCTAAGATCACCGCACGGGTGGTATCACTCCTCACATCATGTCCGTCGAGCAACTCCTGGATCCGGGCAGATGCCGCAGCTCTCCTGGCGCGTCGATCGGGATCATTCCACTTGTTGCGCTGCTGTACCCGCTTGTTGCGTCGCCGTCTAGCCTCCTTCGAACGTCGCTCCGCGCCGTTCCGCCTCTTGCTCGACATGCGCCCCTCCTTTTGCTGGACATGCGCCCCTCCGGCGAAGGGCGCCCCGTCTTCCGTGAACTCTGCCCCAGTCAACTCGGGTAGGAGCCTCCCGGATAGGGGCCTACGAAGGACACGGCGGCCCACGCACGGCCCACGCCTGTCTGCGCCCCCCGCTGCCGCCAACCCCCTTGAAGCCGCGCGGAAGAACGCGCTGAACAGCGGGTTCGTTCCAGCCGGCCCCGCCGGTCGGCGGGGTCCCTCCCGTTCGGGCGCGGGCCCGCCGCCCAGGCGTCCGCGTCGCCCGCTACCGTGCCCCCATGGCACACGCGACCGAACTGCGGGGCGCGCGGGTCGTGCTGCGGACCACCGTCGATGCGGACATCCCGGAGCTGGCCGCCATCAGGGCCACCCCCGAGGTGCGGGCCTGGTGGCGCGGCGGGGACGACCTGGCCGCCGAGATCGCCGCGGACCTGGCCGACCCCGCGACCCACGCCCTGACCGTCCGTCACGAGGGCCGCGTCGTCGGCATGGCCCAGTGGTACGCCGAGGCGGACCCCGACTACCGGCACGCCGGCATCGACGTCTTCCTCGCGCCGGCGGTCCACGGCCGTGGCCTGGGCACCGACACCGTGGCCACCCTCGCCCGCCATCTGGTCGACGACCACGGCCACCACCGCCTGATCATCGACCCGGCGGCCGCCAACACCGCCGCCATCCGCTGCTACACCCGGGTCGGCTTCCGGCCGGTCGGCATCCTCCGCCAGTACGAGCGCTCGGCTGACGGCGGTTGGCACGACGGGCTGCTGATGGATCTGCTGGCGCACGAACTCCGCCGCTGACGCGCCGGCGGCGGTCCCGCGCCCACACCCGTGTTCCGGGTTTTGTCATGTCCTCTTCCGTTATCTTTCCTCGCTTGCTTCTCTGGAAGCGACCACGAACACACACTGCCAAACAACTTGCGCAACACGGGAGTTGCCCATGAGGAAGAGGCAGAACCCCCACACCGCCCGAGCGCTCACGGTGCGTTCCGCACTGGTGATCGCCGTGGCCGCCGGGGCCCTTCAGCTGAGTCCCGCGCACGGAGCTGCCCCGGAGACCTGGACCGTCAGCGGGCCGGCCGGCCCGTCCGGCGTCTCCGCCGAAGTCACCCTGGACGAGGGTGCGTTGACCTTCTCGGTCGCCAGCGGGGACACCACCGTCCTGTCCCCGGCCCCCATCGGGATCGAGACCGGCGACGCCGACCTGACCCAGAACCTGGCGTTCGCCGAGCGCGAGGACCGGACCGTCACCGAGTCCTACGCCATGACGACCGGCAAGAACGCGCGGCCGGAGACCACCTACACCGAGACCACGCTGTCGTTCACCGGCGAGAACGGGGCCGCGCTCGACGTCGTCGTGCGGGCCTCCGACACCGGGGCCGCCTACCGCTATGTGCTGCCGGGCTCGGGGCAGGTGACCGTCAACGGGGAGGCGTCCACCTGGAGCCCCCCGGCCGAGGCCGACGCCTGGCTGGTGCCCGAACACTCCGAGGACCAGGGCAGATGGCTGCCCACCACGGCCGGCGCCGCGCCGAGCGGCGACTACGCGGTGCCGGCGCTCTTCGAGGTGGACGGCACCTACGCGCTGCTCGCCGAGACCGACCTCGACGGCCGGTACGCCGGCGCCCGCCTCACCCACGAGGAGGGCTCGGCCACCTACACCACCACCCTGGAGGGCGCCCCGGTCACCGCCGAACTGCCGCTGGCCACCCCCTGGCGCACCGCCGCCGTCGGGGACCTGGCGACCGTCACCGCGTCCACCCTCGTGGACGACCTGGCGCCGCCGTCCCGGATCGAGGACACCTCCTGGATCGAGCCCGGCACGGTCGCCTGGTCCTGGCTGACCGAGCACTCCAGCCCGAGCGACCCCGACCGGCAGCGCGAGTACGTCGACTTCGCCCAGCGCAACGGCTGGGACTACGTCCTCATCGACGAGGGCTGGGACGCGAGTTGGACCCCGGAGGTGGTGGAGTACGCGCGGGAGCGGGGCGTGGAGGTGATCCTCTGGTTCCACTCCGACGACCTCGACACCGCCGAGGAGCGCGCCGAGTGGCTGCCGCTGGTGAAGAGTTGGGGCGTCGCCGGCCTGAAGGTGGACTTCGCCTTCGAGTTCGTCCAGCCGACGCTCCAGTGGTACGACGCCATCCTCGCCGAGACCGCCGAGCACGAGCTGATGATCAACTTCCACGGCAGCGGCACCCTGCGCGGCACGCAGCGCACCTGGCCGCACGTGATGACCTCGGAGGCGGTCTTCGGGGCGGAGCAGCAGCAGAACCGGGCCGCGCTCAACACCATCCTCCCCTTCACCCGCAACGTGGTCTCCAGCATGGACTTCACCCCGGTCACGTTCAGCATCGCCAACCGGGACACCACCGACGCCCACGAGCTGGCCACCGCGCTGGTCTTCGAGTCCGGCTGGCAGCACCTGGCCGACAACCCCGAGTCCTACCAGCTGCGTCCCGAGGCGCTGCGCATCCTCAACCAGCTGCCCACCGCCTGGGACGAGACCCGGCTGCTGGGCGGCCAGCCGGGACAGGACGCCTATCTCGCCCGGCGTGGCGGCGACACCTGGTATGTGGGCGGCATCCGTTCGGGCTCGGCGACCACCTTCGAGACGCCGCTGGGCTTCCTTGGCGACGGCGAGTGGCTGGTCGAGACCGTGCGGGACGGCGACGGCGGGCTGGTCGCCGAGACCAGCGTGGTCACGAGCGCGGACACGCTGTCCGTCCCGGTGGCGGAGAACGGCGGGTTCGCGACCGTCGTCTGCCCCGCCACCGAGGGCGCCTCGACCTGCGGCGCCGGCAGCGCCGGCGGCCTGCTGCGCGGCGCGGCCTCCGGGCGGTGCGCGGACGTGCCGGGCGGCGAGCAGGCCGCCGGGACGCCGGTCGCGCTCTGGGACTGCAACGGCGGCGCCAACCAGGTCTGGACCCCCACCGGGGACGGCGAGTTGACGGTCTACGGCGACAGCTGCCTGGACCTCGCCGGCGGCGCCACGGAGAACGGGACGGCCGTGGTGATCGAGGACTGCGACGGCGCGGCGACCCAGCGCTGGTCGCTCGACGGGTCGGGACCGGTGGTCAACGCGGCGTCCGGCACCTGCCTCGACGCCTATGACACCGGCACGGAGAACGGCACCCCGCTGGTGATCTGGCCCTGCAACGGCGCCGGCAACCAGAGCTGGTCCCTGGGCTGAGCCAACGGAACGGGTGAACGGAGCGGCCCGGGGAGCGCCCCGGGCCGTTTCCGTTCGCCCGGGCGCGGCGGCGTCACCCGGCGAGCGCGGGTCAGCCGTGGGCGGCGGGGGCTTCGGCGGCCTGGAGCGTGGTGTTGTGCTCGTGGATCAGCCGCAGCGCCGCGTCCCGGTCCCTGCGGTCGAGGGCGTCCACCAGGTCGCGGTGGAGTTCGTGCCGGTGCGCGATGTACTCGCCCAGCGGCTGGTCGCTGGCCGGCAGCACCGTCAGGGTGTGGCGCTCGATCAGGTCGAGCAGATGCGTGTAGAGCGAGCTGAGCAGCGCGTTGGGGCTGGTCGCGGCGATGGCGGCGTGCAGGCGCCAGTTGGCGTGCACGAACGCGACGGGGTCGGCCGCGTCCTTGGCCTCGGCCATGGCGGCGATGTGCCGGCGCAGCCCGGCGATGTCGGCCGGGGAGGCGTGCCAGAGGGCGTCCTCGATCAGCAGCGGGTCGAGGGCGTCGCGGATGCGCACCGCGTCGGCGACGTCGTTGGCCTGGGTGTCGAGCGCGAGCACGGAGTTGCCGAGCCGGACCATCGGGGACTGCTCGGCGCTGAACAGCCCGCCGCCCGGGCCCGGCTTCACGGTGACCAGGCCGCGCGCCTGGAGGAGGCGCAGCGCCTCGTTGAAGGTGCCGACGGAGACCCCGCACAGCGTCCTCAGCTCCTCCTTGGTGCCCAGCCGGGAGCCAGGTGGGACGCTCTCGACCAGCTCGGCGACCTTCTCGGCGGCGCGCTCGGCGCGCCCCGACGCCGTCGGCCGTGCGGCACGGTCGGGGGTGACACTCACATCGTCTCCTCAAGCCGTCATATTCATCATGGTGATTATGCTCGCATCCCTTGACGCTGTAGTGCACCACGTGCAACATCAAGGTAATCATCATGCTGAATTGCCGATGGGGGAGCAAGACCTCCGTTGTCGCTGGCGGCGCGTCGCGCGACTCCCTCGGCAGTCGAGCGGCCACCCGGTCCGTTCCCCGGCCCGGGCGTTCCGCTCCCGTTCCCCGTCCGGGAGACACCTATGCGCATCGCCAACCTCTCCGGCCGCCTGGCCCTCGTCGTCGACGGCCGCGCCGTGGACGTCGCTCAGGCAAGCGACGGCCGCTTCTCCGCGGACCCGCAGGCCGTCTACGCACGATGGGAGGAGTTCCGCGCCTGGGCCGACGCCGCCGAACTGCCGGAGGGCGCCGCGTTCGACCCGGCCGACCTGGGCTCGCCGGCCCCCGCGCCGCGTCAGGTGCTGGCCGTCGGCCTCAACTACCGTGACCACGCCGCCGAGTCCGGCTTCGCCGTGCCCGAGGGACTGCCGCCCGTCTTCACCAAGTTCGCCACCAGCATCACCGGCCCCGTCACCGAGGTGCGGCTGCCGGCGGACGGCCACACCGACTGGGAGATCGAGCTGGTCGCCGTCGTCGGACGCCACGCCGAGAACGTCGCCGAGGCCGACGCCTGGGACCATGTCGCCGGCCTCGCCGTCGGCCAGGACATCTCCGAGCGCATCACCCAACTCGCCGGCCCTGCCCCCCAGTTCAGCCTCGGCAAGTCCTTCCCCGGCTTCGCCCCGATCGGGCCCTGGCTGGTCACGCCCGACGAGTTCGCCAACCCCGACGACCTCGAACTGACCTGCTCGATCAACGGCGAGGAGGTCCAGAAGGGCCGCACGAGCGACCTGATCCACTCCGTGCCCGCCCTGGTCGCCCGCCTCTCCGCCGTGCTGCCGCTGCTGCCGGGCGACGTCGTCTTCACCGGCACCCCGGCCGGCGTCGGCCTGGGCCGGGACCCGCAGCGCTTCCTCGCGGCCGGCGACGAACTCGTCAGCTCCGTCGAGGGCATCGGCGAACTGCGACAGACCTTCGTCGCCTGAAGCCACCGGCCTCGACGGACAAAGGAGTCCCCATGGCACTGCACCGACTGACCTCCATCACCATGGGGGTCCCCCAGGTCGCCGAGACCGCCGCCTACTACACCGACTTCGGCCTCACCCCCGAGGACGACGGCTGGTTCGCCACCCAGGACGGCGGCCGGCAGCTGCGCATCGTGCACGCGCCGACCCGCCGCCTGGTCGAGGTCCGCGTCGGCGTCGACACCCCCGACGACCTGGCCGCCGCCGCCTCCCGCCTCAAGCGGCTCGGCATCGAGGCCACCGGCGACGTCCGCTCGCTGACCGCCTACGACCGGGCCACCGCCGTGCGCGCCGTCCTGGAGGTCGTCCCCCGGCTGACCCAACCGCCCGTCCCCGCCACCGAGTACAACGGCCCGGGGCGGAACGACCGCACCGGCGGGCGGGCGCCCGGCGTGCTGCGCACCGACCGGGTGCGCCCCCGCAAGCTGGGCCACGCCGTCGTCGGCACCACCGACCTGGACGGCACCACCGCGTTCTTCCGCGACGGCCTCGGCTTCAGGGCGTCCGACTACATCAAGGACCACGGGGCGTTCCTGCGCTGCTCGACCGACCACCACAACATCCTGGTCCTGGCGGCGCCGGTCACGTTCCTGCACCACTCGTCCTGGCAGGTCGACGACATCGACGAGGTCGGCAGGGGCGCCTTCGCGATGCTGGAGGACCACCCCGAGCGGCACGTCTGGGGCCTGGGCCGGCACCACGCCGGCTCCAACTTCTTCTGGTACCTCAAGGACCCGGCGGGCAACTTCAGCGAGTACTACTCCGACATGGACTGCGTCGTCGACGACCAGCTGTGGACCCCGGAGGTCCTGGAGGGCGCCAAGGGCCTGTTCAACTGGGGCCCGCCGCCCCCGCCCTCGTTCCTCGCGCCCGAGGACCTGGCCGCCCTGATGACCGGCACCCACAGTGAGTCGAGGTAGCGCCGTGAGCAACGATTCCGCGCGCACCCACGACGTCGCGATCGTCGGCTTCGGGCCCGTCGGCCAGACGCTGGCCCTGCTGCTGGGCCGGGCCGGGCACGACGTGATCGCCCTGGAGCGGTGGCCCGACCCCTATCCGCTGCCCCGCGCCGCGCACTTCGACCACGAGATCGGCCGGATCTTCCAGTCCGCCGGTGTCGGCGACGCGGTGCGCGCGGTCACCGACCCGGTGCCCGACCACTACGAGTGGCGCAACGCCGCCGGCCAGCCGCTGGTGCGGATCGACTGGGCGGGCCTCGGCCCCTCCGGCTGGCCCATCGCCAACTTCTTCAGCCAGCCCGAGGTGGAGGACGTGCTCATCGCGGCCGTCGGACGCCAGCCGGGGGTCACCGTGCGCCGGGGCCGCGAGGTCACCGACCTGCGCGTCGAGGCCGACCGGGTGCGGCTGACCACCGTCGGCACCGACGGCGAACGCCCCACCGGCGAAACCGACGAGGTCACCGCCCGCTATGTGGTCGGCGCCGACGGGGCCAACAGCTTCGTCCGCTCCCGGATGGACACCCCCGTCACCGACCTCGGCTTCTTCTACGACTGGCTGATCGTGGACACCCGGCCCCACGAGCGGACCGAGTGGTCCCCGATGAACTGGCAGCTGTGCGACCCGAAGCGGCCCACCACCCTCGTCTCCGGCGGCCCTGGGCGGCGCCGCTGGGAGTTCATGCGGCTGCCGCACGAGGACGTCGAGGAGCTGGCGACCCCGGAGGCGGCCTGGCGGCTGCTGGAGCCCTGGGGCCGCACCCCGGAGAACACCACGATCGAACGGCACGCGGTCTACACGTTCCAGGCCCGCTGGGTGGAGCGCTGGCGCGAGGGCCGGCTGCTCCTCGCCGGCGACGCGGCCCACCTGATGCCGCCGTTCGCCGGGCAGGGCATGTGCTCCGGGCTGCGCGACGCCGCCAACCTGGCGTGGAAGCTGGACCTGGTGCTCGAAGGACGGGCCGACGACGCGCTGTTGGACACCTACACCTCCGAGCGCCGCGACCACGTGCAGCACGCCATCGGCATGTCCATGGCCCTGGGCCAGGTCATCTGCGTCCTCGACGAGGAGGAGGCCGCCGCCCGCGACGCCCGCATGATCGCCGCCGGCGCCGACCCGCGCCACGCGCTGCCGCCCACCCCGCCGCCGGTGCTGGGCGACGGCGTGCTCCAACGGGCGCCCGACGGCGGCCGGGCGCCCGAAGTCGGTCACCTCACCCCGCAGTTCGAGGTGACCCATCGGGGCCGCACCGCACTGCTGGACGACCTGACCGGCGGCGGGTTCACCCTGCTGACGGACGGGGCCGCGCCGCTGGACGCGCTGGACGCCGCCGACCGCGCCTTCCTCGCCGCCATCGGCGCCACGGTGGTGCCGCTGTACGCGGGCGAGGCGCCGCCCGACGGCTACCTCGACGCGCCCGACGGCTACCTGTCCCACCTCCGCGCACACGGGCATGTCGCCGCCGTGGTCCGCCCCGACTTCTACCTCTTCGGCGCCGCCGCCGACGCGGCCGAACTGCGCACGCTGGTCGGCCAGTTGCGCGCGTCGCTGCGGCCCCCGGCCGACGACCCGGCGCCGGCCGCCGAGCCGGCCGCCACGGCCGCGCCCTAGGCGGCGCGGCCGACCGCACAGCCACCGCAGCACGGCGCCCGGGCGCGACCCCTCGCCCGTTCGCCGTCGTGCCCCGGCGCCACCCGCCGGGGCACCGCCCGGCGTCCGGGCCGCGCACCCGCCGTCGCGCGGCCCGGACGCCCCTCGGCGCGCCCGCGCGCGGCAGCGAGCGCCGGCGCGCGGTAGCGCGAGGACCCCCGAGCACCCCGAGCACCCTCAAGGACGCGCATGGACAAGACCTTTCCCTCAGCCGCCGCCGCGACGGCCGACATCGCCGACGGCGCCTCGCTGGCCGTAGGCGGCTTCGGCCTGTGCGGCATCCCGAGCACCCTGATCGCGGCCCTGCACGCGCACGGCACGCGCTCCCTGCGGGTGGTCAGCAACAACTGCGGAACCGACGAACACGGCCTGGGCATCCTGCTCGGCGCCGGCCGCATCGCCCGCGTCACCGCCTCCTACGTCGGCGAGAACAAGGAGTTCGCCCGCCAGTACCTCGCCGGCGAGTTGGACGTCGAACTCGTCCCCCAGGGCACCCTCTCCGAACGCCTCCGCGCCGGCGGCTGCGGCATCCCCGCGTTCTACACCCCGGCGGGCGTCGGCACCCCGCACGCCGACGGCGGCATCCCCTGGCGCCACCGCCCCGACGGCGGCGTGGCCCTCGCCTCGCCGCCCAAGGAGACCCGCTCCTTCGGCGACCGCGAGTTCGTCCTGGAGGAGTCCATCACCTGCGACTACGCCCTGGTCAGGGCCGCGCGCGGGGACCGGCACGGCAACCTCGTCTTCGAGAGGACCGCCCGCAACTTCAACCCCCTGGCCGCCATGGCCGGTCGCGTGACCATCGCCGAGGTCGAGGAACTCGTCGAGCCCGGCGACCTGGACCCGGACGCGGTGCACCTGCCGGGCGTCTTCGTCCAGCGCGTCGTGGCCCTCGACCCGGCCCAGGCGGCCGACAAGCACATAGAGAAGAGGACGGTGTCCGGCTGATGCCCTGGACCAGGAACGAGATGGCCGCCCGCGCGGCCGCCGAACTCGCCGACGGCGACTACGTCAACCTCGGCATCGGGCTGCCGACGCTGGTGCCCGCCTTCGTGCCCGAGGGCACCCAGGTCATCCTCCAGTCGGAGAACGGCATCCTCGGCACCGGCCCCTATCCGTCCGAGGACGCGGTCGATCCCGACCTCATCAATGCCGGTAAGGAAACGGTCACCGTGCTGCCGGGCGCCGCGTTCTTCGACTCCGCGCTCTCCTTCGGCATGATCCGGGGCGGCCACATCGACACCGCGATCCTCGGCGCCATGCAGGTCTCGGCGGCCGGCGACCTCGCCAACTGGATGATCCCCGGCAAGATGGTCAAGGGCATGGGCGGGGCGATGGACCTCGTCCACGGGGCCCGCCGGGTCATCGTCCTGATGGAACACACCGCGCGGGACGGCAGCCCGAAGATCGTCCCCGAGTGCACCCTCCCGCTGACCGGGCGGGCCTGCGTCCACCGGATCATCACCGACCTGGGCGTCCTCGACCTCGCCGACGGCGGCGTCACGCTGGTGGAGACCGCGCCCGGCGTCAGCCGCGCGGACATCGCCGCCGCCACCGCCGTGCCGCTGCGCGCCCCGGAGGACGCGCCCGCCCCCTGACCCGCCGCCCGACCCACACCCGAGCGCCGGCCCGTTGGTGACGAAGCACCAACGGGCCGGCGCCGAGCGGTCGTTGAACCGGCGGTCAGGCGGTCAGGCGGTCAGGCGGTCACGCGACGGGCGCGCGGCCCGCCTCCCCGGCCAGCCGCAGATGCGCGCGGCGCACCTCGGGCACCAGGCGGGCGGCGGCCGCCGGGTCGGCGCGCTCCGTCCTGAGCCGGAGGATGTCCCCGTTCCGCCGGTCCGCCGGCACGTCCGCGCCGCGCGCGGTGACCAGCACATGGAAGTGGCGGTGGTTCTCGCCGAAGGCGAGCAGATAGGTCGCGGGCGCGCCCGTCGCCTCGGTGACGGCGGCGACCAGGTCCCGCGCGCGGGGGCCGAACGAGGCCAGCTCCGCCTCGTTGAGCCCGGTGACGCGTTCGGCGTGCCGGCGGGCCCGCAGGACGAACCAGCCGGGCACGTCGTAGCCGGGCACCGTCTCCGCCGACCACAGGGGGTCGCGGAAGACGACGCCGGTGTCCTCGCTCTGTTCCAGGCCGCACAGGAAGCAGTCGGCCGGGTGGCTGGATGCGCTCAACGGTTCCCCTCGACAGGTGGGTTCGGACGGGCGACCGGTGCCGGTCGCCGGGCGGCGGCGTGCCGACGGGGTGCCGGTCGCGCCCCCGGCACCCCGTCGGGTACTGGCCCGCCGCCGCGCTCAGACGGCGCCGGTGAGGACCAGCATCGGGTCCGGCAGGCCGCCCTTCAGCGCCCAGGAGCGGTGGATCAGCTCCTCGACGGAGGCGCCGGCGCGGCGCTCGGCGAGCATCGCCTCGGGGTCGAACGCGGGGCCGACGGCGTCGGCGCTGTACTCGGGGCCCTTCATATAGCCGGTGGCCTCGTCCGGGTCGGCGAAGTTGTCGATCTGCATCTCGACGAAGTTGCCGTCCGGGTCCTGGTAGTACAGCGAGGTGGTGACGCCGTGCGCGATACACACCGCCGGGGTGACGCCCTTGTCGCGCAGCAGCTCGTAGCGGGCGAGCAGGTCGTCGAGGTGGTCGAAGGTGTAGGCGACGTGGTGGGCGGCGGCCGTGGTGGGCGACTTGCGCTCCAGCGGGACCGGCGGGGTGAGCAGGGCGACGCGGTGGTGCTCCTCGTCATAGGTGATGAAGCACAGGCTGTCGTTCTGGAACACCACGTGTCCGTCGAGGACGGCGCAGTACCAGTCCCGCATCCCTGCGGGATTGCCGGTCTGGAAGACCACGTGGGCGAACTTCGGTGTGGCGGTCATCCGATCCTCCTCGATCGAACCTGCGGGCGCTGTCCACACAGTAAGACGCTATATGTGATAACAGCAAGCGGTCGGGGCCGTGAATCTCGCTTTTCCACCGGGGAGTTCGAGAGCCCGGCGGGGCTCAGCGGCGCGCGGCGGCGCGGCGCAGCAGCGGGGCGAGCCGGTAGTCGACCAGCTGCCGCATGACGAGCGCGGTGCTGGTCCGTTCCACGCCGGGGATGTCGAGGATCTGGCCGGCCACCCGGTACAGGTCCTCGGCGTCCGTCGCCACCACGTGCACCAGCAGGTCCGTGTCGCCGGTCAGCCCGTGCACCTGGAGCACCTCGGGAACCGCGGCCAGCGCCCCGGCCACCTCGTCCAGCCGGCGCTGGGCGACCCGGGTGGTCACGAACGCGGTCAGCGGATAGCCGAGCGTCGCGGGGTCGACCCGCCGCTCGAACGACCCCACCGCGCCGCTGCGGTCGAGCCCGGCGAGTCGGGCCTGAACGGTGTTGCGGCTCAGGCCACTCGCCTCCGCCAGCGCCACCGTGGTGGCCCGGGGATGAGCGGCGAGGGCCAGCAGCAGCCGCGCGTCGGTGGCGTCGATCCGGGCGGGGTTGGGCATAGTGCGCACCTTCCGGGGCCAAAAGGGAGGGGAACTGGGCGATCTGCGCGAATTTCACGCGGCTTCTTGTGCGACATCCTGAACCGGTGGTCTCCTCGTCCGCAACGATCCCGCCCCCGGCAGCACGCCGCCGACCGTGATCCGGTCCCGAGCCGGCCCGCAGCGTGCCGGGGCACCCCCGGCGCGCCCCGCGCGCCGCCGCGATCCGTCCCACGTCACAGCCGGCCGCGCGTCGACCGGCCGGATGTGTTGAGCGCGAGGAGACGTTCGATCATGACCACCGCACCCGCCCCCGGGCGGACCACGGACGCCGAACTCGACGCGCTGCGCGCCGTCGAGGACCGCGTGCTCTGGCTGTCCAGCGCGATCGTCCACCACGCCAACCGGGTGCGCCCCAACCCCTCCGGGCTCAAGGTCGGCGGCCACCAGGCGTCCTGCGCCTCGATGGTGTCGATCATGACGGCCCTGTGGTTCCGTCATCTGCGCCCCGAGGACCGGGTCTCCGTCAAGCCGCACGCCTCGCCGGTGCTGCACGCCATCAACCATCTGCTGGGCGAGCTGGACGCCTCCCACCTGACCACGCTGCGCGCGTTCGGCGGCCTCCAGAGCTACCCGAGCCGCGCCAAGGACCCCGACCCGGTGGACTATTCGACCGGCTCGGTCGGCATCGGCGCCACCGCCACGATCTGGGGCGCGCTGGCCCGCCGCTACGCGGGCCGCGCCGCCGGCGAGGGCTTCGCCGGCCGGCAGTACGCGCTGGTCGGGGACGCGGAGCTGGACGAGGGCGCGGTGTGGGAGGCGGTGCTCGACCCGCAGGTCGCCGAGCTGGGCGAGCTGGTGTGGATCGTCGACCTGAACCGGCAGTCCCTGGACCGGGTCGTGCCGCACGGCGCCGCCGGCCGGCTGCACGGCATGTTCGCCGCCGCCGGCTGGCAGGTGCTCACGCTCAAGTACGGCGAACGGCTTGAGGAGTTGTTCGCGCGCCCCGGCGGCGACGCGCTGCGCGGGCGGATCGACGCGATGTCCAACCCCGAGTACCAGCGCCTGCTGCGCTGTTCCGCCGACGAGCTGCGCGAGCGGCTGCCCGGCGCCGGGCCCGAGGCCCCGGCCGTCGCCGCCCTGCTCGCCGGGATCGACGACCCGACGCTGATGGCCGCGATCCGCAACCTGGGCGGCCACGACCTCGGCGCCCTGGACGCCGCGCTCTCCGAGGTGGCGGACGACCGGCCCACGGTGATCTTCGCCTACACCATCAAGGGCCACGGCCTGCCCACCCAGGGCCACCCGCAGAACCACTCCTCGCTGCTGACGGGGGAGCAGATGCGGGAACTCGCCGAGCGGGTGGGCACCGACCTCGACCGCCCCTGGGAGCCGTTCCCCGCGACCTCGGCGCCGGCCGCGCTGTGCGCCGCGACGGCGGCCCGGCTGCGCCGTGAGCCCGTGCCCACGGCGAAGCCGCCCGCGTTGCCCGCCGACATCGGCCGGACCCCGACCGGGGTCGCGACCACCCAGGCGGCCCTCGGCCGGGTGCTGCTCGACCTGACCCGCAGCGCGCCCGAGGCGGCGCGGCGGGTGGTGACCGTCAGCCCGGACGTCAGCTCGACCACCAACCTGGGCGGCTGGGTCAACAAGGTCGGCGTCTGGTCGCCGACCGAGCGCGTCGACTGGTTCGCCGACGACGCCGAGACGATCCTGCACTGGCGGGAGCGGCCCACCGGCCAGCACATCGAGCTGGGCATCGCCGAGACCAACCTGGTCGGGCTCCTCGGCGAGCTGGGCGCGACCTGGAGCCGCTGGGGCGAACCGCTGCTGCCGATCGGCGTGCTGTACGACCCGTTCGTCCAACGGGCCCTGGAGCCCTGGTCGTTCGGCATCTACGCCGGCGGCCAGTCGATCCTGGTCGGCACCCCGTCCGGGGTGACCCTCGCGCCCGAGGGCGGCGCGCACCAGTCCATCACCACGCCCTCGCTCGGCATCGAGCAGCCGGGCTGCGTCACCTGGGAGCCGGCGTTCGCGCTGGACACCGAGTGGGTGCTGCTCGCCGCGCTGGCCCGCCTCGGCCGGCCCGACGGCGGCTCCGCCTATCTGCGGCTGTCCACCCGCCCGGTCGACCAGACCCTCGCCGCCGTGCCTACCGACCCGGCGGCCCGCGAGCGGCGCCGCCGCCAGGTCGTCGCCGGCGCCTACCCGCTGCGCCGGCGGGACGGCGCCCGGGTCACCATCGCGGCCATGGGCGCGCTGGTGACGGAGGCGCTGGCGGCCGCCGAGCGGCTGGACGCCCTCGGCGTCCCGGCCGACGTGGTGTGCGTGACCAGCCCGGGCAACCTCTACCGGGCGCTCGACGCCAGGGCCGGGCACGGCGAGGCCCCCGACTGGGTCCTGGACCAGGTCTTTCCGGCGGAGCGCGCCACCCCGCTGGTCACCGTCCTGGACGGGCATCCGCACACCCTCGCCTTCCTGGCCACCGTCCACCACGTGCCGAGCCGCCGGCTCGGCGTCACCCGCTTCGGCCAGTCCGGCTCCCTCGAAGAGGTCTACCGGCACCACGGGATCGACGCCGACGGCATCGTCGGCGCCGCCCTCGACCTCACGGAGTGAGGCCGGGCGCGGCGCCGACCCTCGGTCAGCCGGCCGCCGGGGCGTGCTCGGCGCCGCCGACCCAGACGCGGCGGACGGCGCGGGTCGCGGTGATGTCGGCGAGCGGGTCGCCGTCGACCAGCAGCAGGTCGGCGCGGTAGCCGGGGCGGATCTCGCCCCGGTCCCGCAGCCGGAAGCTCTGCGCGGGCAGCACGGTGGCGGCCCGCAGAGCCTCCCGGGTGCTCAGGCCCGCCGCGACCAGCAGCTCCAGCTCGTGGTGGAGGCTGTCGCCGTAGGCGGGCTGCACCGGGATGCCGGGCGTGAGGTTGGCGTCGGTGCCGGCCAGCACCCGGGCGCCGGCCCGGTGCAGCTCGGCGACGCCGGCCTCGGCGTTGGCGTAGTCGTAGCCGGGAATCCCCAGGTTGGCGAAGCCCTCCATCATGGTCAGCGTGGGCACGGCGACCGGTCCGCCGGCCGCGAAGCGGGCCGCGATCTCCGGGGTCAGCGCGCTGTCCAGCGGAATGTGGTGAATCATGTCGGCGCCGGCGGCCAGGGCCACCTCCACCTGGGCGGCGGTCGTGGCGTGCGCCATGAGGAGCTTGCCGGCCGAGTGCGCCTGGGCCGCCACGGCCCCGACGGTCTCGGGCGTCGGGCCGGCCTCGTCGATGACGATCTTGATGTAGTCGGAGCCCTCGGTGACCCGGTTCCGCACGAACGTGGCCGCCTGCTCGGGCCCGGTGAGCACGGCGTCCTGCGGGAACGTCGGCAGCTGGCTCTGCGGGCTGCCGGGCGCGACGGCCGGGGTGCCGGCGCTGCGGATGTCGGGCAGGCCCGGCTGCCGGCGCAGCGAGTCGACGACCTCCGGCGGGAAGCAGGCCATGTCCAGCCCGGTCGTCACGCCGAAGCCGGCCAGCCGCCGCAGCGTGTCCAGGTCCCTCAGGTGCAGGTGGGCGTCGATCAGCCCGGGCAGCAGGACCGCGCCCTCGCAGTCGATCCGGCGCGCGCCGAGCGAGTTGAGCCCGATCCGGCCGTTCTCGACGACCACGGTGCGGGGCTCGGTCAGCTCGTCGCCGTCGAAGACCCGGGCGTTGGTCAGCGCGATCTTCTCGCCGGCGGCGGCGCTGCCGCCGGCCGGGGCGGGCTCCTGACCGTGCGCGGTGGCGGCGGCCAGCGCCGGCACGCTCGCGGCGGCGATGCCGGCCGCCGCGGCGGTCCTGAGGAAGCCGCGTCGATTCCTGTCGTTGACGCACATCGTCGTGCCTTTCTGCCGGGCGGGTGTGGGGGTGGGGTCCGATCGCTCGTCGGCGTGCGGGCCGCTCCGGGCTGGCTTCACCGGGGCCGGACCAGCCGGCGGACGGACCGACCGTAGCCGCTATATGTGATAACAGGCAAGACTTCGGGCCCTCTTCCGTGCCGCCGGCTGACGCATCGCCAGCCGCCAACCGGGGGCGGCGCGGCGGCGGGTGAAAGGCGCGGGCTCGGGCCTCGGGACATGATGGGGGCACCGGCCAGGTGCGAGAGGCGGTGACGGCGCCATGAGGGCGAACGACGCGGACGGCGCGGCGGACGCGGACGGGGACGAGTGCCCCGACGACGGCGGCCCGCTGGCCGACACCGCCGTCGCCCTGGTCGAACGTCGCGGCGTCGTCGTCGGCTGGTCCCGCGCCGCCGAGGAACTGCTGGAACGCCCCGCCGCCGAGGTGCTGGGGCGTTCCGTGCTCCGGCTGTTGACCGAGGCCGACCGGGCCGCCCTGGCCGAGCCCGCCGGGTCGCCACCGGAGCGCGGCGAGGTCACGGTGGAGCGCGGCGCCGGGCGACCGGTCGCCGTGCGCTACCAGGCGCGGCCGCTGCGGGAAGGCGCGGGGACCGCGATCCTGGCCGTCACCGCCGAGTGGGCGCTGGAGGCCGAGCACGCCGAGTCCCTGAGCCGCGCGCTGCTCTCCCAGGAGCGGATCGGGTACGTCCTGCGGGACGCGGAGCTGACGGTCGTGCGGACCAACGTCGACCGCCCCGGGTTCGCCGGCCCGCCGCTGCCGCCCGGCTCCCGGCTCTCCGACGTCATGGGCTCCTCCGACGCGGCCGGCGCCGACGCGGCCCTGCGCGGCGTGCTGGAGACCGGCGAGCCGCTGACCGGGCAGGACGAGCGGGTGCGGTCCACTCAACCGCCGTACGGGGACTGGTCCTGGTCCGTGTCGGCGCTCCGGACGGAGGACCGGCGCGGCCGGCCCACCGGCATCGCGATCCTGCTCACCGACCCCACCGACCACTGGAAGACGGCCCGCCGCTCCGCGCTGCGCCACCGGGCGGCCCGGATCGGCGGCACCCTCGACATCGAGGGGACGGCCCAGGAGATCGTCGACACGCTGGTGCCCGACTTCGCGGACTTCGCCTGGGTGGACCTGGCCGACCCGGTGCTCACCGGCGACGAGCCGCCGAAGACGCTCAAGAGCGGCGAACTCCACCTGCGCCGGGTGGCGGTGCGGGCCATGAGCGGCGCCTGGCCGCCCGAACTGCTCCGGCCGGGACAGGCCGTGCCGCGCCTCCCGGACCACCCGATGGTGCACCACCTCCAGGAGGGCCGCACCATCGTGGTGGACCGGGCCACCTTCGAGGAGGGCCTGGACGACCCGGCCCGCATCCGGCACGCGGCCCCCGAGCGCGGTCACTCGCTGTCGATCGCGCCGCTCTTCGCGCGCGGCCTGGTCCTGGGCGTGGTGGCGGTCTGGCGCGCCGAGCGGCCCGAGCCGTTCGACGAGGAGGACGTCGGCCTGCTGACCGAGATCGCCGCGCACGCGGCGCTCAGCGTGGACAACGCCCGCCGCTACACCCGCGAACACCGCGCCGCCGTCGCCCTCCAGCGGCGGCTGCTGCCGAAGGCGTCCACCGTCACGCCGGTGATGGAGACCGCCGGCGCCTACCTCCCGGCGGCCGGCGGCGCCGGGCTCGGCGGCGACTGGTTCGACGCCATCGAACTGCCCTGTCTGCGGACCGCCCTGGTCGTCGGGGACGTGACGGGACACGGCCTGCACGCCACCGCCACCATGGGCCGGCTGCGCACGGCCGTGGGGACCCTCGCGGACCTGGAGCTGGCGCCCGACGAACTCCTCACCCACCTCGACGACCTGGTGAAGCGGCTGGCCGGCGAGGCCGACCCGGCGCACCGCGACGTGGTCAGCGCCACCTGCCTGGTCGCGGTGCACGATCCCGTCAGCGGGCGCTGCGTGATGGCGGCGGCCGGCCACCCGCCGCCGCTGCTGCTGGTGCCGGACGGCCCCGCCCGGCCGGTGCCGATCCAGCCGGGGCCGCCGCTTGGCGTGGGCGGCCTGCCGTTCGAGACCGCCTCGGTCGACGTGCCGCCGGGGAGCGTGCTCGCCCTCTACACCGACGGGTTGGTCCTGCGGTACGGCGACGACCTCGACAGCGGCACCCGGGGGCTCGCCGACCGGCTGGCGCGGGTGCCGCACGCCGAGAGCGACCTCGCCGCGCTGACCGAGGACCTGATGACGCCGGCCGGGGGCGCCCCGCTGCGGGACGACGCCGCCCTCCTGCTGGCCCGCACCTCCCGGCTGGCCGCCGACGCGGTCGCCGGCTGGGAGTTCCCGGCCGAGCCGGGGTCGGTGGCCTCGGCGCGCGAGGCGGCGACCGGGGCGCTCGCCGCCTGGGGCCTTGAGGACAGCATCTTCGCGACCGAGCTGATCGTCAGCGAACTCGTCACCAACGCCGTCCGGTTCGCCGGCGGGCCGGTGGGACTGCGCCTGATCCGGGGCGAGGCGCTGTTCTGCGAGGTCACCGACCCCAGCAACACCCAGCCCCGGATGCGCAGGGCGCGCTCAACCGACGAAGGAGGTCGCGGGCTGTTCCTGGTGGCGCAGCTCAGCAGCCGGTGGGGGAGCAGATACGGGCCGAGCGGCAAGACGATCTGGGTCGAACAGGAACTGCCCGCCTGAGCCGGCGCCTCAGGCCGCCTGCGGGCCGTCCGCCGCGCGCAGGCCGCGCAGCGCCTCGGTCACCCGGGTCAGCTCGTCGAACATCGCCTTGGCCGAGGCGGTCATGACCTCGTTCGGCCGCAACTGACCGTCCTCGACCAGCTCGTGAACGAACGGGATGGACACCGCCTCGAAGAGCGGCGTCATCTTCACGGTCGTGACCACCTGCTTGATCATCTGGGCCGCCCTGGTGCCGGCCGAGACGCCCCCGTAGCTGACCAGGCCGACGGGCTTGTACTTCCACTCGTGGTGCAGGTAGTCGATCGCGTTCTTGAGTTCCGCGTTGTAGCCGTAGTTGTACTCCGGCATCACGAAGACGAAGGCGTCGGCCTCGCTGACCTTGGCGCTCCAGTCGCGGGTGTGCTGGTGGACGTAGCGGGCCAGCCGGGGGTGGTTGGGCTCGTTCATGAACGGGAGGTTCACCTCGGCCAGGTCGACCACCTCCACCTCGGAGAAGCCGCCGTGCTCCGCCGCGAGGGCCGCCACCCAGTCGGCGACCACCGGGCCGATGCGCCCGGGACGCGTGCTCGCCACGATGATCTCCAGCTTGGCCACGACCACTCTCCATCGTTCCGTTCGCAATTGAGCATGATGATTACGCCCGATCATAGCGACGACCTGGGGCGCTGCGTCAAGGGGGTGGTGGACGGCCGATTTCGGGCGTGACGCGGGCATTGACACACGCCCGTGACGCGCCTCAGCATTACCGCCAATTCCCTGCGGCGTGGCCGCGACGGGACCGGGCAACCCGCCCACCCCGTCGGGCCCGCGCCGCCGGACCGCACGTCCGTGACGCCCAGCGACGCGTCTCGGCGACCAACGGCCCGTGCGCCGCGCACCGTTCGGCGCCACCGGGCACGCCATCCCGAGCAGGCCCCCGCCCCGGCACCCCGTGCCCAGGGCCGGGCCACGTCCCACCACGGACCGACGAGCCGCTGTCCGGGGTTCCCTCCCGCTCGGACCCACGCGTGCCCGCGCCTGCCCGGCGCCGCCGTGGCCTCCCCTTGCGATTCCCCCTGAGGAGTACGGACATGAACTCCACCCCCGGCCCGTCGGGGACCGGCACGCGTCCCGGTCCCGCCGTCGCCCTCGGACTCGTCATCCTGTGCATCGAGGGATACGACCTCTTCATCCTGGGCGCGGTCGGCCCAGCCCTGCTGGCCCACCCCGACTGGGATGTCACCAAGTCGACACTCGGGTTCCTCGGCAGCCTCACCGCCCTCGGGATGCCGCTCGGCTCCATCGTCGCCGGCTGGGCCGGCGACCTCTACGGACGCCGGCTCCCGATGGCCGTCAGCCTCGCCTGGCTCTCCGGGGCGATGCTGCTGAGCGCCGTCGCCGACGACCTCACGCTGTTCGCGGCGACCCGCTTCGTCACCGGCGTCGGCATCGGCGCCCTGATCCCGCTCGTCACCGCCTATGTCAGCGACGCGGCCACGCCGTCCCGCCACTCCCTCCAGGTCGGCACCGCCACCACCGGGCTGGCCATCGGCGGCATCATCACCGGTGTCGTCGCCCGAACCCTGTTGCCCGAATGGGACTTTCACACGCTGTTCCTCTTCGGCGTCCTCCCGCTGGTGCTGATCCCCGTGGTGTGGCGGATGGTGCCCGCCGTGGTGCGGGACGAGCCGGGGGCCGACGCGCCACCCGCCGGGGCCGGGCCGGCCGACCGGCAGGAGCCGGCGGACTCGACGAACCGGCTGGCCACGCTGCTCTCCCCGCGCTACCGCACGGCGACGCTGCTGTTCTGGGCCGCCACGTTCTCCGGCCTGGTCATCGTCTACGGCGCCAGCACCTGGCTGCCCACGCTGATGGTCGACTCGGGCTACGACCTGGGCTCCTCGCTGGAGTTCTCCATCGCCTTCAACATCGGCGCCGTCGTCGGCACCCTGGGCGCCGCGCTGATCGCCGACCGGGGGTTCCTGAAGGCCGCCACGATGGTCAGCTTCCTGCTCGCCGCCGTCGCCATGATCACGCTCAGCACGCCCCAGCCCCGGCCGGTGCTGCTGCTGGCCTCCGCCGTCGCCGGCTGCGGGGCGCTCGGCACCCAGGGGCTGGTGAACATCTTCGTGGCGCACGCCCACCCGGCGCGGCTGCGCGGCACCGCGCTCGGCTTCAGCCTGGGCGTGGGGCGGGTCGGGGCCATCGTCGGGCCCAGCTATGTGGCCGCCGCCACCGCGATCAGCTGGTCCAAGGCCGGCTTCTTCGCCTTCGTCGTCCCGGCCCTGCTCGGCGCGGTCCTGATCGGCCTGCTGCGGGTGGCGTGGAGCCCGAGCCAGGCGGCGGGCGGCGATGCCGCCCCGGAGGAGACGCCGCTGGCCCGCTGAGTCCGGGCCGTCGACGCGCCGCCGCCGCACGGGGCAACTCCCGTGCGGCGGCGGCGCGTTGGTGAGGCTTCTCGGAGCGGGGCCGGTCAGGAGAGCGCGGAGCTGGCGATCTTCTCGTTGCGGGCGAGGTGTTGCTCGACGGCGGCGGCCACCGTGTCGGGGTCGCGGGTGCGGAACGCCGCCACCAGGTCGACATGGGCCTTGCCGCGCCGCTGGTGCTCGGCCGGGTCGGGGTCGAGCTGGCCGAAGCCGATGCGGATATAGCGCTCCGCCGCCTGCCACAGCGTGGTGAGCACGCGGATGTCCCAGGCCGTGGCGGCCGGCGCCAGCAGCGCCAGGTGGAACGCGTGGTGGTCGTCGTAGATGTCGCCCATGCCGTGGTCCCTGGCGCCGAAGTCGGCGGCCTGCGCGGCCAGTCGGTCCAGCTCCTCGTCGGCGAGCAGGCCGCACGAGCGGCGCGCGATCTCCGGTTCGAGGGCGCGCCGCAGGCGGTAGATGCCGTGCAGGTCGTCGAGGTCGAGCGGCGTGACGACGGCGCTGCGGCCGGGCCGCATGATGACCAGGCCCTCGCTCTCCAGGGAGCGCAGGGCCTCGCGGATGGGGATGAAGCTGATGTCGAGCATCCCGGCCAGCTCGCGCAGCGAGTACTCGGCGCCGGGCGCCAGAACGCCGGCCAGGATCGCTCGACGCAGCTCGTCCGTCGCCTGCTCCACGACCGACCGTGAGGTGATCGGCTGGAGCGCCCCTCGGGGTGTCGCCACGGTGAATCCCCTCGCCTCGGCCGGCCGTTGGTCGTTATCAACTATAGCGACGGGCTCGGTGGGGGAGGGTGGGCTGGTGCGGGTGGTGGGTGGTGCGGGCCTTCGGGTGCGGGCCGGTGGCCGGTGCGGGGCAGCCCGACTGGTCGTTCTGTTGGTCAACGAGACTCTGCGGTGTGGTTGAGGCTCTGGCGCGGACCACGACGCTGGGCCTAGATGGCGCACGTTCGGCCGGGTGCGGGCGTAACGAATGACCGTGATGGGCTGGCTGGGAGGGGGGGCGCGGCTTCCGGGAGGTGGGGTTCGTTGCCGCCGGGGGTGGTGGGTGATGGCGGTGCGTGCCTTCCGGGCGCGGGGACTGCGGCTTGTTCGAGGGTCGCTTGGTGGGTGGGGGCGTGCGTGGCGCGCACCGGCTTCGCCGGCCTGCCCCGGCATGTCGCCCGTCTCGGATGTGGCCGATCGTCGGGCGACTGAAAGGGGGACGGCCCGCCGCCTCACTCCTGCTGGCAGGACGGGGCGTTCGGTCAACGACCACGCTGACGCGCGAACATCGCCTGCCGGTGGGGTAGTCCGCGCCTTGTCGGCTTCCGGGCAGGGGGGTGGGGGTCTCTTTCTGTAGGTGCCCGTCTAGAGTTGAACGATCTGTTCACTTCTAAACGGGCACCTAGAAAAAAGGTCCCCCACCCCCCGGCGCCCGCCCTCGGAAGTCGACGGCGCGCGGACTACCAAGACGACAGACGATGTTCGCGCGGCAGCGTGGTCATTAACCGAACTCGACGAAGCGCCGCACTCCGACACGACGACCGGTACGGGCCCCTTGAGCCGCCCGACGATCGGCCACATCCGAGACGGGCGACATGCCGGGGCAGGCCGGCGAAGCCGGTGCGCGCCACGCACGCCCCCAGCCGCCGGCCGTCCCTCGAACTCGGCGCGGTCCCTGCGCCCGGAGGGCACGGTCGCCAGAGCTGACCCCCGTTCGGCAACGAACCCCACCTCCCGGAAGCCGCGCCCCCCCTCCCAGCCAGCCTCCTGCCGGCATTCGTTACGCCCGCACCCGGCCGATCGTGCGCCATCTAGGCCCGGCGTCGTAGCCCGCGCCAGAGCCCCCACCACACCGCAGGGTCTCGTCGACTAACGAAACGACCAGTCGGGCTGCCCCGCACCGGCCACCGGCCCGCAGACAAACCCCGCACCCAACCACCACCACCCGCACCACCCGACGCCAGGTGGCGGGTGGGCCTCAGAGCCGCAGGTGGCGGCGGGCGTTGCCGGAGGCGATCTTCCTGCGGTGCCCGTGCGGGACGTCCGCGCTGCGCAGGAACTCGACGGCCTGCTCGCTCCTCTCGAAGGGGTAGTCGATGGCGAAGAGCACGTTGTCGATGCCCACCACGTCGATCGCGGCCCGCAGCATGGTGTCGTCCATCACGCCCGAGGTGGTGATGAGGATGTTGTCGGCCAGGTACTCGGAGGGCTTCCTCCGCAGCGCCACCTGGGTGTTGATGTTCTGGATCTGCACGTCGAGGCGGGAGGCGTGGAACGGAAGGAACTCGCCCATGTGGCCCAGGATGAGGCGGGCGCCGGGGAAGTCGTCGAAGACCCCGCCGAGGATGACGCGTAGCGCGTGCCCGGCGGTCTCGGCCGCCCAGGTGTAGAGCGGGCCGACGAGTTCCGGCCGGCCCTCGGGGATGGCCCACTCGCCGGCCGGCGCCGGCGTCGGGTGCAGATAGAGGGGAGACTGAAGTTCCTCCAGCACCGCCCAGACCTCGCGGAACTGCGGCTCGTCCAGGTAGTGCCCGAGGGTGTGGCCGTTGACCAGGAAACCGGCGAGGCCCAGCTCGTCGATGGCGCGCCTGGCCTCCCGCACGGCGGCCGGCGGGTCCTGGAGCGGCAGCGCGGCGAGGCCGCCGAAGCGGGTCGGGCGTTCGGCGACGATGCCGGCCAGCGCGTCGTTGGCGGTCCTGGCGTCGGTCACGGCGATCGCCGCGTCGGGCTGCATCTGGATGCCGGGCGGCGTCAGGGACAGCACCTGCATGGTGACGCCGTTCTCGTCCATGTCGGCGATCCGGTACTCGGCGACGTCCGGCAGCCGCCTGAACCACTCCGCGGTGACCTCCGGCTTGAACGGGATCACGCCGTCCAGCGCGGTGCCCTCGGTGATGAGGCCGGGCAGTATCACGGCCTCCTCGATGGCGATGATCTCCAGCCGGCCGCCGTGACCGTGCCCGCCACCGTGTCCGCCGTCGTGGGCCTGGGCGACGCCGGGGCTGGACAGCGCGCCGGCGGCGCCGAGCGTGACCCCCGTCCCGGCCGCCGTGTTCAGGACCTGTCGTCGGGTCCAGGAGTGAGGGGTCATGTTCGTTGCTTCCTTTCGGTGGAGGGGACCTCAGTTGGGAGGGCTTCGGCGGGCGCCGCGCGGGGGCGCGGCGGCGCGTGGCCGCTGAGTGTGGCGAGGAGGGCGGGCGCGTCGTCCGGTGCCTCGTCGCCGCGCCAGGCGACCACCTGGTCGGGGCGGACCAGGACCAGGCGGGCGCCCAACCGCGCGGCCAGGCGCGGCCGTTCGGCCTCCGGCGGCCGGACCACCGCGAGCGGAACGCCCCGCGCCCGGGCCGCCTCCTCGACGGCGGCCGCCCGGGTCTCCGGCCCGAGGTCGAGCAGCGTCAGGTCGGCGCCGAGCAGGTCGTAGAGGGAACGGCCGTCGCCGAGGAACGCGTGCGGCAGCCGGGCGCCGACCAACGCCCCGCCCCCGTCGGCCGCGCTCTCGGGGAGGACGGGCGAGGCGTCGATCCGCAGGCCCAGCACCAGGTCGAGCGCGTGGAACTCCGCCCGCTTGGTCTCCTGGATGCGCGCGCCCGCGAGCCGCCGGGCCTCGACGCCCGCCGCGTCGGCCGCGTCGAGGTTGTCGGCCAGCAACTCCGTGGACAGCACCCGCATGTTGGCGGTCGCCTCCCGGATGACGCGCTCCTGGACGGGGCGGCGCTCGCTCTCGTAGGCGTCCAGGAGCGCCGGGCCGCCCCAGCCGGCGAGGCTGGCCGCGAGCTTCCAGCCCAGGTCGACCGCGTCCCCGACCCCGGTGTTGAGGCCGTGGCCGCCGAACGGCGGGTTGAGGTGCGCGGCGTCGCCGGCGAGGAACACCCGGCCGTGCCGCATCCGGTCGACGATCTGCATCCGGGCGGTCCACGGGTCGGTGGACAGCACCCTGGCCCGCACCGGCCGGCCCGCCACGCCCTCGACCAGCCGCAGCGCCTCGCGCTCCCCGGTCTCCCGGTCCACGCCGAAGGCGATGGCCCACCAGGTGCCGTGCCGGTCCAGCGGTCCGACCAGCGCGGGCGCCGAGGCGTTGATGATCCAGTACTGGACGGCCGGCCCGTGCCGGACGTGCTGCCACAGGTCCGGGCTCTCGAAGACCATGCCGAAGTTGGGGCGCAGCGCCTGCCCGCCCACATAGCGGGCGCCGATCTCGTCCCGGACCACGCTGCGTGGGCCGTCGCAGCCGATGACGTGGTCGGCCGTGACGACGCTCCGCCGGCCGGCGTCGTCCTCGACGGTCACGGTCACCGACTCCTCGTCCTGGCGCAGCGCGACGACCCGTGCGCCGAGGACGAGGTGGCAGGCGTCCAGCTCCTCGACGGTCTCCCGCAGCACCTCCTCCAGGACGTACTGCGGCGCCTGCTGGCCGGTCTCGGGGAACCGGTCGCCCTCGGGGGCGAGCCCCAACACGCCGGTGAAGCGCGACAGTTCGTGCCCGCTGAGCGAGGTGCAGAAGACCACGTCCCTGGACCAGGACGTGGGCAGCGGGGCGCGTTCCCGTAGCCGGTCGGCCACGCCCCAGCGGCGCAGGTGTTCCATGGTGCGGACGCTGAGCGTCTTGCACCGGGGGCGAGCGTGGGAGACGGCGGTGCGCGGCTCGACGACCAGGCACTCGATGCCGCGCCGGCCCAGCTCCACGGCGGCCGACAGGCCGACGGGGCCGCCGCCGGCGACGAGGACCCGCACCCGCTGCGGGAGGTTCCGCCGGTTCGACTCGGGCATCAGCGCCGCTCGCTCCCGCCGGTCGCCCGCGCGGCCCAGGCCGCGCACTCCTCGGCGAAGGCGAGCTGCCGCAGGTGCAGTGCGTGGCCGAGCGTGTGGTGGTCGATGCAGTGGCCGGTGCCCCGGGCGACGCCGGCCTCGACGAACGGGGCGGCCGTCAGCAGGGCGGCGAAGCGTTCGACGTTCTCCCGGCCGCTGCTCCACAGCGCGTCGTGCTCGGCGAGCGCGTTGTGCACGGGGACGCGGACCCGGGGCGCGATGGCGGCCAGGCGTTCCCTCGGCCAGGCCGGGGCCTGCACCAACTCCCGCACGGGCACGGGCGCGTAGGAGTCGTGCGCCTGCGCGAGTGCCTCATCCCGGTAGCTGCCGGGCGGCCCGAACATCACCTTGTCCCGCTCCTCGTAGGGCAGGTCGACGGTCAGGTCGGGCGGCAGCGAGCCGAGCGCGTCGGCCGCGCCGCCCTCGGGTATGACGGCGCCCATCCCGGTCGCCGAGACGCCGACCAGCGGCCAGCGGGGCTCGCCGGCCGCGATCATCAGGGCGATCATGCCGCCGATCGAATGCCCGACGAGGAACACGCCGTCGGCCGCGTAGCGTTCGGCCGCCAGGGCGGCGGCCTCGCCGAGCAACTCGGCGTGCCGGTCGAAGGTGTTGGCCTCCGATTCGAGCGCGGTGCTGCCGCCGTAGCCGGGCCGGTCGAAGGCCACCACCCGATGGCCGTGCGCGACGGCGACATCGAGGAAGGAGCCTTCGGGGGAGCCGGCGACGTCGAAGTACCGGGAGGTGAACGTGCCGCCGTGGAGGGCGACGATCAGGGGTCTGCCGCTCGGTTCGGCGGGTCCCGCGGTCACCGCCGTGATCGTGTGCCCTTCGATCTCGAAGCTCAGTAGGTCGCGCTGTGTGGCCATCCGTGGCCTCCTGCCAGGGCTGGTTTCCGGCGCGCCGAAGTCGAGGGAGGGAACGGCGCGCGGAGAGGAAGGGGAGGGGCGGCGCGCGGCTCGCCGGGGAGGCCGGCCACTCCTGCGACGGGTGGGCCGGCGCCCGGGTGGGGGCGCCGCCGGGGTCCTGCGAGACTAAGCGCTATATGTAATAACAGCAAGGCTTGTGCGTGGCCCGCGCGGGCCGGCGACGCCGGCCCGCGCCTCGCGTTTCAGCGGGTTCAGCGGGTTCAGCGGGTTCAGTGGGGGACGGGCGCGTAGTCCTGGGTGATCTGCTTGTACTCCAGGAAGTCCTCGACCGATGCCAGGCCGCCGAGCCGGCCGACGCCGCTGGACTTGAAGCCGCCCTCCTCGAACTCGATGGTCAGGTTGGCCCAGCTGTTGACCGAGATCAGCCCGGCGTCCAACTGCCGCGCCACGCGCACCGGTCGGTCCGCGTCCCTGGTCCACACGCAGGCGCTCAGCCCGTACTCGGTGTCGTTGGCCAGCGCGATCGCCTCCGCCTCGGTGTCGAAGACCTGCACCGTCTGCACCGGGCCGAAGGTCTCCTCCTGGACGATCGGCAGCGAGGAGTCCGGCACCGCCAGCAGGGTCGGGTGGTAGAAGGCGCCGCCGGCCAGCTCGGGCCGGGTGCTGGGGCCGCCCCGGACGATCGGCTTGGCGCCGGCGGCGATCGCCGCCTCCACGGCGGCATCGACCCGGGCGACCGACGCCTTGTCGATCAGCGGCCCGATCTGGCTGGCCGGATCGGCGGCCGGACCCGGGCGCACGGCCTCCAGGCGCTCGGCGAGTGCGGCGGTGAAGGCGTCGGCGATCTCCCGCTGCACCAGGACCCGGCTGCCCGTCATGCAGAACTGCCCGGCGAAGACCGTGCAGGACTGGACGGCGGTGGCCAGCGCGGCCTCCTGGTCGGCGTCGGCGAAGACCAGGTGGGGCGTCTTGCCGCCGAGTTCGAGCCCGACCCGCTTGAAGTGGGCCGCCGCGCCCTGCGCGACCAGCCGCCCGGTGGCCGTGCTGCCGGTGAAGCTGATCACGGGCACCCGGGGCGACTCGACCAGCAGCCGCGCCACGTCCGAGCCGGACTCGATGACGACGTTCACCGCGCCCTTCGGCAGCTCGGGGACCGAGTCGAGGATCTCGCTCATCAGCGCGGCGGTCCTCGCGGCCTGGCCCGGCATCTTCACCACGGCCGTGCAGCCGGCCGCCAGGGCCGGGGCGAGCGCGCGGATGCAGAGGTAGGCGGGGGAGTTCCAGGGCACCACGATCCCGGCGACGCCCACCGGCTGCCGGATCGACATGGCCTGGCGGCCCGGGTGGGTGTCGGTGACCCGGCCGTGCGGCTGGAGCGCGAGGCCGGCGGCGAACCGCAGGGCGCGGACGATGAAGTGCGCCTCGAAGCCGGCCTCGTGGCGCAGCTTGCCGTTCTCCTCGGTCAGCGTCTGGATCACCTCGCCCAGGCGCTGGTCATAGGCGTCGGCGAGGTGGCTGAGCGCGGTGGCCCGCACCATCGGGTCGAGCCGCCAGTCGCCCTCGGCGAAGGCGCGGCTCGCGGCCTCGATCGCGGCCCGCCCCAGCTCGGCGTCCCCCTCCGCATAGCTGCCGATCACTTCGCCGGTGGCCGGATTGACGCTGTCGGAGGTTCGGGCGGAACCGACCCACGCGCCGTCGATCCAGTGCTGTGCGGTGTTCTCTCGGGCCATCTCGACGACTCCCTGCTTCCTTGCTGAGGAGGACTTCTGGTGAACAAAAACCGGTGAACGAAAGGGGCGTTGCGGGTGTGGGGGCGTGGTGGGGAGCGTGCGGGGGAGTGGCGGTTCAGAGGCGGAGCAGCCGTTCGGCGTTGCCGTGGGCGATCTTCGCCCGGTCGGCCTCGCTGATCGGGGCCGACCTCAGGAACTCGGTGGCCGTCGCCATGTCCTCGAAGGGGTAGTCGGTGCCGAAGAGAATCCGCTCGGGGCCCAGCGCGAGCAGCGAGCAGAGCAGGGGCGGGGCCGAGCAGACACCGCTGGTCGTGATGTACAGATTGTGCCGAAGGTACTCGGAAGGATTGCCCCGGGCGAGTTCCACCCCGTGGTGGTTGTGGTACTCCCAGCGCGAGTCCATCCGCCACATCACGAACGGCAGGCCCTCGCCCATGTGGCCCAGCAGCAGCTTGGCGTTCGGGAAGTCGTCGAAGACGCCGCCGAAGACCAGCCGCATGAAGTGCGAGGCGGTGTCCGTTCCCCAGCTCCACATCGGGCCGATCAGCTCCGGGTGGCCCTGGATGACGTGCGGGGCGTCGACGCCGTTGGCCGGGTGGAGGTAGAGCGGGACGTCCAGGCCCTCGGCGCGCTCCCACACCACGCGCAGCTCGGGGTCGTCGAGGTAGCGGCCCTGGGTGTGGGCGTTGACCAGGGCGCCGCGCATCCCCAGCTCGCTGACCGCGCGCTCCAGTTCGGAGGCCGCGGCCTTGGGGTCCTGGAGCGGGAGGGCGGCGAAGCCGGCGAACCGGTCCGGGTGGTTCTCCACGACGCCGGCGAGCAGATCGTTGACGGCCTTGGCCCGGGTGACGGCGGTCCCGGCGTCCTGCTCGGCCTGGATGCCGGGGGCGTTGAGGGAGAGCACCTGCACGTCCAGCCCGGCCGCGTCCATCTCCGTCAGGCGCTCGTCGGTGATGTCGAGCAGCCGCCGGGACGCCTCCCGCCACTTGTCCGGCTGGATGATCGCCGCCGCGCTGGCGCCGTAGCCCTCCAGCTCCGGCGTGACGAAGTGCTCCTCAAGCCCGATGGTCCGCATTCCCGCTCCACTTCACCTATATGCATTGACTTCATGGATGGTGAAACGTACGTTCCGTCGGTGTCAACCCTCTGGAAGGTGCGCGAGAAAACGGAGGTGCCCGATGACGGGTACGGATGGCGCCGGTTCCGTCCCCAAGGGGACGGCGGTGGATGTGGTCGTCGTGGGGTACGGCCCGGTGGGCATGGCGGCGGCGGCCCTGCTGGGACAGGCGGGCCACCGGGTCCTGGTGCTGGAGCGGTACGCCGGCCTGTACAACCTGCCGCGAGCCGCCAGCTTCGACGACGAGACCCTGCGCACGCTCGCCCGCCTCGGCGTCGCCGAGGAACTGACGCCCAAGGTCCGCGTCCAGCGCACCTACGAGTGGCGCAACGGGCGCGGTGACCTGCTGATCGAGCAGCACTTCGCGGAGGTGGGCCGCAGCGGCTGGCCCGAGTGGAACATGATGTACCAGCCGGACCTGGAGGACGCGCTCGACGCCCGCTGCCGCTCGCTGCCCCAGGTCGAGGTGCGGCACTCCGCCACCGTCGTCGACCTGGAGCAGACCTCCGAGTATGTGACGCTCACGGTCGAGGACCCGGACGGCCGGGACGGGCACTCCAGCGTCCGCGCCCGGTACGTGCTGGCCTGCGACGGCGGCAACAGCTTCGTGCGCTCGGCGCTCGGCGTGGGCGTGCGGGACTACGGCTTCTCCGAGCCGTGGATGGTCTGCGACTTCCGCTTCCGCCGCCCGACCCGGCTGCCGCCCGCGTTGCAGCTCGGCGACCCGAACGGCCCGACCTCCATCATCTCGCTCGGCCCCGACCACCACCGGTTCAGCTTCATGCTCGACTCGGTGGACGACTTCGAGACCGAACGCGACCCGGAGCGGGTCTGGAAGCGGGTCGCCGCCTATCTCACCCCGGACGACGCCGACCTCATCCGGGTCGCCACCTACACCTTCCGCTCGCTCATCGCCGAGCACTGGCGGCGCGGCCGGGTGCTGCTCGCCGGCGACGCGGCGCACCAGATGCCGCCGTTCCTCGGGCAGGGCATGTGCTCCGGGTTCCGCGACGCGCAGAACGTCGCGTTCAAGCTGGACCTCGTGCTGCGCGGCGTCGCGCGCGAGGACATCCTCGACACCTATCAGACCGAACGCGAGCCGCATGTGCGGGCGGTGACCGAGAAGGGCATCGAACTCGGCCACCTCCAGACCCTCCGCGACCCGGAGCGCGCCGCCGAGCGCGACCGGAAGCTGCTCGCCCGCCGCCAACAGGGCGGCGCCCCCAAGGCGGTGCGCTTCCCCGACCTTCGCGAGGGCCTGTTCGCCAGCCGATCCGACGCCGGGCACGGGCAGTTGTCGGTGCAGGGCGTGGTGCACGACGGCACCAGGGGAGACCGGCTGGACCAGCTGGTGGGCGGCGGCTTCCAACTGCTGCTCGCCGAGGGGCTGTTGGGCGCGCTGGAGGACGGGCCGCTGCTCCACGAACTCGCCGGCGCCGGCGTCCGGGTCGTGGTCCCCGGCGCCCGCTCCGGCGACCACCCGGTCGCCGCGCTCGTCCAGGACGTGCACGGCACCTATCGCGACTGGTTCGCCGAACTGGGCTGCTCCGCCGTCGCGGTGCGGCCCGACTTCCATGTGTTCGGCACCGCGAGCGGGCCCGGGGCCGCCGCCGAACTGGCCGGCGAACTGCTGCGGCTGGTGCGGGGCGAGACGGCGGGCGTCGAGGCCCGTGCCGACGCCTGAGCGCGCCGCTTCCCGCCGGGTCACGCGCCCGGCGGGTGGTGGCGGCCCGGTGGGTGGTGGCGGCTCGGCGGGTGGTGGCGGCCCGGTGGGCGGTCGCGGCCCGATCACTATCATCGAGCCGTGACCGCACAGCGTTCCCCCGGGCCCGAGCACGCCGACGCCGCGCCGGCGCGGCAGGGCATCCAGTCCGTCGAGTTGGCGATGACGGTGCTCCAGGCCCTGGAGGAGGGGCGCGGCCCGATGACCCTGACGCAACTGGCGGCGGCCAGCGGGATGCAGCCGAGCAAGGTCCACCGCTATCTCGTCAGCCTGGCCCGGGTCGGCCTCGTCGCCAGGTCGCCCAGCTCCGGGCGGTACGACATGGGGCCCGCCATGCGGCGGCTCGGCATCGAGTCGCTGCGCAGAATGGACGAGGTCGCGCTGGTCAGCGAGCACCTGCCGGGGCTGCGGGACCGGACGACGCACGCGGTCAACCTGGCCGTGTGGGGCGACCACGGACCCGTCGTTGTGCGCTGGGAGTACGGCGCCCACGCGTTGCCCATCACGGTGCGGATCGGCGCCACGATGCCGCTGTTGACCAGCGCGATCGGCGGCGCGTTCCTGGCCCAGCTGCCCGAGCAGCTCACCGAGCCGGTGCTGCGCGTCCAACTGGAGGCGGACGCGCTGGACTCGGCGACCAGGAAGCGGATCGAGGCGATCCGGGCCGAGGTGCGGCGCGACGGCGTTGCCACCACCTCGGGCGGCGTGATCCCCGGCATCACCTCCGTCTCGGCCCCGGTGTTCGCCGCCGGCGACTCGCTGCCGCTGGTCGTCACCCTGGTGATGCCGGCGCGCGGCGTCACCGAGGAGGAGATCGCCCGACACTCGGCCGAACTGCTGCGCTCGGCCCGGGAGATGTCCGAGGACCTGGGCCACGCGACGCAGTAGCGGCGGCGAGGGCTGGGTGGGTGGGTGCGGGTGGTGGTGGTTGGGTGCGGGGTTTGTCTGCGGGGCGGTGGCCGGTGCGGGGCAGCCCGACTGGTCGTTCTGTTGGTTGACGAGACTCTGGGGTGTGGTTGGGGTTCTGGCGCGGGCTACGACGCCGGGCCTAGATGGCGCACGGTCGGCCGGGTGCGGGCGTAACGAATACCGGCAGGAGGCTGGCTGGGAAGGGGGGCGCGGCTTCCGGGAGGTGGGGTTCGTTGCCGCCAGGGGTGGTGGGTGATGGCGACCGTGCCCTCCGGGCGCGGGGACTGCGGCTTGTTCGGGGGTCGGTTGGCCGCTGGGGGCGTGCGTGGCGCGCACCGGCTTCGCCGGCCTGCCCCGGCATGTCGCCCGTCTCGGACGTGACCGATCATCGGGCGTCTCACGGGGACGGTGCCGGTTGGTCGTTGAAGGGTGGGTGGGTGGTGGGGTCGGGTCAACGACCACGCTGCCGCGCGAACATCGCCTGCCGTCTTGGTAGTCCGCGCGCCGTCGACTCCCGAAGGCGGGCGTGCGGGGGGTGGGGGGACCCTTTTTATAGGTGCCCGTTTAGAAGTGAACAGATCGTTCAACTCTAGACGGGCACCTACAGAAAGAGACCCCCACCCCCCTGCCCGGAAGCCGACAAGGCGCGGACTACCCCACCGGCAGGCGATGTTCGCGCGGCAGCGTGGTCGTTGACCGAACGCCCCGTCATGCCAGCAGGAATGGAGCCGTGAGGGCTGTCCCTTTCAGTCGCCCGACGATCGGTCACATCCGAGACGGACGACATGCCGGGGCAGGCCGGCGAAGCCGGTGCGCGCCACGCACGCCCCCAGCGGCCAACCGACCCCCGAACAAGCCGCAGTCCCCGCGCCCGGAAGGCACGGTCGCCATCACCCACCACCCCCAGCGGCAACGAACCCCACCTCCCGGAAGCCGCGCCCCGTTATCTTTTTCGCGGTCCTGCAATGGGGCCGCTGGCCTCTGGGTCCGGTATGACTGTTGCCCCCTGTCGAAGGCATGACCTGGGGGGTGGTGTCGCCGGGACCCGGGGGTGTTCGTCGGAGACGCTGATCAGAGGTCCGGCCACCGTCCGGTCCGGCGCAATGCCGGACAGCTCGCGGACGGCAGGTCTGCATAACGTGGCTGCGCGAGCACGACACCCAGGCCGAGGCCGGCACCGTCAACACCCCTGGAAGGGTGCGATGTTCGAGATCGACAACGTGGGCGTGTTCCTCGGCCTGGACGTCGG
>NZ_VDLZ02000025.1:0-58411 GCF_006334905.2 Streptomyces sp. 3MP-14
CGTTCCCCACGGCATCCAGCCGCGCAAGGAAACGCTCCCTCAACCCCGCAAGATCATCCCGTCCAACGGCCACGGTCCTCGCAACTCCCACAGATCGCGGGTGTTGCGAGGACCGTTAGAACCCAAGTCCGAGTACTCGGATGCGGGGGCCCTGCTCGTTGTCGGCCCCGATGACGGCGCCACTGTCAGAGGGGCCTCGTACCATGCCTCGCATGACCGTGGTCGAGGGTCCCGTCGGTGGGTGGGTGGAGCGGCGGGGCGGGGTGGTGGTGAAGACGCACGCGGTGGGCGTGCGGCCGGCGGAGTTGCGGGCGCGGCTGCGGGCGGCGCGGTCGGCGGCGCTGGACGGGCTGGTGGTGCGGCCCCTGGGCGGGGTGGCGGAGCGCGGCGGGCGGCTGGTGACGCGGTGGCCGCGCGGGGAGCCGGTCGATCCGGCGGCGCCGGAGCGGTACCCGTGGGGCGAGGCCGGCGCGCTGCTGCGGCGGCTGCACGCCGTTCCGCTGGCCGACCTGCCAGGGCCGCTGCCGGCGGCCGGCGGCCCCGCGCGGGTGGCGCGGACGGTGGCGCGGGTGCGGGCCGAGGTGACGGCTCCTCAACTGGCTGCCGCGCGGCGGCTGGTGGAGCGCGCCCACCGGAACGTGCCGGGCCGGGGCGGCGAGCGGGCGCTGTGTCACGGCGACTTCCATCTGGGCCAGTTGGTGCGCCTGCCGGCGGGCGGGTGGCGGCTGATCGACGTGGACGACCTCGGGGTCGGCGATCCCGCCTGGGATCTGGGGCGCCCCGCCGCCTGGTACGCGGCGGGCCTGTTGCCGCCGGCGGACTGGCAACGGCTGCTGACCGGCTACGGGTTGGCGGAGGACGGCGGCCTGTGGGCGCGGCTGGACGCGCCGGCGCGGGCGTTCGCGGTGCAGGGCGCGGCGCGGGCGTTGCTCCACGCGCAGGCGGGCGGGGGCCAACTCGACGACGAGGGCCTAGCGTTGGTGGAAGCCTGTGGTCGAATCGGCGGGCTGCCGTAGGGTGTGGGAGACAGCAGATCGACCATGGAGCCGATGATGCAGTGTCCCAAGTGCGGCGCGCCGATGCGCACGTTCAACCGAAGCGGCGTTCAGATCGAGCAGTGCGACGGCTGCCGGGGAATCTTCCTGGACTACGGCGAGTTGGAGCACATCACCCAGCTGGAGTCGCAGTGGGCCCCGCCGGGCGCCCCCGCGCCGCCGCCTCCGCAGCAGCCGCACTACCAGCAGCCGCCGCCCGGCCCCGGCTGGGGCGCGCCGCAGCACGGCGGCCACCACGGTGGGCATCACGGCGGCCACTACGGTCACCGCCGCAAGGGCGGCCTCTCCGGGCTGTTCTTCTCCTCGTAGCGGGGCGGGCCCCCGGCGGGGCCGCTCCGGCACGCACGCCCGCGCCGGTCTCCTTCGGGAGGCCGGCGCGGGCGTCTTCCGTACGGGTGTGCGGTGCGGTGGGCTCCGAACCGGTGAAAATTCGCGACTCGGCACAAGCGGGGCTTCCGGTGGGTGATGGTGTGAGTACGGAAGGTCAGCAGTCGCACCGACTTGGAGTGAGGATGGCAGGGAGCGGTCAGGGCGCGGGTTCGCGCCGCCCTCGGCGTGGGCTGGTGGCGACGGCGTGAGGGCGCGGGTCTCCCTCGGCGGCATCAGCTTCTCCGGGGTCAGCGGCTGGCCGGTGCCACACCGGGGCACCGGCGGCAACGAGTGGGTCACCGGCCGGTGTTGGCTCTACTGCCGGCGGGAGAACATCAGCGTGTTGTGGATCGGCCCGATCCGCGCGCCGCGCGCGGACGGCGACCTGTACGCGTGCGGTCAGTGCATCGCGGAGCTGGTGCACATGGTCTACGAGGAGCAGCACCGCCTGGACATGCCGGCCCGGCGACCCTAGGAGGTGGCGCCGGGGGCCGGGGCGGGTAGCGTCGCGGTCATGCGCGCTGTGACGATTCCTGAGCCGGGTGGCCCCGAGGCGTTGGTCTGGTCCGAGGTGCCCGACCCCGAGGCGGGGGCGGGCGAGGTGCTGGTGGAGGTCGCCTCCAGCGGCGTCAACCGGGCCGACGTTCTCCAGCGGCAGGGCTTCTACGATCCGCCGCCCGGCGCCTCGCCCTATCCGGGCCTGGAGTGCGCGGGCCGGGTGGTCGCGCTCGGGCCGGGGGTGAGCGGCTGGCGGGTCGGCGACGAGGTGTGCGCGCTGCTGGCGGGCGGCGGCTACGCCGAGCTGGTGGCCGTGCCGGCGGGTCAACTGCTGCCCGTTCCGGGGGGAGTTGGGCTGGTCGCCGCCGGCGGGCTGCCGGAGGTGGCGTGCACGGTGTGGTCGAACGTGTTCGGCGCCGCCGGCCTGCGGGCCGGCGAGACGCTGCTGGTGCACGGCGGGGCGAGCGGGATCGGGACGTTCGCGATCCAGCTGGCGCGGGCGCTGGGGGCGCGGGTCGCGGTGACGGCGGGGAGCGCCGAGAAGCTGGAGCGCTGCCGGGAGTTGGGCGCCGAGGTGCTGGTGAACTACCGGGAGGACGACTTCGTCGAGGCGTTGGGCCGGATCGGCGGCGCCGACGTGATCCTGGACATCGTGGGCGCGCGGTATCTGGCGCGCAACATCGCGGCGTTGGCGCCCGGCGGCCGGCTGGTGGTGATCGGCTTCCAGGGCGGGATGAAGGCGGAGCTGAACCTGGGGGCGCTGCTGGCCAAGCGGGCCTCGGTCACCGCGACCTCGCTGCGGGCGCGGCCGGCGGAGGAGAAGGCGGCGATCGTGGCGGAGGTGCGGGAGCGGGTCTGGCCGCTGCTGGCCGAGGGGCGGGTGCGGCCGGTGATCGACCGGCTGTTGCCGCTGCCGGAGGCCGCGTTGGCGCACGAGGTGCTGGAGGCCGGCGGCCATGTCGGCAAGGTGCTGCTGACCGCGACCGGCGAGGAGGGGGACCTCACCGCGCCCCGCCCGGCCTGAGCCGGGAAGGCCGGGAAGGCCGGGAAGGCCGGGAAGGCCGGGAAAGCCGGGAAGGCCCCGGGCACCAACCAACCCGCCCGAGATGCCCGTTATGCCGCTTCGTGTCACGCTGGTCTCAGCACCGGATGAATCACCGCGAAGGGTCGGGACTCGTGAGGCTGTGGGTGGGAATCGCGCTGGCCGGGGTCGCGCTGCTGACCGTCGCCACCACCTTCGCGGCGGCGGCCGTGGCGAACGACCGGGGAGCGGACCGGGAAGCGGAACGCGGAGCCGGTCGCGGAACGGAGCGGATCGCCGCCGGGGAGACCGCCGGGGAGACCGCTGCGGAGGGTGAGCGGCGGGCGGACGGGGAGCGGGTCGCGGAGTGGCGGATCGTCGACCAGCCGACCACCCGCTGGCAGGGCCGGGGCAGCGAGCGGCTGGCGCGTGGCGCCGGGGGTGCGACGCCCGGCGGAGAGATCGTTCCCGTGCTGCCGCTGGGCGCCGGCCTGACCTGCGTGGGTCTTGGCCTCGGGCTGTTCGGCTACCGCCTGCGGCAGGGCTGAGGGCCGGGCGGGGCAGGGGGCACCCAGGGACGGCCCGAGGGGGCCGAGAGCGCCACCCGAAGGGCGACCGGCGAGGAACATACTCGGTAAGCGGGCTTGCCGCGACGCCAACATACCCGGTATACATACGCGGTATGTCGATCCGTTTCGGGCTGCTAGCCCTGTTGGACCAGGGGCCTCGCTATGGCTCCCAGCTGCGTGCGGAGTTCGAGTCCCGCACCGGCACCACCTGGCCGTTGAACATCGGTCAGGTCTACACGACGCTCGGCCGCCTGGAGCGGGACGGGCTGATCCGGCCCGAGGGCGGCGGGGACGCCAAGCAGCAGCTGTACGCGATCACCGAGGAGGGGCGGCGCTCGCTGGTCGAGTGGTTCGACAGTCCGGTGGACCGCACCCAGCCCTCCCGGGACGAGTTGGCGATCAAGCTGGCCATGGCCGTCGGCACCCCGGGCGTCAACCTCGGCGAGGTGATCCAGCGGCAGCGCCGGCACACCCTGGCCGCCATGCGGGACTACACCCGGCTCAAGGCCGACGCGATGAACGCCGGGTCGAGCGACGCCGACCCCACCTCCGACGATGTCGCGTGGCTGCTGGTGCTGGAGCAGTTGATCTTCTACGCCGAGGCCGAGGTCCGCTGGCTCGACCACTGCGAGGCGCGGCTGGTGCGGCTGGCCGCCCGGCGGGCGGAGCGCGGCGAACGCGGCGAGCGTGCCGGGGGGCCGCCCGCCGCCGAGGAGCCCGCCGCCGAGTCGCCCACCAGGACCGTCGCCCGGAAGGGGGCCTCGTCATGAGCCACCAGGCAACGGCCGAGGACCGCCGGGCAACGGGTGAACGCCCGGCCGCCGTGCTGGAGTTGCGCGAGCTGAGCCGCACCCACGGCACGGGCCCCGCCGCCGTGCACGCGCTGCGCGGCGTGCACATGACCGTGCGGGCCGGGGAGTTCGTCGCGGTGATGGGCCCCTCGGGCTCGGGCAAGTCCACCCTGCTGACCCTGGCCGGCGGGCTGGACACGGCCACCGGCGGCGAGGTCCTCGTCGAGGGGCGGTCCCTCGGGCAGCTGAAGCGGGCCCAACTGGCCAAGCTGCGGCGGACCTCCATCGGCTATGTCTTCCAGGACTACAACCTCATACCGGCGCTGACCGCCGCCGAGAACATCGCGCTCCCCCGCGAGCTGGACGGCGTCCGGCAGCGCGCCGCCCGCCGCGAGGCGCTGGCCGCGCTGGAGGAGATGGGGCTGGCCGAGGTCGCCGACCGGTTCCCCGACGAGATCTCCGGCGGGCAGCAGCAGCGGGTCGCCATCGCCAGGGCGCTGGTCGGCGACCGGCGGCTGCTGCTAGCCGACGAGCCGACCGGCGCGCTGGACACCGAGACCAGCGACGCGGTGCTGGCGCTGCTGCGGCGCCGCGCCGACCAGGGCGCGGCCGTGGTGCTGGTGACGCACGAGACGCGGTTCGCCGCGTGGGCGGACCGGGTGGTCTTCCTGCGCGACGGCACGGTGGTGGACGAGTCCTCCGCCAGCTCCGCCGAGTCGCTGCTGACCGGCGAGGGAGCCCGATGAGCAGGCTTGGCACCTGGCGGCTGGCGCTACGCGTCGCCCGCCGCGACGCGCTGCGCGCCAAGGGCCGCAGCGCGCTGGTCGTGGCCATGATCGCGCTGCCGATCCTGGGCGCGGCCGGCGCCGACCTGGCGCTGCGCAGCGGCCAGCTGTCCACGGCGGAGCAGCTGGAGCGGAACATCGGGCAGGCCGACGCCCGGTACGAGCCGATCGAGTCCACCCCGGTGATCCAGGACTTCGAGGGCAACTGGACGATCAGCCAGGATGAGTTCGCGCGGATGTCCGACGACGCGTGGGAGCCCGAGCCGCTGTGGGAGACGCCCGAGGAGCTGCTGGCGCTCGTCGGGTCGCTGGTACCCGAGGGCAGCACGCTGGTCTACGAGCGCAGCGACTGGCTGCGCGCCAGCACCGCGCACGGCGTCTCGAACGTCGAGATCACGGAAACCGACGCGGGCGCCCCCCTGGCCGAGGGCCAGCGGCGGCTGCTCGACGGCCGCTACCCGGAGTCCACCGGCGAGGTCGCCGCCAGCTCCTCGTTCCTCTCTGACGGCGGGCTGGCCATCGGCGACGAGGTGACCGTCAACACCTGGGGTGAACGGCTGGACGAGGGGCGGACGCTCACCGTCGTCGGCCGCTTCGAGGAGCCGGACAGCCTGAACCAGCACGAGCTGGTCGCCCTGCCGGGGGCCGCCCTGGAGACCACCGAGTTCATGCAGGGCGGGGTGCTGGTCGACGTGCCCGGCGAGGGCGGCGTGGTGGACTGGCCGATGGTTCAGGAGGCCAACGAGAGCGGCGTCGTGGTCGTCTCGCGCGAACTGATCCTCGACCCGCCCCCGCGCGATCTGCTGTCCGCCGAGGCTCAGCAGATCGCCTGGACCGGCGGGAGCGTGGACGGGACGGCGGTGGCGGTCGCCGTGGTGGCCGTCTCGCTGATCGTGCTGGAGGTCTGCCTGCTGGCCGGCCCGGCGTTCGCGGTCAGCGCCCGGCGCTCGCGCCGCCAGCTCGGGCTGGTGGGCGCGAACGGCGGCGAGCGGCGCCATCTGCGGGCCATCATGCTCTCCAGCGGCCTGGTGCTGGGCGCGGTGGCGGCGGTGGTCGGCCTGGTCGGCGGGGTGCTGCTGGTGCTGGCGACCAGGCCCTGGCTGGAGGAACGGCTGGGTTCGCGGTTCGGCTCCTGGGACTTCCGCTGGCTGGAGCTGGGCGGGATCGCCGTCCTGGCCGTCCTGATCGGCCTGCTGGCCGCAGTGGTGCCGGCGTACAACGCGGCCCGCACCTCCGTCCTGTCCTCGTTGACCGGGCGGCGCGGGGTGCGGCGCGGCGGGCGGGTGCTGCCGCTGGTCGGCGGCTGCGCGCTGCTGTTCGGCACGGCGTTGGCGCTGCTCGGCGGGCTGCTGGTCGGCGAGACCGTGCCGGTCGCCGCCGGCGCGGTGATCGCCGAGCTGGGCCTGGTGGCGATGACCCCGCTGCTGGTCGGGGGGTTCGGGCGACTGGCCCGCTGGCTGCCGCTGGTGCCCCGGCTGGCGCTGCGCGACGCCGCCCGCAACCGGGGCCGCACCGCGCCCGCCGTCGCCGCCGTGCTGGCGGCCGTCGCCGGCGCCGTCGCGGTGGCCACCGTGATGGTCAGCGACGAGGCCGAACAGCGCGCGGCGTACCAGTCGGACCTGCCGGAGGGGACCGCCGCGCTGCTCTCGTTCCAGTCCGACACCGTCGCCAACCTGGACTCGGCCCGGGCGGCGGTGGAGCGGGAGACGCGGGTGGACGAGCGGTTCGACCTGGCGCAGGCCGTGCCGGCTCCCCTCAACTGCCGGACGGACTCCCCCTACGGCCTGGACGAGAGGTTCTGCGGCCAGGCGGTGCCACAGCCGGCGGCCGGCCTGGACTGCCCGGTGTGGGCGGAGGGCGGCGCGGAGGTGTCCGTCGAGGAGCGCCGCGCCACGCTCGCCGGCCCGTTGTGCTCGGGCAGCAGCTGGATGATGGGCCCCCCGGCACCCGTGCTGGTGGCGGAGCCCGAGGCACTGCCGGCGCTCGGCATCGAGGAGCCCGGGGCGCGCGAGGCCCTGGCGGAGGGCCAGGCGCTGGTCTCGCACGCGGACTTCCTCGACGCGGACGGCGGGCTGACGCTGGGGCTGCTGACCGAGTGGCCGGAGGACTGGGCCGAGTCGGGGCTGCCGAGGGAGACCCCGGTCGCCGAAGTCAGCCTGCCCGCCCGGGTGCTGGCCGAGGGGGAGGGGAAGCCGGCCGTGCTGATGAGCCCTCGGGCGGCGGCCGAGGCCGGCCTCGCCGAGCTGGACGCGGGCAGCGTCTACCAGCTGGCGAGCGGGCCCACCGACGCCGAACAGCAGGCGGTGGACGCCGAGTTGCAGCAGCTCAGCGGCCAGACGTGGTACTACGCCGAGGAGGGCTTCGACCAGGACTACTCGCTGGCGCTGCTGATCCTGGCGCTCGCCGCCACGGTGATCACGATCGGCGCGGCCGGCATCGCGACCGGGCTGGCCCAGGCGGACGCGGCGGCCGACCTGGCGACGCTCTCCGCCGTCGGGGCCACGCACCGGCTGCGCCGCACCCTCTCGGGACTCCAGTGCGGGCTGATCGCCGCGATGGGCGTGCTGCTCGGCGCGGTCTCCGGGCTGGTGCCGGCGGTGGGGCTGCGGCTGGTGGAGCACCGGGTGGAGGTGGACCGCTGGCAGCCGATGTGGGACGCCGGCGAGATCGCCACGCCGCGCCCGGAGCTGTTCGTGGAGCTGCCGTGGGCGACGTTCGCCCAGCTGCTGGTCGTGGTGCCGCTGGTCGCCTGGCTGCTGGCGACGCTGCTGACCCGCTCCCGGGTGCCCCTGGCGCGGCGGGTCGGATGAGGGTCGTTGCATGATGGAGGTATGACTCAGCCGAGGAACGAACCATCGCAGGAGAACGCCCAGGTCCTGGTCGTCGGCCCCGACGGGATGGCGCTCAGCACCCCGGGCGGCCGGGACGGCGAGGAGGGGCGCTCCGAGACCCCCGTCACGGAGATGGTGGAGCAGCCGGCGAAGGTCATGCGGATCGGCAGCATGATCAAGCAGCTCCTGGAGGAGGTGAAGGCCGCTCCGCTGGACGAGGCCAGCCGGGTCAGGTTGAAGGAGATCCACGCCAGCTCGGTCAAGGAGCTGGAGGAGGGCCTGGCGCCGGAGCTGGTGGCCGAGTTGGAGCGGCTCTCGCTGCCGTTCACCGACGACGGGGTGCCCACGGAGGCCGAGCTGCGCATCGCCCAGGCGCAGCTGGTCGGCTGGCTTGAGGGCCTTTTCCACGGCATCCAGACCGCGCTGTTCGCCCAACAGATGGCGGCCAGGGCCCAGTTGGAGCAGATGCGCCGGGCCCTGCCGCCGGGGGCGCTCGGGCCCGATGACCTGGACCAGGACGAGCAGCGGCAGCAGGGCGGGGCCCGCTCGGGGCCCTATCTGTAACGGTCTGTCGGTAACGGTCACCCGGTCTTGTGCGACGGGTGAGGGGCCCGGGTCCGCGGCTGCGGACCCGGGCCCCTCACCGTTGGTCGCTCCGTCGGGCCGTCGGGCCGTCGGGCCGGGGACCGGTCAGGTCCAGGTGATCAACTTCTTCGGGTGTTCCAGCACGGCGGCGACGTCGCCCAGCAGCCGGGAGCCCAGCTCGCCGTCGATCAGCCGGTGGTCGAAGGAGAGCGCCAGGGTGGTGACCTTGCGCGGCTTGACCCTGCCCTTGTGCACCCAGGGCTGGTCCTTGATCGCGCCGAACGCGAGGATCGCGGACTCCCCCGGGTTGAGGATCGGCGTGCCGGTGTCGATGCCGAAGACGCCGATGTTGGTGATGGTGACGGTGCCCCCGCGCATGTCGGCCGGGCTGGTCCGGCCCTCCCGCGCGGTGGCGATCAACTCGCCGAGCGCGCGGGAGAGTTCGGGCAGGGTCTTGGCGTGGGCGTCCTTGATGTTGGGCACCAGCAGGCCCCGGGGGGTGGCGGCGGCGATGCCCAGGTTGACGTAGTCCTTGTAGACGATCTCCTGGCGTTCCTCGTCCCAGGCCGCGTTGGCCTCGGGGTTCCGGCGCAGGGCGACCAGCAGCGCCCTGGCCACCAGCAGCAGCGGGTTGACGCGCAGGCCCGCCATGTCCGGGTCGCTCTTCAGGCGCTCGACGAGGCGGACGGTCCTGGTGATGTCGATGGTGACGAACTCGGTGACGTGCGGGGCGGTGAACGCGCTGTCCACCATGGCCTGAGCGGTGGCCTTCCGCACCCCGCGCACCGGGACCCGCCGCTCGCGGATCGCCGCGAGCGACTGCGGCTCGACCGCCGGGCTCTCCCGCACCCCGCCGTCCTCGGGGGCGGGGAACGGCTCGAACGCGGGGGCGGCGGCCGGGGCCGCCTCGCCGGGCGCGGGCTTCGGCCCGGCGGCGGCGTGGACGTCGTCCCTGGTGATGACGCCGCCGGGGCCGGTGGGCAGCACGGCGGCGAGGTCGACGCCGAGGTCCTTGGCCAGCTTGCGCACCGGGGGCTTGGCCAGCACGCCCGAACGGCCGGGCACCGCCGCGCCGTTGGCGGCCTGGGCGGGCTCCCGTTCGGCGGCCGGGGCGGGCTCCCGTTCCGCGGCCGGTTCGGGCGCCGGCTCACGTTCCGCGGCCGGTTCGGGCGCCGGCTCGGGAACGGACGGGGCCGGCGGGGTCTTCCGGGGCCGCCGCCGGCCGCTGGGCGTCGAGACGCCGTAGCCGACGAGCACCGGCTCACGCGCCGCGCCCTTCTCCTCGGCGGGCGCGGCCGGCTCCTCCGGGGCCTCGTCGGCCGCGCCCTCGGGGGCACCGGTGTCCACCGTGATGATCGGCGTGCCGACCTCGACCGTGGTGCCCTCGGGGAACAGGATCTCGCCGACCAGGCCGTCGTAGGGAATCGGCAGCTCGACCGCCGCCTTCGCGGTCTCCACCTCCACCACGACCTGGCCGTCCGTCACCGGGTCCCCGGGCTGGACCAGCCACTTGAGGATCTCCGCCTCGGTGAGTCCCTCGCCCACGTCCGGCATTCTGAACTCGCGGTAGCGCTGTTGTTGTGCCGCAGCCATCGTCACGACTCTCCTCAGCCTCTCCCTCAGTACGCCAAGGCGCGATCGACGCCGTCGAGCAGCCGGTCGAGCCCGGGGAGGTACTCGTCCTCCAGCCGCGCCGGCGGATACGGCGCGTGGAACCCGCCGACCCGCAGCACCGGGGCCTCCAGATGGTAGAAGCAGCGCTCCGTGATCCGGGCCGCCACCTCGGCGCCCACGCCCTGGAAGACGGGCGCCTCGTGCACGACCACCAGCCGGCCGGTACGCTCCACGGAGCGCTGGACGGTGTCGAAGTCGATCGGCGAGAGCGACCTGAGGTCCACCACCTCCAGCGACCTGCCCTCCTCCTCGGCGGCCTTCGCCGCCTGGAGCGCGGTGCGGACCGTCGGCCCGTAGGCGACGACGGTCAGGTCGGTGCCCGGCCGCGCGACGCGCGCCGTGTGCAGCGCGTCCGGGATGCCCTCGGGGTCGACCTCGCCCTTCTCCCAGTAGCGGCCCTTCGGTTCGAGGAAGATCACCGGGTCGTCGCACTCGATGGCCTGCCGCAGCATCCAGTACCCGTCCGACGGGTTGGACGGGGTGACCAGCTTGAGCCCGGCGACATGGGTGAACAGCGCCTCGGGCGACTCGCTGTGGTGCTCGACGGCGCCGATGCCGCCGCCGTAGGGGATGCGGATGACGACCGGCAGCTTGATCTTGCCGAGCGCCCTGGCGTGCATCTTGGCCAGCTGGGTGACGATCTGGTCGTAGGCGGGGAAGACGAAGCCGTCGAACTGGATCTCGGCGACCGGCCGGTAGCCGCGCAGCGCCAGGCCGATGGCGGTGCCGATGATGCCCGACTCGGCCAGCGGGGTGTCGATCACCCGCTCCTCGCCGAAGTCCTTCTGGAGCCCGTCGGTGATCCGGAAGACCCCGCCGAGCTTGCCGACGTCCTCGCCCATCACCAGCGTCTTGGGGTCGGACTCCAGGGAGGCGCGGAGCGCCGCGTTGAGCGCCTTGGAGAACGACAACTTCTCGGCGGTCATGTCAGTTCCCCTCGTGGTCGGCGAAGGAGGCGAGGTAGCCGGCGAACTGGGCCCGCTCCTCGTCCACCAGGGTGTGCCCGTCGGCGTAGACGTGCTCGAACATCGCCATCGGGTCGGGGTCGGGCATGGTGCGGATGGCCTCCCGCACCCGGCGGGCCAACGCGTCGCTCTCCGCTTCGAGTTCGGCGTGGAACGCCTCGTCGGCGGCGCCCTCGCGGTCCAGATGGCGGCGCAGCCGCAGGATCGGGTCCCTGGCCTCCCAGGACTCCAGCTCCTCCTGGCGGCGGTAGCGGGTCGGGTCGTCCGAGGTGGTGTGCGCGCCCATCCGGTAGGTGAACGCCTCGATCAGCGTGGGTCCCTGGCCGCTGCGGACCAGCTCGGCGGCGGCCCGGGTGGTGGCGAGCACCGCCAGCACGTCGTTGCCGTCGACCCGCAGCCCGGGGAAGCCGTAGCCGGCGGCGCGCTGGTAGAGCGGCACCCGGGTCTGGCGTTCGGTGGGCTCGGAGATGGCCCACTGGTTGTTCTGGCAGAAGAACACGACCGGCGCGTTGTAGACGGCGGCGAAGGTGAACGCCTCGGCCACGTCGCCCTGGCTGGAGGCGCCGTCGCCGAAGTACGCCATCACGGCGGCGTCCGCGCCGTCCTTGGCGACGCCCATCGCGTAGCCGGCGGCGTGCAGCACCTGGGAGCCGATGACGATCGTGTAGAGGTGAAAGTTGTTGCTGTTGGGGTCCCAGCCGCCGTGGTTGACGCCCCGGAACATGCCGAGCAGCTTGATCGGGTCCACGCCCCGGCACCAGGCGACGCCGTGCTCGCGGTAGGTGGGGAAGACGTAGTCGGCGGGGCGCAGCGCGCGGCCGGAGCCGATCTGCGCGGCCTCCTGGCCCAACATGGAGGGCCACAGGCCGAGTTCGCCCTGGCGCTGGAGGGCGGTGGCCTCGGCGTCGAAGCGGCGGCTGAGCACCATGTCCCGGTAGAGGCCACGGAGTTCCTCGTGGCTGATCGTCAGCGGGTAGTCGGGGTGCTCGACGCGTTCGCCCTCGGGGGTGAGCAGCTGCACCATCTCGGGCGCGGGCGCCTGCCCGGCGAGGGTTTCCCGAGGTGCGCCCGGCGCGGGCGCGGGCGCCTGCCCGGCGGGGGTCTGCCCGGCGGGGGCCTTCCGGGCGGGCTTCGTCCCGGCCGTGGGCTTCTTCGCCGTGGGCTTCCTGGCGGGCGTGCCCTTCCCCGTCGCTGACTTCGTGGGCGCGCTCTTCGCCGTCGACTTCGCCGACTTGGCCGTCGCCGACTTCGCGGGGGTCGATTTCCTGGGGGCGCGGGCGCGGTCCGTGGCGTCCCCTGCCGGTGGGCGGGCGGTGGACTCCTGTGTGGTGGTGCTGCTGCGCGAGGTGTCGCGCGAGGTGCTCTCCACGGTCACTCGTGTTCCTCCGTCGGTCCGGCCCCCGGGGTCGGCCGGGCGGCCAGTGCGGTTCGCCCGGTCCCTGCGGCGCACGGGGTGGGTGCGTCGGACGGGAACCGAGCGATTCCCTACACCCCGCTCTCCCGTCCCGTTTCGTCCGCCTTATAAGAGCACGGTATCCAGACGGTCCACAAGCTGCGAAAGCGGCCCTGACCTGCGCATTTACCTGGATATCCAAGTAATCGGCGGGGTGCGCTCGAAGAGCCGCTGGTCGGGGCGTTACGGGCAGCGGGTATCTCGCACGTTAACCCGTGGCTCCGCTTCGCGGGAAGGCGTGCGTGCGGCTCCTGTGGAAAACTGACAAGGTGCCCGAAAACGCAGAAGACGGTGCGATCACCGTGTTTCTCCTGGACGACCACGAGGTCGTGCGGCGCGGTGTGCACGAGCTGTTGGCGATGGAGCCGGACATCGAGGTGGTCGGCGAGGCCGGCACGGCGGCCGAGGCGCTGGACCGCATCCCGACCGTGAACCCACGCGTCGCGGTGCTGGACGTGCGGCTGCCGGACGGCAGCGGCGTCGAGGTGTGCCGGGACATCCGTTCGCGCAACGAGTCGATCCGCTGCCTGATGCTCACCTCGTACGCGGACGACGAGGCGCTCTTCGACGCGATCATGGCCGGCGCTTCCGGCTATGTCCTCAAGGCCATCCGGGGGACGGAGCTGCTGTCGGCGGTTCGGGACGTGGCGGCCGGCAAGTCGCTGCTGGACCCGGACGCGACGCAGCGGGTGCTGGAACGGCTGCGCGGCGGCGAGAAGAACGAGGACGACCGGTTGGCGCAGCTGACCGACCAGGAACGACGGATTCTGGAGCTGATCGGCGACGGCCTGACCAACCGGGCGATCGGCCAGGAGCTGCATCTGGCGGAGAAGACCATCAAGAACTATGTCTCAGCGCTGCTGGCCAAGTTGGGGATGGAGCGCCGCTCGCAGGCCGCCGCCTATGTGGCCAGGCTCCAGGAGCAGAAGCGGCGCTGAGCCCGTTCACCGTTCCGCCGTTCCGCCGTTCGCGGCTCAGCCGTCCTCGCCGGCGCGAGGCCGGGGCAGCCAGGGGCGCGCGGGGGCGGCGGGCGGGCCAGGCTCGTACACCGAGGCGTATCGGGGTGTGAGCCTCAGATAGGTGGCCTCCGGGTGGCGCGCGTAGCGCGGTGGGGGCGGGAACGCCTCCCGCACGCGCCGGTCGGGGTGGGTCACGGTGGCGACGCCGATCACCTGGGCCTGCCAGGGCGCCGGGGAGCCGGGCCGGCCGCCCTCGTCGTCCGCCTCGTAGGCCAGCACGGTGCCGTCCCAGGGCGGCAGGTCCGCGTCCGGGTGGGTCACCCGCAGCAGCAGCGTCCCGCCGGTCACCAGATGGCTGGCCGGCAGCACCATCGGCAGCGCGCGGCGGGTCGCGGCGGCGCGGCCGTGCGGCACACGGGGCAGCAGCCGCAGCGCCCTGGTCAGCTCCTGACGTGGGGTGTCCTGGTCCGGCGTGGGGAACATGGCTTCCACCCTGCCCGCCGGAAACGGCCGCCACACGGGCGGGAGGTCCCGCCTTCCCCCGGCCCTTGGTCCCGAGTCCGGCCGGGCCTGCGGGCTCGCCCGGCTCGGCCGCCCGGCGAGGCTCGGCCCGCTCAGTCGCAGAACGCCTCGCGGACCGCCGGCGCGTGCCGGGTCCACCAGACGACCAGCGCGGAGGCGGCCGGGAACTGGGGATCGGCGCGGCGGTCGGAGCGCTGGTAGTGCCAGCGCAGCATCCAGAAGTCGTTGAGCCGCTCCCACCACACCCGGTGCACGGCGGCGGCCAGCTCGTCGGGCGAGGCGCCCGAGGCGGCCCGGTAGGCGCTGGCGTAGGCGCGGATCTTGCCGAGCGCGAGGCCGCCGTCGGGCCGCAGATAGAAGATGCAGGCGGCGCGCACCGCCTCCTCGGCGCGCGGCTGCACGCCCAGCCGGTCCCAGTCCACGATGGCGACCGGCTCCACCGGCCCCTCCGTCCGGTAGAGCAGGTTCAAGGGGTGGAAGTCGCCGTGTACCCAGCCCTCCGTTGGCACCTCGGCCGGGCCGGGCCGCAGGTGCGCGTGGGTGCGCAGCAGCGCCCTGCGCTCCAGCAGCCGGTGTTCGGCGAGTTCGTCGAAGCCGGTGCGGCGCGGGCGGGCCCTGATGTGGGCCAGCAGCTGGTCGATCACGGCGTGGGTCTCGACGGGGGTGGCGGCGGCGCGCGGCTCGGGCGCCGGCCGGGGGGAACGCTCTATCACCTGCTCCAACGCGCGGTGCACCCGGCCGAGCAGGGCGCCGAGCCGGTGGCTCTCGGCCCGGCTCAGCTGCGTCCCGTCCCGGTGCTGGCCCTCGACCCAGGGGTGCAGCGCGAAGCAGCGCCCGCCGTGCACGGCGACGGTCCGGCCGCGCCGGTCCGCCAGCGGCGGGGCGACCGGCAGGCCGAGTTCGGCCAGGGCGGCGGTCGCCCGGTGCTGGCGGACCAGCGGGGCTATCGCCCCGGGATCACCGTCCAGGTGGTGCTTGAGGAAGTAGCGGCCCCGGGTGGTGGCCAGCCGGTAGCCGTGGTTGAGGAGCCCCTCGGTGAGCGGCTCGCAGCTGAGCGGCTCACCGGCGCGGTAGTGGCCCAGCAGCGCGGTGAGGGTGCGGTGGGGGAGGGTGGGCCTGGGGGGACTGAGCGGCTTCACGGTCAGGAGGTGGCGCTGCCCCCGTTGTCGCCGGCCCCGGCGTCCGTGCCGCCCGGCTGGGAGCCGCCCACGTCGTTGCCGCCCGGGGTGCCGCCGGGGTCGCCCGAGGTGCCCTGGTCGTCCTCGCCGCCGGGGTCGCCGTTCGCCGAGCCGCCGTCGGAGCTGCCCTGGTCGTCGTCCTCGGGGGGCGTCGTCGGGTCGGTCTCCGGGTCGGTGGGCTCCTCGGTCTCTGTCGGCTCCGTCGGGGTGGGCTCCTCGCTGTCGGTGGGCGTCTCGGAGCCCTCGGTCTCGGACGGGCTCTCGTCGGGGTCCGTCGGGTAGTAGTCGTCGCCGGTGGACTCGTCGGTCTCCGTGGGCTCGGTCGGCCGGTCCGTGTCGGGGTCGGTCTCCCGGGTCTCCTCGGGCGTGGTCTGGGTGCTGTCGGCTGGCCCTGGGCCCTGGTCGTCGCCGGCGTCGCGGTTGGCGGCGACCAGCACGCCGGTGCCGATGGCGACGACGGCCAGCAGCGCGAACAGCAGCGTCTTGGCGCGACCGCCGCCGCGCCGGGGCGGCTCCTGGTCGTCGCCGGGGCGCTCGCCACCCAGCAGCAGCGGCGCGGTGAGCGCGCCGGTGGGCGGGGTGTTGCCGCCGACCCGCGTCTGCGGGGTGGTCGGGGTGCCCATGGCCGGGGTGGTCACCGAGGTGATCGCGCCGGTGTTCCACAGCCCGCCGGTGTGCCCGCCGTGCTCGCCGAGCATCCGGATCGCGTACTGCACCAGCCCGCGCATCTCCTCGGCGGTCTGGAAGCGGTCGTCGGGCTCCTTGGCCAGCGCGCGCATCACCAGGCCGTCCAGCTCGGGCGGCGAGGAGGGCGTGACCTCGGACGGCAGCCTGGGCTGGTCCTGAACGTGCTGGTAGACGACGGCGATCGGGGACTCGCCCACGAACGGGGGCCGCTGGGCGAGGAGTTCGTAGAGCAGGCAGCCGACGGCATAGAGGTCGGAACGGGTGTCGATCGCCTTGCCCAGCGCCTGCTCCGGGGAGAGGTACTGGGGGGTGCCCATCACCATGCCGGTCTGGGTCATGGTCTGGTTGGCGCCGTGCAGGGCGCGGGCGATGCCGAAGTCCATCACCTTGACGCTGCCGGTCTCGGTGATGATCACGTTCGCCGGCTTGATGTCCCGGTGCACGATGCCGTGCTGGTGGCTGTAGGCGAGCGCCTCCAGCACCCCGGCGACGATGGCGAGCGCCTGCTCGGGGGGCGGCGGGGTCTCGGAACCGATCAGCAGTTCCCTGATGGTGTGGCCGTTGACCAGCTCCATCACGATATAGGGGACGACGTTCCGGCCGATCTGCTCCTCGCCGGAGTCGAAGACGGCGACCACCGCGTGGTGGTTGAGGCCGGCGACGGACTGTGCCTCGCGGGTGAAGCGCGCCTTGGAGACCGGGTCCTGGGCGAGGTCGGTGCGCAGCAGCTTGACCGCCACCGGGCGGCCGAGCCGCACGTCCTCGGCGGCGAAGACCTCCGCCATGCCGCCCTGGCCAAGCCGGCCGGTCAGCCGGTACCGTCCGTCACCGACCAGCCCGTTGTTCCCCCACAGCTCCGGCGTGTCGGGCACGTCGTCGCCGGGCTGGTCGGGCTCCTCGTCACCGGGGCCCACAGCGCCTCGCACCTGTGCCATCAGTCCTCGCCGTAGTCGCTGGATCGCTCAGCCATCAAACCCGTTCCGGGGTGGCGCTGACAAGTTGAGGTCGTTGTCCCCGGTCACGGAACGGACAACGAGCTTGACGTGCCGGGGCCCTGGGGCAGACTGGGGACGGAAACCACAGGGTTCGTATGATGCGCGGTGTGGCACGCCCAGCGACGGGGCGGGCAGTTCAGGAGCGACGCCGCCTAGGGGGATCAGTCGGATGAGTGACCACGCGCAGCGGCCTGCCGACTACCCGGGCGGATCGGTTGGCGGCGGACGGTATCAGCTGCGGAGCCAGTTGGGCACGGGTGGCATGGCCTCCGTTCACCTCGCCTATGACACGGTCCTCGACCGGCAGGTCGCGATCAAGACCATGCACAGCGAGCTGGGGCGCGAGGAGGCGTTCCGGGAGCGTTTCAAGCGCGAGGCGCAGGCGGTCGCCAAGCTGGCGCACACCAACATCGTCTCGGTCTTCGACACGGGCGAGGACCGGATCGACGGCGCCCAGGTGCCGTACATCGTCATGGAGTACATCGAGGGCGTGCCGCTGCGGGACGCCCTGGAGGAGGACATCGCCCGCTATGGCGCGATGCCGGCCGACCGGGCGCTGCGGATCACCGCCGACGTGTTGGCCGCCCTGGACATCAGCCACGAGATGGGGCTGGTGCACCGCGACATCAAGCCGGGGAACGTGATGATCACCCGCCGTGGGGTGGTCAAGGTCATGGACTTCGGCATCGCGCGGGCCATGCAGTCCGGGGTCACCGCGATGACCCAGACCGGCATGGTGGTGGGCACCCCGCAGTACCTCTCCCCGGAGCAGGCGCTCGGGCGGGGCGTGGACGCCCGTTCCGACCTCTACTCGGTGGGCGTGCTCCTCTTCGAACTCCTCACCGGGCGGCTGCCGTTCGACGCGGACTCGCCGTTGGCGATCGCCTACGCCCATGTCCAGGAGGAGCCCCCGGCGCCCTCCTCGATCAATGTGTCGGTGTCGCCGGCCCTGGACGCGCTGGTGGCGCAGGCGCTGCGCAAGAACCCCAACGAGCGGTTCCCCTCGGCCGAGGCGTTCCGCAACGCCTGTCTCCAGGTGGCCGGTTCGCTGACCAACGCGGCGCCGCAGATCGACCCGACCGCGCAGACGCCGCCCAACAGCGGGGCGGCCGTCTCGCAGGCGGTGTTCCCGCAGTTCGGCGCGCCGGGCCCGGCCACGCCCGCGTCGCCCTACGCGCCGAACCCCTCGACCAGCGGCTACGGCTACCCCAACCCGGCGACCCCGCCGATGGCCAATACCGGCCTGGGCGGCGGCCCTTCGCCCTACCCGTCGAACACCCCGCCGCCGGGCGGCACTTCGGCCGGGGGCGGCTCGGGCAAGGGCAACACCCCGTGGATGGTGGTGGTCGCCGCCGTGGTGGCGATCGCGCTGGTGGCGGTCGTGGCGATCGTGGTGGTCGCCAACAACAACGGCGGCGAGAACGAGGACCCCGAGGCGGGCGGCGGCGCGACCGGCGAGGCGACCGACGTGAACCCGCCGGGCGGCAACAACGGGGAGTCCGAGGACCCGACCCCCGAGCGCCGCTACCAGGAGGGCGACCCGGAGAAGACCATCGACCCCGCCGAGTGCACCAACGCCAACCAGCACTGGAACCAGGACGAGAACCCCGGCGCCGTGATGATGCCGGACTTCTACGATGTCCACATCGACTCGGTCAAGGAGTGCCTGCGCGCGGCCGGTTGGGCCTACGACGAGGACCTCACCTACCGGGACGAGGTGCTCAAGGGCGACGGCATGGTGGTCGGCCAGACCCCCGAGGCCAACGAGCCCTACGACCCCGAGGCGGAGAACTTCTACATCGAGCTGGTCGTCTCCACCGGCCTGGAGCCGCTCAACTGACCCCGTTCGGGCGCCGGTTACCCGCCGTCCCGAGGACGGACCCGTAACGACAGGGCCGGGGTGGGCGTTTCACGTGAAACGCCCACCCCGGCCCGTTGGTGCGCGATCGGACGCCGGGCTACCACGGAGTGGCGAGGGCGGCCAGAATCCGGTCGGCCAGGGCGCGTTCGCCCTCGACCTTGACCTTCTCGGCGGCCCTGCGGCCGCGCAGCCGGCCGGTGACGACCCGGGTGAAGGTCTCCCAGTCCAGGGTGAAGGTGACCACCGGGCCCAGCGAGGGGCTGGAGTCCACCGAGCCGTTGCCCTGCTCGTCGACCCGGACCGTGCGCAGGAACTCCACGGGCCCGCCGACATCGAAGACCACCGCCGACTTGGCCGGCGCCTGGGCCCGTTCGGCGACCACCTCGGGCAGCCGCTGCAACAGCACGTCCCGGGCGATCAGCGCGGCCGGCGTGTCCAGCGTGGTGGTCTTGCCCAACGCCCGCCGCAGGTCCTGCTCGTGCACCCAGACGTCGGCGGCCCGGATCTGGAGGTACTGGCCCAACGGCAGCTTGCCGTGGAGCGGATGGGAGATCACGTCGGACGCGTTGCGCCGCTCGTTCCGCAGATGGCGGGAGCGGCGGATGATGGTGTACTCCAGCTCGCTGGTCATCTCGGGGCCGGTGTGGTGGCGTCGCACGTCCACCTGCACCTCGTGGTAGCGGCTGGTCTCGTCGGTGACGTGGTAGAGGTCCCGGGGCAGGGTGTGGATGGGCCGGGGGTCGCCCAACGCCTCGCACTCGCCGCCGATCACATGGGAGACCACATCGCGCACCGACCAACCCACCCGCTCGGTCGGGCGGTTCCACTCCCCGTCAACCAGCGACGCCACCAGCTCGGATATCGACTCAATGGACTGGGTCCAGGCCTCGACAGAAGGTTGCAGGCTCGGATGCACGGTCACGGGACCCCTCGTGGCGGTTTCGTCGCGGTTGGGTGTGTTCACACGTTACGCTGCGCCGGCTTAGCCGGTCATGCTTATCCGAGACGAATCCTAGGGTGCGCACGGTCTCCTGAGCCACCGAAGGGGCCGGCTGGGGCCGGGCGACGACGCCGTGCAGTGCGCCGCCGCCCGCCCCCGTGGAGCCAACCCTCCCGTTCGGTCTTCACCGAACGGCCACGAGTCGTCGTCAGCTCTGCCACGAGGCCCCGGTGGACGGGATGGTGACGCCCTCGCCGAGGAACGCGGCCATGGCGTTGGCGAGGAGGAACGGGTCGACGGCCGCGCAGAGTTCGCGGGCCGAGTGCATCGAGAGGATCGGCACGCCCACGTCGACGGTGGCGATGCCGTGCCGGGCCGCTGTGATGGGGCCGATGGTGGTGCCGCAGGGCATCGCGTTGTTGGAGACGAAGGACTGCCAGGGCACCCCGGCGCGCTCGCAGGCGGCGGCGAAGACGGCCCGGCCCACCCCGTCGGTGGCGTAGCGCTGGTTGACGTTGACCTTGAGGATCGGGCCGCCGCCGGCGACGGGGTGGTGGTCGGGGTCGTGGCGCTCCGGGTAGTTGGGGTGGACGGCGTGCCCGCAGTCCGAGGAGAGGCAGAACGAGCCGGCCAGCGCCCGTCCCCGCTCCTCGGGGCCGCCGCCCCTGGCGTGCACGGAGCGCTCCAACACCCGCCCCAGCAGCGGGCCTTCGGCGCCGGTGTCGGACTGGCTGCCGTTCTCCTCGTGGTCGAACGCGGCCACCACCGGGATGTGGTCCAGGCGTTGGCCGGCGACCGAGGCCAGCGCGGCGACGGCGGCGTGCACGGACAGCAGGTTGTCCAGCCGGGGCGCCGCCAACAGCTCCCGGTCCCGGCCGAGATAGGCCGGCGGCTCGACGCTGTGCGCCATCAGGTCGAAGCCCAGCACCTCGCCGTGCGCGACGCCGGCCTCGGCGGCGAGGAACTCGATCAACTCCCCTTCCCTGGGCCGCCCGATGCCCCAGATCGGGGTCATGTGGCGCTGCCGGTCGAGCTTGAGCCCGTCGTTGACGCCCCGGTCCAGGTGGATCGCGAGCTGCGGCACCCGCAGCAGCGGCCGGTCCACCCTGAGCAGCAGGTGCCGGCCGTCCCTGAGCGTCAGCCGCCCGGAGAGGCCCAGGTCGCGGTCGAGCCAGGTGTTGAGCAGGGTGCCGCCGTAGACCTCGACGGCGAGCTGCTTCCAGCCGTGGGCGCCGGTGTCCGGCACGGGCTTGATCCGCAGGTTCGGGGAGTCGGTGTGCGCGCCCACGACGCGGAACGGGGCGGCCGCCCCGGCGCCCTCGGGCACAAACCAGGCGATCAACGCTCCCCCGCGCACCAGGTAGCGCCCGCCCGCCGCGCCGTCGAACGGGGCGGTCTCCTCGACCTGCCGGAAGCCGGCCTTCTCCAGCCGCTGGGCCGCGTTGGCCACGGCGTGGTAGGGCGAGGGCGAGCTGGCCAGGTAGCCGAGGAGTTCGTCGGTGTGGGCACGGTCAAAGGGAGCGTTCATGTCCTCAGCATACGAACGCCCCGGTCGGGCGGCCCGGGCGTCCCGGAACAGACCGCCGCCCCGCTCCGAGGGGGGAGGGAGCGGGGCGGCGGTGTCCTTCGGGGACGGGTCAGAACGCGGCCTCGTCCAGGTCCATCAGGGAGAGGTCGGTGGACTCGGCGACCGCGCGGGCGACCGCGACCGTGGGCAGCACCGTGCCGGCGAAGTGCCGGGCGGCGGCGATCTTGCCCTGGTAGAACGCGCGGTCCCTGGCGGCGGCGTCCGGCAGCTTGGCGGCGGCCACGGCGGCACCGCGCAGCAGCAGGTACCCGACGACCACGTCGCCGGAGGAGAGCAGCAGCTGGGTGCTGTTGAGCCCGACCTTGTAGAGCGAGCGGACGTCCTTCTCCGTGGCGGCCAGGTCCGTCAGCAGGACGCCGACCATGGCCTCCAACTCGCCGGCGGCGCGGCCGAGCTGCTCCCTGGCGTCGGCCAGCTCCTCGCCGCCGGGCGCCTCGGCGAGGAACTTCTTGATCTCCTCGGCGAGCCCGCTGAGCGCCTGGCCCTGGTTGCGGACGATCTTCCGGAAGAAGAAGTCCTGCCCCTGGATGGCCGTGGTGCCCTCGTAGAGGGTGTCGATCTTGGCGTCCCTGATGTACTGCTCCACCGGGTACTCCTGGAGGTACCCGGAGCCGCCGAAGGTCTGGAGGGACTCGGCGAGCTGCTGGTAGGACCGCTCGGAGCCGTAGCCCTTGACGATGGGCAGCAGCAGGTCGTTGAGCGCGATCTCGGCGCCGGCGTCCTCGCCCGCGGCCTCCTTGACGAGGATGTCGTCCTGGACGCTGGCGGTGTAGAGCACCAGCGAGCGCATCCCCTCGGCGTACGCCTTCTGCGTCATCAACGAGCGCCGCACATCCGGGTGGTGGGTGATGGTGACGCGGGGCGCGGTCTTGTCGGTGAACTGGGTGAGGTCGGCGCCCTGCACCCGCTCCTTCGCGTACTCCAGCGCGTTGAGGTAGCCGGTGGAGAGGGTTGCGATGGCCTTGGTGCCGACCATCATCCGCGCCATCTCGATGATCTTGAACATCTGGCGGATGCCGTCGTGCTTCTCGCCGAGCAGCCAGCCCCTGGCCGGGTGGGTGGCGCCGAAGGTCATCTCGCAGGTGTTGGAGACCTTCAGGCCCATCTTGTGCTCGACGTTGGTGGCGTAGACGCCGTTCCGCTCGCCCAGCTCGCCGGTGTCCCAGTCGAAGTCGTACTTGGGCACCACGAAGAGGGACAGGCCCTTGGTGCCGGGGCCGTGGCCCTCGGGGCGGGCCAGCACCAGGTGGATGATGTTCTCCGTGAGGTCGTGCTCGCCCGAGGTGATGAAGCGCTTGACGCCCTCGATGTGCCAGCTGCCGTCCTCCTGGCGGACCGCCCTGGTGCGGCCGGCGCCGACGTCCGAGCCGGCGTCCGGCTCGGTGAGGACCATGGTGGAGGACCACTCGCGGTCGACCATCAGTTGGGCGATCTTCCGCTGCTCCTCGGTGCCCTCGTCCCAGACCACGCGGCTGAAGCTGGGGCCGGAGGCGTACATCCAGACCGCCGGGTTGGAGCCGAGCACGTTCTCCCCGGCGGCCCAGATCAGGGAGCGGGGCGCGGTCATCCCGCCCAGCTCCTCGCCGATGGACATCCGCCACCACTCGGCGTCCATGTACGCGCGGTAGCTCTGCCGGAAGGTCTCGGGAACGGGGGCCGTGTGCGTCTCGGGGTCGAAGACCGGCGGCTGCCGGTCGGCCTCGGCGTACGAGGCGGCCAGCTCGTTCTCCGCGAGCCGGGCGATCTCGGCGAGGATGGTCCGCGCCGTGTCGGTGTCGGTCTCGGCGAACGGGCCGCTGCCATAGACGGCGTCCCGACCCAGGACCTCGAAGAGATTGAACTCGATGTCGCGGAGATTGGACTTGTAGTGCCCCATGACGACGGCTCCGTAGCTGACGGTGGATACCGGAAAGTAGCAACCATGATGCTACCCACTGGTAATAAGACGCAAGCGGAAACCGGTCAACTGTGAGTCAGTAGTCTTTCTGGCATGTATGGCTACGACCAGTCCGGCTACCCGGGGCAGCAGCCCTACGGCACCCCACAGCCGCCCACGGACGGGTTCGGGGCGACCTACCCGGGCGGCGTCGAGGGCGTGGACAGCTACGGCGGCCAGCAGCAGCAGTACTACCCGGAGCAGCAGCACCAGCAGCAGCCGGCGACGCCCCAGGCGGCGCCGCCCGCGCCGCCCACCCTGACCGACGCGCTGCGCGCCTACACCTCGGGCGCGATGTCGAGCGAGGAGTTCCACGACACGTTCCTGGCGGGCAAGATCTACTGCCCGCGCGGCGAGAACCCGGGTTTCCTCGCGCTGCACAACACCCAGCAGCCGGTGATCCCGCTCTTCACCTCGCTCAAGGAGCTGCGCCGCTACGCCGGCAAGGAGTCCCGGTACTTCACGGTGACCGGCGGCGAGGTGCTGGACCTGCTGCCGACCGGCTACGGCTTCGCGCTGGACATGGAGGGCGAGCACCGGCTGGTGCTGGACGCCAAGTCGGTGGAGGAGATGGTCGAGTACACGATGCGGCGGCTCTACGGCTGACGGCCGCCCCGGACGGGGGACGCGGGCATGATCCCGGGCCGGGAATACTCACCTCTCGACGAAGGTTGAGCCTTCAACTACTCTGGCTCCATTCGTTGAGGAGGCCCCCATGCCGGCGATCACCGTCGAGAACCCGCTGACCCTGCCCCGCGTCGACGTCCCCCCGGGCGCCGAGGCCCGCCCCGTGCTGGGTGTCACGACCGCGCCCACCGGCTACGAGGGCGAGGGCTTCCCGGTTCGCCGGGCCTTCGCCGGCATCCACTATCGGCACCTGGACCCGTTCATCATGATGGACCAGATGGGCGAGGTGGAGTACGCGCCCGGGGAGCCCAAGGGCACGCCGTGGCATCCGCATCGGGGGTTCGAGACCGTCACCTACATCATCGACGGGATCATGGACCACCAGGACAGCAACGGTGGCGGCGGGACCATCACCAACGGCGACACCCAGTGGATGACCGCCGGCGCCGGGCTGCTGCACATCGAGGCCCCGCCCGAGTCCCTCGTCCTCTCCGGCGGCCTCTTCCACGGCCTCCAGCTGTGGGTCAACCTCCCGGCCAGGGACAAGATGATGGCCCCCAAGTACCAGGACATCCGCAGCGGCAGCGTCGCCCTGCTCACCAGCCCCGACGGCGGCGCCCTGCTCCGCGTCATCGCCGGCGAACTCGCCGGCCACACCGGCCCGGGCGCCACCCACACCCCCATCACCATGATCCACGCCACCCTCGCCCCCGGCGCCGAACTCACCCTCCCCTGGCGCGAGGACTTCAACGGCCTCGCCTACGTCCTCGCCGGACGGGGCACCGTCGGACCCGACCGCCGCCCCGTATACACCGGCCAGACCGCCGTCTACGGCAAGGGCACCTCCCTGACCGTCCGCGCCGACGAACAGCAGGACAGCAACACCCCCGACCTCGACGTCGTGCTGTTGGGCGGCCGGCCGATCCGCGAACCCATGGCCCACTACGGCCCGTTCGTCATGAACACCCGCGCCGAACTCCAGCAGGCGTTCGAGGACTTCCAGAAGGGCCGCCTCGGCACCATCCCCGCCGTGCACGGGATGAGCGCGGAGGGACCGGCGCAGGACTGAGCGGCGGCCGCCGGGGCGGCTGGCCGCCGCGGGCCGCCGCTGGCCGCGAGGGAACGTGCGGCCGGGGAGCTGCCCGGGGTCAGGCCGCGTACCCCTTCGGGGGGATGAGGGACGCGAGTTGCTCGAAGGAGAGCCAGTAGATCTGGTTGCCGCCGAAGCTGGCCGGGTCGGCGATCAGCACGGTCCGGTTGACGTCGTCGTAGCCGATGACCGTGAAGTAGTGGTAGATGGTCTGGTCCGGCGGGTAGCCGGGGGGCTGGTTGCCGGGCGGGGCCACGATGTTGGTCACCAGCGGGTAGTTGTTGTCGATGTCCAGCACGATGTCCCGCCACAGCAGGTCCTTCTGGGCCTGGGTGGGCGGGTCGTTGGGCATCTCCTTGGTCTCGTACCAGCCGGTGCCGAGGTTGGCGTTCAGCACCCCCGTGACCTGGCTGATGTGGTCGGTTCCGCCCACGTGGGTGCCCAGTTGGACGGCCAGGGTGGCCTGGCTGGGCGGGGCGATCCGCGCGGAGAGCGCGATGCGGGTGGCGGCGGGGCCACACCAGTAGCCGGTCTCCTGGACCTGGTAGTCGATCTCCAGCGTCCTGGTCGCGCTGGTGCTGGTGCCCGCCACGTGGAAGCGGGTGCCGGGCTCGTTCCAGCCGCTCACCACGGCGGTGCCGCCGGTGGTGCCGAACTGGGTCACCGACACCGACACCGGGACGGCGCCGGGACCGTCCTGGGCGACGCCGGGAGTGGCCAGGGCGATCAGGGCGGTGCTGGTGACGAGGGCGGTCGCCAGGGTGGTCGGGAGGCGTCTCCTGCTCATGGGTCTCCGATCCGGGGCTGGTGGGGGTGCGCGGGGGTGCGCGGGGCGGCGGGCGGCCCCGGGAGCGTGGCCGCCCGCCCGGAGGTGGGGGTGGTCAGGCGGCGCGGAGGCGGGCGATGACGCCGTCGAGGTCGCGGCTGAACACGTCGGCGCGGAAGACGTGTCCGCCGGGCTCCTCGTACTGCTCGTGGGCGATGCCGGCCTCGTTCAGCCGGTCGCGGAACTCCCGTTGCCCGGCGAGCACCTGGGTCTCGGTGACCCAGTCCGCCCAGTCCACCGGGCTGGGGCTGGTGCCGGCGACCAGGAAGACCCGCTTGCCCCGGTACCGTTCGACCTGCTCCACGGGGTTGTCGGCGCTGACCCGGGCCTCGTCCCACAGGGGCATCCCGTAGACGCTGCCACCGGCCAGCTCGGCCGCCGCCGAGGAGACGTTGGCCCAGTGGGTGACCAGCCCGGCGTCGCGGCGGAGGCTGGCGGGGCCGGAGTGGGAGCTGACCGAGGCGAAGTGGCCGTGGTACCTGGCCGCGTACTTCAGCGCGCCGAAGCCGCCCATCGAGAACCCGGCCACCGCCCGCCCGTCGAACTCCGCGTGGGTGCGGAAGTTGGCGTCGATCCAGGGCAGCAGCTGGGCGATGTGGAAGGTCTCCCAGTCGCGGGGGCCCGCGTTGGAGTGCACGGGGTCGCTGTACCAACCGGCGGGTCCGCCGTCCGGCATCACCACGATGATCGGCCGGCCGGCGGTCAGTTGGCGGATGCCCGCCCGGTCGAAGGAGATGAAGTCCTGGCCGATGCCGCCGCCGTGCAGGAGGTACAGCACGGGGTAGCGCCGTCCGCCGGCGTAGTCGTCGGGGAGCAGGACGTTGACGGCGGGGTCCCAGTCGATCGCGTCGGTGGCGAAGCGGTAGTACTTCATCCGCGGGTCGTCCTCGCCCCGGTCCACGATCCGCAGTCCGAAACCGTCCTGCGCCGCGTGCGCCCCGGTCGCCGAGGCCAACAGGCCGGCGCCGCCGAGCAGGGTCGCCGCGGTGGCGCCGCCGGCGATCCTGAGAAGCCTCCTGCGGGACGGGGTGGGGGGACCGGGCACGGATGACTTCTTCACCATGACCTCCGAGTGAGGGGGGGTGCCAGAATGTTAGGTACACGACAACTCGACGGGTGACGGGGTTTTCGACCTCCGTCGAAAGGCCCTTGTCGGGACGGGTGTGGGGAGCCACCATCGGCCCATGGCCGGCGTGCTGCGCATCCACTTCACCGAACGCGACTTCCGGCACGTGCAGTTGGCGAGGTCGGCGGACCCGATCTGGGAGGCGATCCTCGGGCTGCACGTGCTCACCGGCCCCCGGCACCGGCTGCCACGGCACCTCGGAACGTGGCGACGCCGGGCGGCGGAACGGCTCGGGAGCGCACGCCTGCGGGCCGCCTGCCGGCTGCTGAACGACCTCGCGCCGGCGGACGCGCCCTACTTCCCCGACTTCCTGACCCCCGCCGAGTCGGAGGAGGGGATGTCCGCCGCCCTGAGCACCCTGCGGGCCACCTCCGACGCCCGGCTGGCGCGCGAGCTGCGCGAGGCGGCCAGGCACCGCGCGCTGCCCCGGTGGACCGGACAACTCGCCTCGGGTGACCGGGAGTTACTCGGCCGGGTGGCGGACGCCCTGCTCCGCGTCCACACCGAGCTGGTCGCGCCCGACTGGAGCCGGGTCGCCGCGACCGTCGCCGCCGACGCGGAGCGGCGCGCGGTCGCGCTGGAGGGCGGCCTGGTGGCGCTGTTGGCGGGGCTGCCGCCCTTCGTCTGGCGGGACCCGGTGCTCACCGCGCCCTATCCCGTGGACTTCGACCTGCGCCTGCGGGGGCGCGGGCTCCGGTTGATCCCCTCCTTCTTCTGCCACACCACGCCGATCGCCGTCGCCGACCCGGCCCTGCCGCCGGTGGTGGTCTATCCGGTCTCCCGGGAGCCCCCGACGCCGCCGGCGGCCGGGCGGCAGGCGCCGGCGCTCGCCGCGCTGCTCGGCGCCAGCCGGGCCCGCGTGCTCGGCGCGCTCACGGTGGCCTCCACCACCGGCTCCGTCGCCGCCGGCCTGGGGCTGTCCGCGTCCTCGGTCAGCGGCCACCTGAAGGTGCTGCGCGCCGCCGGCCTGGTCGAAAGCCGGCGGGACGGCGCCCGGGTGACCCACCGGCTGACCAGTCGGGGCCACCACCTGCTCGGCCACTGAAGCGCCCGCCGGGCCGCCGCCCCGGCCCGCCGAAACCGCCGCCCCCGGCCCGCCGAAACCGGCGCTCCCGGCTGAGCCCGCCCCGGCTGAGCCCGCCCCGGCGGTCAGGCCGTGCCGAGGCCGGAGTGTTCGCCCAGTTCGAACCAGGTCGTCTTGCCCTCGCCGCGCGGCTGCGCGCCCCAGGCGTCGGCCAGCTCCTCCATCAGCAGCAGCCCGCGCCCCGACGAGGCCAGCTCGCCCGGCTCCCTGCGGTGCGGCAGCTTGTCGGAGGAGTCGGTGACCTCGACGCGCAGCGTGCGGCTGCCCGCCACCCCGCTGACCTCAGCGACCATCAGCGCGTCGCCGTCCGTGTGGGTGAGCACGTTGGTGACGATCTCCGACAGCATCAGCACCGCGCCGTGCACCACGTTCCGGTCGGACCAGTCGTAGAGCAGCGAGGCCAGCTGCTCCCGCGCCTGGCCGATCCTGGCCGGCTCGGACTGCCCCACGTTCAGCACGAAGCGCCGCACCGGCGTCCCGCCGCGCGGGACCTGGCGGCCGGTCGTCTCGCGGCGCAGCAGGAGCAGCGCGATGTCGTCCTCGTTGCCGTGCGCGCCCGGCGGGCGGCTCTCGGTGGCCGAGCGTTCCTCCTGGTCCTGCACGTCGAGGACGGAGATCGACTCCAGCAGGGTGTCAGCGAGCTGTTCGAGGCCGGTGCCGGGAACGCCGGCGGCCGCCCTGCGCACCCGTTCCCAGCCGGCGTCCAGGTCGCGCTTGCCGGTCTCCAACAGCCCGTCCGTGCACAGCAGCAGCGTCTCCCCCGGCTGGAGGCTCAGCCGGGTCACCGGGTAGTCCAGGCTCGGCTCGATGCCCAGCGGCGGGCCGCCGTCCGTCGGGCGCCGCTGCATGGCGCCGTCGTCGAAGAGCAACGCCGGCTCCGGGTGCCCGGCCCGCGCCATGTCGAAGGTGCCCGAGCGCGGGTCGGCCTCCACATACAGGCAGGTCGCGAAGCGCCCCTCGCCCAGCGACTCGTTCGGCACCGCCGCCATCTCGTCGTCGCCGGCCGGCCGGGGGCTGAGCGAGGCGAGAAAGCGCGACGCCCGGCTGAGCACCGCGTCCGGGTGGTGCCCCTCCGAGGCGTAGGCGCGCAGCGCGATCCGCAGCTGCGCCATCACCGCCGCCGCCCGTACGTCGTGCCCCTGAACGTCGCCGATCACCAGCGCCACCCGGCCCGAGGGCAGCGGGATGACGTCGTACCAGTCGCCGCCGACCTGGAGCCCGGCGCCGGTCGGCACATAGCGCGCCGCGATCGCGAGCCCCGGCACCCGGGGCATGGGGCTGGGGCCCATCGCGTGCTGGAGGTCGGCGGCCAGCTCGCGCTCGGTGTCGTTGAGCGTGGCCCGGGACAGCGCCTGGGCCACCATGCGGGCGATGCTGGAGAACGTGGAACGTTCCTCCCAGTCGAACTCCAGCCGGTAGTCGAACGCGGCCAGCCACACCCCGATGGTGCGGCCGGCGACCACCAGCGGCAGATACGCCCAGGAGCTGCGCTGGAGGGGCGCGATCACCGGCCAGATCTTCGGGTAGCGCTGCGCGTACTCCTCGGGCGAGGACACATAGACCGCCCGGCCGGTGCGCATCACCTCGGCCGCCGGGTAGTCGGTGTCCATCGGCATCGGGAAGCCCATGTCGCTGAAGTCCAGCTCCCGGCCCTGGTAGTCGAGCATCCGCAGGTGGTCGCCCTCCCGGTCGTAGACCGCGACCCCGTCGGGCGTGAAGCCGGGCATGGCCAACGTCGAGACGACGCGCAGCACTTCGCGCACGCTGTTGGCCTCGGAGAGCGCCTGCCCGGTGCGGAGCACGAAGGTCTCCCTGGCCCGGGTGGTCTCCCAGTCGCCGCCCAGCTCCCGCTCGTCGGAGGTCGGCGTCTCGGTGAGGGTGCCGACCAGCGCCAGCGAGCCCTCCTCGCCCCCGTCCAGCTCGCGCGGCTCCAGGATGCGCAGCCGGGTACGGAGCCGCGTGGTGACCTCGTTGTCGGGGCCGATCAGCCGGAACTCGACCTCCCTGGGCCCGCTGCCGGGCCCCTCGCTCGCCGCGATGGCCAGCACCCGCTCGATGACGGCGAAGTCCTCGACATGGATGCGGGCCCGCACGGTGGCCTCCGTCAGCACCACGGGCTCGGCCGCCAGCCCGAACAGCTCGGCGGCGACCGCGTCCATGGTGACCACGCCCCGGGCGTCGTCCCAGGTCCAGATACCGACCCGGGCGGCGGCCAGCACGTCCTCCGTGCGCATACCGCCGAATCTATGCCGTTACCGAGCCTTTCGCCCTCTTCTCGACCGGTATGGGAAAGGTTTCGCCCGGGTCGTCGCCCGGGTCGTCGCCCGGTCCGATACGCCGGGGGCGGACCCGATACGCCGGGGCGGCGGGTGTGCCGGCACCGGTAGTCTGAGCCCGTTCCCCGGAATCTCGTTGACGACTTGGACTCACGATGCATCGGTACCGGTCCCACACCTGCGGCGAACTGCGTTCGGCGGACATCGGAACGGATGTCCGGCTGGCCGGCTGGCTGCACAATCGCCGGAACCTGGGCGGCATCCTCTTCATCGACCTGCGGGACCACTACGGCATCACCCAGTTGGTGGTCCACCCGGACGCCCCCGGGGCCGGCCCGGTGCTGGAGCGGCTCAGCTCGCTGAGCAAGGAGTCCGTGCTGCGGATCGACGGCCGGGTCGTCGCCCGGGGTGCCGAGAACGTCAACCCGGAGCTGGCCACCGGCGAGATCGAGGTCGAGGTGGCCGAGGTCGAGGTGCTGGGCTCCGCCGACCAGGTGCCGTTCACCATCAACACCGAGGACGGGGTCAACGAGGAGCGCCGCCTGGAGTACCGCTTCCTCGACCTGCGCCGCGAGCGGATGCACCGCAACATCATGCTGCGCTCCGCCGTCATCTCCGCGATCCGCGCCAAGATGACCGGGCAGGGCTTCACCGAGCTGTCCACGCCGATCCTGTCGGCCACCTCCCCCGAGGGCGCCCGCGACTTCCTGGTGCCGTCCCGGCTCCACCCCGGCACCTTCTACGCGCTGCCGCAGGCCCCGCAGATGTTCAAGCAGCTGCTGATGGTCGCGGGCTTCGACCGGTACTTCCAGATCGCGCCCTGCTTCCGCGACGAGGACGCCCGCGCCGACCGCTCGCCGGGCGAGTTCTACCAGCTCGACGTCGAGATGAGCTTCGTCGAGCAGGAGGACGTCTTCGGGGTCATCGAGAAGGTGATGACCGAGCTGTTCGAGGAGTTCGGCGGCGGCCGCCACGTCACCTCCCCGTTCCCGCGCATCCCGTTCCGCGAGGCCATGCTGAAGTACGGCTCGGACAAGCCGGACCTGCGGGCCAGGCTCGAACTGGTCGACGTCTCCGACGTGTTCGCCGGCTCCGCGTTCAAGGCGTTCGCCGACAAGCACGTGCGCGCGCTGGCCGTGCCGGACACCGCCGCGCAGCCGAGGAAGTTCTTCGACCAGCTCGGCGAGTTCGCCGTCGCGCAGGGCGCGCAGGGCCTGGCCTGGGTGCGGGTCGGCGAGGAGGGCCAACTCACAGGGCCCATCGCGAAGTTCCTCACCGAGGAGAACGTGGCCGCGCTCACCGAGCGGCTGGCCGCCGGCCCCGGCACCGCGATCTTTTTCGGCGCCGGCGCCTTCGACGAGGTGTCGAAGATCATGGGCGCGGTCCGCGTCGAGGCCGCCAAGCGGGCCGGCCACTTCGAGCAGAACGTGTTCCGCTTCTGCTGGATCGTGGACTTCCCGATGTACGAGCGGAACGAGGACACCGGCGCGATCGAGTTCTCGCACAACCCGTTCTCCATGCCGCAGGGCGGCCTCGAAGCGCTCGACAAGCAGGACCCGTTGGACGTGCTGGCCTGGCAGTATGACATCGTCTGCAACGGCATCGAGCTGTCCTCCGGCGCGATCAGGAACCACGAGCCGGAGATCATGTACCGCGCGTTCGAGATCGCCGGCTACTCCCGCGAGGAGGTGGAGCGCGAGTTCGGCGGGATGCTCCGCGCCTTCCACTACGGCGCGCCCCCGCACGGCGGGATCGCGCCCGGCGTGGACCGGATCGTGATGCTGCTGGCCGACGAGCCCAACATCCGCGAGACGATCGCGTTCCCGCTCAACGGCAACGCGCAGGACCTGCTGATGGGCGCGCCCAACGAGGTCAGCGAGGCGCGGCTGCGCGAGCTGCACCTGTCGCTGCGCAAGCCGAAGTAGCCTGCGGCTCGCTGGGGTTGGGGGGCGGGCCCCGGCGCGCCGCCGGGGGGCGCGGGGCGCGCCGGGCGCTCCAGGGGCGCGGGCCTTGGCGGGCGGCGCGGGGCCTCGGCGGGCGGCGCGGGCCTTGGCGGGGCGCGCCGTCAGGGTGCGCCGGCGCCCGTCCGGCGGGCGGTGAGGTCGCGGTGGGCGAAGGCCGCGAGGGTCAACGCCGTGAGCAGGTAGAACAGCCACATCCCGTAGCGCAGCGGCTCCGGCTCGCCGTCGAAGTACGGCGGGCTGGACGTCGCCCGCCAGGCGAGGCACAGCACGGCGAGCGCCGCCCCCGCATAGCCGGCGGCGCGGGCACGCGGCCCGAAGCGGGAGTCGAGGAGCGCCGTCGCGGTCAGCACCGCCGCCAGCCCGAGGACGGCGCCGACCGAGGTGACCGCCCCCCAGGTCAGGGTGGACTCCCCGTCGATGTCCCGTATCCAGACGTAGTACGGCGGCTTGGCGAACGACTCGAAGACGGTCTCGTACACGTGCCTCCCGGTCTGGAACCCGGGCCGGGACAGCACCAGCGCGTAGAGCACCAGCAAGACCACCGGCGGGGCGAGCCGTTGCGACCAGGCCCGCCGCCCCGGGCTTCCCGGCCGCCCGGGGCTCCCCGGCGCGGGCACCGTCACGCGCGCCGTGGGCGTGCGCGGCCCGCGCGGGCGCCGCGACGCCTTCGAGCCGGCGAGCGCCCGGAGTTGGGCGGCGCACTCGGTGGCGGTGGGCCGCTGCTCCTGTTGGGCGGAGGTCATCCGTTCGAGCAGGGTCCGCAGCGGCTCGGGGAGCGAGGCCCGCACCTGCGGCATCAACTGCCCGACCGGCAGCCGGTGTCCGGTCAGCTTCTCCACCAGGACGATGCCCAGCGCGTACATGTCCGAGGCGGATGTGGCGGCCCGGCCCTGGAGCTGTTCCGGCGCCATGTAGGCGGGCGTGCCGAAGTAGTGGCCGGTGGCGGTGGCGGTGCGGGTGAGCGAGTCGTCGTCGCGGGCGATGCCGAAGTCCATCAGCACGGTGCGCCCGTCCGCGCAGATCATGATGTTGGCGGGCTTGACGTCGCGGTGCACGATGTTGGCCGCGTGCACGGCGGCGAGCGCCTCCGCCACCCGCGCGCCGGTGGCCTCGACGGATGCCACGGCGGCGAACTCCCAGGTGGCGCCGTCCAGTAGCTCCATCACGAGGTACGGCAGGGGTTCGTCCCCCTCGCCCTCGCCGTCGGCCGCGCCGTCGGCCGCGCCCGCGTCGTGCACGGTGACGATTCCGCCGTGGCGCAACGCCGCCAACGTGCGGGCCTCGCGGGCGAACCGCCGCGCCGCCTCCGGGTGGTCCCACCCCCCGGTGACGAACTTGACCGCGACCCGGCGGCCGAGGGTGCGGTCCTCCGCCTCCCAGACCTCGCCCAAGCCACCCCTGCCCAGCAGGCGTTCAACGCGGTAGCGATCACCGACGACCATGCCCTGCCGCACTCGATCTCCCCCTGGTCGCAGCCGAGTTACCGAAGTCGTCAACCTAGTGCAGAAGCGAACGGGTCGGCAGCGGAGATGATCAGGGGCCGAACTCGGTGGGCGAGACGTTGAGCAGTTCGCAGACCTCGTGGATCACCTGGCGCTCGGCGTGCGCGTAGTGCCCGTCGGCGCCGGCGATCACCACGCCGGTGCGGATCACGGCCCTGGCCAGCGCCGGATGGTCCCTGACCTTGGCGATCTCCCGCAGCACCCCGCCCCTGGCCCGCCGGAAGTCACCGCTGAGCCGGTCGATGTGCCGGTTGAAGAGGCGGAGCAGCTGGTCCGGCGGGAAGTGCTTGAGCCGTTCGTGCCCCGCGATCAACGACTCGACGCGCTTGCGTTCGGCCGGGTGAACGGACCCGTCGGCCGTGGCGACCAGCGCGCACATCGCCATGCTGGCGTCCCGGTAGGGCGCCCCTCGGAACGCGGCCTTGCGTTGCGCCAACCAGTCCTGGATCTCCTTGCCCACCGTGCAGCCCCCCTCGTGCCGTCGAAGCGATTATTCCGCAACGGAGAGCCCTCGGGGAGCGGCCGCTCCCCGAGGGCTCCGGGCCACGAGGCGGCTCGTCAACGCCGGTCCTCCGCCCGGAAGTTCGCGGGGGGGTACTCCTCGGTCCGGAGCGGGCGGGGCACGGCCCGTGGGCGAACCGTCGCGAACCGGCGCGAAACGGCGCGAACCGGCGGTGGGAGAGCCCGGGCGCGGCGCTTGACCCTGACGCGACGGCAACGTCTCTACTGGGGCCATGCGCATCGGAGAGCTGGCCGCGCTGGCCGGGGTCACCCCACGGACCGTGCGGCACTACCACCACATCGGGCTGCTGCCCGAACCGCGCCGCACCGCCGGCGGCTACCGGGTCTACGGACTGCGCGACGCCTACCGCGTGGTGCGGGTGCGGCGGCTGACCGCGCTCGGGCTGAGCCTGGACGACGTCCGCGACGTGCTCGCCGACGACAGCGGCGTCGAGCTGCGCGAGGTGCTGACCGAACTCGACGCCGAACTCGCCCGCCAGGAGACCGCGATCCGGCTGCGCCGCGCCCGGGTGGCCGAGCTGCTGGCGGAGGCGGGCCGGCACGAGGAGTTGCCGGCCGAGGGGCCGGTCTCGCCCGAACTCGCCGCGCTCTTCCGCCGGATGCGCCAGACGGCCACCGGGCTGACCGGGCCCGAGCCGGCCTCGGCGGTCCGGGAGCGGGAGTTGATGACGCTGCTGGAGGGAACGGCGGGTGACGAGGCCGACGAGCCCTGGCTGACCGGGCTGGCCGGTGCCTTCGGCGACGACCCGGCGGCGATGGAGGCGGCCTACCGGATCTACGAGCGGCTCGACGCGCTGGCCGATGCCGCCGAGGACGACCCACGGGTGGAGCCCCTTGCCGTGGCCATCGCGGAGATCGTGCCGGATGCGGTGGTGCGGCTGGCCGGGGACGTCGAACCGTCCGAGCCGACCGGCCCGTTCGCCGAGGCGTTCTTCGCCGACCACAGCCCGGCGCAGGGCGCCGTCATCCGCCGGGCCATGCGGCTGCTCGCGGAGCGGGCCCAATGAGCGCGGCGCGACCGGCGGAGCCGGCCGGCTCGGCCGGCTCCGCGGAGCCGGCGGGGACGGTGGGGCCGGCGGGGACGGCCGGTTCGTCGGGGACGGCCGGTTCGTCGGGGCCGACCGGTGCGGCCGGTTCGGCGGAGCCGGCTGAGGCGGTGCGTTCCGAGGGCGTGGTCGAGCCGGCGGAGGCCGGCTCGGCAGGCGCGGCCTGGCGGGGCGCGCGCCGGCTGGCCCGGCACCAACTGCTCCTCCTCCGCTGCCTGGTGCGCTGGCTGCTGCGCCGGGGCCCACACGGACGGCGCGCGGGGGACCGGGCGTTCGGCTATGCGCAGGCCGAGTCCCCTCTCTTCTGGATCATGTTGACCGTCTCGGTGGTGGAGACGGTGGCGCTGGCTCTCCTGATCCCCTGGCCCCTGGTGCACGCGATCCTGCTGGTGCTGGGGGTGTGGGGAACGTTCCTCGCCGTGGAACTCCGCCTCTCCTGTGTGGTCCGGCCCCATCTGGTGGGCGCCGACGGCTCGTTGCGGCTGCGCTATGGCGCGCTGGTCGACATCCGGGTGCCGGCCGAGCAGGTCTCGGACGTGCGGGTCAGCCGCCGCTTCCGCTCGGGCGGGCTGCTCGCCCTGGACCCCGAGACGGGCACCGCCGACCTGGCCGTCGCCGGCCAGACCACCCTGACCGTGGAACTCACCGCCCCCGTCACCTTCCACCGCCCCCTGGGCCGCCCCGCGACGGCCCGCCTCATCCGCTGTCACGCCGACGCCCCCGAGGCGCTCGCCGAAACCTGGCGCGCGGCCAGCGGGGCCACGGCGCGGTGAACGAGCGGGAGGCGCGGCGGCCCGGCCGGTGGGTGCCCCGCCCCGGCCGGTGACCGCGCCGGTCCGGCCGGCGGGGCCACGGGCCGGGCGGCCAGCCGTGATCGCCGGGCGGTCGTTCGGAGTCGCCGGGCGGTCAGGCATGATCGCGGGCGGTCAGCAGCCGGGCCAGCCCGACGTGGAGGGCGGCCAGTGACTCGGTCGGGGTGAACTGCCCGGCGCTCGCCTCCCTGGCCGCCGCGTGGGCCAGCGCGATGGCGGCGGAGGCCAGCCAGGGGGCCGGGGGGTCGGGGGCGAACTCGCCGGTGCGCTGGCCGCGTTCGATCAGGGCGACCAGCCGCTCCAGCAACGGGAGGTGCCGCCGCGCATCCTCCTCCGAGCCCTCGGCCTCGGCCGCCTCGGCGGCGACCTCGGCGAGGGACGGATAGCTCTCCGCCGCGCGCCAGCTGGCGTCCATCATCCGCCGCAGCGCCTCCAGGGCCGAGTCCGCGCCCTGCTCGGCCGCGTCCATCGCCGCGACGGACTCCTCGGCGGCGCGGTCCAACACCGCGTTCAACAGGGCGCGGCGCGACGGGAAATGGGCGTAGACCGTCTGGCGGGTGACGCCGGCGGCGCGCCCGATCGCGGCGACGCTGGCGTCCGGCCGCTCGGCCAGGACGGAGACGGCGGCCTCCAGGATCGCCGTGCGACTGCGCTCCGCGTCGGCTCTGCGCCGGCGGGTGGAAGTCTGTTCATCCAACATCTCTTACACCCTTGTCAAAGTTGCTGTCGCGAGATACCTTACAGGAGTGTCAAAGATAAGGCGAGCGCCGGGGGCGCGCGTCGGGAGGGGCGGATCGATGGACGTCATGGGTGGAGTGGTGCCGGAGCGGTTCCTGGTGGACTTCTACACCTCGTTGAATCGCGCGATCGTCGCGGACGACGCCGACCTGGCGGCGGTGGCCGACCGGTTCTTCGCGCCGGAGTGCGTGGAGGTCTCGGACGGCATCCGGCTGGACCGGGCGAAGCTGCTGGCCCATCTGGGCCCGGTGCGGCTCATGTTGCGGTCTCGGGCCGCGCCCCGGTTCGAGGTGCACGAGGCGCTGGCCGACGGCGCGCGGATGGCGGCCAGGTTCACGATTCACCTCGCGCCTGACGGGCCCTCGGGCCAGCGGGCTGGTCCGTCGTCGTCCCGGAGCGCTCCGGGCGAGGCGGGGACGGGCTCGGCGGGCGGTGCGGGCGGCGGCGCCTCGGCGATCGACGTGATGATGCTCGGGGAGTGGGGGCCGGACGGTCGGCTGCTCCGGAGCCACGGCCTCACCCGGGAGGTGACCCGATGAGCGCCGAAGTCCCGGCCGTGATCGAGGAGTTCCGGGTGGTCGGCATGGCCTGCCGGCGCTGTGCCCGAGTGGTCGACGGCGAGGTTCGTGGTCTCGAAGGGGTGCTGGCCGTTGCGGTCGACGTCCAGGCCGACCTGCTCACGATCATCGGCGAACGCCCGGTGGACGCCGCCGCGTTGCGGGAGCGGCTGGCGCGGCACGGGTATCGGCTTGCGCCGCCCACCGAGACGGGGGCGGTGTCCGCCGGGGCGGGGGCGGTGTCCGCCGGGGCCACGAGGGCGTCGGAGGGTGACCGATGACGGGGGAACGGCTGGCCCGCTGGTCGCGTTGGCTGCGCGGCGTCGCGGTGCTCTGCTCGGGGCTGTTGGCCGGGGCCTTCGGCTATGGCGCGCTCAGTGTGGCCCCGACCTTCCGCGAGGTTCCGCTTGAGCTGCGGCTCTCCTTCCATGCCGAGCTGATGCGGGCCAACAGCGTGGTGATGCAGTCCGCCATGGTCGCCACGGTGATGGCGGCGCTCGCGGTCACCGCGCTCTCCCGGGGCCGCGCCCGGCTGTTGGCCGGCGCGGCCACGGCGCTCGCGGTGGCGTCCCTGCTGATCACCCGGCTGGGCAACGTCCCGATCAACGGCCGGATCAGGGACTGGGTGACGACCGGTCCGCCGCCGGACCACGCCGAGCAGCTGGCCCGTTGGGAGGCGTTCAACAACCAGCGCTCTCTCGCGGCGCTCACGGCCTTCGCGCTGCTCCTGTGCGTCGCCCTCGCGCCGAAGTTCGCGGCGGGGCTCGCGGCGGGGCTCGCGACAGACGGACCGTCGTCGGGGCGAGGCCGCGCCGGGCGGTCGGCGGAGCGAATACCCACCCCGACCGGGTAGTTGGCGCGTCACCGCGCCCAGGGGACGGGGCGGCTCGTGGCGTCGCCCGAGATGGCGGCCCGGCCGTCGGCGGCCATGGCGACCAGGGCCTCGGCGGGTTCGTCGGACGGGCAGTTCACCTGGCGGGCCACCCCCGCCGGCAGGACGACGGTCTGCCCCGCCCGCGCGGTGTGGGTGGCGCCCTCGGCGGTGATCTCCAGGGTTCCCCGGGTCAGCATCCATACCTGCTCGCGGTCGATGGTGTGCTCGGGACCAGAGGCGTTCGGAGCCATCTCCACGCGCCAGGTGCTGAGTTCGGCACTTCCCAGACTGGGCGAGGCGAGGGTGGTCATGGTGGCGCCCGGGGTCGTGACGGGGTCAGTGGGCGCGGTGATGACATGCATCGTTCGGTTCTCCTTGGAGGGGAGGAAGGGAGGGATGAGGGGCCTCATCTGACGGGCCCCGGGTGGTGAGTTGGTGGAGCGGGCCGTGAGCCGGCACCCCGGGAAGGGCGGTGAGTAAAGTTGATTTACTCTTGCGTCAGTAAAGCAGCTTTACTCGCGAGATGCCACCATGTCCCCGTGGATGGAGAAGGCCAACCTGAGGAACGTGTGGATCGTCCTGCGGGCGGAGGTGTCGAGGACCCTCTGGCGCGGTTCGAGCTGGTCTTTCTGTTGGGCATGGGATTTCAGTTGCTGCTCAACGAGTTCAGCCGTCGCCTCGCCGAGGTCGGGTACGCCGAGCTGCGCCCCGTGCATGGGATGGCCTTCCAGGCCCTTCGGGGGCACGGGGCCACCAGCAGCGAGTTGGCCGAGCGCCTCGGCGTCACCAAGCAGGCGGCGGGGCAACTGGTCAAGGAGTTGGAGCAGCGCGGCTATGTCCGGCGCGAGGCGCATCCGGCCGGCGGCCGGCGCAGGTTGGTGGTGCTCACCGAAGCGGCGGTGCGCCATCTGGAGGTGGCCGGGGGCATCCTGCGGGAACTGGAGGCGGAGGCGGCACAGCTTGCGGGGCGGGATGATCTCGACACGCTGCGCGGGGAGTTGACGCGTCTGATCCACGGCATGACCGACGAGGCGCTGCCTCCGCTGCGACCGATCTGGTAACGCGGCGGGCCGCCGCGCGTTGCCGCGCCGCCGGGCGGCCCGGCGGCCTGGCGGCCGCGACGGCGCGGGGTGGTTGCCCACGGGTCCGGCGCGGGGGTCGGCCCGGCGGCCGGTGGGTCCGCTCGCGGGCGAGCCCGCGCCCGGGAGGGGCACGTTCCCGCGAGCGTCTTGCCGCCGCGGCCATCCGCCGGGTGGGTCGGCGTTGTGGGTCGCGTTTCGCCGCGCGGGGTGGGTTCGTTCGCCCTCCGCGGCGCACCGTTCCGCTGCGCGGTCACGCCCACGAGGCGTTCCCGTCCCGGGAGGCGCGGCCGGTCCGCTGGACGCGGCCCCGCCCGGTGCCCGCCGGCCCGCCGGCACACCGGCGCCGGGCCGGCGCTCCGCGCTGCCCGGGCCGCTGCCCCGGGCGGGAGCGCGCCGGGGCCCGTCGGGGTGCCGTTCCCGGCCGGGGAGGCGGCGGTGCGCGGGCGCCCCTTCGGGGCCGCGCCTCCTGCCCGGCCGGGGGCCGGGACCCTGATCGCGGCATGGGCGGCGGGGGCGGCGGGGGCACCGGTTGGGGGTGTTGGGGGTGCGGTCGGTGGTGGGCGCGGCCAGTCTGAGGGGAGAGGTGCGACAGGCGGGAGGTGCCGGTGGTGGTGACAACGACCGAAACGCGACGGGCCGGGACGGCCGGGCCGGCCGACGAGCCCTTCGCCTCCCTCCCCCTCGACGACTGGGCCGAGACCAAGGAGACCCTGCACCGGCTCCTCCAGGTGGTGGGCAAGATCAGGTTGGCCGCCAGCCCGCAGCGCAACCACTGGTGGAACGTCCCCTTCCACGTCACCGGCCGGGGCCTGACCACGCGGCCCATGGGCCAGGTGGACGGGAACCCGATCTTCACCATCGACTTCGACCTGGTCGCGCACGTCCTGCTGATCGCCACCCTCGACGGCCGGCAGCTCTCGTTTCCGCTGGCCGGCGAGTCGGTCGCCGACTTCTACCGGCGGGTCCTGGCCGGGCTCGGCGACCTCGGCGTGCGGGTGGAGATCGACCAGCCGCACCCGTTCGACCTGCCCGACCTGGACCGCCCCTTCGACCAGGACACCGAGCACCGCGCCTACGACCGCGCCCAGGTCGGCCGCTACTGGCGGCTGTTGAGCCAGGTGAACCTGCTGCTGGAGGAGTTCGCGGCCCGGTTCTCCGGCAAGGTCAGCCCCGTTCACCACTTCTGGCACACCATGGACATCGCCCACACCCGCTTTGGGGAACGCCGGATCGACCAGGCGCCCGAGGTCAGCCGGGTGGCGCGCGAGGCGTACTCGCGCGAGGTGATCAGCTTCGGCTTCTGGTTCGGCGACGAGACCGTGCCGGAGCCCGCGTTCTACGCCTACACCGCGCCCGAGCCGGCGAGCCTCGCCAAGGAGCCGCTGGCCCCCGACCCCGCACGATGGGTCACCCGGGAGGCCAACGGCCATCTCGCGGTCCTCACCCTCGACGACGCCCGGGCCCAGGGCGACGCCAGGGCCGCCGCGCTCCGCTTCTACGAGAGCGCGTACCAGGCCGGGGCGCGCCAAGCCGGTTGGGACATCGAGGCGTTGGCGTGTCCGGGCGGCATCACCGACCCGGTCCGTTCCGCCCCGCGCCACGGCTGACCCGGCGAACCCCCGCGCCCGCGCCCGTCCCCGGCGCCGGCCGTTTCCCGCCCTGGTGCGCCCGCGCCTGGTGAAGCCGGTGGACGGAACTCCCCCGGTGCGCCAGCATGGATAGCGCGGGCACGGACAGTTCGCCGGCCGCCGGCGCGGGAACCTTCGGGACGTCCCGGGCGTCGTCAGTTCAGGGGAACGGCCGGTTCCGACGGGGCACCGTCGTCGACGGCGTGGTGGCGGGTGCTTCGAGCCGGCGTGACTGGGGAGGGTGCAGATGTCGATGCAGAACTGGCAGGGCGGGCCGCCCGAGCAGCAGGGCTATATGCGTGCCTCGGACAGCGATCGGGAACGCGCCGCCGATGTGCTCAAGGCCGGCTTCGCCGAAGGCCGCCTGACCAAGGACGAGTTCGACGACCGGGTTCGCCGCCTCCACGAGACCAGCACCTACGCCGAGATCCAGCCCCTGCTCGCCGACCTGCCCCAGGGCCCGGTGCCAGGACCGGTCAGCCCGTACGCGCCGACCACGTTCGGGCCACCCATCATGCCGTCCGTGGTCATCCACCGCCCGCCGGCCTACGGGCCGGTCCCCGGCGGCCCGCGCCCGATCTACCACGCGCCACGGCCGATGCCCTTCCCGCCGCCGCCCCAGACCAACGGCAACGCGGTGGCCGCGATGGTCTGCGGCATCTCCTGCTTCTTCACCTACGGCCTGACCGCCATCCCCGCCGTGATCCTCGGCCATCGGGCCAGGGCGACGATCCGCCGCACCGGCGAGACCGGCGACGGCATGGCGCTGGGCGGGCTGGTCATGGGCTACCTCTCCCTGGCGCTGATAGCGATAGGCATCGTGCTGCTGGTCACGCTGGCCTGACCCATGCCCTGACCGGGGCTCCCCGGCCGGGCCGGCCTGAACGGTTGCCCTGGCCGGGCCGGCCCGGCGGGTCCCGGCCTGGTGGCCCAACCGCCGCGCCTCCGGCGGCTTCCCCCTCCCGGGCCCGGCGGCGCCTCCCCCCGCCCCTGCGCTCCCGGGGTTGCCCCGGTCCCCGATACGTTGGCTCGATGGGAGCCCCCGTGCGGTACGACCGCCCCGGTCACACCAGCCGGGCCCCGGCGGGCCCGCAGGCCCGACTCCCCGCTCGACCTGCCGGCTCGCCCAGCCCATGGACCTCCCGCCGGCCCGCACTCCGCCCGCCGTGCCTCCGCTGGCTGCCGGGTCCACCGTCCAGGTCGGCCGACCTGGACGGTGGACCCGGGACGCCACCGGTCTCCGTCAAACCCGTTCCCGCCGGGGCCCCGCCCTCCCCACCGGATCGGCCGGCCCGGGACCGGGCCGCGCCCGCCGGGACCCGGCCGCACCCGGCCCGCTCCGGGCCGCACCCCGCTCGCCCCGCCGCCCCACTCGGCCGGCTGCCCCGCTCGGCCCGCCGCCCGAGGCGCCCCGCCGGGCCTGCCGGCCCCGAGGCCCCCGGGCCCGCAGGGGCCCGGCCGCGCCCGGTCCGCTCTTGGCCGGCGCCCCTCTCGGCCAGTCCGCCCGGCCACCCTCCCCGCTCGCCCAGCCCGCCCGGGGCCCGGGGCCCAGCCGCGCCCGCCCCGGGACCGCCCCGCTCGCCCCGCCGGCCCGAGGCGCCCCGCTCCCGGGACCGCCCCGGCGGCCCGGGCCGGCGGCCCCTCCCCGCCGGGCCCCGACCCAAGCGGCCCAGCAGGCCCGACTCCCCGCTGGGCCCGCCGGCCCGAGGCGCCCCGCCGGCCCGAGGCGCCCCGCTGGCCCGAGGCGGCCCGCCGGCCCGAGGCGAGGCGCATCATGGAGGGGTGCCCGAGGGAGACACCGTGTGGTTGACGGCCCGGCGGCTGCACGGCGGCCTCGCCGGGCGGACGCTGGTCCGCTCGGACCTGCGCGTTCCCCGGCTGGCCACCGTCGACCTGCGGGGCCGCGCCGTGGTCGAGGTGGTGCCCCGGGGCAAGCATCTCCTCACCCGCGTCGAGGGCGGCCTCACCCTCCACTCCCATCTGCGGATGGACGGCGCCTGGCGGGTCTTCGCGCCCGGCGAGCGCTGGCGCGGCGGCCCGGCCCACCAGATCAGGGCCATCCTCGGCACCGAGGAGAACACGGCCGTCGGCTACCGGCTCCCCGTGCTCGAACTGCTGCGCACCGCCCGGGAGTCCACGGTCGTCGGCCATCTCGGCCCCGACCTCCTGGGTCCCGACTGGGACCCGGACGAGGCGCTCGCCCGGCTGCGCGCCGCGCCCGAGCGGCCGCTCGGGGACGCCCTGCTCGACCAGCGGAACCTGGCCGGCATCGGCAATGTCTACATGGCCGAACTGTGCTTCCTCGCCCGCCTCACCCCCTGGACCCCGGTCGGGGAGCCGCCCGTGGCGGAGGCCCTCCCACGCCTGGTGGACGAGGCGGCCCGGCTGCTGGCCCTCAACCGCGAGCGCTTCGACCGGATCACCACCCCGCCCGGCGAGCGCCGGGCCCGGCTCCATGTCTACGGCCGGGCCCGCCAGCCCTGCCTGGTCTGCGGCACCCCGATCCGGGTGGTCGCCGACGCGCACGGCGAGCCCGGCCGGGAGCGCCCCACCTACTGGTGTCCGCGCTGCCAGCGGGGCCCGACGCTCCCCGACCCACCCCGCGCCGCACCCCGTAAGACCGCACCCCGTTAGCCCAGGCCCCCGTTAGCCCAGGCCCCCGTTAGCCCAGGCCCCCGTTAGACCGGGCCCGTTAGCCAGCACCCAGACGCCCCGCGCCCCTACCCCGTCGGGACGCCGCTGACCAGCGGAAATGCGGTGACTCACCGAGCGTACACACATGGTTCACCACCGGGTCATCTCCCCTTACCCTGGACCGCTGATCAGGTGTTTACCGTCGCATGGACTCTGCCTACGGCTTCTGGAAACCTGGTGCCAAAACTTTCTGTCATCGTCGCCTGCCACAACGTGCAGGATTTCCTGCCCACCACCCTGCGCGGACTGGCCAGGAACGCCGGCCCCGAGACGGAGTTCATCCTGGTCGATGACCGTTCCGTCGACGCCACGGGGGAGATCCTCGGCCGGGCGGAGGGGGAGCTGGCACGGTCCAGAGTGATCAGGCACGAGACCAACCGGGGCATCTCCCAGGCCCGCAACACGGGCATCGAAGCGGCCAACGGGGAGTACGTCACGTTCCTCGACGGCGACGACTGGTACGCCCCCGGCTACCTGGACCAACTCGTCGAGGCCATCGAGGAGTTGGACTGCGATCTGGTGCGCACCGACCATGTGCAGTCGACCGCGCGCCGGCGCACGGTGGTGCGCGCGCCCTCCCCGCGCCGGGACGTCGTCTTCGACCCCAGGGACGCGATCGGCCCGGCCGACCGCAAGACGATGGTCGACTACCCGTTCGTCTGGGCCGGGATCTTCCGCCGCTCGCTGCTGGAGGAGCGCGGGCTGCGCTTCGAGACGGGGCTGCGCACCGCCGAGGACCGGTTGTTCACCTGGCAGACGCATCTGCGCGCGCGCAGCATGGCCACGGTCGGCCTGCTCGGCGTCTTCTACCGGCGCGGCGTCACCACCTCCCTGACCCAGATCAAGGACGAGCGGCAGTTGGACTTCCTCCCCGCCCACGACCGGATACTCGCCGACGTGGTCGAGGACCGGGAGGCGGAACGTTTCCTGCCGAAGATCGTCCGCACCTACTGCGCGATGATCGCGTTCCACGCCGCCAACGTGGACGGCTACGAGCCGGCGGCGGCCCGGCGGTTCAAGCGGGAGGCGTCGGCGGCGCTGCACCGCTTCCCGCCCGACCTGTTGGAACGCACGCTGACGGCGATGGGCGAGGAACGCGGCCGGGTGCTGCGGCGCCTGGCCGGCCGGAACCGGAAGGCGGTCATGGCATGAGGCGCGGCACCGGCGGGCGCGCGCGGCGCACCCAGCTCTTCGAGGTCTCGACGCTCTACGGCGCCGCCACCCTGGCCGCCGCGCTGGACGCCGGCCTCTTCGGCCCGCGCGGCACGGCCGAGCGGGTGCTGCTGGTCTCCAACAACGCCGCCGTCCCCGAGACCGCCACCGGCCTGCCGGAGATGGCCGGTTGGGACGCGGTCTCCGCCCGCTTCGACCGGGTGCTGGACTGGAACGAGGCGATCCGCCCGTTCCACCCAGGCGACTGGCGCCCGCTGGACCGCGACGCCCCGCTCTGGCAGCGGCTGCTGCGCCGCTACTGGGACCTGGGCGAGGGGCCCGTCGAGCTGGTGGTGGAGTCGGTGCACGCGGTGCCGGCCGCCGCGCTGGCGACGATCTTCTCCGACGCGGACATCCATGTGTACGCGGACGGGCTGATGAGCTACGGACCGACCCGGGACCGGCTGCCGGTCACCACCGCCTGCCGCCTGCGCCGGCTGCTCCATCTCGACCTGGTGCCCGGGCTGCGCCCGCTGCTGCTCGCCGAGCACGGCACCCCGGCCGAGACGGTGCCCAACGACGCCTTCCGCACGGTGCTCGACGAGATCACCCGGGCGACCCCCAAGCCGGCCGGCGAGTTGGGCGTCGAACGCCCGGCGGTGCTGCTCGGCCAGTATCTGGCGGCGCTCGACATCCTCACCCAGGCCGAGGAGGAGGCGCTCCACGAGCGGATGTTGCGCGGCGCGGCCGTCGCCGGCTTCCGTTCCGTGGTGTTCAAGCCGCACCCGACGGCGCCGGCCCAGTACTCGCGGGTGTTGGAGAAGGCGGCGGCGGAGGCCGGCGTCCGGCTGACCGTGCTGGACACGCCCATGCTCGCCGAGTCGGTCTTCGCGCACCACCGGCCCGGGCTGGTCGTCGGCTGCTTCTCGACCGCGCTGCTCACCGCGTCGGTCTACTACGGGCTGCCGGTGGCGCGGGTCGGCACCGAGCCGCTGCTGGAGCGGATCACCCCGTACCAGAACAGCAACCGCATCCCGTTGACGCTGGTCGACGCGCTGCTGCCGGATCTGGAGGTGGCGCAGAAGGGCGAAGTGATCACCGACCGGTCGGAGTTGGCCGGGAACGTGGCGCCGCTGATGCGGACCGTTGGCTACTGTATGCAGGCCAAGACCAACCCGACGCTGCGCGCCGACGCCGAGCGGTGGCTGGCCGCCGAGTTGGGGCCGTCGACCCAGCGGTACTTCAAGCGGGCCCGGCTCACCGCGCTCGCGCTGCCCGGCGGCTTCGGCTCCCATCTGGCCCGGCAGCTCCCGGGCAGCGCCGCCGCGCTCCGCGTCGCCCGGCGCGTGCGCAAGGCGACCCGCGCCAAGCGGTGACCGCGCGCCGGCCGGGCGCGCGGTGAACGACCGCCGGCCGGGCGCGTATTGAACGGGCGCGCGCCGGGCGCGCGTTGACTGGCCGCGCGCCGGCCGAGCGGGCGCGCGCCGGCCGAACGAACGAGCGCCGGCGCCCGCGCCCCTCGCGAAGGGGGGCGCGGGCGCCGGCGTGTGTGTAAGCGTGGGGCGCGCCCGGCGCTCAGCCGAGGTAGCGGCGCAGCCCGAGGCGGCCCCAGAGGAGGCTCGCCGCATAGGAGATGCCGACGGTCACCGCCAGCATCGCCGGCAGGAAGAGCGCGACCTGCCCGACGGAGAGGTCGGGCTCCACATAGCGGTCCACCAGCTCCTCGACCAGGATGACGTGCACCAGATAGGCGCCGAGCGCCGCGTTGGCGAGCCGATTGACCAGCGCGCGGCGGCGTTCCGGGACCCGGACGCGGACCAGCAGCAGGATCACGCAGGCGCTCAACACCGCGACGAACGGGTGGGCGTTGGGGATCACATAGTGGATGTCCGTGTTGTACCAGACGATCCCGGCGACCGCCGCCAGCGCGGTGCCGACCAGCGGCCAGCGCCAGCGCCTCGGGACCGGCCGGGCGGCGGAGAGCAGGAAAGCGCCGCCGATCGCGTAGATCACCGAGTAGGTGCCGAAGCCCCAGCCGACCCGGGGCGTCTCCCAGCCGGTGACCTCGTGCACGGTGGTCAGCGCCGGGCCGAGCCCGGCCAGCGCCAGCAGCAACAGGCCGAGCCCCCAGGGGCGTTGCCCGGCGCGCAGCAGCACCACGAAGCCCAGCATCACCACGATGGGCAGGTAGGCGTACATGAACCACAGGTGGTAGGCGGGCTGCACCGAGTCGAAGAGGGAGTCCACCGCGAGGTCGACGATCGGGTCCTCGTTGCGGTCGCGCGCCCAGGCCCAGGCCAGGTAGAGCGCGGTCCAGACGAACATCGGGACGGTGTTGCGGATCAGCCGCTGCCACAGTCGGCCGCTGGTCTTGGGCGGGGCGCCGGCCACCACCGCCCAGCCGGCTATCGCGAAGAACACCGGGACGGCGAAGGAGGTGGCGGAGTCGCCCACGAAGCCGGCCCAGTACACCGGTTCGCCGGCGGAACGCTGCTGGTCGACGGCGTGGATCAGGGCGGCGCAGGTGTGGGTGACGATCACCGCGCAGGAGGCGATCAGGCGCAACAGGTCGATGTCGAAGCGGTGTTCCCGCGCCTCCTTGGGCGCGGGCGCGGCCCCGGGCGTCGTCGCCGACCCGGGGGCCGGCGCGGGTGTTGCCGTTGCCGCGGGTGTTGGCGTTGGCTCGGTGGCGCTCGCCTCGGCCGGCTCCCCGGCGGCCGGCTCCCCGGCGGCCGGGGCGCCGGCGTCGGTTGACGTGTCGGTTGAGGCGTCGGTTGAGGCGTCGGCTGCGGTGTCGGTTGGCGTGTTGGTCGGCATGTCGCTCGGGTGGTTCCCCTCGTCGGGTCTCGTCGGTCTCGGGTTGCCTGGGGGGACGCCGCGTCCGGTGCCGGCGGCGGGCCACCGGTCCAGGGGCCCCCGGCGGGGAGCCGAGGAGGGTGACAGGCCGGAAACCGCCCGTGGTCGGCGGTGGGCTGGGGCGGAGCGACCGTAGCCGGGGTGCGCCAACTCCCCGCCGCGACGAGGGATACGCGAAGTGAACTCCGGGCCAAGGGGCGAGAACGGTTCGTTGAGCGCGGGTGACGACGCGGTGGGGGTCGGGCGGGGGCCCGGCCCCGGCACGGCGGGCCCCGGCACGGCGGGCCCCGGGAGTGTTCGGGGCCGGTCGGGGGCTGCCTCGGGCGCCTTGCGACGATGGCCCGATGGTCATGGGTCTGGGCGGTGCGGAGCTGGCGGCGTTGGCGGTGGCGGCCGTGCTGGTCGGGGTGGCGAAGACGGCGATCGGCGGTGTCGCCTCGATCACCGTGGCGCTCTTCGCGATGGCGCTGCCGGCGAGGGAGTCCAGCGGCGCCCTGCTTCCGCTGCTGATCGTCGGCGACCTGCTGGCCGTCGCGGTCTACCGGCGGCACGCCGACTGGGGCGCGCTGCTGCGGCTCTTCCCCTCGGTGGCCGCCGGCATCCTGGTGGGAACGTGGTTCGTCTCGTGGGTCGACGACACCGTGATGCGCCGCACCATCGGCGGGGTGTTGCTGCTGGTGGTGGCCGTGCACCTCTGGCAGCGGCGGCGCGGGGAGGGCGCGGCCAAGCCGCCGGCGGTGCTCTTCGGCCTGTTGGCCGGGTTCACCACGATGGTGGCCAACGCGGGCGGCGCGGTGATGGCGGTCTATCTGCTGGCGGCCGGCTTTCCGATGTTGACCTTTCTGGGCACGGCGGCCTGGTTCTTCCTGATCGTCAATGTCTTCAAGGTTCCGTTCAGCGCCGGCCTGGGGCTGATCACGGTCGACTCGTTGAGCCTCAACGCGCTGCTGGTGCCCGGCGTCCTGCTCGGCGCGCTGCTGGGCCGGCTGCTGGTCCGCTGGCTGCAACGGGGCGACCGGCAGCAGCTCTTCCAACGTCTGATCATCGGCTTCACGGTGTTCTCGGCGCTCAACCTGCTGCGCTAGCCGCGTCGTTCAGCGGCCGGAGCCCGCCGCCGGAGCCCGCCGGGGACCGCCGGGGACCGCCGGGTCCGGCCTAGGCCGAGTCGGAACGGCGGGCCGTGCGGTGGGCCCAGACCAGGAACGCGGCGCCGGCGGCCAGCGACCAGGCGGCGGCGAGCGGGGTCGGCAGGCGGTCGGACAGGACCGTCGGAAGCAGCGCGGAGAAAACCGCCAGCGGCGCCCTGGCCAGCCAGAACATGGCCTGGATCGGGCCCGAGTTGCCCAGCGGGGTCTCCGCGCCCAGCAGCATCGAGGCGGGCAACGCGCCCCGGTGCGCGCTGGCCAGCGCCGCGCCCACCAGCGCCGGCGCCCACGCCGGGGGAAGCGGCGCGAGGACGGCCAGCGGGGCGCTCGACGCCAGCAGCAGCGCCGTCGGCAGCAGCGCGTGCCGCAGCGCGAGCGCCCCTCGGGTCCAGGGCAGGCCCGCGCCGCGTTCCCGGTTCTCGCCGTCCAGCCGGGCCGGCTCGACGAGTTGGGCCGCCGCCAGATAGCCCGTGACCAGCGCCGCCATCCCGGCCGCCCGGTGCGGCAGCGCCGCCAGCGCCACGGTCGCCGCCCACAGCACCGCCGCGAGCCCGGCCCGGCCCGGCGCCCTGGCCAGCCCGATCGCGTCCCGCCAGGGCACCAACAGCCAACGGGCGCGCGGCACCCGCCACCCGCGCCCCGTCGTGCGCCGCGTACGGCGCGGAGCGCTCAACGCGGCGCGCGCCGACCGGGGATCGATCCCGTAGAGCGCCGCCGTGAACGCCCCGGCCACCCGGGCCTGTTGGCGGAGCACCCGCGCCGGCAGCCCGACCGTGGCCCGCCGCGCCACGACCAGCGCGGCGGCCACCGCCAGCGCGGCCAACGCCCCGCCCAGCACGCCCTCGACGGCGGAGACCCGTTCCCCCACGGCCGCGAGGGGCAGCGCCGCCCAGCCCCAGGGCCCCGACCAGAGCGCGAACCGGCCCCAGCCGGCGCCCGGGCCCGTCGCCAACGCGCCCCCGGCGCACGCCAGCAGCGCGCACGCCACCGCCGCCAGCGCCGGCCGCAGCGGGGAGCGCCCGAACCACGGGTGGTGCCGCTGGGTCAGCACCCCGGCCGCGACGGACAGCAGCCCCACGGCCAGCCCGCCGCCCGCCCCGGCCAGCGGCGCGGACCATGCCTGGCGCCCGCCCCCGCCCACCGCGTGCACCGCGAGCCCCGCCACCGCGCCGAGCGCGGCGCCGCCGGGCCCCGCCACCAGCAGCGCCAGCCCCAGCCTGGGCAGCAGCAGCGCCGCCCGGTCCACCGGCTGCGGCAGCAGCCAGTGCACGGCCGCCGCCGGCAGCCGCACCGGCCCACGCCAGACGGCGAGTTGGGCCGCGCCGCACAGCGCGAGCGCCGCCAGCGCCGGCAGCGCGGCCGGCACGGCCCCGAGCACCCGCTCGGCGCCCGGGCCGTGCCAGCGCTCCCGCGCCGCCGCGTCGATCAGCGCCGCCAGGTAGGGAACGACATAGATGGCGGTCAGCAGCAGCGCGCAGTAGGCGGCGTACAGCGCGCTCCGCCGGCGCGCCGCGCGCCCCCTGGCGCGGAACCCGGCCAGCCGCACCAGGACCTCGGGCCGCTCCTCGCCCACAACACCCACCCGCTACGCCGCCGGCCGCAGCCGGCCGTCGGCCAGCGACAGCCGCCGGGCGCCCGCCCGTTCGGCGAGCGCCGGGTCGTGCGTGGCGAGCAGGACGGCGGCGCCCCCGGCGGCCAGCGCGCGCAGCCGCGCCCCCAGCGCGGCGCGCGCCTCGGCGTCCAGGTGCGCCTCCGGCTCGTCCAGGATCAGCAGTTCGGCGGGCCTGACTCGGGTGGCGGCCAGCGAGAGCAGCTGGCCGAGCCCGGCGGAGAGCGCGTCGGGGAACTGCTCGGCGTGGTCGGCCAGTCGGTGCTCGCCCAGCGCCGCGTCCACCCGTTCCTCCGCGTCCGGCACGCCGTGCGCCAGCGCGACCAGCAGCAGGTGTTCGCGCACGGTGAGGTCCGGATAGTGGGCGCCAGGGCCCAGCGCGCAGGCCACGTCGGCGCGGAACGCGGCGCCGTCCTCGTCGGCCGGCGCGTCCCGGAAGGTGACGGTCCCGGCGTCGGGCCGCTCCCGGCCGGCGGCGATCCGCAGCAGCGTGGACTTGCCCGCGCCGTTGGGCCCCAGCACGGCGACGACCTGGCCGGCGCCCAGCGCGAGCGAGACGCCGTCCAGCACCGGCCGCCGGCCGTAGCCGTGCCGCACCTCGGCCAGTCGGAGCAGGTCCATGCCCCTCATCGCATCATGCGCCGCGCGCGGGCCCGGTCCCGGGTGGCCCCTTCCAGCGCGACGCCGGCGGCGGCAGCGGCCAGCATGGAGTCATGCTGCTGGCCGAGGTCGCGCGGACCTGGCGGGAGGTCGCGGCCACCGCCGGGCGGTCGGCGAAGGTGGCCGCGCTGGCCCGGCTGTTCGCCGCGACCGAGCCGGAACGGGCGCCCGTCGTCGCCACCTGGCTGGCCGGCCGGCTTCCGCAGCGGAAGCTCGGCGTGGGCTGGCGGGCGCTGGCCGACGCCCCGCCGCCGGCCGCCACGGCCACCCTGACGGTGGCGGCGACCGACGAGACGCTGGGCGCGATCGGCCGGGTCGCCGGCGCCGGCGCCGAGGCGCGGCGGCGGGCGCTGCTGCACGGGCTGCTGGCCGAGGCGACCGAGCCGGAACAGGCGTTCCTCACCGGCCTGATCAGCGGGGAGCTGCGGCAGGGCGCGCTGGACGCGCTGGTCGTCGAGGGCCTGGCCGGGGCGGCCGGCTCGCCGCCCGACGCGGTGCGGCGGGCGGTGATGCTCGGCGGCTCGCTGGGCGCGGTCGCCGAGGCGGTGCTGGCGCGCGGTCCTGAGGCGCTGGCCGAGTTCCGACTGCGGGTGGGGCGGCCGGTGTTGCCGATGCTGGCGAAGAGCGCCCGCACGCTGGACGAGGCGCTGGACAAGCTGGGCGCCTGTGCCGTCGAGGAGAAGCTGGACGGCATCCGGGTGCAGGTGCACCGGGACGGCGAGACGGTGCGGATCTACACCAGGACGCTGGACGAGATCACCGAGCGGCTGCCCGAGGTGCGGCGCGCCGCGCTGGAGTTGGCGGTGGACAGCGCGGTGTTGGACGGGGAGGTGATCGCGCTGGACGAGGCGGGCAGGCCGCGCCCGTTCCAGGAGGTCGCCGGCCGGGTGGGCTCCCGGCTGGACGTGGCGGGCGCGCACGCGGCGCTGCCGCTCTCGCCGGTGTTCTTCGACCTGTTGACGGTGGACGGCCGGGAGCTGCTGGACCGCACCACCGAGGAGCGCCACGCGGAGCTGCGGCGGATCGCGCCCGATCCGCGCCGGGTGCGGCGGGTGCTGGTCGCCGACCCGGATGACGCCGAACAGCGGGCGGCCGCCCACGCGTTCACCGAGGCGACGCTGGCGCGCGGCCACGAGGGCGTGCTGGTCAAGGCGTTGGACGCGCCCTACAGCGCGGGCCGGCGGGGCGCGGCCTGGGTGAAGGTGAAGCCCGTGCACACCCTGGAGCTGCTGGTGTTGGGCGCCGAGTGGGGCCATGGGCGGCGGGCCGGGTCGCTCTCCAATCTGCATCTGGGCGCGCGCGGCGAGGACGGCGCGCCAGTGATGCTGGGCAAGACGTTCAAGGGGCTGACGGACGCGCTGCTGGCCTGGCAGACCGAGCGGCTGCGGGAGCTGGCGGTGGCGGAGGAGCCGTGGGGGGTGCGGGTGCGGCCGGAGTTGGTGGTGGAGGTGGCGATCGACGGGGTGCAGCGGTCGACACGCTACCCGGCGGGTGTGACACTCCGGTTTGCCCGCGTGCTCCGCTATCGGGAGGACAAACCGCCCACGGAGGCGGATTCGGTGGCCACCGTGCGGGGGCTTCTGCGGTAGTTTCCCCCGGTGTTGGCGGTCCCGTCCCCCGGCCGGTGACAGAACCGCGACACACGTGGCCGCATTGTTATGGCCTGGGGCGCAACAAACCGCCGGTTTCGCGCATCTTTATCTGTGAGGTCCGATGAGGTCCCGTTAGCCCAGGGGGAAGTCTGATGCGCTCCGCGCTCGTTCGCATGTCTCCGCGCACCCGCGCGCGCTCGCGCGGTGGTCCGCGCCGGGCGATGCTCTCCGCCGTAGCCGCGTTGGCGGCCACCGGCGTGCTGTTGACCGGCTGCACCGCGCAGGGCCAGGAGGCCCCCGAGGAGCCGTCGGCCTCCCAGGAGGAGCCCGGCCCGGAGGAGACGGACGACGGCTCGGGCGGGGAGACGGAGGAGCCGGCGGAGGAGGTGCTGATGGCCTTCGGCGACGAGTCGGAGCAGGTGCGGGAGTTGCAGGCCCGCCTGGCGCAGCGCGGCCACTTCACCGCCCAGCCCACGGGGTACTACGGGGACGTCACGGTCGGCGCGGTCTCGGAGTACCAGCGGGCGGCGGACCTCGACGTCACGGGCGAGGTCACCGAGTCCACCTGGGCGGCGCTCACCGAGGCCACCAGCGACCCGACCGAGGACGAGCTGTTCCCGCCCCAGCAGGTCATGGGGTACGGCGACAACTCGGACCAGGTGCGGGAGTTGCAGGCCCGCCTGATCCAGCTGGGCCACTTCGACGAGAACCCGACGGGCTACTACGGCGACGTCACGGCGGCGGCCGTCAGCGCGTTCCAGTCGGCGGCCGGGATCGAGGCCACCGGCACGGTCTTCGACGACACCTGGACCGCGCTCACCGGACAGACCACCCAGCCCACCGAGGAGGAGATGTATCCCCCGCTGGAGGTGCCGGAGGTCGAGCCGGAGAGCGAGCTGGACGAGCGCTGCCTCACGGGCCGGGCCCTGTGCGTCTCCAAGACGAGCAACACCCTCTCCTGGGTGATCGACGGCGAGGTCCAGATGACGCTCGACGTCCGCTTCGGCGCCGAGGAGACGCCCACCCGCGAGGGCGAGTTCGAGGTCTACTGGAAGTCCCGCCACCACCACTCGACGCTCTACGACTCCCCGATGCCGTACGCGATGTTCTTCGACGGCGGCCAGGCGGTGCACTACTCGGAGGACTTCGCCGCCAACGGGTACAACGGCGCCTCCCACGGCTGCGTCAACGTCCGGGACGAGGGTGGGATCGCCACCCTCTTCGACGAGGTGCGCGAGGGCGACAAGGTCGTCGTCTACTGGTGACCCGCCGGGCCGGCCGGGCACTGGTGACCGCGCGTGCCGGCCGGGCGCCGCACGGCGCCCGGCCGGTCTCCGTCGGCGCTCAGCCCAGCACGGTCAGCAGTTCGGCGGCGAACTCCTCCGGCCGCTCCACCACCCCGAGATGGCCGCCGGGGAACGTGGCCAGCGGCACGCCCAGCGCTTGGGCCAGCCGCGTCGCCGGGCCGCTCAGCGGCTCCTGCCCCTTCGACTCCCGGCCGACCGCCGGCACCAGCCGGTCGGCCGCGCGCCCCAGCGCGGCCAGGTCGGGCGTGCTCCCGCTGAACGGAACGAGCACCCCGTCCAGGAACCTCGGCGTGTTGGCCACCATCCGTTCCGTCATCTCCCGCACTTCCGGCGGCAGTTCGGTCGGTTCCTCGGCCGCCGGCGGCTCGTTCCCCGCGTCCCGCCCGCCGCCGAGCCCCTCGGCGAACCTGGCCATCGCCGGCCCCGCGCCCCGCTCCCGGAAGATGTCCCGCACCTCGGCGAAGAGCGCCCGGTGCGGCTCGGGCTCGGGCAACAGCCCCAGCAGCGGCGGCTCGTGCGCCACCACCCTGGCCAGCCCCTCGGGATGGCGGGCCAGCAGGTCAAGGGCGACGATCGCGCCGGAGCTGGTGCCCAGCACGAACGCCTCCCGGTCCGGCGAGAGCGCGGCCAGCAGCCGGTGCGCGTCCTCGCTCCACACGGCGACGTCGGGCGCCTCGTCCGGATCGTGCGCGGCGCTCCGGGACATGCCGCGCGGGTCGAGGGCCAGCACGGTGAACCGGTCCGCCAGGTGCGGCGCCAGCCCGGCGAAGACCCCGGCGTCGCCGGCCCCGCCGGGGATCAGCAGCAGCACCGGGCCGCTGCCGCGCCGCTCGAAGTACAGGGTGGCGCCGGGCACTTCGAGGGTGCCGGGCTCGGGCGTGGACATCAGCCGTGCTCCTTACTCTGTGTTCTGTGAGAGCCGCGCGCTCCCCGGCTGCCGCGACCGTTCCCCGGCCGGCTCCGCGCCGGGCCTCCCGCCGGGCTCAGCGCCGGGGTCGTCCTCCTCCGCCGGGGGCCAGTGGGTGAGCAGCACATGCAGCGCCGCCAGCCCGCGCGCCCAGGAGTGCCGCACCTCGCGCGGGTGGCCGAAGCCGCCCTGCGCCTCCAGCTGGACATAGCCGTGGAAGGTGCTGCGCAACAGCCGCGCCGCGTCGGTGAGATCGGGCTCGGTCAGCCCGTAGGCGCGCAGCATCCCGTAGGTCAGCTCGACGTTGCGCCGGAAGCCGACCGAGTCGCCGACCTCCGCCAGGGACAGCCGCAGCTGGGTCGCCGCGTACTGCCCGGGGTGCTCCAGCGCGAACGCCCGGTAGGCGTCGGCGAACGCGACCAGCGCGTCCCGGCCCGCCCGCCCGGCGACCGCGTCCGCGATCCGCTCCGTCATCGCGGCGGCCGCGCGGATGGCGATCCGCACCCGCAGCGCGTGCAGGTTTCGCACATGGGAGTAGAGGCTGGCGTCCCTGACCCCGAACTGCCGGGCCAGCGCGGAGAGCGTCACCGCCTCCAGCCCGACCTCGTCCGCCATCGCGGCGGCCGCCTCCGTCAGCCGCTCGGCGTTGAGCCCCACCCGCGCCACCCGGCCCACCCCTCTCCTCGCCGCTGTTGCCACCAGGCTGTTGCCTAGAGACTCTAGGCAACAAGCTAGCATCACCAGTTCGGGCGAGGGCCGCGCGGGTCAGGTCAGGCGCTCCGCCGGCCTGGTCAGGGGGCCGCCGGCGTCGCCCGTGTTCAACGTCCCCGCCGGCTCCAGCAGCAGGATCGCCGTCTCCTCCTCGGCCAGTGGACAGTGTTCGACTCCCCGGGGCACCACGAACAGTTCGCCCGGCCCCAGCACCACGTCCGCGCGGCCCCGCAGTTGGATGGTGAGCCGCCCGTCGAGGACGAGGAACAGCTCGTCGGTCTCCGGGTGGCTGTGCCAGACGAACTCGCCCTTCAGCTTGGCGAGTTTGACCTCGTAGTCGTTCAGGTCGGCGATCTTCTTCTGCGCCCACAGCTCGTTGAACAGCGAGAGTCGGTGGGCCAGGTTGACGGCCTCGTCGGGCCCGCACATGTCGCTCATGCCACGAGCGTGCCCGGCGCCGCGCCGCGCCGTCTTGTACGTTCCTGGCGTGACCAATGGCGCCCCGACCCACCAGCGGCCCCGCACCCGGGTGCGGGCCTGGCGGCCCGGGGTCGCGGGGATCGCCGAGGTCTTCCACGCCCACTTCACCGACCACGCCTACCCGGCGCACACCCACGACACCTGGGACCTGATGATCCTCGACGACGGCCGCGTGGACTTCGCCGTCGACCGCCGGCGACACGGCGCCGCCGGAACGGGCGCGGTCGTGCTGCTGCCGCCGGGCGTGCCGCACGACGGCAGGACGGTCAACGCCGAGGGGTTCCGCAAGCGCGTCCTGTACCTGGACACCCGGGTGTTGCCCGAGCGGCTCACCGGGGCCGCCGTCGATCTCCCGGTCCACGCGGACCCGCTGCTCCACCGGCGCCTGGGCCAACTGCACGGCGCGCTCGACGCGTTGGGCGACCCGTTCGAGGCCGAGTCCCGGCTCGCGTTCGTCCGCGAGCGCCTGCTGTCCCACCTCGGCGCGCCCGCGCCCGTCGGAGGAACGCCCGGGCGCGCGGCGGCGCCGCTCGCCGCCGCGCTGCGCGAACTGCTCGACGCCCGCATCCGGGACGGGCTGACCCTGGACGAGGCGGCCGCCGTCCTGCACGCCCACCCGACGCATCTGATCCGCAGCTTCCGGCGGGCCTACGGGCTGCCCCCGCACACCTACCTCACCGGGCGCCGGGTGGAACGGGCCAGGCGGCTGCTGCTCGCTGGGGCGCGGCCGGCCGAGGTCGCGCCGGCCGTCGGCTTCCACGACCAGGCGCATCTCAGCCGACACTTCAGGCGCCACCTCGGCGTCCCGCCCGGGCGCTATGCCGCCGCCCCCGCCCGCGACCGCCCGCCCCCGCCCCTGGGGGCGCCGGGATCTCCGAGGTGAGGCGGGGGGACAATGCGGCCATGAGGTACATCGTGATCGGAGCGGGCGCGGTCGGCGGCGCCATCGGCGGGCGACTGGCGGAGAGCGGGCACCAGGTGGTGTTGGTGGCCAGAGGGGCGCACGCGCAGGCGATGCGCGCCGACGGGTTGCGCCTGGACACCCCGGACGCCTCCCTGCACCTGCGGGTGCCCGTGGTCGAGGGCCCCGAGGAGGTGGAACTCACCCCGGACGATGTGCTGTTGCTCGCCGTCAAGGTCCAGGACAGCGTCGCCGCGCTCAACGCCTGGGCTCACCGCCCGGTCGCCGGCGGCGGCACGGCCGGCGAACGGCTCCCGCTGCTCTGCGCGCAGAACGGCGTGGCCGGCGAACGCCTGGCGCTGCGCCGCTTCCGCCGGGTCTTCGCGGTCTGCCTCTGGCTGCCGGCCCAGTACCTCACCCCGGGCCGCGTGCTCGCGCCCTGCGCGCCGCTCACCGGGATGCTGCACATCGGCAACTACCCCGGGACCGGCGACGGGCGGCTGGACGAGGCCACCTTGCGGCCGATCGCCGACGCCCTCGAACGCTCCCGCTTCCTGGCCCGGTTGACGCCGGAGGTCTCCCGCTGGAAGTACGCCAAGCTGCTGGGGAACCTGGCCAACGCCCTGGAGGCGGTGGGCGGCCGCATCGCCGAGGACGAGCGGTTGGCCCAGGTGTACGGGCGGGTCAGGGCGGAGGGCGAGGCGACGCTGCGCGCGGCCGGGATCTCCTGGGTGAGCCCGGAGGAGGAACAGGCGCTGCGCGCCGGCCGGATGGACGAGCAGGAGTTGCCCGGCGGGGAGGGCAGCGTCAACTCCTCCTGGCAGAGCCTCCGTCGGGGCACCGGCTCCATCGAGGCGGACTATCTCAACGGCGAGATCGTGCTGCTCGGCCGCCTCCACGGGGTGGCCACGCCGTGGAACGAGACCCTGCAACGCCTGGCCAACACCTTCGCGGCCGAGGGCCGCGCCCCCGGCTCGCTGCCCGTCCCCGAGCTGATCGCGGAAGCCGACCACGCGTGACGCGGACCCGCTGCGCGGGTCCGCTGAACGGGGCTTGGGGGCTGGGCGGGTGCACGGCCGTCGTCGGCCGACCCGTTGACGGGGGTGCCGGTCCGCTGCGCGCGGCTTGGGGGTTGAGGGCTGGGCGGGTGAACGGCCGTCGTCGACCGACCCGTTGACGGGGGTGCGGGTCCACTACGCGGGGATGAGGGGTGAACTCCCCGGCCGGTCGTTCTGTGCCGGTTCGCCGCGCGGTGCACGGCTGACGCAGGCCCGTCCGCTGACCGGGGCGTGGGATCGGCGCGGCGGGCCCGCCGCGCCGGACGTGCGAGACGAGGGGTGAACTCCCCGGCCGGTCGTTCTGTGCCGGTTCGCCGCGCGGG
>NZ_VDLZ02000026.1:0-55694 GCF_006334905.2 Streptomyces sp. 3MP-14
TGACTTTTGGCACACTGTTGAGTTCTCAAGGAACGGACGCTTCCATCAAACCCCTCTCAGGGCCCTCCGGGCGCTTCCCTTCGCTGTGTCCACTACTTTAGAACCAACCCCACCCGAATTCCAAATCGGGGTTCTCGGGGGGATTTTCGGCGTGCCGAAAGAAGCCCCCGGGAGGGAGATCGTTGCTTGGTAGTGGGCCTGTCGCCGAAGCTGCTCCGAAGGGTCTGACGACCGGCTTCCAGGGGCGTCTGCTTCAGGCGACTCGATCCACGTTACGACTCCGTGGCCGGCACGTCAAGCCGGGCAGCTCGGCGGCGCGGCTGGTGGGCCCGGTAGGGGCTGACGGTGGGGTCGTCGGCGATCCAGTAGCGCCAGGGGTGGACCGCGCCCGGGCCCGATATCCCGGTGCGGGGGCCGGAGTTGACCCGGGCGCGCGGGACCGGGGTGCCCTGGCGGACGTGGAGCGGGGCGGTCGGTGCCCCGCAGACGTCGGTGCCGTCGAGGGCGCGGTCCACGCCGAGCGCGGTGGCCAGCCGGGCCGGGCCCTTGGCCAGCTCGGTGTCCTTGCGGGCCTTGGCCCTGCGGGCGCGGGCCAGTTCGGCGCCGGTGAGGATCTCGCCGGCGCGGAGCAGGACACCGCTGGCGTGGTCCTCGGGTCCGCAGACCAGGTTGAGGCAGTGCCACATGCCGTAGGTGAAGTAGACGTAGGCGTGGCCTGGCGGGCCGTACATCGAGGCGTTGCGCCGGGTGCGGCCCCGGAAGGCGTGGGAGCCGGGGTCGATCTCTCCGGCGTACGCCTCGACCTCGGTGATCCGGAGGGTGATGGTGCCCTGCTCGGTGGTGCGGACCAGGGTGCGCCCGAGGAGTTCGGGGGCGACGTCGAGCACCGCGCGGTCGAAGAAGTCACGGGGCAGCGGCTGGTCGGGGGTGGGCTTCTTCGGCACGTCTCTCTTCCGGCGCTTCAGGGGTGGTCGGCTGACTAGGCTAACCGGCGAAGCGAACCGTTCGACGAGGAGGTTTCCGCTCTATGTCCGAGTTGCGCCGTCGTCCCCTGCCGCATGACTTCCATCCGCCGGTGGCCGCGTTCACGGTGACCAGTGAGGAGTTCCAGGACGGTGGGCCGCTGCCCGAGGCGCAGGTGCACGCGGGGGGCAATCGTTCTCCGCAGCTGAGCTGGTCCGGCTTTCCCGAGGGGACCCGGAGCTTCGCGGTGACCTGCTATGACCCGGACGCGCCGACGGGGAGTGGGTTCTGGCACTGGGTGCTGTTCGACCTGCCGGCCTCGGTGACCGAGTTGCCGGCGGGAGCCGGGGGCGCGGACGGGTCCGGGCTGCCGGCGGGGGCGGTGACGGTGCGGAACGACTACGGGACGCGGGACTTCGGCGGGGCCGCGCCGCCGCCAGGGGACGGGCCGCACCGGTATGTGTTCACCGTGTACGCGGTGGGCCAGGAGAAGTTGGGTCCCGACGAGAACGCGACGCCGGCCCAGGTGGGCTTCATGCTGCGGTTCCACGCGCTGGGTCGGGCGCAGCTGGTCGGCGAGTACGAGGTGCCGGCCGAGGGCTGATCCCGCGCGTGTTCACCTCCCGTTCCCGTGAAGTGCCGCCGGGGGAAATTGCGTTGTCCGACCGTGGTGGTGGCGGCACAGTGGGTGCCGGCCCGCTGGGGACGGCGGCGCGGGAACGGGGAGGTGGTCGGGGTGTCGGGCACCCTGGTGTTGAACGCGAGCTATGAGCCGCTGTCGACGGTGTCGCCGCGGCGGGCCGTGGTGCTGGTGTTGCAGCGCAAGGCGGATCTGGAGCACGCGGTGCCTGGCTCGCGCTTCCGGGCGGCCGCCCTCGATCTTCCGGTGCCGCAGGTGATCAGGTTGCGGCGGTTTGTGAAGGTTCCGTTTCGACAACAGGCGCCCTGGTCGCGGCGGGGGGTGCTGGTGCGGGACCGGCACCGGTGCGCTTACTGCGGGCGGCGGGCGACGACGGTGGACCATGTGGTGCCGCGTTCGCGCGGGGGCCGCGACACCTGGCTGAATACCGTCGCCGCCTGTGCGGACGACAACCGGCGGAAGGCGAACCGGACGCCGGCCGAGGCGGGGATGCGGCTGCTGGTGGAGCCGTTCCAGCCGACGCCGGCCGATGCGCTGGTGCTGGCGCTGGGCGGGCAGGGTGCGGTGGGCGAGCTGCCGGAGTGGCTGACCGCCAGGGCGGCGGCCGGCTCGTTGCGGGCGGCCTGAGATACGGAACAACGCGGCGGTGCCGTCCGGGAGTTGGGCTTCCGGGCGGCACCGCCGTCGTGTGGCGTGGCGAGCGACCGTGGGTCACTCGATGTAGGGGCGCTCCCGGGGGGACGGGGGCTTGTCGAGGGTGGGGCCGCCGCCCTGGCCGCCGTTGCCCCCGCCGTTGTCGTTGTCGCCGGCGCCGGTGATGCGGTTGAGGTTGCCGCCGAGGCCCTTGAGCGCCTCGCCGATCTCGCTGGGCACGATCCAGAGCTTGTTGGACTCGCCCTGGGCGATCTTGGGGAGCATCTGCACGTACTGGTAGGAGAGCAGCTTCTGGTCGGCGTCGCCGGCGTGGATCGCCTCGAAGACGGTGCGGATGGCCTGGGCCTCGCCCTCGGAGCGGAGGGCGGCGGCGCGGGCGTCACCCTCGGCGCGCAGGATCTCGGACTGCTTGGCGCCCTCGGCCTGGAGGATCTCCGACTGCCGGACGCCCTCGGCCTGGAGGATCGCGGCGCGCTTGTCGCGGTCGGCGCGCATCTGCTTCTCCATCGAGTCCTGGATGGAGGTGGGCGGCTCGATGGCCTTCAGCTCGACGCGGTTGACGCGGATGCCCCACTTGCCCGTGGCCTCGTCGAGTACCCCGCGCAACGCGGCGTTGATCTCCTCGCGGGAGGTGAGGGTGCGTTCCAGGTCCATGCCGCCGATGATGTTCCGCAGGGTGGTGACGGTGAGCTGCTCGATCGCCTGGATGTAGTTGGAGACCTCGTAGGTCGCCGCGCGCGCGTCCGTCACCTGGTAGTAGATGACGGTGTCGATGTTGACGACCAGGTTGTCCTGGGTGATCACCGGCTGGGGCGGGAAGGGGACGACCTGTTCCCTGAGGTCGATCCGGTTGCGGATGCGGTCGATGAAGGGAACGACGATGTTGAGGCCGGCGTTGAGCGTGCGCGTGTAGCGACCGAAGCGCTCGACGATGGCTGCGCTGGCCTGCTGGATCACCTGGATGGTTTGGACGAGCGCGATGACGACCAGCACCACCAGGATGATCAGCACGATGATGATGGCGTCCATCGTGTACTCCCCCTGCTGCTAGTTGAGTTGGGACGTTTGTCGGGACAGCTGCCTGCCGCGGCAGCCATCACATCACGATGGCGGTGGCCCCGTCGATCTCGACGACGCTCACCTGGGTGCCCGGCTCGTAGGTGTCCTCGTCGCCCAGCGCGCGGGCCGACCACTCCTCGCCGGCGAGCTTGATGCGACCGCTGTGGATGTCGACGCGTTCCAGCACGACGGCGGAGCGGCCCTTGAGGGCGTCGACGCCGCTGCGCAGCTCGGGCGGGCCGGTGCCGGCGCGGCGGGCGATGGGGCGGACGGCGAGGATCAGGGCGGTGGAGACCACCGCGAAGACCAGCACCTGGATGACCAGGCTGTCCGTGAACGAGGCGGTGATGGCCGCCGCCACGGCGCCGGCGCCGAGCATCCCCAGCTCCGGCATGGTGGTGAGCACCAGCGCGATGCCGAATCCTCCGGCGGCTATCAGCCACCACACCCAGAAGTCCACCAAGCCATCGTAATGCCGTGGTGGGGCCAGGGAACAGGTCGCTAACCGGTCAGTGGGGCCCGTCCGTTGAGGTCGGACTGAGGTCGGACTGGTGGCGGTCGAACTGGTGGCGGTCGGTCAGGTGCGTGGTCGGTCAGGTGAGCGGGAGGCCCCGGGCGGTCCAGCGGTCGCCCTGGCGCTCGACGACCAGGGGCAGGCCGAAGCAGCGGGAGAGCTGGGCGGAGGTGAGGGTGTCCTCGACGGGTCCGGCGGCCAGGACTCTGCCGCCTCTGATCAGCAGGACATGGGTGAAGCCGGGGGCGATCTCCTCGACGTGGTGGGTGACCATCACCATCGAGGGCGCGTAGGGGTCGCGGGCCAGCCGGCCGAGCCGGCGGACCAGGTCCTCGCGGCCGCCGAGGTCGAGGCCGGCGGCGGGCTCGTCGAGGAGCAGCAGTTCGGGGTCGGTCATCAGGGCGCGGGCGATCTGGGTGCGCTTGCGCTCGCCCTCGGAGAGGGTGCCGAAGCGGCGGTCGAGGAGGTCGTTCATGCCGAGGCGGTCGAGGAAGGCGCGGGCGCGCTGCTCGTCGACGGCCTCGTAGCTCTCCTGCCAGCCGGCGGTCATGCCGTAGGCGGCGGTGAGCACGGTCGACAGGACGGTCTGGCGGCGGGAGAGCTTGTCGGCGAGCGCGCTGCTGGCCATGCCGATGCGGGGGCGCAGCTCGAAGACGTCGACGCCGCCGAGCTTCTCGCCGAGGATCTGGACGGTGCCGCTGGTGGGGAACAGATAGCTGGACGCGACGTTCAACAGGGTGGTCTTGCCCGCTCCGTTGGGGCCCAGGATCACCCAGCGCTCGCCCTCGGCGATCGACCAGGAGACCTTGTCCAGCAGAGCGCGGCCTTCGCGGACCACGGATACGTCCACCAGCTCCAGTACATCGCTCATGCGCGCGGTTACTCCCCTTGCCATCGCCGTTTCGGTGCCTGTGGGCACTTCCCCAGGACAAAACCTACGCCACCCTTCACCGGCATCGAGCGTCAGGCGGCTTGTTCCGGGTTCTTCCTTAAGGTAGAGGCATGTGGGAGGAACCTCGTGTGGGGCGGCTGGCCGCCTGGGGCAACGCGCTGTTGGCCGGTCTGGTGTCGCCCGACGACGCGGCGGCCGGGGTGGTCGCCGACGACGCGGCGCACCGGGTGGCGGGGCTGCCGGGTGAGTCGGGCCAGGTCGGGCTGACGTTGGCGTTGGGCCGGCTGCGGGCGCTGGGCGCGGTGGGGCTGCGGATCGCGTTGCCGGCGCCGGGGCATCCGTTGGGGCTCTCGGGTCCGCCGGAGTTCAACGAGGCGGCGTTGGAGGCGGGTGAGGCGGTGCTGGTGTCGGGGCCGGCGCTGGGTCTGGTGCCGGAGGTGGTGGAACGGGGGCCCGCCGGGGACGTGTGGTGCGAGGTGCTGTGGCGGGTGTCGCCGGTGCGGCAGGCGCCGCCGGCGGATGTGCCGTCGTTGGGCGAGGCGGAGCGCGAGTTGGCGGAGGTGCTGCGGGACGCGACGCGGGCGTTGACGGCGTTGGACGTGGCGGGTTCGGGGCCGGTGGCGGAGGCTGCGCTGGCGGCGTACCGGGCGCGGATGGAGCGGGGGCGGCAGCTGTTGGCGCCGGGGTATCCGCCGCGCGCGGTGCGGGTGTTGGAGCTGGCGGGGCGGGTGGCGGCGCTGGTGGACATCGCGGGGCGGGACGAGGGCGGTGGCGCGGTGAGCGCTGCCGAACTGACGGGGCGGGAGGCGCTGTTGCGGCCGGTGGAGCGGGCGGCGCGGCGGGCGCGGGTGGCGGCGTACAACGCCTACGCGGAGGAGCGGGAGCGGCAGCGGGGGTAGTGCTCCCCCGCCGTTGACGGGCCCCGGGCAGGGAACGGCCCCCGGGGCCGGCTGGCTTCCGGGGGCCGCTTCGGGCGGTGGGGCTTCGTCAGTCGTTGACGGCCGCGTTGCCGAAGGTGGGGTTGAGCAGGCCGATCACGTTGATCGAGTTGCCGCTGAGGTTGACCGGCACGTGGATGGGTGCCTGGATGTTGTTGCCCGAGATGACGCCGGGCGAGCCGGCGGCGCCGCCGATGGCGCCGGAGTCGGCGGCGGCACTGCCGGCGGCGGCGCCCAGGGTGGCGCCGGTGGCGGCGAGGACCAGGGCGGCCTTCTTCGCGGTGTTCATGAGATGCGTTCCTCCTGGACGGATGCGTGTGCCGCGACTCCTCGGTGGGAGTCGCGCGTTGCACAACGCGTCGATCTGGGGTGCGGCACGGGCGGGCGGCCCGATACCCCCGTTCGGATCAACGCGTGGGGCGTGGGCTGACGGTGGCCTGGCCCGTTCAGTGGTTGACGGCGAGGTTGCCGAAGGCCGGGTTGAGCAGGCCGATCACGTTGATGGTGTTCCCGCTGACGTTGACGGGGACGTCCACCGGGATCTGCACGCTGTTGCCGGAGATGACGCCGGGCGAGCCGAAGGCGGCGCCGGCGGCGCCGCTGTCGGCGTTGGCCACGCCGGCTCCGGTGGCGGCGATTCCGCCGACGAGGAGAACGACGGCGCCGGCCTTCCTGAGGTTGTTCACGTTGCGTCCCTTGGCTGGGTGGTGAGAAGTCGGCCGGTGCGGGGTTGCCCCGGCTCGCCCTCAACAACGGCCGCCCGTGGGACGGGACACGCCCGGGGCGCTCGCCTCACCCGATGGTATGAAGAGCGGAGTTGACCATGGTCCGACGAAGTGGGACCGAAGGCGACAAATCCCGGCGCGCCGCGCCCGGTTGGGGGCGCGGCCGGTCGGGCCGGGGCTCAGTCGGCGATGCCGTGGCGGACCGCCCAGAGGGCGGCCTGGGTGCGGTCGGCGAGGTCCAGCTTCATCAGGATGTTGGAGACATGGGTCTTCACGGTCTTCTCGGAGAGCACCAGGGCGCGGGCGATCTCCCGGTTGGCGCGGCCCCTGGCGATCAGGGCCAGCACCTCGCGCTCCCGGTCGGTGAGCGAGCCGCCCCGGCCGCCGCCCCCGCCCTCCTGGGCCAACAGGGCGCCGGCCACCTCGGGTTGGAGGAGGACGTGCCCGGCGTGCACGGAGCGGATGGCGCCGGCCAGGGCGTCGGGGTCGATGTCCTTGTGCACATAGCCGGCGGCCCCGGCGCGCAGCGCGGGCACGATGGTGCGGCGCTCGGTGAAGCTGGTGACGATCAACACCCGGGCGGCGTTGTCCCGTTCGCGGAGCTGGCCGAGGGCCTCGACGCCGTCGGTGCCGGGCATCTTGACGTCCATCAGGATGACGTCGGGGCGCAGTTCCTCGGCGGCGGCGACGCCGGCCGATCCGTCGGCGGCCTCGCCGACCACCTCGATGTCGTCCTGCACCTCAAGGAAGGTCCGCAGGCCGCGCCGGACCACCTGGTGGTCGTCCACGATCAGCACGCGAATGGCCTTGGTCTCAGGCACCCGGCACCTCCATCTCGATCACGGTTCCCTGGCCGGGAGTTGAGCGCACGGTGAGCGTGCCGCCGACGGCCGCCGCCCGGTCCCGCATGGAGACCAGGCCCAGGTGGCGGCCCGCCGTGCGGATCGCGTCGGGGTCGAAGCCCGTTCCGTCGTCGCTGACCCGCAGCACGGTGGCGGTGCCCCGGCGGTGCAGCGCGACGGTGACGGTGCCGGGTTCGGCGTGGCGCAGGGCGTTGTGCAGCGCCTCCTGGGCGACGCGCAGCAGCGCCGACTCCTGGGGCGCGGGCAGGGCGCGGGTGTCGCCGCAGTCGAAGACGACCTTCGCGGGGTGGGCGCGGTCCAGGACCTGGGCCTGGGCGCGCAGGGTCGCGGCGAGGCCGTCCTCGTCGAGGGCGGCGGGGCGCAGTTCGACGACGGCGGCCCGCAGCTCCTCGGCGGCCTCGGCGGCCAGCGCGGTGACCTGGCGCAGCTCGCTCCTGGCGCGTTCGAGGTCGCGGTCGAGGAGGGTGGCGGCGGCCTGGGCGGTGAGCCGGAGCGAGAAGAGCTTCTGGGCGACGGCGTCGTGCAACTCGTGGGCGAGCCGGGCGCGTTCGTCGGAGATGGTCAGCTCGCGGCTGCGCTCGTAGAGGCGGGCGTTGGTCAGGGCGATGGCGGCGTGTTCGGCCAGCAGGTGGAGGAGCTGCTCGTCCTCGCCGGTGAAGCCGCAGCCGTCGCGGGGGCGCGGGGCGTCTCTGGGGCAGCGCTTGTTGGCGAGGAAGATGGCGCCGAGGACCTCCTCGCCGTCGGCGATCGGCATTCCGAGGAAGTCGGTCATCTCGGGGTGGGCCGAGGGCCAGCCCTCGAAGCGGGGGTCGAGGCGGACGTCGGGGAGCCGGACGGGGGTGGCCGAGGTGAGCATGGCGGCGAGGATGCCGTGCTGGCGGGGCAGCGGGCCGATGGCCTTCCACTGGCGGTCGGTGACGCCGTCGACGAAGAACTGGGCGAAGCCGCCGTTGCCGTCGGGGATGCCGAGCGCGGCGTAGCGGGCGTCGAGCAGCTCGCGTGCGGAGCGCACGATGGTCTGGAGCACGTCGTGCACCTGGAGCGTGCGGTTCATGGCGAGCAGCGCGGCGGAGACGGCCGCGAGACCGGTGGGTTGGCCCATGGTCGAAACGGTAACCCGCCGCCGCCCTGGTCGGATCGGGCGGCGGCGGGTCGCGGGGTCGGGCCCTCGGCCTAGGTCGTGCGGCCGAGGCGGGCGGGCGCGGGGCCCGCCGGGTGGGTCAGGCGCGCATGACCTCGGGCTCGTGGCGGCGCAGGAACTTCATCACCAGGAAGCCGCAGATCACGGCGAGCACCAGCAGGGCGCCGACGTCGAGCAGCCAGTAGCCGGCCTCGTGCTTCCACAGCGGGTCCGGGTCGGGCTCGGCGGTGGGCGATGCGGTCAACGTGTTGAGGTCGACCGTGGTGCCGGTGCCGGCCAGGGCCCAGCGGGAGGGCATCAGCCAGGCGAGCTGCTCCACGCCCAGGGTGCCGTGGACCTGGAAGAGGGCGCCGGTGAAGACGAGTTGGACCACGGAGATCATCACCAGCAGCGGCATGGTCATCTCGGAGGTGCGGACCAGCGCGGAGATCACCAGGCCGATCATCATCGAGGTGCAGCCGAGGGCCATGATGACCAGGCTCATCTCGATGGCGGGCGAGCCGCTGAGGATCACGCCCTCCGGGGGCATGTCGCGCGGGGCGAAGCCGATGATGCACAGGATCGCGCCCTGGAGCACGGTGACGATGCCCAGCACGAAGACCTTGGACATCAGGTAGGCGGAACGGGAGAGGCCGACGGCCCGTTCTCGTTCGTAGATGACGCGTTCCTTGATCAGCTCGCGGACCGCGTTGGCCGCGCCGGCGAAGCACATGCCGACGACGAGGACGAGCAGCACGATGCTGGCGTCGCCGTTGCGCAGGCCGTTCTCCACGGGGCCGTAGCCGAGGCCGGAGTCGGCGGGGATGGCGAGGCTGACCAGGCCGAGGATGATCGGCAGGGCGACGGTCAGGCCGAGGAAGCCCTTGTCGGCGAGGATCACGGCGGAGTAGCGGCGCATCAGGGTCAGCACCTGGGAGCCCCAGGTCTGGGCCTTCTGCTGCATGACGCCCATCGGCTGGTAGGGCGCGGCCTGCGGCTGCACCGCGTCGAGGTCGGCGGCGTACATCTGGTAGTGCTGCGAGCCGCGCCAGCGGCCCATCCAGTCGTAGTCGCGGTAGTTCTCGAACGCGGAGAAGACGTCGGCCCAGCTGTCGTAGCCGAAGAAGTTGAGCGCCTCGTCCGGCGGGCCGAAGTAGGCGACGCCGCCGCCGGGGGCCATCACCAGCACCCGGTCGCAGAGGCCGAGTTCGGCCACGGAGTGGGTGACGACCAGCACGGTGCGGCCGTCGTCGGCCAGGCCGCGCAGCAGCTGCATCACGTCGCGGTCCATGCCGGGGTCGAGGCCCGAGGTGGGCTCGTCGAGGAAGATCAGCGACGGCTTGGTGAGCAGTTCCAGGGCGACCGAGACCCGCTTGCGCTGGCCGCCGGAGAGCGAGGAGATCCGCTTGTCGGCGTGCGGCACGAGCTTCAGCTCGGCCAGCACCTCCTCGACCCGGTTGTTGCGCTCGGCCGCGCCGACGTCGCCGGGGAACCTGAGCTGGGCGGCGAGCCGGAGCGCCTGCCGGATGGGCAGCGCGGTGTGCAGGATGTCGTCCTGCGGGACGAGTCCGATGCGGTGCCGCAGCTCGGCGAAGTGCGTGTACAGGTTCCGGTGGTCGTAGAGGACGTCGCCGTAGGTGGCCGGGCGGTAGCCGGTCAGGGCGCGCAGCAGGGTCGACTTGCCGGAGCCCGAGGGGCCGATGACGCCGATCAGCGACTTCTCGGGGACGCCGAAGGAGACGTCGTTGAGGATCGTGGTCTGGCCGTTGTTGACCTGGACGGTCAGGTGGCGGGCCGAGAAGGAGACCTCACCGGTGTCGACGAACTCCTGGAGCTGGTTGCCGACCAGGCGGAACGTCGAGTGGCCGATGCCGACGGTGTCGTTGGGGCCGAGATTGGCCCGGCCGTTCTTCGGCAGCTGCTGGCCGTTGACGTAGGTGCCGTTGTGGCTGCCCAGGTCGTGGATCTCGAACCGGCCGTCCGAGTGGGCCAGGAACTCGGCGTGCAGCCGGGAGACCTGGAGGTCGGAGACGACCAGCTCGTTCTCCAGCGCGCGGCCGATCCGGGTGACCTTGCCGACGGAGAGCTGGTGGAGGCTGGTGGCCCCGTGGTTCGGCGGCTCGCCGTGCGGCGGGCCGGCCGGCGGCTGGTGCTGCGGCGGCGGCCCGGTGGGCGGCTGGTGCTGGGGTGGGCCCGCCGGCGGCTGGTGCTGGGGCGGCCCGGCGGTGGCGGCCTGCGCCTGCGCCTGCGCGTAGGGCATCGCGGGCGCCTGCTGCGACTGGTACGGCACGGCCGGCGCCTGCTGCGACTGGTACGGCGCCGAGGCGCCGGCGGAGAAGGTCAGCCGGGGGCCGTCGGTGGCGTTCCCCAGGTGTATGACCGTGCCGGGGGCGAGCGCGTGCTGTTGGATGCGCTGCCCCTGCGCATAGGTCCCGTTGGTGCTGCCGTGGTCCTCGATGACCCAGCTGTTCCCACCCCACCGCACGGTCGCGTGACGCCACGAGACACGAGCGTCCTGAAGGGCGAAGTCGCCCTGTGGATCTCTACCGAGGCTGTACGACCTGGTAGGGTCCAATGTCCAGATTTGACCGTTCAATTCGAGTACGAGTTCCGGCACTCCATGCCCCACAAAGTTGTCCCCCGAGTGACCTCCGGCCGGAAGTCTAGGGATGGTTGAACATCGTTGGGGAACTATTCCAGGCTCTGGCCGGAAACGGGAAGTCGCCCCCCGAAAGTCACCAAGCTGTCGCGAAGCGTGGGCTTCACTGTGACGTTCGCCGCCCGGCCTGGGCGCTCGCGCCGCTGGTCGGGGTGTCCGGCTGCCGGACCGCGCGCCGGTCGCCCGCGTCCCAGCCGCTAACGTGGGCCCCATCATGACCTCCGTGACTTGGGCGGACGAGAACGCCCCCACGCTGCTGGTGAAGATCTTCGGCCGGGACCGCCCGGGGCTCACGGCCGGACTGTTCCGGACGCTGGCGAGCTTCCGGGTGGACGTCATCGACATCGAACAGGTCGTCACCCGGGGGCGGATCACGCTGTGCGCGCTGGTCCGGCCGCCGGCCGGGGACGCGCCGCAGGCGGCCGAGGGCGAGCTGCGGGCGACCGTGCACGCCTGGGCCGAGGGCGCCGGGCTCCAGGCGGAGATCATCTCCGGAACGGGCGACAACCCGGCGCGCGGCACCGGGCGCAGCCATGTGACGGTGCTGGGGAACCCGTTGACCGCCGAGACCACGGCGGCCGTGGCGGCGCGGATAGCGGCCACCGGCGGGAACATCGACCGGATCTACCGGCTGGCCAAGTACCCGGTGACGGCCGTGGAGTTCGACGTCTCGGGCGTGCCGACGGAGGAGCTGCGGACCGCGCTGGCCAGGGAGGCGGCGGCCAGCGGCGTGGACATCGCGGTGGTGTCCTCGGGCCTCCAGCGGCGGGCGCCCCGGCTGGTGGTGATGGACGTGGACTCGACGCTGATCCAGGACGAGGTGATCGAGCTGTTCGCGGCGCACGCCGGCTGCGAGGAGCGGGTCGCCGAGGTGACGGCGGCGGCGATGCGCGGGGAGTTGGACTTCGAGCAGTCGCTGCACCAGCGGGTCGCGCTGTTGGCCGGTCTCGACGAGTCGGTGGTCGACAAGGTGCGGTCCGAGGTGCGGCTGACGCCGGGGGCGCGGACGTTGATCCGCACGCTCAAGCGGCTCGGCTGCCAGGTGGGCGTGGTCTCGGGCGGGTTCACGCAGGTGACGGACGCGCTGCGGGAGCGGCTCGGGCTGGACTTCGCGGCGGCCAACACCCTTGAGGTGGTGGACGGGAAGCTGACCGGCCGGGTGGTCGGCGAGGTGGTGGACCGGCCGGGGAAGGCGCGGCTGCTGCGGCGGTTCGCCGCCGAGGCCGGGGTGCCGCTGTCCCGCACGGTGGCGATCGGGGACGGCGCCAACGACCTGGACATGTTGAACGCGGCGGGCCTCGGGGTGGCGTTCAACGCGAAGCCGCTGGTGCGGGAGGCGGCGCACACGGCCGTCTCGGTGCCGTTCCTGGACACCGTGCTGTATCTGCTGGGCATCACCAGGGAAGAGGTGGAGGCGGCCGACGCCCAGGGCTGAGCCGCGCGCTCAGCCGGGCCTCAGTCGTGGGGCGTCCAGAAGGTGACCAGGCGCGCCGCGCCGGGCTCCAGCGACTTCCAGCCGCCGGTCAGCGTCAGCACGGCCTGGGCCGCCGTCGGGAAGCCGGTGGCGTGCAGCCGGGCGCGGGTGTCGCCGTCGGAGGTGCCGGCGAGCAGGTCGGCCAGCGCGTGCAGGGTCGGGTTGTGGCCGACGACCAGCAGGTCGGTGACCGCGTCGTCCACCTCGTTGAGCACGGCGATCACCTCGCCCGGCGTGGCCTCGTACAGCCGGCTCTCGTAGGTGGTCCTGGGGCGGCGGGGCAGCTCGGAGGCGCACAGCTTCCAGGTGTCGCGGGCGCGCACGGCCGTTGAGCAGAGGGTGAGTTCGGGGGTGACGCCTGTGCCGGCGAGCCGGCGGCCGGCGAGGAGGGCGTCCTGGCGGCCCCGCTCGGCGAGCGGTCGATCGTGGTCGGCGACGTCGGGCCAGTCGGCTTTGGCGTGTCGGAGAAGAACGATCCTGCGGACAACTTCGACGCTCATGTGCCCCAGCTTCGCACGAAACGGGCAGTACGGGTCGGGGCGTTGGGCATCGGTGCCGCCGGGCGGGCCGGGGCTCGGGGCGGCGCGGCGCCGGGTTTGCGGGTAGGCGTCAGAGCAGGGTCGACTGGAGGTGTTCGACGACGCGGGTGAGCGGGTCCATGCCGCCGGCCGTCGTGTTCTCCCCGCCGGAGGCGAGCAGGGCGAGGAGCCCGAGGAAGACCGCGACGGGCAGGGCCACGGCCCACCAGCGCAGGCGCAGCTCGGGTTGGCTGGTCTGGGCGCGAGCGGTCATGGCGCTTCCCTTTCCTCCGCTGCTGTTCGTGAGCGCCTTGGTCGGCGGCTCACCAAGGAATCTAGGGAAGATCGCGGCCCGGGCCCATCCGGTGAGCCACCCAGTCGCCCCTGAACCCAGCCCCCTAGGGGATGGTGGGGCCAGCACCACCCCGTGGAGGGGTCGTGGGACGCGTCAGGGCGAGGCGACGGTAGCGATCACGGCGATGACGATCGTGATCCCGAGCATGGCGCCCAGGATGAGCAGCAGGGTGCGTTGTCCGTTGCCTGGGTTGGGGTCGAGCGCTGGCATGGCACCAGTCTCGCACTCAGTGCCCGTCCTCCACGCAGCGGTCCCGCCCGGCGAGCACCCCGCAGCAGACCTGGGCGACCAGCAGCGCCAACAGCAGCAGCAGCGGGGCCGTCCAGCCGCCGGTCGCCTCGTTGAGCGCGCCCACCAGCAACGGGCCCGGCACGGACAGCAGATAGCCGACGCTCTGCGCGAAGGCGGAGAGCCGGATCACGCCGGGTCCGGTGCGGGCGCGCAGGCCGATCATGGTGAGGGCGACGGTGAACGCGGTGTTGGCGACGCCCAGCAGCACCGCCCACACCCAGGCGCCGCCGGCCGGCGCCAGCCACAGCCCGAGGTAGCCGCCGAAGCCGCACAGGCCGACGGCGATCACCAGCGGGCCCTGGGTGCGCAGCCGGGTGGCGAGGGTGGGCACCAGGAAGCTGAGCGGCGCGCCCATGCCCATCACCAGCGCCAGCAGCAGGCCGGCGGTGGAGGCGGAGACGCCGGCGTCGCGGTAGATCTGCGGCAGCCAGCCCATGGTGATGTAGGCGGCCATCGCCTGGAGGCCGAAGAACACGGCCAGCGCCCAGGCGGTGGGCGAGCGGGTCAGGCGCAACGGCCGCCCGTCGGGGCCGGCCTCGGCGCCGCCGGGGCGGCGGGCGTCGTCGCCCCTGGCACGCAGCCGGGGCAGCAGCACCAGCCAGGGCAGCAGCGCGAGCGCGGCGAGCAGCGCCCAGGCGGCCAGCCCGGCGCGCCAGTTGTCGCCCATCGCGCGGCTGACCGGGATGGTGAGGGCTGCGGCCAGGGCGGTGCCCAGGGCCAGGCCCATCGAGTACAGGCCGGTGAGCAGCCCGACCCGGTCGGCGAAGAAGCGCTTCACCAGGACCGGCATCAGCACGTTGCCCACGGCGATGCCGCCGAGCGCGAGGGCGCTGGTGGCCAGGAAGACGGCGGTGTTGCCGGCGACCGCGCGCAGCCCGAGGCCGGCGCTGATGGCGACCAGCCCGGCGAGCACCACCTTCACCGGGCCGAAGCGGCCGGCGAGCCGGGGCGCGGTGACGCCGAAGACCGCGAAGCAGAGCGCGGGCACGGAGGTCAACAGGCCGGCGACGGTGGCGGACATGCCGAGGTCGCGGCGGACCTCGGCGAGTACCGGGCCGAGCCCGGATATCGCCGGGCGCAGGTTGAGCGCGGTCAGCACCAGCGCGACGGCCAGCAGCACGCGGCCCCGACGCGCCGGGGCGTCGGGGTGGCCGGCGGGCGCTCGGTCACGGACGGCGGAACGTCGGGGCGGAGTACGGTCTTTCTGAAGAAGCCCCATGGCTCTCATCATAGAATCATGGGATGAATAGGCTCCACGGGGTCGCGCCGAAGAGGCCGCGTGGAAACCGGGCAACGGGGAGAGCCATGTCACTGACCGCGCCACGTCGCGCCGCGTTGGCAGACCAGGTGATCGGGCAACTGCGCCTCCAGATCACCTCGGGCGAGTGGCCGGTGGGCTCGCGCATCCCGACCGAGCCCGAGCTGGTGGAGCAGCTGGGTGTGGCGAGGAACACGGTCCGCGAGGCGATCCGGGCCCTGGCGCACAACGGGCTGCTGGACATCCGGCAGGGCTCGGGCACCTATGTCGCGGCGACCAGCGAGTTGGCGGGCGTGATGCACCGGCGGTTCGCCGAGGCCCAGCCCCGGGACGTCGCCGAGGTGCGCAGCACACTGGAGGCCTCGGCGGCCCGGCTGGCCGCACGCCGCAGGACGCCGCGCGAGCTGCGGCAGTTGGACACCCTGCTGGCCCGCCGAGAGGCGGCCTGGGACACCGGGAACGTGGAGCGCTTCGTGGAGGCGGACGCCACGTTCCACATGGCGGTCGTCCAGGCCTCCCACAACGAGGTGTTGACCGAGCTGTACGCCGATCTGGGCTCCGTGGTAAGGGCGTTTTTGCGCCATGATGTGGGCGACGAGCTGCGCGCCGATGAGCACATGGACCACGGGCGGCTGGTCGACGCGATCCGCGCCGGCGACCCGGAGACCGCCGCCAGCGAGGCCGGCTCCTACGCCCGGGTGTGCGGGCGTTCGCTCTACGCCGCCGGCTGAGTCGTTCCCCGAGGCGCGCGCCCGTTCCCGGCTCGACGCGACGGCGCCCCCGGGCCCGTTCGAGCGGGGCCGGGGGCGCGCGTTCCGCGTGGTGCGGCGGGCGGTCGAAGCGCCCGTTCCGTCGAGCGTCAGGCGCCCATCATGTGGACGCCGCCGTCCACATGGACGATCTCGCCCGTGGTCTTCGGGAACCAGTCCGACAGCAGCGCCGCCACGCCCCGGGCCGCCGGCTCCGGGTCGGTCAGCTCCCAGCCGATCGGCGCCCGGGTGTTCCAGACGTCGGCCAGCTCCTCGAAGCCGGGGATGGACCGGGCGGCCATCGACTTGATCGGGCCGGCCGAGACCAGGTTGACCCGGATGTTCCGGTCGCCCAGGTCGCGGGCCAGATAGCGGGAGGTGGCCTCAAGTGCCGCCTTGGAGACGCCCATCCAGTCGTACTTGGGCCAGGCGACCTGCGCGTCGAACGTCAGGCCGACGACCGAGCCGCCGCGCCGCTCCAGCAGCGGCAGCACCGCCATGGTCAGCGACTTCAGCGAGTACGCCGAGACCTCGACGGCCGTCGCCACCGAGGGCCACTCCGTCGCCAGGAAGTTGCCGCCCAGCGCGTCCTGCGGGGCGAACGCGATGGAGTGCACCACCCCGTCCAGGCCCACGCCCTCGCCCAGGTGCTCGGTGATCCGGCCCGGCAGGCCCGCCAGGTGCTCGGCATTCTGCACGTCCAGCTCGATCACCGGGGCCGGCTTGGGCAGTCGCTTGGCGATCCGCTCCACCAGGGAGAGCCGACCGAAGCCGGTCAGGATCACCTCGGCGCCCTCCTCCTGGGCGAGCCGCGCCGCGTGGAAGGCGATCGAGGACTCGGTGAGCACCCCGGTGACCAGGATGCGCTTGCCGGCGAGAAGTCCACTCATGGTGTCAGTGCCCCATGCCCAATCCGCCGTCAACGGGGATGACGGCTCCGGTGATGTAAGCGGCCTCGTCGGAGGCCAGGAAGCGCACGGTCGCGGCGATCTCCCGGGGGTCGCCGTAGCGGGCCAGCGGAATCCGCTCGATGATCAGCTCGCGCTGGTCGTCGGTCAGCTCCCTGGTCATGTCCGTGTCGATGAAGCCGGGGGCGACCACGTTGCAGGTGATGCCCCGCGAGCCCAACTCCCTGGCCAGCGAGCGCCCGAAGCCGACCAGGCCGGCCTTGGACGCGGCGTAGTTGGCCTGCCCCGCCGAGCCCAGCAGCCCCACCACCGAGGAGATCAGCACGATCCGCCCGGTGTGGGCCCGCAGCATCCCCTTGGCGGCGCGCTTGACCACCCGGAACGTGCCGGTGAGGTTGGTCTCCAGCACGGAGGCGAAGTCGTCCTCGGACATGCGCAGCAGCAACTGGTCGCGGTTGACGCCCGCGTTGGCCACCAGCACCTCAACCTTGCCGTGCGCGTTCTCCACCTCCTTGAACGCCTGCTCCACCTGCTCCGGCTCCGTGATGTCGCAACGCACCGGCAGGCAGCCCAGGTCCAGCAGCTCCTGAGGCGGCTCGCCCGACCGGTGCGTGATGGCGACCCTGTCACCCGCCTCGGCGAGAGCGCGGGCAATGGCCAGGCCGAGCCCGCGGTTGCCTCCGGTCACCAGTACCGAGCGGCTCAAGGGACCACCTCTTTCGTGTCGTGTGCTTTCCACAACGCTAGACCCTCCGGTCGGTGAGACGTTAACCGAGGCGCGACAGGCACCGGCGTGGCTGGCTGTGGGGTTTCCACAGCGCAGGCCGCACCCCGCGCGGGGCGTGCCCGGCCGACTCCGGTCGGCGAAAGCCCTTGGCCACCGGGGGGTTGGGGACGCAGGATCGGTGCCGGGCGCGGTCGCGCGCGACCGCCGGCGCACGCCGTCGGGGCGTGTGCCGCTCCCCCGGGCCCACTCCCCGCCCGGGACGGACCCGAGAAGGACCTTCAGACACAGGAGAGACGGTTGCCCACAACGATCGACGACGCGTTCCTCGCACTGCCCCTACGACAACTCGCCGACGCCGCCCTCGCCAGGGCCAGGGCGCTGGGCGCCGAACACGCCGACTTCCGGCTGGAGTCGGTGCGCCACGCCCGCTGGGCGCTGCGGGACGCGCGGCCGGCCGGCAGCGAGTCGACGACCACCACCGGCTTCGCTGTCCGGGTGGTGCACGACGGCAGTTGGGGCTTCGCGGCCGGCGTCGACCTCACCATGGACGCGGCGGCGAAGGTGGCCGCCCAGGCCGTGGCCATGGCGAAGCTGTCGGCCCGGGTCACCCGGGCCGCCGGCTCCGACGAACGGGTCGAGCTGGCCGATGAGCCCTCGCACGGCGAGCGCACCTGGGTCTCCGCCTACGAGGTCAACCCGTTCGAGGTGTCCGACGCGGAGAAGATCGAGCTGCTGGCCGACTACAGCTCCCGGCTGCTGGCCGGCGCCGGGGTCGACCACGTGGACACGATGCTGTGGGCGGCACAGGAGAACAAGTTCTACGCCGACACCGCCGGCACCGTCACCACCCAGCAACGGGTGCGGCTGGCGCCCTCGTTGACCGCCACCTCCGTCGATCCCGCCTCCGGCCGGTTCGACACGCTGCGGACCCTGGCGCCGCCGGTCGGGCGCGGCTGGGAGTACCTGACCGGCACCGGCTGGGACTGGGACGGCGAACTGGCCGCGATGCCCGGGCTGTTGGCGGAGAAGATGGCCGCGCCCTCGGTGACCCCGGGGAAGCTCGACCTGGTGATCGCCCCGTCCAACCTGTGGCTGACCATCCACGAGTCGATCGGCCACGCCACCGAGCTGGACCGGGCGTTGGGCTACGAGGCGGCCTACGCCGGCACCTCGTTCGCCACCTTCGACCAGCTCGGCTCGCTGCGCTACGGCTCGAAGGCGATGCGGGTCACCGGCGACCGGACCACCGAGCACGGCCTCGCGACCGTCGGCTTCGACGACGAGGGCGTCGCGGCGCAGAGCTGGGACCTGGTCAGGGACGGGGTGCTCGTCGGCTACCAGACGGACCGGCGGATCGCCCGCCGGCAGGGCTTCGAGCGCTCCACCGGCTGCGCCTTCGCCGACTCCCCCGCCCATGTGCCGCTCCAGCGGATGGCCAACGTCTCGCTGCGCCCCGACCCGGAGGGCCCGAGCACCGAGGGGCTGATCTCCCGGGTGGAGAACGGGCTCTACATCCTGGGCGACGGCTCCTGGTCGATCGACATGCAGCGGTACAACTTCCAGTTCACGGGGCAACGGGCCTACGCCATCCGGAACGGCGAACTGGCCGGACAGGTGCGCGACTTCGCCTACCAGGGCACCACCACCGACTTCTGGGGCTCGATGGAGGCCGTCGGCGGGCCCGAGACCTATGTGCTGGGCGGCTCCTTCATGTGCGGCAAGGCGCAGCCGGGCCAGACCGCCGCCGTCTCGCACGGCTGCCCCTCGGCGCTGTTCCGTTCCGTCAACGTCCTCAACACCACGCAGGAGGCGGGCCGATGAGCGCTCCCCGACCCCACGAGACCGTCGAGCGCGCCCTTGAGCTGTCCCGGGCGGACGGCACGGTGGTGATCGCCGACGAGCACGGCTCGACCAACCTCCGCTGGGCGGCCAACGCGCTGACCACCAACGGCGTGACCCGGGGCCGCGTGCTGACCGTGATCGCCACCGTGGGCGGGGCCACCGGGGTCTCGGTCGGGGTGGTCTCCCGCTCGGCCGTCGCCGACGACGAGGTCGAGTCGCTGGTGCGCGCGGCCGAGGAGGCGGCGCGGCAGTCGCCGACCACCGACGAGGCCACGCCGCTGGTGGCGGGCACACCGGCCTCACCGGACTTCGCCGAGCCGCCGGCGGAGACCTCGCCCGAGGTGTTCGGGGCGTTCGCGCCGGCGCTCGGCGAGACGTTCGCGCGGGCGGCGGGCGAGGGGCGCGAGCTGTTCGGCTACGCCGAACACGCGGTGGTCTCCAGCTATCTGGGCACCTCGACCGGGCTGCGGCTGCGGCACGACCAGACGACCGGCTCCGTCGACCTGAACGCCAAGTCGCACGGTCGGCGGCGTTCCTCCTTCGCGACGGTGCCGGTCGCGGACTTCGACCGGGTGGACGTCGCCGCGCTGGACGCCTCGCTGGCGACGCGGCTGGCCTGGGCCGACCGCACGGTCGACCTGCCGCCGGGCCGCTACGAGACCCTGCTGCCGCCCTCCTCCGTCGCCGACCTGCTGCTCTACCAGCACATGACCAACGACGCCCGCCGCAGCCACGAGGGCCGCACGGTCTTCAGCCGGCCGGGCGGCGGCACCCGGGTCGGGGAGCGGCTGGCGACGCTGCCGCTGACCCTCGCCAGCGACCCGGCGGCCGAGGGCCTGACGGCCGCGCCGTTCGTGCTCTCCCGCTCCTCGACCGAGACGTTCTTCGTGGGCAACGCGGTCTTCGACAACGGGCTGCCGCTGGGCCGCACCGAGTGGATCGCGGACGGCGTGCTGCGGACGCTGCCCAACACCCGGCACTCGGCCGAGCTGACCGGGCTGCCGCTGGCGCCCGTGATCGACAACCTGCGGCTGGACGCGGGCGGCACCCGTTCCCTGGACGAGCTGGTGGCCACCACCGAGCGCGGCCTGCTGGTCACCTCCCTGTGGTACATCCGCGAGGTCGACCCGAAGAACCTGCTGCTCACCGGGCTGACCAGGGACGGCGTCTATCTGGTCGAGGGCGGCGAGGTGGTGGGGCAGGTGAACAACTTCCGGTTCAACGAGTCCCCGGTGGAGGTCATCGGCCGGGCCTCCGAGGCGTCGGCGACCGAGCTGACCAGGTCCCGCGAGTGGGGCGACTACTTCCCCCGGACGGCGATGCCGGCGCTGCGGGTGCCGGAGTTCCACATGAGTTCCGTCAGTCCCGGGGTGTGAACGCGCCCCCGTAGAATCGGCTCGTTCCCTTCCCCCGACAACGGCAGGACCACGACGTGACACGCCTCGGCGAATCCGTGCGGCGCGCCAGCGCGCTGCTGGCGCAGGACCTCTCCTCCGACACCACCGTCCAGCGGCTGCTGGAGGAGACGGCGACGCGGCGTTATCTGGACCTGACCGACCTGTCGCCCGGGGAGCAGGCCGAGCTGATCGCGGCCCGCGCGGTCGAGGTGCTGCCGTCGGCCGAACGGCTGGCGGAGCGCATCGAGGCCGCGCGGGCGGCGGGGCACGGGCTGCACGTGAAGTTCGGCATCGACCCGACGGCGGCCGACGTGCACCTGGGGCACGCGGTGCCGATGATCGTGCTCAGCCGCTTCCAGCGGATGGGCCACGACGTGACGTTGATCATCGGCGACATCACCGCCAAGATCGGCGACCCCTCGGGCCGCTCGGCGGAGCGCCCGCCGCTGACCGACGAGGACATCGCGGCCAACCTCGCCGGCTACCGCGACCAGGTGCGGCCGTTCTTCAACTTCGAGCAGGTCCGCTTCCGGCACAACAGCGAGTGGCTGGCCGGGATCACCCTGCCGAAGCTGATCGGCGTGCTCGCCCAGGTCTCGGCCTCCGCGCTGCTCCAGCGCGACGACTTCCGCAACCGCCTGGAGGCGGGCCACGGGCTGTCCATGTCGGAGCTGATCTACCCGGTGGCGATGGCGATCGACTCGGCCGAGATCGACGCGGACGTGGAGCTGGGCGGCGTCGACCAGCTGCTCAACATGCAGATGGGCCGCCGGGTCATGGAGATCTACGGGCAGACCCCGCAGCTGGTCGTCGGGATGCCGCTGATCGAGGGCACCGACGGCTCGGGCGCCAAGATGTCCAAGTCCAAGGGCAACTACATCGGCCTGACCAGCACGCCCGAGGACGTCTTCGGCAAGGTCATGTCCATCCCTGACCGGCTGATGGAGCCCTACCTGCGGGCCTGGACGGAGTGGACCGACGCCGAACTCGACGCGGTGAAGGGCCGGTTGGCCGACTCCTCGCTGCACCCGATGGACCTGAAGAAGGTGCTGGCCGGCGAGGTGGTCGCCGCGCTGCACGGCGTCGAGGCGGCGATGAAGGCGCGTGCCGGCTTCACGGCGCAGTTCTCGAAGCGCAGCTTCGCCGAGGTGGACACGCTGCCTGAGGTCTCGCTCGCCGAGCACGGCGGCGAGACGGTGGCGACCGTGCTGACGAAGGTGCTGGAGTTCGCGCCCAGCGCCTCGGCCGCGCGGCGGCTGGCCAAGCAGAACGCGCTGCGGCTGGTGCTCCAGGACGGGGCCGAGCAGCGTGCCGAGGTGCTGGCCGAGGCGGACGCGCTGCGGCCGCTGGCCGAGGTGGTGGCCGAACGGGCCGCCGCCGGCGCGCCGGACGGCCTGTACCTGAAGGCTGGCCGAAAGCTGGCCCAGCTGCTCCGGTGAGGGGTGGCTGGGCTTACCGTGAGCTGGACTCGCCGTGCGCCTGAGCGGTGGGCTTCAGCCTGGGAGACGGGTGACGAGGATGGCGCGCTGGCGCGGGACCGGCAGGGGCCGGGACGAGGACTCCGATGTGTACCGGATCACCGGTGCCCGGCAGAGCCTGGACGACGACGTCCGGGCGCGGCAGCGGCGGTACATCGTGGCGATGGTGGTCCGCACCGTCTCGGTGCTGCTCACCGCGCTGCTGTGGAACGTCAGCCTGCCGCTGGCCGTCGTCACGCTGCTGCTGGGGATCACGCTGCCGTACATCGCGGTGGTGATCGCCAACGCCGGCCGGGAGAACGTGCCCTCGCTGCCCTCGACCTTCGTCGGCGAGGCGGTGGTGCCACCGGCGCTGCCGCCGGCACAACAGGAAGCCCACAAGCGGAGTTGAGGCTTCCGTCGGCCAACCTCAGGAAAAGCTCAGATCATTTGGGTCATTCCCCTGCAATGACCGCCCCCTCGCGTGTCATACTTCAAGGGCGCTCCGTATCCCCCGTCGGAGCGACAGAGAGAAGCCGGGCGGCTCCCCCCGTGGCCGCCCGGCGTCGATCATGTCCGGGCCCAGTCAGCGTCTCGGCCGTCGCACCACGCGACCGTCACGCGACGCGGGTGGAGCGGCCCGGACGAGGAAGAACCTGGAAGGAACCCGTGTCGAACGAGCCCGCCGAGGCGCAGCTGGTCTGCTCGGCCAAGGGATGCCGGGCGGCGGCGGTCCATGTGCTCGCCTGGAACAACCCCAAGCTGCACACCCCCGAGCGCCGCAAGACCTGGCTGGCGTGCGACGAGCACCGGGAGTATCTGTCGCGCTTCCTGGGGCTGCGCGGCTTCCTGAAGGAGGTCGTGCCGCTCGACGAGTGGCGCGCCCGCGAAGAGGGTTGAGGCTTCCGTGGGGCCGGGCGCCCCGGCCCCCCTCGTTCCCGTGGCCTCAGCTTGCCTCAGCTTGCCTCAGCTTGCCTCAGCCGCCGATCGCGGACATCGGGCGGGCCGGCTGCTCGAACGTCGGCTCGTCCAGGCCCGAGCCCGGCTTCTTGCCCCACATCGCGCGCCGCCACAGCTCGGCCAGCTCGGCGTCGTCGACGCCGGCCCGCAGCGGGCCCCGCAGGTCCGACTCCTCGCGGGCGAAGAGGCAGTTGCGGACCTGGCCGTCGGCGGTCAGCCGGGTGCGGTCGCACGCCCGGCAGAACGGGCGGGTGACCGACGCGATCACGCCGACCCGGCCGGGGCCGCCGTTCACCAGCCAGCGCTCGGCCGGCGCCGAGCCCCGCCCCTCCTCCGGCGTGAGGGTGAACCGGCGCTCCAGCGCAGCCAGTATCTCCTCGGCGGTGACCATCCGCCCGCGCTGCCAGCCGTGTTGGGCGTCCAACGGCATCTGCTCGATGAAGCGCAGCTCGTACCCCTCGGCCAGCGCCCAGGCCAGCAGCTCGGGCGCCTCCGCGTCGTTGACGCCGGGCAGCAGCACCGCGTTCACCTTGACCGGGGTGAGGCCCGCGTCCCTGGCCGCCGCCAGGCCGCGCAGCACGTCGCCATGGCGACGGCGGCGGGTGATTCGCTCGAACGTCTGTGAACTCAACGTGTCCAACGACACGTTGACCCGGTCGAGTCCGGCTCCGCGCAGCGCCTCGGCCGTGCGCTCCAGGCCGATGCCGTTGGTCGTCAACGAGATCCTGGGCCTGGGGCGCAGCGCCGCGCAGCGCTCCACGATCGAGACCAGGCCGGGGCGGAGCAGCGGCTCACCGCCGGTGAACCTGACCTCCGTCACGCCCAGTTGACCGACGGCCACGCCGACCAGCCGCACGATCTCGTCGTCCGTGAGCAGCTCCGGCTTGGCCAGCCAGGACAGGCCCTCCTCCGGCATACAGTACGTGCAGCGCAGGTTGCACCGATCGGTGAGGGAGACCCGCAGGTCGGTGGCGATCCGGCCGTGGGTGTCGAGGAGCATCGGGCACCTCCGCTGGTGGGAAGCAGATGCCTCGCAGCGTACGGCACCCCTGTGACAACCAGCGCGAAACGCCCGCCCGACGCTGCTGACGGCCCGTTGCCGGCGGGGTGTCAGGGCCCGCTCGCCGGCCCCTTCGGCGGCCCGTTCGGCGGCCCAACTCCCGGGCTTTCGGCGGGCACTGTCGGTGCCGGCCCGTATCCTCTGGGACCATGCTCGATGACCACCACCAGCCAGCCATGGTCGACATCCCCGCGCAACGGGCCACCCCCGAGGTGCCCTGGCCGGAGGGCTACCCGTCGGGTTACGCGGTGGTGGACGTCGAGACCACGGGCCTGGCCAGCCACGACCGGATCGTCTCGGCGGCCGTCTACCGCCTGACCGCCAGGGGCGACGTGGAGGACCACTGGTACTCCCCGGTCAACCCGCAGCGCGATCCGGGGCCGACGTGGATTCACGGGCTGACCACCGAAATGCTGCGCGACGCCCCGCTGTTCGGGGAGATCGTGGACGAGTTGGCGGAGCGGCTCGCCGACCGGGTGCTGGTGGCGCACAACGCGGTCTTCGACTGGACCATGCTGGCCAGGGAGTTCGCCAGGGCCGAGCGCACGCCCCCGGTGCGGCAGCGGCTGTGCACCATCCGGCTGGCCAAGGAGCTGGCGCTGCCGCTGCCCAACCACCGGCTGGAGACGCTGGTGGGCCACTTCGGCGTCGAGCAGCGGCGCGCGCACCACGCGCTGGACGACGCCCGGGTGTTGGCCGAGGCGTTCCGGCCGAGCCTCCACCAGGCGGCCAGCCGCCGGCTGCCGCTGCCGCTGCACGCCTGCCGGCCGATCACGGAGTGGGCGCAGGGTCCGGCGGCCGCCGGGGACGGCCAGCGGGCGCGGGTGGGCGCGGCCGGCGCCTGGCGCGGCTGGCGGCCGGCGCGCCGCAGGCCGGCCTGCCCCTACCCGAACCCGGGCCGGTACGAGCCGGGTGGGCGGCTGGTGCAGGGGATGCGGGTCGCGTTCTCCGGCGACACCTCGACGGACCGGGAGCTGCTGGAGGACCAGGCCGTCGAGGCGGGGCTCCATGTGGCGACGAGCATCTCCCGCCTCACCAGCCTGCTGGTGACCAACACGCCCGAGGCGATGACCAGCAAGCTGGTCAGGGCCCGCGCCGTCGGCACGCCGATCCTGGACGAGGCCGCGTTCACCCACCTGCTCCGGGACGTGGCCCCGGCGGAGGGGGAGTGATGCCGCTCGGGTAGCGTCGTCAGTCGTGTACCGCTTTCTGCTGTCCCGGCAGTGGGTGATCCTCACCCTGCTCGCGCTGCTGCTGATCCCGACCATGGTGTGGCTCGGGTTCTGGCAGCTGGACCGCCACGAGCAGCGGGTGGCACGGAACAACCTGATCTCGGCCAGCCTGGACGCCGAGCCGGTGCCCATGGCCGAGCTGACCACGGCCGACGGCGGCCCCGACCCGGGCGACCGCTACCGGCCGGTGACCGCGACGGGCGTCTACGACGTCGAGCAGCAGATGCTGGTGCGCCAACGCACCAACGGCGACGGCGCGATGGGCTACCACGTGCTGACCCCGCTGCTGCCGGCGGACGGCGGCCCGGCCGTGCTGGTCAACCGGGGCTGGGTCGCGGCGGGCCAGGACCTGACCGAGGCCCCCGAGGTGCCGGCCCCGCCGACCGGCGAGGTCACGGTGACCGGCCGGCTGATGGCGGACGAGACGACGGCGAACACCGGCGTCCGGGACCGTTCGGGCCTGCCCGACGGCATGACGATGCTGATCAACAGCGACCAACGCGAGGACGACCTCGGCCAGCCGATGCTCGGCGGCTATCTGGAACTGACCGAGACCAGCCCGCCCGACCCGGCGGACCCGGCCCTGGAGCCGGTCCCCGAACCGGACCACACCGGCATCGGCGCGCACTTCGCCTACGCGATCCAGTGGTGGCTCTTCGCCGCCGGCGTCCCGGTCGGCTGGTTCCTGCTGCTGCGCCGCGACGTGAACGACCGCAGGGCGGCGGCTGCCGCGGGAGCGGCTGCCGCCGCAGGGCCCGGGAAGCGCCAGGCGGCTGCCGCCGGGTCCGGGGAGCGCCAAGCGGCTGCCGCCGCAGGCGCGGGGGCGGCTGGCGCCGCAGGCGCGGGGGCGGCCGGCGCCGCCGAGCGTGTGGGCGGGCGCGAGCGCCCGGAGGGCGCGGAAGCGGAGGCGGCTGGCACTGCCGGGTCCGGGGAGCGCCAAGCGGCTGGCGCCGCAGGCGCGGGGGCGGCTGGCGCCGCCGAGCGTGTGGGCGCGCGCCAGCACCCGGACGGCACGGAAGCGGAGGCGGCCGGCGCCGTGCAGGAGCGGGACGTCGAGAGCAGCGCCGCCGGCGCGTAGACCGTCGCGAACGCGGCCGGCGCCGCAGGGCCCGCGCAGGCCCGGGGCAGCTGGCGCCGCAGGCGCCCGTGCGGTCGGTGCCGCCGAGCACGCGGGCCCGCGCGAGTGCCCGGAGGGCGCGGAAGCGGAGACCGCTGGCGCCGTGCAGGAGCGGGACGTCGAGAGCAGCGCCGCCGGCGCGTAGACCGTCGCGAACGCGGCCGGCGCCGCAGGGCCCGCGCAGGCCCGGGGCAGCTGGCGCCGCAGGCGCCCGTGCGATCGGTGCCGCCGAGCACGCGGGGCCGCGCCAGCGCCCGGACGGCACGGAAGCGGAGGGCGCGGAAGCGGAGACGGCCGAGGCCGGGGAGCGCCAACCGGCTGGCGCCGCAGGCGCCCGTGCGGCCGGCGCCGCGGAGGGGAGGGAGCGCCGGGCCGTCGATGCCGCGCAGATCCGGAACGTCGAGAGCGGCACCGCCGGCGGCCGAAGTGCGGTGTCACGGCGGGTCGTTCAGGTGTGGCCGCCGCAGGCCCGCCCGGCAGGGTGCGGGCCGGTCACCGCCAACGGGTTCGGCAAGTCGCCCGCCCTGCGCGGGCGGCGCTACCGCCCCCATCCCCGGTCACCGCTACTGGCGGCACGTTGGCGCGGCCTCGTAGGGCTCCGTGAGGTCAGGGTGTGTCAACTCCACGTAGTCGCTCAGCCTCTCGTCGAACGGGGTCCAGGTCGCCTCGTCCAGGCGGCTGAGCATGTACACGGACTCCAGCTCCGGTACGGGAAAGAGGACCGCGTGCTCCCGCCGTTCCGTCGTCACCTCCCGCGCCTCCTCCAGCGTGGCGCGGTACGCCTCCGCCAGGTCCCTCGCCGCCGTGGGCGGGGTCGGCAGCCCAAGCGCCGCCTCGTGTCCCCCGTCCAACACCTGGAGGCGCACGGTCAGCGCCTCCACCAGACGGGCCCTGTCCTCCTCCCCCGGTGGCTCTGGGGCCTCCTCCAGCAGCGAGGGAACGTCACCGAGGGAGCGCAGGAACGAGTCGTGGGCCGCGCAGAACTCGCCCATCCACCCGACCAGTTCGTCCTCGGCTCCCGTCTCCTCCGCCGTCTGTTCCGCCTCCCCGCTGGAACCGGAACCGGAATCGGCACCGGAACCGGAACAGGCGGCGAGCGCGAGGGCGACGACAAGCACCGGTAACACGACACGACGGGACACGAAGCCGCCCTCCTTATGCAAGCTGGGCCACCCGAGGCTAAGGACCCCGCCGGGGACCCCTCCCGACCCCCGACATCGCTGCCGTAGGGTCGCCGGGACCACCGCCCGGACCCACCGGGTCAACGACCTCTGCGGGGAGAGACGCTGGTGAACGCGGCACCCGGGAACGGCACTTGGGCGCGTTGGGAACGTGCGCTCGGTGGGCGGCGGCGGCTCGCCGAGGTCGAACGGGTGACGGGCGGCACGAAGAAGGGCGTCTACCGCCTGGTGACGGACGACGCGACGACCGCGATCGGCTACCTCTGGGACGCGGCCGAGAACTACTGGCCGGCGGCCGAGGGGGACGACGACCGCGCCGACCCGTTCTCGCCCGCGCTCGGGCTCGACCTGTTCGAGGCGGCGCACGCCCGGCTGGACGGACTGGGCGTGCGGGTTCCGGCGATCAGGTTTCTCGACCGGGACGCCGGTCTCGCCGTCGTCGAGGACGTGCCGGGTGAGGACCTGGAGCAGTTGCTGGCGCGTGACCCGCGCGCGGCGCGCGCGGTCATCGGATCGCGGCGGCCGAGGACCGGCTGGCGGCTCGACTGACGGAACTGGCCCGGGCGGTTCGTCCACGCGCCGAGTACGCCGTCGTGCACGGCGAGTTGGGCCCCGACCACGTGCGGGTGGACGCCGAAGGGAACCCCGTGCTGGTCGATCTTGAGGGCGTGATGTACTTCGACGTCGAGTGGGAGCACGTCTTTCTGCGGGTCCGCCTGCACGACGCCTACGAGCCGCTGAGGGCGGCCGACCTCGACGAGGACCGGCTCGCGCTCTATCTGCTCGCGCAGCGCCTCTCGTTGACGGCGGGTCCGCTCCGGCTGCTCGACGGGAACTTCCCGGACCGCGCGGTCATGGCCGGCATCGCCGAACACAACCTCAACGAGGCACTGACCCTGATCGCCGACACCTGACCGGCAACAACGCCCGAGGCACGACAGTCACACCGAGGCGCAGCCGGCAGCACCCCGCGATGACGAGCAACAACGGCCAAGCACAACCAGCACACCTTCGGTATCAACGTTCCGCAGCAGCCAGGGACAACAACGTACCGCAGCGAGCGCCAAGCGCAGCAACCGGCCAGCCCCACCAGGCACCATCGGCCCAGCCACCACCAACGCGCCGCAGGCACAAGCGCACCGCATCGGGCAGACGCAGCAGGCCGCCAGCCACAGCCGGCACCAGCGCCAACGCGCCGCGAACACCACCGCACGACAGCGGCCGCGCGGCCAGCCAAGCGCCGAAGACGCAGCCAGCGCACTGCCGGCATCAACGTTCCACAGCAACCAGCACCAACGCACCGCAGGTGCCCGCGCACCGCAGCGAGCGCCAAGCGCAGCAACCGGCCGCGCCCACCAGGCACCATCGGCCCGGCCACCACCAACGCACCGAAGGCAACACCGCACCACCGCCGCAGGCACAAGCGCACCGGCACCGCCGGCGAACCGCCGGCGCCGCCGGGCGCCGGCTCCCCGAAGCGCCAGCGCGCAGCGTCTAGCTGACGCGTTCCGGCCCGTGGCGGGCCGCGCGGAGGCGGGCCTCGGCGGGGAGGGCGTCAAGCCCTGCGGAGACCCGCGCGTGTTCGATGGCCTCGGTGCGCAGCCGGCGCACCACCTCGTCCGGGTGGGCCTGCGGCGCCAGCAGCAGCCCCACCTGCGCCCTGGGCTGCTCGCGCCGCCCGACCAGGGTGATCCTGGCCCGGTCGACGCCGGGCAGCGCCTCCGTCTCGGCGGCCACCACGTCCTCCATGGCGCGGCCGCGCAGCAGCGCGCCCACCCCGTCGCCGCTGTCCACCAGCACCTCGGCGAGCCGCCGGCGGCGGAGTTGGGCGAGCAGCCACCACAGGCTCAGCAGCGCCAGCAGGGACAGCGAGCCGATGACCACGGGCCACCACCAGCCGTCGTCGCGGTGCCGCACCCGGTCGGCGTCGCTGAGCAGCACGTCGTCGGGCGTGTCCCAGGTCCACCAGGACGGGGTTGAGAACCCCCAGCGGGCGGGCAGGTCGAGGGTGCCGACCAGCACGGCGAGGCCGAGCAGGAAGAGCGCGACGCCGGTCAGGGCCAGCAGCACGCGGTTGACGATCCGTAGCATCTCTCGACCGGTCCTCATCGTCGGGCTCCCCTCACCGTTTCGCCGGTCACCGTTTCGCCGGGCGGCGGACGTGGACGGCGAGGGCGGGGCGGCGGGCCAGGCCCAGTTCGTCGATGCCGTCGCCGAGCACGGCCTCCAGGTCGGTCCGCACCACGTCCAGCTCGCGGAAGTGCGCGTCGGCCGCGACCCTGATCCGGCGCCGGCCGACGGCCACCCGCACGCTGCGCACGCCGGAGACCTCCAGGGCCCGGTCGCGCAACACCACGGCGGCGGCGGCCCGTTCGATGCCGGCGCGCATCAGTTCGCTGTCCTGGCGCATCGGCAGCAGCCGGCGCAGGCCCGGCGTGGTGGCCAGCACCACCAGGCAGACGCCGAGAGCCATCGCGAGCGCCGCGCCGGCCACCACCCAGCCGTCGTCCAGCGGGCGGCTGGCCAGCGCGTCGGCCAGTTCCCGCCGCCAGGCGGCGGCCGGCCGGTCGGCGCGGACGGAGACGATGTCGTAGAGCAGCAGCCCGGAGCCGCCCAGCAGGGCGGCCGCGACCAGCCCGGCCGGCACCCGGCGCACCGACCAGAAGCGCGGCGCCGGCCCCTCGTCCGCCTGGCCCGGCTCCCAGCGGGCGGTCGACGCGGACTGCCGCATGGCCCCGGTCTCGTCGCCGGAGGCGGCCTCCTCGCCGGCGGCATCGCCTGGCGCGGCCTCGCCGCTCGGCTTGGTCAGCCGCACGGTGTCGCCGCTCGGCCCCGTCTCCCCGGCCGGTCTCGCCGGCTCGTCCTCGTGCACCGCCGCCACCCTCCGTTCGCCTCCGGACCGACGGCCCGCGTGCCGGGCGGTCACAGGACCTTGCCCGACGCGGCGCCGTCCAGTTCCGAGGAGCGCAGCCGCTCGACCGCGACCGCCACCTCCTGGAGTTCCATTCCCGCCAACTCGCCCACGCGCCGCGTGACATGGTGGCGCACCGCGCCGCACTGGGCGCCGATGTCCGAGGGGTAGGCCAGCTCGACGGAGACCCGGACGCTGGCCAGCCCGCCGGTGCCGTCGGCACCGGGTGGCCGGCGCACCACGGCCGTGGCCTGCGGCCCGCCCGGCCGGCCGTGCGGCGCGGGCGGGTCGTCGCGCGGCGCGCGCAGCGCCTCGCGCGCCGCCTGGCGGGCTAGCTTGGCCACCACCCGGTCGGCGATCCGGGTCGTGCCGCGCTGCGCCGCGGGTACCCGCTGTTCCACCGTCATCGCCGCCGGTCGCCGCCGCGTTCCCTGACCCGGAAGAAGTCGCCGGGCTCCAGGTCGCCGTCCACGAACCGGCCGACCACGAAGCCGATCGCGCCCAGCGCCGCCACCAGCAGGAAGGCCGCGAACCCGCCGAAGTATCCGGCGAAGCCCAGCGCCATCCCGGCGATCATGCCGATCACCGCCATGCTCATCTCGCACTCCTCACTCAGTCGTCACGGCCCCCCGGATGACCGCGCCTACTGAAGCGGCGGCCGTTCGTCGTCGTCCTCCTCGTCGTCGGGCAACTTCACGTCCACGACGTTGATGTTGACCTCGACGACCTCAAGGCCCGTCATCCGCTCGACGGCCGCGATGACGTTCTCCCGTACGGTACGGGAGACTTCGGCGATGGAGACCCCGTACTCGACGACGATTTCGAGGTCGAGCGCGGTCTGCACCTCGCCGACCTCCGCCTTGACGCCCCGGGTCACGGAGCGGCTGCCGCCGGGGACGCGGTCCCTGACGGCGCCGAAGGTGCGGGCGAGTCCGCTGCCCATGGCGTGGACGCCGACGACGTCGCGGGTCGCCATGCCGGCGATCTTGGCGACCACACCGTCGGCGATCGTGGTGCGGCCCCTGGTGGCGGGGTCGCCGGTGCCCCGGCGCGTGCCGAGTGCCTTGCCGGATGGTTCGGTCCCCTGCTCGGTCCCGTTCTCCGTGGTGGTGTCGGTCACTGTGCCATCGCCCCTTTCCCGACGGCGGCTGAGGCCGCCGTCTTGACGCCACACTAAGCGCGGCCGACCGTCCGTCCCCCGCGCGGCCCCCCGAACGGGTGGCACGCTCCGGGCGGCTGCGGCCGACTCCTACGACATGCTGTACCCAGCCCTGGCCGATTGAGTGCGGTTCGCTTACGGCTCCCCACGACCGATGATCGGGCAGGGTGCGAAACGGCGGGCGGCAACGGATGGGCGGCAACGGATGGGCGACGACGGCCTGTTGACGGCGATGCGGCGGCAGCTGGGCCTGGGCAGGCTGCTGCCGCTGGGCGAGGACGGCAGCCGGGGCGCCTGGCTGACGGAGCGTGCGGCACGTGCGGCGCTGGTGAACGCGGTGGGCGTGGCGGTGCCCGGCGTGCGGCTCGACACGCTGCGGCTCGGGCTGGCCGGCGAGCCGGCGGGGCACCGGCCGGCCGACGCGCCGCCCGAGCCGCCGGGCGCGCTGCCGCCGGGGCCGCTGCGGGTGGCGGCCGAGATCGCGGCATTCCCCTCGCTGCCGCTGACCGGCCTGGCGGAACGGGTGCGCGCCACGCTGGCCGGGGTGGCCACGGAACGCCTCGGCCTGCCGGTGTCCCTCGTCGATCTGGAGGTGACGGAGCTGCTGGCCGAACCGCCGGAGCCGGCCGAGCCGCCGCGCGAACCGCCGTCCCCGCCGGACGCGTTGGGCTCCGGCGGCCCGGGCGCCGAGGAGGTGGCCGAGGCGGTGACGGCCGTGCCCGGGGTCGCGGGGCTGTCCGCCGTGCTCGACGGCTGGCTGGGCGCGGTCCGGGTGGAGGACCGCCACGAGCCGCCGTCCCGGCTGGTCCGGCTCCAGCTGGCGGCCGGCGGCGGGCGGCCGCTGCCGGAGCTGGTGGCTGAGGTGGCCAGGGTGGCCACCGCGACGGCGGCCACCGCAGGATCGACGGCCAGGGGCCCGATCCTGGTGACGCTGCTGGTCACCGGCGTGACCGACTGACGCCGACCCCGGTCGGCCGGGGCTCAGTCCAGGTCGGCCAGTTCGGCCAGTTCGGCCAGCCGCCGGCCCTGGGCGGCGCGCTCGGCGGCACGCTGGGTGTCGTAGTCCTGGTGGGTGGCCGCGCGCAGCAGCGCCTTGGTCTCGATCAGCGCGCCGCGCGGCGCCGCCAGCAGGGCGGCGACCAGGTCGTCGGTGGCGGCGGCCAACTGGTCGGCGGGGACCACCAGGTTGGCCAGCCCGATGCGTTCGGCCTCGGCCGCGTGCACCGCGCGCCCGGTGGCGCAAATCTCCAGCGCGCGCCCGTAGCCGACGAGCCCGACCAGCGGGTGGGTGCCGCCAAGGTCGGGGACCAGCCCCAGGCTGGTCTCGCGCATGGCGAACTGCGCGTCCTCGGCGCAGACCCGCAGGTCACAGGCGAGGGCGAGCTGGAAGCCGGCGCCGATGGCGTGGCCCTGGACCGCCGCCACCGAGATCAGGTCGGGGCGGCGCCACCAGGTGAACGCCTCCTGGTAGGAGGCGATGGTCGCGTCGCGTTCGGACTCCGGCGCGCGCGCCAGGTCGAAGAGGGAGAGCTGGCCGTCGATGCCCTCGGGGGTGAGGGCCCTGCGGTCGAGGCCGGCCGAGAAGGAGACGCCATCGGCGCGCAGCACGACGACCCGGATGTCCCCGGTCAGCCGTCGTCCGGTCTCGGCGAGGGCGTGCCACAGGGCGGGGGTCTGCGCGTTGCGTCGCGCGGCGTTGGTCAGCGTGACGGTCGCCACGGCGTCGTGGACGGTGACACGCACACCGTCCTGGTCGAGCAGGCTCATCGGGCCTCCGCTCGTTACTGGGCAGTAGTTCCGCCTGGCAGCGTAACGATCGGCGCCCACGCCCGGTCGGCCGGGGCGGTCTGGTTCGGGTTGGGGCTTCGGGTCGGGGAAAGCCTCAGGCCGAGGCGGCCTTCTTGCCCCGGGTGGCGCCGCCGCGACCACGCAGGGTGACGTCCGCCTCGCTGAGCATCCGGTGCACGAAGCCGTACGACCTGCCGGTCTCCTCGGCCAACGCGCGGATGCTGGCACCCGACTCGTACTTCCGCTTCAGGTCTGCCGCGAGCTTCTCGCGCGCGGTGCCGGTCACCCGGCTGCCCTTCTTCAGAGTCTCGGCCACTCGTGCCTCCTCATGCGAAGTGCGCTCTGGACTCTCATGATCACCCCTAACCGGACTTCTGGCCACCCATTCGTCGCGGTACGTACGACAAGCGCACCGCCAGCCGGGCGCCCCGCGCCACGCCCCCGACGCGGGGCCGGGGACGAAGGGGCAGGTGAACGCGGATAGCGCCGGCGGGGCGCGCGGCGCGGGCCGGGGGCGGCGCGCCGGGCGTGTCGACACGCCCGGCTACGACCGCACTCACTCAGATGAATGATCAACGCTGCGTCGATTGGTCCACCGCGAGTGATCACAAACGGCGGACCGACCGTTCGCCCGGCCGTTCCGCAAGCGGCTCAGGCGAGGGCGACCAGGTCCGCGTAGTCGGCGCTCCACAGGTCCTCGACGCCGTCGGGCAGCAGGATGATCCGCTCCGGCTGGAGCGCGTCGACCGCGCCCTCGTCGTGGGTGACCAGGACGACGGCGCCGGTGAACTCGCGCAGCGCGCCGAGGATCTCCTCGCGGCTGGCCGGGTCGAGGTTGTTCGTCGGCTCGTCCAGCAGCAGCACGTTGGCGGAGGAGACCACGAGCGTGGCCAGCGCCAGCCGGGTCTTCTCGCCGCCCGAGAGCACCCGGGCCGGCTTCTCCACGTCGTCGCCGGAGAACAGGAACGAGCCCAACGTCCTGCGCACCTGCACCAGGTCCAGGTCGGGGGCGGCGCTGCGCATGTTCTCCAGGACGGTGCGGTCCGGGTCGAGGGTCTCGTGCTCCTGGGCGTAGTAGCCGAGCTTGAGGCCGTGGCCCGGGGTGACGGCGCCGGTGTCAGGCTTCTCGATGCCGGCGAGGAGCCGCAGCAGGGTGGTCTTGCCGGCGCCGTTGAGGCCCAGGATCACGACCCGGGAGCCCTTGTCGATGGCGAGCGAGACATCGGTGAAGATCTCCAGCGAGCCATAGGACTTGGACAGGCCATCGGCGGCCAGCGGGGTCTTCCCACAGGGGGCCGGGTCGGGGAAGCGGAGCTTGGCGACCTTGTCGGCGCGGCGCTCCTCCTCCAGGCCGGCGAGCAGGCGCTCGGCTCGGCGGGCCATGTTCTGCGCGGCGACGGCCTTGGTGGCCTTGGCGCGCATCTTGTCGGCCTGGGCGTTGAGCGCGGCGGCCTTCTTCTCCGCGTTGGCCCGTTCGCGCCTGCGGCGCTTCTCGTCCGCCTCGCGCTGGACCTGGTACTGCTTCCAGCCCATGTTGTAGACGTCGATGGCGGCGCGGTTGGCGTCGAGGTAGAAGACCTTGTTGACGACGGTCTCCACGAGGTCGATGTCGTGGGAGATCACCACGAGACCGCCCCGGTAGGTGCGCAGGAAGTCCCGCAGCCAGGTGATGGAGTCGGCGTCGAGGTGGTTGGTCGGCTCGTCGAGGAGCAGGACATCGGCGTCGGAGAAGAGGATGCGGGCCAGTTCGACGCGGCGCCGCTGGCCGCCGGAGAGGGTGTGCAGCGGCTGGCCGAGCACCCGGTCGGGCAGGCCGAGGCTGGCGGCGATGGTGGCGGCCTCGGCCTCGGCGGCGTAGCCGCCCTTGGTGAGGAACTCGGTCTCCAGGCGCTCGTAGCGGCGCATCGCCTTGTCGCGGGTGGCGCCCTGGCCGCCCGCCATCCGCTGTTCGTTCTCCCGCATCCCGCGTAGCACGCTGTCCAGCCCGCGGGCGGAGAGGATGCGGTCCCTGGCGAGCACGTCGAGGTCGCCGGTGCGGGGGTCCTGCGGGAGGTAGCCGACCTCGCCGGAGCGGGTGATGGTGCCGCCGGCCGGGGTGCCGTCGCCGGCCAGGCACTTGGTGAGGGTGGTCTTGCCGGCGCCGTTGCGGCCGACGAGGCCGATGCGGTCGCCCTGGGCGATGCGGAACGAGGCGCTCTCGATCAGGACTCGGGCGCCGGCGCGCAACTCGATGCCGGTTGCGGTGATCATGGACAGACTCCAGGTGCGGAACGTGTGGGCAGGGGTCGGATCAGCGCTTGACGTCCGCTAATGCACGAGGAACAGAATGTCCATGCGGGCCATTCTAGCCGCGCGGTTCAACGCGTTTTCGCCCCCGTGAGCCCGCCTCAGGCGCCCCCGCTGTGGACCTGGAACGCCGCCCTGCGGACCCGCTTGGCGACGGTCTGGTCGGGGTGGACGGCGGCCAGCGCCAACAGCACCTGCACGGTGCGCGGATGGCCACAGGTGCGAATCTCGTCCACCAGTTCGGCGACGGTCAGCTGCGGTGCGGTGTCGAGGTGGTCCAGCAACAGCCGTTCCGCGCCGTGCTCCTGGGCAGCGGACGCGGTGTCCACCCACAGCCAGGTGGCCTCCGACCTGGTGAGCACGCCGAGCGAGGACTCGGCGCGGTCGCGCGGGTCGCCGCCCTCGTGGTCGGCCAGCCACAGCAGCGCGTAGGGCCGCAGCACCGGGTCGTCGACGACGGCGCGCACCGCCTCGGACGCGGGGGCGCCGACCACCCGCAGCGCCTGGAACGCCAGCCCCCGGATCAGGGCGTCCTCGCCGCGTGCGGCGGCGAGCAGCTCGTCGACGGCCGGGGCCGTGGGCCGCACCGCGAGCCAGGCGCGGTACTCGGCACGGGCCGGTCCCGGCGTCAGGGTGGCGCAGCCGCGCAGCATCGCGACGGCGGACTGTTCGATGTTGCCGGCCGGGCTCTGCGCGGCCACGCAGATCTGCTCCAGCTTGGTCCACATCGCCCAGCTGCCGAGGTCGGTCAGTCGCGCCCTGGCCGGGCGGTCGCCGCGCGCGTGGAGGGTGAGGGCGCCGACCGAGGAGAGCGCGTCCAGGGCCCAGCCGAGCAGCCGGACGCGTTCGGCGGTGACCGCCCGGTCCTCCTCGGGGATCGGGGCGTCGGCGGAGACCGGCGCCTCGGGCCCGGAGCCGTCGGGGCGTTCGGCGCGCAGCTCGGCGACCCGGCGGCGCATCAGGTCGATCAGCCCGGCGGCCGTGACCGGGCCCTCGGAGAGCCGCATCACGGACAGCAGTTGGGGCATGGCGGCCACCACGTCGGTGACCAGGGACGGGTCGGCGTCGGGCGGCGCGGGGCGGGCCAGGCACCAGGCGTCGAACAGCGCGACCCAGCCGCGCAGCGCCGCCGTGTCGTCGCGGTCCCAGGCGCGGAGCCGCCAGCCGGCGCGCACCGCGCCGCCCTCGCCGTCGATCTCCAGCAGCCCGGCCAGCCGGGCGCGGCTCCAGTTCTCCCGCAACTCGGCCGTGGACATGGCGAGTTCGGCGGCGGCGCGGGCGAGGTCCTGCTCGGGCGAGACGCCGGCCGCGCGGGCCCAGTGCGCGACGCGCACCGCGTCCGCCAGCAGCGCCCGCGCCTGCCGGGCGAGGCGGTCGGGGGGCAGCACCCCCTTGGGGGGCCGGGGGGTGCGTCTGCGCTCGGCGGTGCGGCGCTGAACCGGCGCTCGTTGCGGGGAGTTCTGCGGGACAAGGCGCAACCGGGGCTCACGCGGAGTTCGGGACGTCACCCGAGCAGTTTCGCCGTTCGGGCCGTCAAAGCCCAAACCCCCCGTACAAAGGGGTAGATGAGGGACGCGGGAGGGGCGCTTCCGCCGCCTGGGCGGGGCGCGGGGGTGCGGGGGCGCGGGGCGCGGGTGCGGGCGCGGGGGCGCTTGCGCGGGGCTGGTGAGCCGGCGCGCGCCCGGGGCTCACATCAGGGGCGTGAGGAAGCGGCGGAGCGCCTCCTGGTAGCCGCCGGGGTCGGCGTTCCACATCGCGGCGTGCTCGGCCTGGGCGACGGTGTGCAGCACGACGTTCTCCCGGTGCCGGCCGGCGAACTCCCGGGAGGCGGCGAACGGGGCCACGCTGTCGTCCGGGCCGTGCACCAGCAACACCGGCGGGGGCGCGTTCCGTTCGCCGGTGGGCGGCATCGGCGGCGGCCCGTCGGGGAGCGCGCCGCGCCGGGCGGCGGCCACGGCCAGCGGGCGCAGCGGCGGCGGCAGGCCGCGCCGCACCGCGAGCGCGCGGAGCGTGGCGGTGGGGGCGAGCACCGGGGAGTCGAGGATCAGGCCGGCGACCTGGCGGCGCAACGGGGAGTGCGTGGCGGCGTGCAGCGCCATCGTCGCGCCGGCGGACCAGCCGTAGAGCACCACCCGGCGTGCGCCGGAGCGCACGGCGAAGCGGAGCGCCGCCTCGGCGTCGCGCCACTCCCCCGCGCCCAGCCGGTAGGCGCGCTCGGCGCGGCGGGGGGCGCCGGGGTCGCCCCGGAAGCTGGGCAGCAGCACGGGAAACTGGTGCTGGTGCAGGAAGGGCAGCACGTTCAACGGGCCCTCCCGGGTCGCGCCAAGACCGTGCAGCGCGATCACCCAGGTCTCGCGGGCGCCGGGCACGTACCAGGCGGGCAGGGTCACGGAGCCGTGCGGGAGTTCGACGTCGGTGTGCTCGATGCCGAGCGCCGAGCGGGGCGTGCCGGTGTGCAGCTGCGGCGTGAGCCCGACGGAGGCGCCGGTCGCGAACGGCGGCTCGGTGGCGCCGAGCAGCTGCCGCACCACGGCGTCGGGCGAGGCGGGAACGTCCAACGGCGGCCCGACCACGGCGGAGCCGTGCCGGCCGGTGAGCCGGTAGGTGCCGGGGCGCAGGGAGAGGGGGGAACGGGTGAGGGTGACGGTCTCGGCGGTGCTGTCGTGCACGGCGAACCGGACGCCGGCGAAGCCGACGGGCCGGCCGGCCCCGGCCGCGCCGAGTCCGGTGCGGCCGGCCCACCGGCCGGCCGCCATCGTGGCCAGGCCCGCGCCGGCCGCCAACACCGTGCTGGCGGCCACCGCCGCCGTGATCCGCCGTCGCATGAACCCCAGCATGGAAGGGGCAGGCCCGAAGGGCCAGTACACCGCGCCGGAACGGGTGGCTTTGCCGGGAGCGCGCGGCCCTGGGGGCCGCGCGCGGGCGGGAGCGCGGGAGCGCGGGAGCGCGGGAGCGCGGGAGCGCGGGAGCGCGGGAGCGCGGGAGCGCGGGAGCGCGGGAGCGCGGGAGCGCTCGCGCGGGCGGCGGAGGCGCGGGCGGCGGAGGCGCGGGCGGCGGAGGCGCGGGCGGCGGAGGCGCGGGCGGCGGAGGCGCGGGCGGCGGAGGCGCGGACGCGCTGCGCGCGTCGCGCGGGGGCGGGGGTTGGGACCGGAGGCGCGGACGCGCTGCGCGCGTCGCGGCGGGAGGGTGCGGCCCTCAGGCCGGGCAGGCCGGTGGCGTTCCTCGGCGGGGCGATGAGCCTCTGCGGGAGCGGAACACCTTCGGCGGGAGGGGCGCGGGCCGGCGAGGGTGCCTCGGCGAGAGAACGCAGCTCCGGGAAGCTGCGGACCTCGACGTGGGGGTGATGGCCGTGCCTCGGCGTGGGCGGAACACCTTCGGTGAGAGGGCGCGGGCCGGCAGGCCAGTCCCGTTTCTCGGCGGGGCGGTGTTTCTTGGCGGGAAGGTGCGGTCCGGAGGGCAGCCCGGTGGGGCGGGATGCCTCGGCGAGAGAACGCAGCCCCGGGGAGCTGCGGACCTCGCCGTGGGGCGGTGCCGTGCCTTGGCCTGGGCGGAACACCTTCGATGGGAGGGCGCGGCCCGGCGGGGCGGTGTTCCTCGGTGGGAGGGGGCGGTCCGGGGCGCGGACCTCGGGTCGCGCGGCGACGGCGGCGGCCCCGGGCGGCGGGCGCGTTGCGCGGTGCGGGAACGCGTTCCGCCGCGCGCGGGCGGGCGCAACGGCAAGGCCCCCTACGGCGCGGACGCGGGCGTGAGAGCAGCACGCCCGGGTTTCACGGCGGCGCGCGGGGGCGCGTCTCAACGGGCAAGCCCGACAGCCTTTTTCGGCGGCCACGCCCGCCGGAGGGGGAGGACCCGGAGCCCGACGACCGACAACGAGACACGTTCCCGCTGCACGGAAGCGTGCCGCTCTCGCCGCCGGCGAACGCCCGGGCCCTCCCCCGGGGAAGCCCCGCTCCCCGGAAACGTGCCGGTGCCTCAGCCAACAGCCCACGCCCGGAGGTCAGTTCCCCCAGCGGGCCCGCACAGGCACGCGCCGGCGCCCACGCCCGGAATCGCTCCCCCACTGCGCCAGAGCGCCCACCCTCGATCGACGCCAGTGCGGTCGGACGACGCCCCCAACCGCAGCGAAGCCCTTCATGGGCACGCCGGGCGCCGACCCGTGCCGGGTACAGGACCCCGCTGCGCCAAGCGCGACACCGCCCAACCGCCGGGGAGGCCCAACTCCCGCGCGCCAGGCGCCGACTCTGGCCGGAACGTCGCTCCTCCCCACCGAGCACGACAACCGCCCGCAGCGGGCCCGGCGTCAGCCAAGGCCCGCGCGCCGAACCGCGCCGGCAACCCCGGCACGCGCCGCCGCCGCGCGGAGCGCACACCCGCCGGCGCCCGTACCCCCGCGCGGAGCGCGCGCCCCGGCGCGGAGCGCCCCCCGCTGGCGGGACCGCCCCAGGGCCGGCCCCCAGGGCCGGCCTCCCGGCGCCCCGCAGGGTCACCGTTGGTTGCCGTAGGTGCGCAAGCGGTCGGCGACCTCCGCGAGTTGGGCCTCGGTGAGCAGGGTCGGGCGCAGGCCCGGCACGGAGCTGGCGGCGAGCCACACCTCGCACATCCACTCCAGCTGCGCCGTGTGGTCCATCGCCTGCCGCAGGTCACGCCCGTAGACCAGCGTGCCGTGGTTGCACAGCAGGCACGCGCTGCGGTCGGCGAGGGCGGTCAGGGCGGCGTCGGCCAGTTCGTCCGAGCCGTAGGTGGCGTAGGCCGCGACGCGGATCGGCCCGCCCATCGCGGCAGCCATGTAGTGGATCGGCGGGAGTTCGTCGACCAGCGTGGAGACGGCGGTGGCACGGGCCGCGTGGGTGTGGACCACGGCGCTGGCCTCGGTCTCCCGGTAGACCGCGAGGTGCAGCGGGAGTTCGCTGGTCGGCTTGAGCCGCCCGGCGACCACCCGCCCTTCGAGGTCGACGGCGAGCAGGTCACGCGGGCCGAGCCGGTCGTAGGGAACGCCGCTCGGGGTGACGAGAACCGTGTCCCCGAGGCGGACCGAGAGGTTACCCGAGGTGCCGACGACAAGACCGTCGGTCACGGTCCGGCGGGCGGCGGCCACCAACTCCCGCCAGGCGGACCGCCATTCGGGAGGCACCGGGCGTCGCCCGCCCGAAGGACCTGCCGAAAAAAGGAGCGAAGCAACAGCATTACGCCGCCGTTCATTCATCTTCCGTTCACCTATTCACCCTACGTTAACGGCGCTTGTCGTCCCCACCCCGCCGAACGATTGTCCGGTACATGGAACACTTCACGCTGTTGATCGCGATCGTGATCATCACGGCTTTGGCGTTCGACTTCACCAACGGCTTCCACGACACGGCCAACGCGATGGCCACCACCATCTCCACCGGGGCGATGAAGCCCAGAGCCGCGGTGGCGATGTCGGCCATCCTCAACCTGGTAGGAGCGTTCCTCTCCGTCGAGGTCGCCAGAACCATCTCGGGCGGCATCATCGACGAGGAGGCGGGCATCCAGCCCGAAGTGATCTTCGCCGGACTGGTGGGAGCGATCGTCTGGAACCTGCTCACCTGGCTCGCCGGCCTCCCCTCCAGTTCCTCGCACGCCCTCTTCGGCGGCCTGATCGGCGCCACCGCCGCCTCCGTCGGCTTCGGCGGGATCAACGGCGACGCGGTGGTCACCAAGGTGGTCATACCCGCGATCGCGGCCCCGCTGGTCGCCGGGTTCGCCGCGATGATGGCGACCAGGCTGACCTACCGGATCACCAGGGACGCCGACGAGGCCACCAGCGCCAAGGGGTACCGGGCCGGGCAGATCGCCTCGGCCGCGCTGGTCTCGCTGGCCCACGGCACCAACGACGCGCAGAAGACCATGGGCGTGATGACGCTGGCGCTGATCGCCGGCGGTTCGCTGGCGCCCAACTCCGACCCCCCGCTGTGGGTGATCACCTCGGCCGGCGTCGCCATCGCGCTGGGCACCTATCTCGGCGGCTGGCGGATCATCCGCACCCTGGGCAAGGGCCTGACCGACATCCAGCCGCCGCAGGGCTTCGCCGCCCAGACCAGCGCGGCGACCACCATCCTGGCCTCCTCGCACATGGGCTTCGCGCTCTCCACCACCCAGGTCTGCTCGGGTGCGGTGACGGGCTCGGGGCTGGGGCGGCGCGGGGGCGTGGTTCGTTGGAACACGGTCTCCCGGATGGTCGTCGCGTGGCTGCTGACGCTGCCGGCCGCCGGCCTGGTCGGCGCGCTGGGCGCGCTGCTCGCGGAGCGCGGCGACTGGGGCGTGGCCACGGTCGCGCTGCTGCTCGTGGTGGTCAGCGGCCTCATCTGGGCCCGCTCGCGCCGCAGGCCGGTCTCGCACGAGAACGTCAACGACGTCGAGCCCACCGCCGATGCCGTCGAGCCCGTTGCCGCGCCCGCACCTGTTGCCGCCGCTGTCGCCGCCGGGACCGTCGAGCCCGTCGAGCCCGTCGCCGCCGACGAGGTGGTGACCACCGCCAAGGTGAACGGTTCGGTGAACGGCTCCGGGGGCGGGTCGACGGCGGTCGACGGCGAACAGCCGGTGCCCGTCTCGGCGCTCGCACCGCCGACGGCCGCCCCGGAGCCAACCCCGCCGGCGGAGCGTTCCGCGCCGACCGCCCCCTGATCCGATCCGCTCACGAGTCCGAGGTCTGCACCGATGAACATCGAATGGGACGTGCTGGGCCAGGTCATCCTGGTGTCCGTGCTGCTGACGCTGGCCATGGTCGGGTTCTTCTCGCTCGGCATCCGCACGATCGGCGGGGCGAAGAACGGGGCGGGCGGCGGCGGCGCGGCGAAGTCGGCCGGCTATCTCTCCTTCGGGCTGTGCGCGGCGGCCGTCTGCTACGGCATCTGGATCATCGCCGCCTGACGGCCTGACGGCACCCCGAACCCGGGTGGGGCCCGGTCCCGGCACTGCGCCGGGACCGGGCCCCACCCTCGTCGGTCGGGCAACGGTCAGGCGTTACGCGCGCCGGTCGCGCGCCGGCGCGCGACGACCACGGTGGCCGCGCCCGCACCGAGCAACGCCAGCGCGCCGCCCACCACATACGGGGTGCTGGAGCCGCCGCCGGTCTCGGCCAGGTCGGCGTCCTGGCCCTCGCCCTCGCTCCAGCTCTGCGGCTCGGGGCCGGCCGGCTCGTCCTCCTCTCCTTCCTCCGACGGGGGCGCCGGCGCGCCGGCGGGCGTGGCGCAGGCGGCCTCGGCCAGGGTGATCCGACCGGTGACGGTGGCCACGTTGAGGTCCAACGGGTTGATCTCCACGGCCAGTTCGAGCGCGGTGGCCGCCGCCGAAGCGTCGGCCGTCTCGCGTTCGCCCAGGGTGAGCGTGACCTGCCCGACGCCGGGCACCGCCACCTCGGTCCGGCCGGAGGAGTCGAGGGTGACGTCCTGGCCGAGCACGGTGGCGGTCGCCGGGACGGTGGTCTCGGCGACCGGCTCCTCGCCGACGGCGCAGTGCGCCCTGGCGTGGACGGCGCTGAGTTCGATCAGCGAGAGCGCGCCAAGCCCCGGTAGATGGACGCGGGCGTTGGCCAGTTCGGAGTCGGCGGTGGCCGCCGACTCGTCAACGGTCGCCTCGGCGCTGGCGACCTCGGCCCGCAGCACGTCGAAGGGGCGGCCGCCGGCCACCCCGTCGAGGGTGGCGGTGAGCAGCGTCTCGTCGGCGGGCGAGCCGTCCGCCGGCGCGCTGACCTCGTTGAGCGTCAGGGCGAGCGGCAGGGTGGCCGTTCCGTCCAGCAGCGAGACGTCGAGCGCGGTGCGCAGCACGGCGGCGTCCGCCGTGCCGGAGTTCTCCCCCCGCTGCCCGTCGTCGGCGACGGCGGGCGCGGCGGCGGCCAGCAGCGCACCGCAACCGGCAACCAGGGCAAGGGAGATGGGCCGCCCGAAGGCAGAGTTGTACACGGGTGAATAACCCCCACGAGGTGGTGAACGCCGCCGCCGCGTGAAGGGACATCGGCGCGGCGGCGACCGGGACGTCGCCATCCTTTGGCCCTGGTGCCCGCGCTCGGTGACGATCACGGCCACTTCACCCGTTCGTGGTAACCGCCCCCGAACGTGCGTTCCCGCCGGGCGCTGGCCGCTGGGCTCCCCGGACCGCCGAACGCCCCGCTGCGCGGAGCGTGGCGCGGCGAGGCCCCGAACTGCCCCTCGGCGACGCGTTGTCCACGGTCCCGGGCAGGGCCGGCCGCACAATGCGGCTGGCCGCCGGCTGCGGTCGGAGGGTGGGGACCTCCGGTCCCCAACGCCCGCGGATAACCGGGCCTCGACCGCCGGCGCAGGCGCCGGACGTCGACGACCGCGTCCGGTCGACGGCTGCTGCCCAACGAGCCACCGGTGCCCGCACGCCGGCAGCAGCGCGACTGCACCGTGTGCAGCCCGGCGGCACGGCGGAACGCCCCGGGCCCAGGGGGCAGTTGGCCGCTTCGACCCCGACCCCGACCCCGACCCGGGCACGCAACAGCAACACCCTGATCCCCAACATCGACGGCCCCGGACACGCTGCTCGCCGTCACCCTCGACGGGGTGCCCGGCGGCCACCGCCGACTCCCGCGCCCACCTACCGGGTCTTGGCGCGCCCTCGCTGATCGAACTCAGCGCCGTCCATGCCAGGGCGCCGCCCAATGCCCAATGCCCCGCCTCGCGGCGGCACACCCGCGTCGCCAGGCGGACGTACCCCAACCGACGCACGGACGCGGCCACCGCGCCGGCGCACGCCACAGCCACACGCGCCAGCGCACCAAACACCCCACCCACCGCCCGGCGGCAGGCCAACCCCGCCAAGCGGACGTGCCCCGACCGCGATCCAGCGCACCAGCGCGCTGCCCACCGCCCAGGAGCAAAGCCGCGCCGCCAGGCGCACGCCACAGCCGCACACCCACGTCGCCAGGCGGACGCGCCCCGACCGACACACGGGCGCGGCCACCGGACCGGCACGCACCAGCGCACCAGCGCACCAAACACGCCACCTCCGCCCGGCGGCAAAGCCCCACCGTCAGGCGCACGCCGCAACCGCACGCACCAGCGCACCAAACACCCCACCCACCGCCCGGCGGCAAAGCCCCGCCGCGCAGCGAAACACCCGCGCCGCCAGGCGCGCGCCCTAGCCGCACGCGCCGGCGCCCCGCTTGCCACGGCGGCAAGCCGCCTGCGGCAAGCCGCTCAGCTCACGACACGGCCGCGCAGCACCACCCGTGCCGGGCGGGCGAGTTCGGTGAGGTCGCGGCGCGGGTCCTCCGCGTAGACGACCAGGTCGGCGGGCGCGCCCTCGCTCAGTCCCGGGCGCCCGAGCCACGCTCGGGCGCCCCACGTCGCGGCGGAGAGCGCCGCCAGCGGCGGCAGCCCGGCGGCCGCCAGTTCGGCGACCTCGGCGGCGATCAGCCCGTGGGGCAGCGAGCCGCCGGCGTCGGTGCCGGCGTAGACGGGGATGCCGGCCTCCCACGCGGCGCGCACCGTCGCGTGGCGCCGGGCGTGCAACCGTCGCATGTGCGCCGCCCATCGGGGGTAGCGCTGCTCGCCGGACGCGGCGAGCCGGGGGAAGGTCGCGATGTTGACCAGCGTCGGCACGATGGCCACGCCGCGCTCGGCGAAGAGCGGAACGGTCTCCTCGGTGAGCCCGGTGGCGTGCTCGACGCAGTCGATGCCGGCCTCGACGAGGTCGCGCAGCGAGTCCTCGGCGAAGCAGTGGGCGGTGACCCTGGCGCCCTCCTCGTGGGCGGCGGCGATGGCCTCGCGCGCCACGTCGGCCGGCCAGAGCGGCGCGAGGTCGCCACTCTCCCGGTCGATCCAGTCCCCGACCAGCTTGACCCAGCCGTCCCCGGCGCGGGCCTCCCGCCGCACCCGGTCGACGAGTTGGGCGGGCTCGACCTCGTGCGCGTAGTTGCGGATGTAGCGGCGCGGCCTGGCGATGTGGCGGCCGGCCCTGATGATGCGGGGCAGGTCGTCGCGTCGGTCGATCCAGCGGGTGTCGGCGGCTGAGCCGGCGTCGCGGAGCAGCAGGGCGCCCGACTCCCGTTCGGCGAGGGCCTGTTCCTCGGAGGTGGCGTCGTCGACGGCGCCCTCGGGCCCGAGTCCGACGTGGCAGTGGGCGTCGACCAGCCCGGGGAGAGCGTAGCCGCGCACGGTGGTGACCTCGCGGGTGGAGGCGGGCGGGGTGAGGCTGATCCGGCCGTCGATCACCCAGATCGCGTCGAGCGTCTCGCCCTCGTTCCCGGCGGCGGCCGGGCCGGTCAGCACCCGGCCCGCCACCCGCAGCACCTGGCCCTGGGTCAACGGGACCTCCCTGGACGGAAGACGAACGGAACGGTGGGGCGCCGCGCCGGCGCGCCGGGCGCCCCCGGATCGCGTGCCGGCGCCGAGAAGACCGGCGGGGAGGCCGGCCGGGAATTTCGTCTCAGTTGGGCCGGTCCGCGAGCCTCCGCAGCCTACCGATCGCCTGCTACGCTCCCAACTCCCGGGGCTGGGCGAAAGTACGAACACTGAACGACCCGTCGAACAAGGGGCGTCGACGGGTGCCGAGGAGCCGCAACCCCGAGGAGGCCGGCGTGGCCAGCCCGAGTCAAGACTTCCACGCCTTCTTCGAACGCCATCACGCCGAACTCTCCCGGCTGGCCTATCTGTTGCTGGGCGGCGACGGCGGCAGAGAGGGCGCCGACGACCTGGCCGCCGACGCGCTGGTGGCGATCTGGCACCGCTGGGACCGACTGGTCGACGCCGAGCGGCCGTTGGCCTACGCCCGGGGCGTGGTCGCCAACATGGCGCGTTCCCAGATCCGCGCCCGGATGCGGGAGCGGCGGCGGATCGCGCTGTTCTGGGCGCGGCACACGGAGCACGCCGAAGGGCCGGACGTGCCGGCGGTGTTGGACGTGCGGGCCGCGTTGGCCAGGTTGCCGTACCGGAAGCGGGCGTGTGTGGTGCTGCGGCACGCCTTCGACCTCTCGGAGCGGGACACCGCGCGCACCCTCAACATCTCGGTGGGTACGGTGAAGAGCCAGACCTCGCGCGGACTGGCCGAGTTGCAGCGGCTGCTCAGCGAGCCCGAGGTCCGCGCGGAGCGCGAGGGCGGGGCCCCGGAGATGCTGCGGGCGCTGTCCGCCGGCCCTCTCCAGCGACGCGGCTGGTGAGCGGGCGGCGCGGCAGCAGGTCCCACGGCCTCGCGCCGGTGTTCCAGCGAGGCAGAACGGACCCGGGAGACCGGGAGTGAGGACCCCCATGGCCGACCGCCGAGACGCTCGGGAGCTGCTGCGCGCGGCTGCCGCCGAGCACCGGCCGGACCGGGAGCGGATGCGGGAGCGGGTGCGGCGCGGCATCGCCGGGTCCGCGCCGGCCCGGCCGGCCGGCAGGCCAGCGGGGGTGCGGCGGCTGCTGGTGGTGGGCGCGGTGGTGGCGCTTGGCTGCTTCTCGCTGGGGGTGACGGCGCTGGTCGGCGCGTGGCTGGACGGGGGCGAGCGAGGTGCGCCGCCGGCCGCCTCGGCCCCGGCGTCCGCCGAGGTGGCGCTCTCGGCGTCGGGGGAGGTCGATCCGGGCAGCAACCCCTACTGGTCGCAGAGCAATGTCACGCTGGAAACCAGCCACCCGCTGACCGCGCTGACGGTGGAGCTGCGGGTGGTGGCCGAGGAGGGGATGCGGCCGACCGGCGGCTGGCGGACGCTGCCGGCCAGCGACTTCGTCTACTCGACCGTCCGGGAGGGCGGTGACCTGGTCTTCCGCTGGGAGCTGCGGCCGGGCGCCGAGGTGCCGCCGGGCTCGCACGTCTTCGCCGGGCAGTACGACCACGACGCGGGGCCGAGGAGCGCCGGGCTCGACCGCGTTCGGATCACGGGCGAGGGGCCGTCGGGTCCGGTGACGGTCAGTGGCGGTTTCCACTGATCGGCCCAGCCCGGCTGGCATTTGATCACGGGCCCGCCGATAATCCATTCCGAACTCGACGAGAACTCTTCCGTCACATTGCGTGCACGCTGGTCGGCGCGAATTCGGCAGACCATTCCCACGGTTTATCGGGGTGAGGGGTCGAGGCGCTTCTTCCCGGTTTTCTGATCCCTAAACCGACTCGCCCGACGGTCGTTCCACCGTCACACCAGCGGGTCAGCAGGGTCACACCGTCGTTACGAACATGTGACCAAGCTCACGAGCGCACCCGTTTTGTCCGGTAACTAACGGACAAACCACCATCTTTCACCGGCCTTACGCACCCGGACCCACGCGCGCGCGATAACACATCTCCCCCACGCCTGTTAACCCCGGCCGGCGATGCAATCTCAACTCATGCTGGGTAAATTCAATTCGCATGACCCCCGCACAAGCAGACCATGCACGTGCCGTCGATTACTTGGAAATACCTGGGACAGTGGAAGCACCAGCAGGGCTCACGCTCGACACACCACGACTGGCGGACGGGGCGTCCCTCTGGCGGATCGCCAGAGACTCCCGCGTTCTTGACCTGAACTCTTCGTACAGTTACCTGCTGTGGTGCCGCGACTACCCCAGCACCTCTATCGTGGCGAGGGACGCGTCGGGGGAGCCGGTCGGCTTCATCACCGGATATCTCCGCCCCAACGCGCCGGCGACGCTGCTCATCTGGCAGGTCGCCGTGGACCACGCGCAACGGGGACGCGGACTCGCCGCCGCGATGCTCGACGCCCTGGCCCGCCGGACGGGCCGGGAGCTGGGGGTGACCACCATCGAAACCACCGTCACACCGGACAACACCGCCTCCAACCGACTGTTCGCCGCCTTCGCCGAGAGGCACCGCGCCACGGTGCGCCACGAAGTGCTCTTCGACAGCCAGGCGTTCCCCGAGAGCGGCCACCAGCCCGAAGTGCTGTACCGGATCGGCCCGATCCGCGTCCCCGACGTCGCCGCCGCGCGCTGACCCGACGACCACTCTTCGCCACACCTGGAGATCCGCTGTGACCATCACCCAGCCCGACCTGAGCATCTTCGAGACCCTGGAGTCCGAGGTGCGCAGCTACTGCCGCAACTGGCCGACGGTCTTCGACCGTTCGCGCGGCAGCTATCTCTACGACGAGGACGGCCACACCTACCTGGACTTCTTCATGGGCGCCGGGTCGCTCAACTACGGCCACAACAACCCCGTGCTCAAACGCGCCCTGCTCGACTACCTGGAGCGGGACGGCATCACCCACGGCCTGGACATGTCCACCACGGCCAAGCGCGCGTTCCTGGAAACGTTCCGCGACGTGGTGCTGTCGCCCAGGGACATGGACCACAAGGTGATGTTCCCCGGCCCGACCGGCGCCAACGCCGTGGAGGCCGCGCTGAAGCTGGCCCGCAAGGTGAAGGGCCGCGAGTCGATCGTCTCGTTCACCAACGGCTTCCACGGGATGTCGCTGGGCGCGCTCGCCGTCACCGGCAACGCGTTCAAGCGCGCCGGCGCCGGCATTCCGCTGGTGCACGGCACCCCGATGCCGTTCGACGACTACCTGGACGGGCAGACCCCGGACTTCATCTGGTTCGAGCGGCTGCTCCAGGACGCCGGCTCCGGGCTGAACCAGCCGGCCGCCGTGATCGTGGAGACCGTGCAGGGCGAGGGCGGCGTCAACGTCGCCAGGCCGGAGTGGCTGCGCGGGCTGGCGGAGCTGTGCAAGCGGCACGACATGCTGCTGATCGTCGACGACATCCAGATGGGCTGCGGGCGGACCGGCGCGTTCTTCTCCTTCGAGGAGTCCGGGATCGTGCCCGACATCATCACGCTCTCCAAGTCCATCAGCGGCTACGGGATGCCGATGTCCCTGACGCTGTTCCGGCCGGAGCTGGACGTGTGGGAGCCGGGCGAGCACAACGGGACCTTCCGGGGCAACAACCCGGCGTTCGTCACCGCCTCCGCCACGCTCAACACCTACTGGGCGGACGGCCAGATGGAGAAGCAGACCCTCAGCCGGGGCGAGCAGATCGAGTCGGCGCTGCGCGCGCTGGCCGTCGAGCACGCCCACGCCGGCGCCAGCTACCGGGGCCGTGGCCTGGTCTGGGGCCTCACCTTCGACGAGGCCGACCGGGCCCGCCGGGTCTGCCAACGCGCCTTCGAGCTGGGCATGTTGGTGGAGACCTCGGGCCCGCAGAGCGAGGTCGTCAAGCTGCTGCCCGCGCTGACGGCGACGCCGGAGGAGCTGGACGAGGGCCTGCGGGTGCTGACCAGGGCGGTCCGCGAGACCGACTGACCGACCTGCTGACCGACTGGTCGACTGATCGACCTGCTGACGGCTGACCGGCTGACCGACGACCGGAGCGGGCGGCGGCCGGTCGGCGAGCGGCCGGTGAGGCCGGCGGCCCGACGGGGGAACCACAGAAGGACAGGAAACGAGAGGAAGCGCACAGACGTGATCGTCCGATCGCTCAGCGACATCGAGGGAACCGACCGGGACGTGGAGTCCGCGTCCGGCACCTGGCGCAGCAAGCGGCTGGTGCTGGCCAAGGAGGGCGTCGGCTTCTCCTTCCACGAGACGGTGCTCTACGCCGGCACCGAGACGAAGATGTGGTACGCCAACCACATCGAGGCGGTCTTCTGCGTCGAGGGGGAGGCGGAGTTGACCAACGAGGAGACCGGCGAGAAGCACCTGATCAAGCCCGGCACGATGTATCTGCTGGACGGTCACGAGCGGCACACCGTCCGCCCCAAGACGGACTTCCGTGTGCTGTGCGTCTTCAACCCGCCGGTCACCGGGCGGGAGGACCACGACGAGAACGGGGTCTACCCGCTGCTGACCGAGGCGTGACAGTTACGAAGGGAGCACCATGACCACCGCACCCGAACGCACCGCCGACCTGTATCCGACCCGTGGGGCCGCCGAGGTCGCGACGCCCCGGCAGGACCCCGTCGTGTGGTCCGAGCCCGGCGCGCCCGGACCGTTCAGCGGCGAGGAGTTGGCCTCGTTCGAGCGGGACGGCTTCGCCGCCATCGACCAGTTGATCACCCCGGAGGAGGTCGCCACCTACCGGGCCGAGCTGGACCGGCTGGTGACCGACCCCGGGGTGCGCGCGGACGAACGCTCCATCGTGGAGCCCAAGTCCGGTGAGATCAGGTCGGTGTTCGAGGTGCACCGGATCAGCGAGGTCTTCGCCGGGCTGGTCCGCGACCCGAGGGTGCTGGACCGCGCCCGGCAGATCCTCGGCTCGGACGTCTATGTCCACCAGAGCCGGATCAACGTCAAGCCGGGGTTCGGGGCCAGTGGCTTCTACTGGCACTCGGACTTCGAGACCTGGCACGCGGAGGACGGGCTGCCCCGGATGCGGACCGTCTCCGTCTCGATCGCGCTCACCGAGAACTTCGACACCAACGGTGGGTTGATGATCATGCCCGGCTCGCATCTGACGTTCCTCGGGTGCGCGGGCGAGACGCCGAAGGACAACTACAAGAAGTCGCTCCAGATGCAGGACGCGGGCACGCCCTCGGACGAGGCGCTGACCGGGTTCGCCGACCGGCACGGCATCCGGCTCTTCACCGGCAGGGCCGGCTCGGCCACCTGGTTCGACTGCAACTGTATGCACGGCTCGGGCGACAACATCACGCCCTATCCGCGCAGCAACGTGTTCATCGTGTTCAACAGCGTGGAGAACGCGGCGGTCGAGCCGTTCGCGGCGCCCGTGCCGCGCCCGGAGTTCATCGGCGCGCGGGACTTCACCCCGATCCGCTGACACCGGCCGGCGCCATCCGTGCCGCCGATGCCCGGGCCCCCGCCGTGCGCGGCCGGGGGCCCGGGCATCGGGCTGTCGGAGGGCTGCCGTTCAGGGGGGAGGCGGGGGGGCGATGGGGAGTTGGGCGATCAGGGCGGCGGCGTTCGGCGCGATGACCGTCCAGCCGTGGGGGCCGAGGTAGAGGACCCGAGGGTCGTCGGCCGTGAGCCGGTGGTCGAGGACGACGGGCAGGTCGGGGCCGAGATCGGCGATCACCACCGAGCGGGCCGGATCGACCCCCGGCCCGCCTGCCGCCGGGTCGCCGAAGACCTCATCGACCGTCAACCGCTGCCACGAGGCGTTCTCCCGAAGGATCTTGGCCTCGCCGTAGAAGCTGGGCAGATCGGCCTCGTCCCCGAACACCGCCCGATAGACCGGGGACTCGGCGGGCGGCGCCTGCCACCGCCCCGACCGGATCAACCGCGTCAACACCTCCGGCACCACCAGCCCGCCAACGACCAGCGCGTCATCCCGCATCGTTCGCCGACCCCTCTCAGGCCCTCTCGTGGGTGGTGAGCCCCGTGATGGACTCCAGCACATCCCTGATGTCCTGGCGATGCTCCATCGGGGCCTCCCGGTTACCGAAGTTTCGCACGTTGACGCTCGCGGACCGCCACCTCATCTCCAGTCCGGCCTCCGTCCGGATGGCGACGAAGCCGACCGCGTCCCCGGACTCGCCGAAGACCTCGCGGTTGATCTGGCCGTGCCCGCCGAACCTGTCGACCAGCGCCCCCGGTTCGCTGCTGACCCGGGCCTCCAGGGCACGCGTTGACGGGTTGTAGACACCGCTGAAGCCGTCGCCGATGGCCCGGTCCGTGATGGAGGCCAGGTTCTGCTCGACGTCCTGCGTGGTGGAGACGATCCCGTTGCCGTGGGGCGCGAGCCCCAACGGGTCGCTCCACGCCAACGGATGGTGCGGGTAGGCGTACGCGTTGGGCTGCGGAACGATCCCCAGCGGGTCGGGCGTGGCGTAGCGGGCGGTCACCGGGTCGTAGTGGCGGTAGTGGTTGTAGTGCCAGCCGGTCTCCGCGTCGGCGTACTGCCCGGGGAAGCGGAGCGGGGTGGTGGTGGCGGCGGAGCCATGGTCGGTGTTGGTGCGGGGGACGCCCCAGAGGGAGACCTCGGCCCGCCAGGCCGTCGTCCCGTCCTCGGCGAGGAGTTCCGTCGGGGTGCCCACCAGGTCGGTGACGATGGCGAAGAAGCGGCGCGCCACCTCGTTCTCGGCGGCGCCGGCAAAGGACTCCGTCTGGGCCACCGGGCCCGACTCGCCGTGGTCCCAGGTGAGGGTGGTCGGCCCCCGATGCCCGACGCCCGTGCTGGTCTGCTCGACCAGCAGCGTGTTCTGCCAGGTGAAGTCCGTGCGTTCGACGACGGTGTGCCCGTCCTCGGCCAACCGCTCCTTGGCGATCCGGCGGCCGAACGGGTCGTAGTGGTAGCGCCAGACGGTGCCGTCCGGGGTGGTGACCCGGGTGAGACGGTCCTCCGCGTCCCATGCGTAGCGCCACACCTCCGCCTTGTGGGAGAGCCGCTTCCGCCGTCGCAGGACCGTCCGGCCGGCCGCGTCGTACCCGTACGAGAGAGCGCCCGCGCGTATGACCGTGGTTCCCTCATAGGCCCGGTCCCCCATTCCGGACTCCGGGTCGGGGGTGCTCCATCGCGCCGAGACCTGATTGCCGTGCTCGTCGTAGCGGTAGGTCTCCGCTCCGGCGGGGCCCGTCAGGCCGAGCACCCGGCCCACCGGGTCGAGTGCGAAACGCACGGCGCCCGTGCCGTCGTCCACCCCGGTCGGGTGCCCGTCGGCGCGATAGGTGTAGGAGCGGCGCGACAGCGGGACGTCGCCCGCACCGGGCCGGGCGACGGACTGGGTGAGCAGCTGGCCGGCCGGGTCCCAGTGCTGGTGCCAGGTCAGCGCGTCGTCCAGGGTGCGCACGACCTCCCGCCCGGCGGCGTCCCGCTCGAAGGCGAACGTGTGCCGGCCCGCGGACATCGACACGGTCCTGCCCGCCAGGTCGTAGGACCAGGCGCTGGTGTGTCGGCTGGGCGTGGTGCGGGTGACCTGTTGCCCGGCCGCGTCATAACCCAGGCTCAGCGGACGGCCGTTGACCGTCTCCGTGAGCAGCTGTCCCTGCGGGTCGTAGCGCCGGCTCACCTCGACGCCGTCGGTGGCCGCGTGCAGGGCGCGGCCCATGGGGTCGCGGTCGAAGGTGGTGGTGCGGCCGTCGGGCAGCGTCTTCTCCACCAGCTGACCAAGCGGGTCATAGCGGTAGGCGACCGTCTCGCCTGCCGCGTTGGTACGGGCCACGGGACGCCCGGCGGCGTCGCGGAGGTAGGTGGTCGTCCGGCCGTCGGCGTCGGTCTCAGCGACCACCCGGCCGGCGGCGTCATGGGTGAACGTCCAGCGCCGCCCGGCGCTGGCCGCCACGGCGGTGATCCGCAACTCGGTGTCGCGCTCCACGACCTGGCGGGACCCGTCCGGCCCCTCGATGGAGACGGGGAGGTCGAACGCGCCATAGGTGTAGCGCGTCACTCCGCCCTGGGCGTCCACATGCTCCAGGCAGTTCCCCTCCCCGTCCCAGACCCAGTGGCGCGCCACGCCGTTGGCGTCGACGTCGCGGACCGGCTTGCCCTCCACCGTCCAGGCGAGGGCGCGGGTGGCGCCGAGCGGGTCCCGCTGCTCGATCACGCGTCCCGACGCGTCCCGGCGGAAGCGCGTCGTGGCGCCGAGCGGGTCCGTGAGGGCTATCGGCAATCCCGCTCCGTCACAGTCCACCCGCAACGTGCGGTCCAGCGGATCGGTGACGCTGGCGAGGCCGCCCCCGGGGTGGTAGGTGAACGTCGTCCGGTGGCCGGTGGGCCCGAGCAGCGTGGTCCGGTTGCCGCTGGCGTCGTAGGACTGCCGCCAGACGGCCCCGTCGGGTTGGGTGAGTTGGGTGACGAGGCCCCACTCGTTGTACTCGGCCCTGGCCTGGCTGCCATCCGGGCGGGTCAGGACGGTGACGTTGCCGTGGTCGTCGTGTTCGTAGCGGGTGGTGTGGCCGAGGGGGTCGGTGACGGTGAGGGTGCGGTCGTAGCGGTCCCACTCCCGGGTGGAGGCCTGGCCCAACGGGTCGGTGTGGGCGTTGAGTTGGTAGCTGTCGTTGAACTGGAAGACCGAGTCGTGGCCAAGTGAGTCGGTGACGACCGTGCGGTGGGTCTCCTCGTCGTAGGCGTAGCGGTACTCCAACGCCCGGTCGGTGCCGGTGGTATAGACGCAGCGGCCCTGCTCGTCGTAGGCGTAGGAGTACCAGTAGCCGTTGCGGTCCTCCCAGCGGGACATCCGCGCGTGCTCGTCATAGGAGAACTTCAGAGGCCGGCCCGAGGAGTTGGTGATCTCGGCCAGCAGCCCGGCGGTGTCGTAGCCGTAGGCCAGCAGAGTCGGCTCGTCCGGGTCGCTGAGCAGGGTCAGCGCGGTGACCCGACCGTCTGTGGTGGTGATGCCGAGGTGATAGCCGCCCGAGTGATGGATGTCGGTCGGCGCGCCGGTGTTGTCATAGGCGAGTTGGATGCGGTTGTTGTTGCGGTCGGTGATCGCAATGAGGGGCAGCTCACTGCCGGGGCGGCCCTCCACCGGCGCGAAGTGCAACGTCTGCCCCGACGCCGGCTGGTGCACGCTCATCGGCGCCAGCGGCTGGCCGTCCCAGGACAGCGACCACCGCGGCCCCTCCACCGGAAACACCGGCTCACCCGGGATCGGACGCGGATACAGCAACGTCATCCCATCGGCGGTGAACAACCGCGCCCCATGCTCGTCCAACACCAGGCGCTGGTCCAGGGTGGACGCCCACGACGAGCCGAACCAACGCCCAGCACGGTAGGACGAGATGTGATGCCGCTCGACCACCAGCGGCAGCACACCCGGCAGATCGACATCCGTCGCCGACATCAACAGCTCACCCGTGGCCACATCCACCGGATCACCACAGGCGTTCCGCCCGTTCATCGGAACGCCATCGCCCCGGGTCCGCCGGCCCAGCCGCAACGCGCCCTGCCGCAACCCCCGCAGACCCGTCGAGGCCAGGCCCTTCAGCCCGCGTGCCAGTCCGCCCAGGGTGGTCAGACCCTTCATGCCCGGAATGCAGTCCAATGCCGCGAACGCGACATCGAGCAGACCCGCCTCACCCTTCGCGTACTTGATCAACGTGTCCGCGAGCACGACCAGGGCGGCGGCCAACACCACCCAGGCCAACGGCCCACCGATGATCATCACCACGATGCCGAGGACGGCGACGATCACCTTGCAGACCTCGACAATGG
>NZ_VDLZ02000027.1:0-47604 GCF_006334905.2 Streptomyces sp. 3MP-14
GTTGAACGATCTGTTCACTTCTAGACGGGCACCTAGAAAAAGAGTCCCCCACACCCCGGCGCGCCCGCCTTCGGGAGTCGACGGCGCGCGGACTATCAAGACGGCAGGCGATGTTCGCGCGGCAGCGTGGTCGTTGACCGAAGCCACCCATGACCGTCCGCTCCAACCAAACAACCGGCACCGTCCCTTTCAGTCGTCCGACGATCGGTCATGTCCGAGACGGGCGACATGCCGGGGCAGGCCGGCGAAGCCGGTGCGCGCTACGCACGCCCCCAGCGGTCAACCGACCCTCGAACTCGGCGCGGTCCCCGCGCCCGGAAGGCACGGTCGCCATCACCCACCACCCCCGGCGGCAACGAACTCCACCTCCCGGAAGCCGCGTCCCCCTTCCCAGCCAGCCCCTTGCCGGTATTCGTTACGCCCGCACCCGGCCGATCGTGCGCCATGTAGGCCCGGCGTCGTGGTCCGCGCCAGAGCCCCAACCCCTGTGGGCGCGTCTCGTTGAGGGACGGCGACCAGTCGGGCTGACCCGCACCGGCCACCGGCCCGCAGACAAACCCCGCACCCACCCCGATATCGTGGCTAGCGGCAGGCAGTTGGGCACACCGGGAAGGGTTCTTGTCCACGATGCCGGTTTCCGTGAAAGTAAGTAGAAACCGCCTACCCCGCCGATAAAACCCCAGGTCAGCTCCTCTACTCCCCGCGCGTGCAGGGAGGAGGCCTGCCGCCAGGACGTCCGCTGCACGGCCGCGTACTACTCCCCGCGCGTGCAGGGAGGAGGCCTGGCACTACCCCTCCGAGCCGGGCCGCACGGGAACATCCCCGCGCGTGCGGGGAGGAGAAGGTCGCGCGAACATCGGCCGTTCTCCCAGTGGGAACATCCCCGCGCGTGCGGGGAGGAGGTCCGGACCGGCGCGCTCGGCCTGATCGCCGTGGGAACATCCCCGCGCGTGCGGGGAGGAGGGGCGCTCCGTGGACACCATGCTGGCGTCCCCGGGAACATCCCCGCGCGTGCGGGGAGGAGCTCGTGCAGATCGCCCGCGACGTCGAGCAGTCGGGAACATCCCCGCGCGTGCGGGGAGGAGCCCTGGCGGGCGCCTGGGAAACCAAAGAACAACGGGAACATCCCCGCGCGTGCGGGGAGGAGCAGCCGACATCACCCCTCCGGACGGGCAAAGCAGGAACATCCCCGCGCGTGCGGGGAGGAGGGACTCCCCCAACCAACAGAGGAGGCAACCCCGGGAACATCCCCGCGCGTGCGGGGAGGAGGCCTCCTCGATCGCGGCCTCGATGTCCTGTTCGGGAACATCCCCGCGCGTGCGGGGAGGAGGCGACCAGCGCGATGGCCAGCGCGGCCCACCAGGGAACATCCCCGCGCGTGCGGGGAGGAGCGGGCAGGAACCGACATTCCTACCCGCTTGATGAGGAACATCCCCGCGCGTGCGGGGAGGAGACCGCCTGTGGCAACACGCGTGCGCATCGTGCTGGAACATCCCCGCGCGTGCGGGGAGGAGACCGCCTGTGGCAACACGCGTGCGCATCGTGCTGGGAACATCCCCGCGCGTGCGGGGAGGAGGACACGACCCTGGTGGTGCCGGACGGTGACGCGGGAACATCCCCGCGCGTGCGGGGAGGAGTCCCGCCGGCCCGACACCCCCCCGATTCTCGCGGGAACATCCCCGCGCGTGCGGGGAGGAGCGGCTACGCCGCGCGCTGCGCCCGAACGGGACGGGAACATCCCCGCGCGTGCGGGGAGGAGCGCAGCACGGCAGCTCGGATGGGCGTTGCGCCGGGAACATCCCCGCGCGTGCGGGGAGGAGCGGTCTGGATGGCGGGGCGAGTCTTGCCTATCGGGAACATCCCCGCGCGTGCGGGGAGGAGCGCGCTTCCAGTCCCCGCCCGCTGGCCGGGAGTGGAACATCCCCGCGCGTGCGGGGAGGAGAGTTCGTGACCTGCGGGTTTATCGGCGGTGGGGGCGGATTTTACTTACTTTACCTTTGAGGGTCGTCGCGGCCCGTGTGGTCGCTGCTCCGCAACACCTCATCGACGTTCCTCCCCTCTCCCGAAGCAGAGCCTAGCGGGGCAGGCCAGCCCCGCCGGCGCCCCCAGGGCGCCCCGGCGCCCCGATCGGCCGCGAGGCCCACGGCCTCGCGACCGTCCGCCTCGCGGCTGCCGGCCTCGCGGCCGGCAGCCGCTCAGCGGTAGCAGTAGGAGTCCGAGGACGCGTCGCCGCCCGCGAGGTGGGTCTGGTGGACGCGCAGGCCGGAGAACGCATCGTCGCGAGGGAAGAACCGCACGTCGGGGGTGAGGCCGCCGCGCTCCGGGTCCGCGTCCAGCTTGGCCAGCCAGGAGCCGACGCCGTCGGGGTAGAACTGGTCGTCCCAGGACCCGTAGAGCGAGTTGGTCAGGTACACCCGCCGCCCGTCGCGGCTGACCTCCACCATCTGTGGCCCGCCGCTCAGCGGGACGTCCGGCGCCGCCGGGTGCGCGGCGCGCGCGGTGATCCCGCCCAGCCGCACGGTCGCGGTGTGCCGGGGCTGGAACGGGTCGGACACGTCGTACTGGTGCAACTCGCCGGTGCCCCAGGCCGAGACGTAGAGCCAGCGGTCGTCCACGCTGAGGTTGAGGTCGGTGACCAGCGGCGGGACCGCGCCGAACGGGCGGAGCGCGGGCGGGAGTTGGTCGGGCACGGCCGGCTGGGCCGGCAGGGTGATCACCTTCCGCACGGCGAACTCGTCGCCGTCCCAGTACCAGATCCAGACCGACGCGGAGAGGTCTTCCACGTTGACCACCACGCCCACGAAGCCCCAGGTCGCCTCCGGGTCGTGCGCGGGGCGCAGCTCCAGCGCCATCTGGTGCTGGTCGCCGAGGTCGATCCGCTGCCGGTGGCGGCCGGTGGCCAGGTCCCAGAAGTGCAGCGCGTGGCCGTAGGAACGGCCCAGCAGCAGCTCGGGGTTGATGCCGTTCTCCACCATGCCCGGGGTGCCCCACTCGCTGGTGACCGCGATGCCACTGTTGAGGTGCCACCACACGTCGTAGGCGAGGTACTGCGGGCCGCGTTCGGTCTCCCAGGCGCGCAGCACCTCGAAGCTCTCGTGGTCCAACAGCGCGACGCCGCCCGGGCCTTCGTCGCCGTTGGCGCCGCCCAGGCAGGAGAGGAAGACGCCGTCGGGGCCGCAGTGCAGGGTGTGGGGGCGGGAGTAGCCGGCGCGTTCGGCGAGTTCGGCGGGTTCGACGACCTTCACCAACCGGGGCTTCACCGGGTCGGGTTGGGTGTCGTAGACGTGCAGCCGGGAGGAACGCAGGCCCGGCAGCAGCAGATAGCGGCGCTCAGGGCTGTGGTGGCCGGCGTGGGCCAGGGCGCTGGAGCAGGCGTTCCAGCCGAAGTGGTGCAACTCGTCGCCCAGCGTGCTCAGTCGGGTCTCCCCCACCACCTGCCCGTAGGTTCCGGAGGCCGGGTCGGTGTCGACGGTGAAGAGGGCGTCGGGCGTCTGCCCGGAGCGGTCGAAGCCCACGACGTAGGCCAACGGTTCGGGCGGCGCGGCGACGGCCTCGGCCGGGGAGCGGTAGAGGGTGGGGTCGGCGTGCCCGCCCTCGGCGCCGTGCCCCTCGTGGGCGCCGTGCCCGGCGTGGTGGTCGTGCCCGTCATGGGCACCGTGCTGGTGGTCGTGTTCGGGGGTGTGCGAGGCGTGCGGTTCCGTGGCCATCGGTGACTTCCTCCACTGCCGGCGGGGCGGCGAACGAACGGTCGGGGAACGGGAGTTGGTTCACCGGCCGGGACAGAGGGCACCGCAGACGCGCAGCAGGTCGACATGCAGGCGTCGGTAGAGGCCGAGCCACGGGAGGGCCGTCACGCCAAGGAGGGTGACACAGCCGGCCGCCGCTGCCAAGAGCACGGTGGCGGGTGCGGAACGGGCCGGGTCGGGGCGATTCGTTGCGCGCGGAGGACGCCGATCACGGCGTGACCTGGGCAGAATGGACACGCTCCGCACGCGAAGCCACCAACACGAAACCGACCCGAACCCACACGAGGAAGGAGCAGGCGTGACGGCCTCCTCCCGACGACCGAAGCGCGCCGCTTGGACGGCGGGCGCCGCCTCGGCCGCGCTCTGCCTGGGCGCCCTGACCGTGCCCGCCATCGCCCAGGCCGAACCGGCGCCCGCCGCACCGGCGTTGAACGCCGCGCCGGCGCTGGACGGCGCGCTGGCGGCGATACCCGCCGCCGGGGTGCCGGGCGCCTACGGCGCCGCGCTGGACGACTCCGGCCGGTGGACCGGCGCCGCCGGCGTCGCCGACCTGACCGACGAGACCCCGGCCGAGGCCGACTCCTACCACCGCATCGCCAGCGTCACCAAGACCTTCGTCTCGGTCGCCGTGCTCCAGCAGGTGGCCGAGGGCACCGTGGAGTTGGACGCCCCGGCGGCCGACCACCTGCCGGCCGGCACCCTGCCCGGGGCGCTGGCCGACACCGTCACGGTGCGGATGCTGCTCAACCACACCAGCGGCATCGGCGACTATGTCAACGTCGCCTTCCCGTCCCTGCGCCAGCTGTCGCCGGAGAGCCTGGAGGAGCACCGCTACCGGGAGTTGGCGCCCGAGGAGCTGGTGGAGATGGGGCTCTCGGCGCCGGCCACCGGCACGCCGGGCCAGCGCTACTCCTACTCCAACACCAACTACGTGCTCGCCGGGCTGCTGTTGCGCGAGGTGACGGGAGTGTCGGCGGAGGAGTACGTCACGGAGCACGTGATCGACGCGGCCGGGCTGACCGACACCTTCTTCCCCGACTCGCCCGAGTTGCCCACCCCGCACGCCCGGCTCTACGACCCGCTGCACGGCACCCAGGACCCGCCCGGCGACTACACCGAGTACGACATGTCCTGGGCGTCCACCGCCGGGGCCCTGGTCTCCACCATGACCGACCTCAATCTCTTCCAACAGGCGCTGTTCGGCGGGGAGTTGCTGCCGGAAGAGCAGCTGGCCGAGATGTTCGAGACAGTGCCCATGGGCCATGACGCCAACGGCCAGCCGTATGGCGCCTACGGCCTGGGGCTGTACCCGATCACCCTCTCCTGCGACACCTTCTGGGGGCACGACGGGATCGCCTGGGGGGCCAGCACGCTGGCGTTCTCCAGCGAGGACGGCAGCCAACAGGCCGCCGTAGGCTACAACCTGACGCACTATCAGACGATCGCGTCCGACGGTTCGCTCAACCCGCACCCGGCCGACGCGGCCGTCGTCCGCTACCTGGACGCCGCGCTCTGCGGCTCGGACGGGTCGGCGCTCAGCAGCGAGGCGCTGCGCGAGGCCCAACTGACGTTGGAGAACGCCCGGTTGGACCGCACGCTGGGCTGACGTTCGACCAACAACGCATAGCGAGAACGCCCTTGAGGGGCGGCGCCTCCCCGGCAGGCACGGGGGAGACGCCGCCCCTCGGGTGTGTGCGGGCCGGCGGCGAGTCACCGTGCGTCATGAACAATCACAGGAAATCAGCAGAAGTCATCTGATGCACCACTCTTGACACCCGCCCTTCGGCGGCCCCAAGCTGCTCGACGTGTGTTAACGATAACACTCTTCTTGCCGGGAGCCGCCATGCCAGGAAGCCGCCATCCCTCCCTCTCTCCCCCGCCCATGGCCCGACGTTCTCTGTTGATCGCCGCGACGGCCGGCGTGCTGACCACCGCCTGTGCCTCGGCGATGAGCCAGCCGGCCGGCAAGGTCGCCCTGCACGGCGACAACGCCGACTGGCGCGAGCCGCTCGCCCAGGCCGGGCGCGCGATGCGCTCGGCGGCCGGGATCGAGCTGGTGCCCGAGGTGATCCCGTCGCTGGAGTCCTTCGAGCAGGTGGTGAAGTCCTCGCTGCGCACCCGGAAGACGCCCGACATGCTCAAGTACTGGTCCGGCTACCGCCTCCAGGACCTCGCGCGCACCGGGGGCATCGAGGAGCTGACCGACGCCTGGGAGACGGCCGAGTCCGCCGGCTGGGTCGACCCCTCGCTGCGGACGGCGTTCACCTACCGGGACCGGGTCTACGGGCTGCCGATGAACCTGACCTACTGGGTCTTCTTCTACAACACCGAGGTCTTCGCCGAGCTGGGGCTCACGCCGCCCGGCACCTGGGACGAGTTCCTGAACGCGTGCGCCACCTTCAAGTCCGCCGGAATCACCCCGCTGCACGCCACCACGGACGGCCGCTGGCCGGCGTTCATCTGGTTCATGGAGGTGCTCAGCCGGCAGGACCCGGACTTCTACCTGGGCCTGATGAACGGGCGCGAGGACTATACCGACCCGCGCGCCGAGCGGGCGTTGACGACGATTGCCGAGTTCGCCGAGAACGACTGGTTCACCGAGTTGGACACCAACCACACCGACGCGGCCGCCTCCGTGGTGCACGGCACGCTGGGCATGATGCCCGCCGGGACCTTCATGACGCCGAACCTGATGGCGGCCGGCGGCGAACCGGGCGGCAACGTCGACGCGTTCGTGCTGCCGATGGCCGATCCCGACGCGCACCCCTGCATGATCTTCGAGTCCAGCGCGCTGGTCTGCACCGTCAGGGGCCCCGACCGGGACGAGGCGTTGGAGGCGGCGGCGGCCTGGCTGCGCCCCGAGGTGGCGGACGCCTTCAGCTCCACGCTCCAGGACGGCTCGCCCAACCCCCAGGTGGCGGCGGCCAATCCGATGGTCGAGGGCATCGTCCGCACCGTCAGGGAACGGGAGTTGACGATGCTCAACCGCTTCTGGGAGCTGGGCCCACCGGAGTTGGTGGAGGCCACCGTGGACGACCTGGCCGGCTTCCTGCTCAACCCGTCCTCGGCCCGCTCCACGCTGGCCACCATGCAGGAGCGCGCGGACGACGCCTGGCAGGTCTGGCGGGAGGCGGAGCAGTCATGAGTCAGACCCTGCGCGCGCCGCGCGCCTCCGCCCCGGGGCGCCGCCCACGGGTGCCGTTGCGCTCCGCCAACTCCCCCACCCGGCCCGGCAGTTCGCTGGGCGGGCCGCTGACCGCCGTGCCCTGGCTGCTGCCGGCGCTGGCGCTGGTCGGGGTGCTGCTGGTCTATCCGTTCCTGCGCAGCGTCTACGGCAGCCTGTTCGAGGACAACGGCTTCGAGCGGAGCTTCGTCGGCCTTGACAACTACGCCCGGCTCGCCGACGACCCGATCTTCTCCCGCTCGCTGCTGAACACCCTGATGTGGGTGGTGGGCACGCTGCTGCTGCCGGTGCTGCTCGGCCTGTTGATCGCCGTGGCGACCTACCGGATGCGGCTGGGCGGGGTGGTGCAGCTGCTGGTGGTGCTGCCCTACGCCATCTCCGGCGCGGCCACGGCGGTGCTGTGGAACTTCATGCTGACCAGCGACGGCGCGGTCAACCAGGTGCTGCGGGCGGTCGGCCTCGACTCCCTCGCGCACCCCTGGCTGTTGGAGTGGCCGCACAACACGATCGCGATGATCGTGGCCAGCACCTGGCAGGGCACCGGGCTCAACGTGGTGCTCTTCGCGATCGGGCTGCGGGCCATCCCCCGGGAGACGCTGGAGGCCGCCGCGCTGGACGGCGCCTCGGGCTGGCGGCTGTTCCGGCACATCACCTTCCCCCAACTGCGGGCGGTGACCGTGGTGGTGGTCGGGATGGCGATCGTCAACAGCCTGAAGGCGTTCGACATGATCTGGATTCTCACCAAGGGCGGGCCCTCGCGCTCCTCGGAGACGCTGGCGCTGACCATGTACCGGGAGACGTTCCGCCTCTTCCACGTCGGGTACGGCTCGGCGATCGCACTGGTGTTGACGGTGATCGTGATCGCCTCCGCCTGGCTCTATCTGCGCCGGCAGATGCCCACCTCGGCTCGGGACTGAAGGGCGGACCGACGATGAACAGGATTCCCTCCTCGCGCGTTCCCTCGCTGCGCGTTCCCTCCCCGCGCACCGTGCTGATGCTGGGCTGCGGCCTGCTGTGGCTGGTGCCGCTGTATCTGCTGCTGGTCAACGCGATGATCCCGGCCGACGCATATCCGGGCGAGCCCAGTTGGGTGCCGCGCGACCTGGCGCTCTGGGAGAACCTCCGCACCGCCTGGACGGACGCCGCGATCGGCGACAGCTTCCTCAACTCGCTGTTCTACGCGGTGGTCTGCGGCGCGGCCGGCGTGGTGGTGGCCGCGATGGCGGCGTTCGCCGTGGTGGTGCTCCCGGTGCCCAGGCCCACACTGTGGTTCTGGGTGATCTACTCCGGCACGATCTTCCCGCTCCAGATGTTCCTCGCGCCGCTGTTCGGCCTCTACGCCGACGCCAACCTGTATGACTCGCGGCTGGGACTCATGCTGATCTACGCGGCCTGGGCGGTGCCGTTCGCGTTCTTCCTCATCCGCAACCAGATGGCCACCCTGCCGCCCGAGGTGACCGAGGCGGCGATGCTGGACGGCGCCACGTTCCGGCGGTTGTTCTGGCAGATCCATGTGCCGCTGCTGCTCCCGGGGTTGGGCGCGGCATTCATCTTCCAGTTCACCGCGGTCTGGAACGACCTGCTCTTCGGGATCACGCTCAGCCGCAGCCCCGAGGTGCAGCCGGTGATGGCGGCGCTCACCACGCTCAACAGCGCCTACGGGGCCTCGGGGCCGCCGGTGATCCTGGCCGGGGCCCTGATCGTCTCGGTGCCGACGCTGCTGGTCTTCCTCGCCTTCCGAGGGCTGTTCCTGCGCGGCATCACCGCCAGCGCGCGTTAGGAGCAACGCCCGTGTCAACTCCCCTGCGGCTCATGCCCGTTGACCGACGCATCCGGCCGCCCGACCCGCCCTGCCGGCCGTTCGCCCCGCCCTGCCGGCCGTTCGACCCGACCGATCCGCACCGTTCCCTGGAGGGAAACCCATGACCACCCGTGCCCTGGTCCGCGCCACCGCGTGGGACAACGACCGGATACGCGAGAGCCTGCGGGCGATGGTGGTGTCGGCCGAGGGCGCCCTCGGCGGCGTCCCCGTGCGGCTGACCCAGGAGCCCCTGGTGAAGCGGGGGAACGACGGCGGGCTGCGCCAGTCGCTGCGCGTCGCCCCCGTCGCCGGCGCCGTCGACCTCGGGCCGCTGGCGGTGCGCACCGCGGGCGGCACCGCGCTACCCGTCGAACGGGAGCCGGGCCCGGGCGGCTCGGTGCGGCTGCTGGTGCCGGCCGTGGACTCCGCCGAGCGGGTCACGGTGACCCGGGCCGAGGCCGGCGAGGGCGGGGAGGGCGTCGAGGTCACCCTGACCCCGCAGCGGCGGTGGACCATTCATCTGATCCACCACTCGCACCTGGACATCGGCTACACCGACCCGCAGGGCCGGGTGTTGGCGGAACACCTGTCGTTCCTCGACTCCTGCCTGGAGCTGACCGGCCAGACCGATGACTGGCCCGAGGAATCGCGGTTCCGCTGGTGCGTGGAGTCGCTGTGGTCGTTCCGGCAGTGGGCGGAGGCGCGGCCGGCCGAGCAGGTGGACGAGTTCGTCCGCCGGGTGCGACAGGGCCGGATCGAGCTGACGGCCATGCCGTTCAACCTGCACAGCGAGACCTGTTCCACGGACGAGCTGCACGAGCTGCTGCGGCTGTCCCGTGAGGTGTCGAAGCGGTACGGGGTGGAGTTCACCTCGGCGATGCAGACCGACGTGCCCGGCCATGTGGTCGGCATGATCGACGCTCTCTCATCGGCGGGGGTGCGCTATCTGTCAGTCGCGCACAACTGGGCCGGCCGCTCGGTGCCGCACCTGGTGGGCGGCGAGCACCTGCCGCGCCTCTTCCGCTGGCGCGCGCCGAGCGGGCGCGAGCTGCTGGTGTGGATGACCGACACCCCGCACGGCCTGGCCTACATGGAGGGCCCGCTGCTCGGCTTCGACACCGACTACCGCAGCGTGGACGACCTGCTGCCGGCGTATCTGACCTCGCTGGCCAGCAACCCCTACCCCTACCCCGGCGGCATCTTCGGCTGGGCCATGGACCGGGAGACGATCAGCCGCGAGCCGTACCCGTGGGACGTGCTCCACCTGCGCGTCCAGGGCAAGTTCGGGGACAACGCGCCGCCGCGCCGGATCATCGCCGAGACGGTGCGGCGCTGGAACGAGACCTGGGAATACCCGAAGCTGCGGCTGTCGCGGAACGAGGACTTCTTCGCCGACGCCGAGTCCCGGCTCGACGGGCAGATCCAGACCTTCGAGGGCGACTGGACCGACTGGTGGGTGGACGGCGTCGGCTCCGGCGCCATGCCGCTGTCGCTGGCGCGGACCGCGCAGGGCGAGGTGGCCGACGCCCAGACGCTGGCCACCTTCGCCGGGCTGCTGGGCGCGGCCGAGGCCGCCGACGACAGCCGGGGCGCGGCGCCCGTCTACGAGGCGGTCTCGCTCTTCGACGAGCACACCTGGGGCGCGGGCGACCCGTGGACCCACGGCCACGACCACGGGCACTCCGGCGAGGACCAGTGGCACTGGAAGTACGGGCAGGCCAGGCGCGGCCACGACGAGGGCCGGGCGCTGCTCGACCGGGCGGGCGCCAGGCTCGGGCAGCGGCTGGCGCCGCCGACCGGGGTGGCCGCCGCGTTCCACGTGGTCAACACGTGCTCGTTCGCCAGGACCGAGGTCGTCGAGCTGTTCCTGCCGGAGTCGACGGTGCCGCTGGAGCGGCCCGTCGAGGTGCGGGACGCCCGCACCGGGCGACGGCTGGCGCACCAGGAGCGGCCGCAGGTCAACGACACCCACCGGGACGCCGGGCGCTTCCTGCTGGCGCGCGTCGACGAGCTGCCGCCGGCCGGCTCGGTGCGGCTTGACGTGCTGGCGCTGGCGGAGACGGCCGAGGGCGGTGACGAGGCCGGGACGCTCAAGTCGGCGACCGGCTGGAACCCGACCGGCGGCACCGACCGCGAGGACCCCGCGACCACCGCCGCCAGGGCCCTGGCCAGGCCGGACGCGACGGTGCTGGAGAACGAGGCGCTGCGGGTGACCGTGGACCTGGCGCGGGCCTGCGTGGCATCGATCGTGGACAAGGGCACCGGGCGTGAACTGGTCGACCAGGACGCGGTGGTGGGCTTCAACGGCTATCTCCACGACAGCTACACCACGGCGGGCGCTTTCAACCACAACTCAAGCCGCACCACCGCTTCGGACCGGCTCGAACACCTGGGCTCGCGCGCGGTGGCGCCGCCGGCCGCGCTGATCGACCGTCAGACGACGGCGGTGGCCGAGGTGTTGGTCTACGAGACGCGCCCGGCCGGGGCCCGCGCGGTGCGCACCACGCTGACCCTGCCGCACGGGGTGGCGCGGCTGGACATCGTCAACACCGTCGACAAGGACGCCACGTTGGGCAAGGAGTCGGCGTACTTCGCGTTCCCCTTCGCCCTGGTGGAGCCCCGGGTGCGGATGGAGGCGTCCGGCGGGCTGACCGGCAACGGGCTGCCGGTGGTGCCCGGTTCGGCGCGGCACATGCGGGCGGTGCGGCGCTGGGTGACGCTGGCCGACGAGGAGTTGACCGTCGCCTGGTCCACCCAGGACGCGCCGCTGGTGCAGTTCGGCAACATCGCGCTGCCCTACGCGCCGTTCCCGAAGACACTGGAGGAGGACGAGCCGGCGACGGTGTTCTCCTGGATTCACAACAACCTGTGGGACACCAACTTCCCCAGCGCGCAGGCGTTCGACCTGCCGTTCCGGTACAGCGTGGCCTGCGCCCCGACGCCAGGGGCCGCCGACCTGGGGCCGCGCACGGCCGCCGCCACCAGCCGGCCGCCGCACCCGGTGCGGGCGCGCGCCGCCGCCTCGGACGAGGCCGCCGTCGCCACCCTCGGCTTCGTCGAACTCGACGAGCCGCGCGTGCGGTTGGTGGGCGCGGTCACCGAGCCGGACGGCGGGGTGCTGCTGCGGCTCCAGTCGTTCGCCGAGAACCCGGTCACCTGCCCGCTGCGGCCGCTGTTCCCGGTGGCCGAGGCCTGGCTCGCCAACTACCTCGGTGAGGCCACCGAGGAGCTGACCCCCGAAGCGGACGGTCAACTGGCCGTTCCCGTGCCGACGTTGGGCACCGTCGGCGTGCTGCTGCGACCCGCCTGACCCGAACCGCCACCGCACCACCACGCGTGGGGCCGGCCGGCCCGGCCGGCCCCCAGGAGCTTCCTAGGAGAGACTGTGTACCGCCTCGATCCGCGCTACTCCCCGGCCCCGACGGCCCACCTGGTCACCGGCTGGCGCGCGGTGAGCGACCGGCTGCCCGACCGGGCGGCGGTGGTCGCCCTGGACGGCCCGCCCACCGTCGACTGGTCGGCGCTGGCCGACCGCCTCGCCGCCGAACTCCGCGCCGCCGGGCGGACGGTGGCCCTCCTGGACGTGCGCGCGCACTACGCGCCACCGGAGGTGGTGCGGGAGCGCACCGTTCCACCGGGCGCCGATGACCCGTACTTCCCGCGCCTGGCCGAGGCCACGGTCCGCGATCTCTTCTCCGAGGTGCCGGCCGAGGCGATGTCCGGGGCGCCCGAAGGCGAGGCGCTTGCGCTGGTGTTCGGGCCCGGCGCGGCCGAGTTCGGGCACGACGTGCTGTGGTACGTGGACCTGCCCAAGCGGTATGCGGAGGCGGCCGTCGGCGCGGGCGGCGGCGCGCACCTGGGGCTGCCGGCGGGCGAACCGGCCGATCTGCGGCGGCTGTTCTACGTCGACTGGCCGATGCTGGACCGGCACCGGGACGCGCTGGTGGACCGGATCGACGGCTGGCTGGACGTCCAGACGCCGGACGCGCCCGGCTGGCTGGACGGCGAGGGGCTGCGCGCCACGCTCGCGACGCTGGCCCGCCGCCCGGTGCGCACCAGGCCGTACTTCAACTCCACGCCGTGGGGCGGGCACTGGGCCCAGCGCGAGCTGGGCTTCCGGCCCGGGGCGCGCAACACCGCGCTGGGCTACGAGCTGATCGCACCCGAGTCCGGGGTGCTGGTCGGCTCAGGACCGGGGAACGAGGTCGAGCTGCCGTTCCAACTGCTGTGCGTGCGGCACCCGTTGGAGATGCTGGGCGCGGAGGCGCACGAGCGGTTCGGCACCTCGTTCCCGATCCGCTTCGACTACCTCGACACCCTGGACGGCGGCGACCTGTCGGTGCACTGCCATCCGCGTGAGGAATACATGCGGGAGCGGTTCGGCTGGCACTACACCCAGCACGAGACGTACTACCTGACGCTCGGCTCGGGCGACGGCCGGGTCTTCCTGGGCGTGCGGGAGGACTTCGACGTCGAACGGTTCCGCAAGGAGGTCGAGCGGGCGGCCGAGGACGGGGTGCCGATGCGGCCCGAGGACCATGTGCTGACGTTCCCCGCCGATGAGGGGCAGTTGTTCATGATCCCGGCGGGCACCCCGCACGCCAGCGGCGCCGGCAATGTGGTGCTGGAGATCAGCGCCACGCCCTACCTCTACAGCCTGCGGTTCTACGACTGGCTCCGGCCCGACGCCAACGGCCGCCCACGCCCGCTCCCTTATGAACACGCCCTGGCCAACCTGGAGTTCGAGCGGCGCGGCGCCCGCGTCACCGAGGAACTGGTGCCCAGGCCCCGGGCGCTGCGCGAGGGCCCCGGCTGGCGCGAGGAGCTGCTGGGCGCGCTGGACGAGATGTTCTACGAGGTGCGGCGGCTGACCCTGGCGGACGGCGCGGTCGCCGAGGACGACACGGCGGGCCGCTTCCATGTGCTCAACGTGGTGGACGGGGAGGGGGTGACCGTCGTCACCGAGAGCGGGGAGACGCATCCGCTGGCCCGGTTCGAGACGTTGACCGTGCCGGCGGCCGTGGGCGCCTACCGGCTGCGGCCGGCGGCCGGCGGGGCGCGGGTGGTGAAGGCGCTGGTCCGGTGAGACCCCACCCGGTGAGCCCCGGCCCGGTGGGCGGCCGCCCGCCGGTCCCCGTGCTCGACATCGGCGGCACCCATGTGACGGCGGCGCTGGTCGAGCCGGCGGCCGCCCGGGTCGCCGCCCGGCTCCGTGCCCCGCTCGACGGGCGGGGCACGGCCGGGGAGATCTTCGGGGCGGTCGCCGACTGCGCGGCGGCGCTGGCCCGGCGGGCGCCGGTGCCGGCCGGCGCGCGGTGGGGCGTGGCGATTCCCGGCCCCTTCGACTACGCCCGTGGCGTGGGCGAGTTCGCCGACGTGGGCAAGTTCGACAGCCTGCGCGGGGTGGATGTGGGGCGCGCGCTGACCGGCGCGCTCCCCGGGCCGCCGGGCCGGGTGGCGTTCGTCAACGATGCGCACGCCTTCCTCATCGGCGAGTGGCACGCGGGCGCGGCCAGGCGCCACCGGCGGTGCGTCGGGATCACGTTGGGCACCGGCGTCGGCTCCGCGTTCCTCGCCGACGGCACGCCGGTCACCTCGGGCCCGACGGTGCCGCCGGGGGGCCGGGCCGACCTGTTGACCATCGACGGCCGGCCGTTGGAGGAGACCGTCTCCCGCCGCGCGCTGCTGGCCCGTTACGGCGAACCGGAACTCGACGTGCGGGCCGTCGCCGAGCGGGCCAGGGCCGGCGAGGAGCGGGCGGGCCGGCTGCTGGTGGAGGCGTTCGGCGCGCTGGGGCGGGCGTTGGCGCCCTGGCTGACCGCGTTCGAAGCCACCGGCCTCGTCGTCGGTGGCTCGATGGTGGGCTCCTGGGACCTGCTGGGTCCCGCGCTGCGCGCGGGTCTGGGGCCGGTCGCCCCGGTGGTTACCATCACCACCAGCGAGCGTGACGCGGACGCGCCCCTGCTGGGGGCGGCGCTGGTCGCGGGCGGGGACTGACCCCGGCCGCGCGAGAAAGGACGGCGGGACCCATGCCGGATGCGGCCAACTCCCCTGGCGCACGGCCCACGTTGCGGGACGTCGCCCAGCGGGCCGGGGTGAGCGCGATGACGGTCACCCGGGTCCTGCGGGAGGACAGCCGCGTCTCGGCGGCCACCAGGGAACGGGTCCTCGCCTCGGTCGCCGAGCTGGGCTACCGGCCCAACACCGTCGCCCGCAGCCTGCGCCTCGGGCGGGGCAGCGGCCTCGTCGGCCTGGTGGTGACCAACCTGGCCAACCCGTTCTACTCGCGGCTCGCGCTCGGCGTGGACAGCGTCGTCGGCCCGCACGGGCTGAAGACGGTGATAGGGAACACCCGGCAGAGCGTGGAGCACGAACGGGACCTGGTCGCCGACCTGGTGGGCCGCCGGGTCGACGGCATCGTGGTGGTGCCGGCCGGCGGCGACCAGCGGCATCTGGCGCAGGCGGCGGCGCAGGGCGTGCCGGTGGTCTGCGCCAGCCGCCCGCCGGTGGGCTTCCCGGCCGACCATGTGCTGGTCGACGACCACGGCGGCGCGAGGGACGCCACCGAGCGGCTGCTGGCCCTCGGCCACCGCAGGATCGGCTTCCTCGGGCCGCCGGCCTCGGTGCACACCAGCGTGGAACGGCTGCGCGGCTACCGGGAGACGCTGGCCGCCGCCGGCGTCGCGGCGGACGAACGGTATGTCCGCCAGGGGCCGGTGGACGTGGCGGCGGCCGAGGCTGCGGCCGGCGAGCTGCTGGCGCTGGCCGAGCCGCCGACCGCGCTGTTCTGCTCCAACAACCGCAACACGATCGGCGCCTTCCGCGCGGTGAGCCGGGCCGGGCTGACGACCGCGCTCGCCGGGTTCGACGACTTCGAACTGGCCGACATGCTGGGACTGCCGCTGTCCGTGCAGTCCTACGACAGCGACGAACTCGGCAGTGAGGCCGGGCGGTTGCTGCTCGACCGGCTGCGCGGCGGGGCGCGCGACGCCCCGCCGCGCCGGGTGGTCCTGCCGACCCGCGCGATCCAGTACGGCACCCCGCGCCCGCTCGCCTGACTCACTGACGGACCGTCAACACCCTTGCGCGGTCAGGCCGCCAGGTGCTCTGCGAAGAAGTCCGTCAGCCGGTCGACCGCCCGGTCCACGGCGAACGGCCGGTCGTAGAGGTCGACATGGGTGGCGTCCTCGACCAGGAACAGTTCGGCTGTCTCCCCGGCCCGCGCGACCGCGCCCTCGCTGAAGCGCAGCGTGAGGGCCCGGGTGCCGGCGATCATCAGCAGCGGCCGGGGCGCGATCCGCGCCACGCCGCCGAACGCGTCGTACTGCGCCAGGAGTTCGGCGCTGCGGGCCAGCCAGTGCCCGGTGGAGCGGGGGTGCTGGGCGCGCGGGGTGCGGTAGTAGTCGAAGAACTCCCGCACCGGCGCCGGGGTGGCTTCGTCCACCGTGTCGGGCACCGCGTTGACCGTGACGAGCGGCCGGCCAGCCGCCTCCTCGGTGCGCAGCCGACCGGACTCCTCGACCATCCGCCGGAAGCCGTCGGGGTCGGCGTCGCGGAAGAACGCGGTCACGTCGGCGGCGCTGACGGTGGCCACGGCCCGCATCCGGTGGTCGGTCTGCGCGGCGAACGGCACATAGCCGCCCGAGGCGCAGATGCCGAGGACGCCGATCCGGCCGGCGTCCACCCGGGGGTCGTCGGCCAGGTACGTCACGGCGTTGCGAACGTCCTCGGCGCGCTGGAACGGGTCCTCCAGGCCGCGCGGCTCGCCCTCGCTCGCGCCCTGGTAGGCGGCGTCGAAGGCCAGCGCGACAAAGCCGCGCTCGGCCAGCCGCCGCGCGTAGAGCCCGGCGGTCTGCTCCTTCACCCCGGTCATGGGGTGGCCGACGACGATGGCGGGAGCCGGCTCGGCGGGAGCCGGCTCGGCGGGAGCCGGCTCGGCGGGAGCCGGCTCGGCGGGAGCGCCGGCGGGCGGGGCGTCGGGGGTGTACAGGTGCCCGGCCAGGGTCAGGCCGGAACTGGGGAAGGTGACGTCGGTCCTTGGCACCGGTGGTCTCGCTCTCTCTGCGCTCGCTGGGGCCGCCGGGGCCCGGTGGGTGGGTGGGGCCGGGTCCCGGCGATGGGTCGCCCGGGTCCCGACGGGGCGGTCGGCCACGTCTCGACCGTCGCACCCGGCCCCCGGGCGGAAAAGGGGCGGATCGGGGCCCCGGACACGGCTGTCCTGGGACAGAAACGTCCCCCCTCTGTCCGGGCCCCCGCTCTGCGACACTCGGTGCCATGAGCGGTGACGGCCGAACCAACGAACTGGGCGCGTTCCTGCGGGCGCGCAGGGCCGAGTTGACCCCGCGCGAGGTCGGGCTGCCCGACACCGGCCCCCGGCGGCGGGTGCGCGGGCTGCGTCGCGAGGAGGTCGCCGTCCTGGTCTCGATCAGCACCGACTACTACACCCGCATCGAGCAGGGCAGGCGGCAGGCGTCCGAGCCGGTGCTGGCCGCGTTGGCCCGGGTGCTGCGGCTGGACGAGGAGGAGCGCGCCTACCTGCTGGAGCTGGCGGGCCGGGGCGGGGCCGCGCGGCCCCGCCGCCGGGCCGAGCGGCGCGTCCAGCCGGCGCTGCGGCGGCTGTTGGCGGAGCTGACCACCACGCCCGCCCTGGTCCTCGGCCGGCGGATGGACATCCTGGACTGGAACCCGATGGCCGCCGCGCTGCTCACCGACTTCGCGCGGGTGCCGGAGCGGCACCGCAACTACATCTGGCTGCTCTTCTCCGACCCGGCGATGCGGGCGCTCCACGCGCACTGGGAGGAGTCGGCGCGGTCCTGTGTGGCGATGCTCCGTGGCGAGGCCGGCCGCGATCCCGAGGACCCCCGGATGGCCGCGCTCGTCGGCGAACTCTCCGTCCGCGACGACGACTTCCGCCGCTGGTGGGGCGACCACCGGGTGGCGGCGCGGGTCGGCGGGAGCAAGACGCTGCGCCACCCGGTGGCCGGCGAACTGGTCCTGGACTGGGACACGGTGGCCAGCGTGACCGCCCCCGAGCAGCAGCTGGTGCTGTGGACGGCCGAACCCGGCACGCCCACCCACGAGGGGTTGCGCTTCCTCGCCTCCTGGGCCGGGGACGCCGCGCGCTCGGCGCCGCCGTCCGCCCGGTGAGAACGCGCCGCTCCCGTTGAGGACGCGCCCCTTCTATGAGGACGCGTCCGCCCGGCGCGGTCCGGGCGCCCGGACGCGGACCGGGCGCCCGGACACGGGACATGGCGCCCCGGTGAGGAATCTTTCACTCGATAGAAACATGTGACCCGACTCCGCAACACGCTGTTCTCGCGGTGAGCCCACTGGCCGAAATCGTTCGCCGGAACCCTTTCGGATCAGTTGATAGAAACCTCCATCGCGGGAGTGGATGTGACATCCGAGCCAGGCGGAGCCGCTGCCGGCACCGCCACCACCGCCGGGGCCAGGGCCCACGCCCGGGCCCAGCACGGGCGCCGCGCGCCGTACACCCGGTACGTTCCACCGCACGAGGCGCCCCAAGTCCCGGGCGCGGAAGGCCCGTTGCCCTCCGAGTTCACCTGGGCCGAGACGGTGGCGCCCGGCGGCTACACCACCGCCGTGCTGGCGCGCGGCACCCGGCTGCGGCTCACCGACCCGGCCGGCGATGCCTGCGCGCACCTGCTGCTCTACCGGGCGGACGCCCCGTGGGAACGGCTGAATGTCGCCGACACCGTCAAGGTGCCCTGGCAGGCGTACCCGAGCACCGGGCATCCGCTGCTCAGCGGCTTCGGGCGGGTGTTGGCCACCGTGGTGGCCGACACCGCCGACGCGCACCACGACGCGTTGACCGGGACCAGCACGGCGGCCGGCAACGACGCGCGCTACGGCGCCTCGGCCCCGGAGTCCCACTGCCCCGCCGGGCGCGAGCTGTTCACGCTGGGCGCGCTCAAGCACGGGCTGACGGCCCGTGATATCCCGCCGTCCGTCTCGTTCTTCCAGGGCGTGCGGGTCAACGCGGCTGGCCGGTTCGACTTCCTGGGCTCGGCCGGTCCCGGCCGCTCCGTCGAGCTGCTGACCCATCTGGACACCATCGTGTTGCTGGCCAACACGGCCCATCCACTCGATCCCCGGCCGGAGTTCAGCTGTTCGCCGCTTGAGGTGCGGGCCTGGCGGGCCGAGGAGCAGCTCGCGGCGCTGGCGGCCGGGGAGTTGGTCGGCCCGCTGGGTCCCGAGCACCGCCAGGCCGTCGCCAACACCGAGGCCGAGCTGCTCGCCAGGGGGACCCGATGAACCCGACCGGACAACTCCTGGACTCCGCACCGGCGTTGGTGCCGGGCCGGGTCCTCGTCGACGAGGTGGTGGCGGCCAGGGCGCCGTGGTCGGCGGTGGTCGCCGCCGGCGATGTGCTGACCATCGTGGACCTGGCCGGCAACCAGGCGGTGGACTGCCTGCTGTACGCGGCGGACGACACCTCGGTGCGCTACTCGGCGCCGGAGACGATCCGCGCGCAGGGCGGCATCCTGCTGACCACCGGCTCGGTGCTGCGGGCCGACACCGGGCAGCCGCTGATGACCGTGGTGGCCGACGAGGTCGGCGCACACGACACGCTGGGCGGCGCCTGCTCCAAGGAGTCCAACACGCTGCGCTACGGCCAGCACACCCGCCACCAGCACGGCTGCCTGGAGAACTTCCTGCGCGAGGGCGCCAGGCACGGGCTGACGGCGCGCGATCTGGCGTCGAACATCAACTGGTTCATGAACGTGCCCGTCGACCCCGACGGGGCGCTGGGCATCGTGGACGGCCTCTCGGCGCCGGGCAAGCGGGTCGCGCTGCGCGCCGAGATCGACACGCTGGTGCTGGTCTCCAACTGCCCGCAGATCAACAACCCGTGCAACGCCTTCGATCCGACCCCGGTGCGGATGGTCGTCACGCGCCCGTCCCAACAGGCGGTGTCCGCATGAGTTTTGACACAGTGTTGGTAGCCAACCGGGGCGAGATCGCCTGCCGGATCATCCGTTCCGCGCGGACGCTGGGGCTGCGCACGGTCGCGGTGTTCTCGGACGCCGACCGGGGCGCGGCGCACGTTCATCTCGCCGACGAGGCCGTGCGGTTGGGCCCGGCGCCGGCCCAGGAGAGCTATCTGCGCGCGGACCTGGTGCTCGGGGCCGCGAAGGCCACCGGGGCCGGCGCGATCCACCCCGGGTACGGGTTCCTCTCCGAGGACGCGGCGTTCGCCTCGGCGGTGGCGGCGGCCGGGATGGTCTTCGTCGGCCCAACTCCCGAGCAGCTGACGGTCTTTGGCACCAAGCACACCGCTCGGGAGGCCGCCGTGGAGGCGGGCGTGCCGGTCTTCCCCGGCAGCGGGCTGCTGGCCGACGCGGCCTCGGCGGTCGCGGCGGCCGAGGAGATCGGCTACCCGGTGATCCTCAAGGCCACCGGGGGCGGCGGCGGGATCGGGATGCGGGTCTGCCGGGACGCGGCCGAGGTGCGCGAGCAGTACGCGGCGGTCAGCCGGCTGGCCGAGACCAGCTTCAGCGCCGCCGGCGTCTTCGCCGAGCGCTATGTGGAGCGGGCCCGCCATGTCGAGGTGCAGATCTTCGGCGACGGCACCGGCCGGGTGGTCTCGCTCGGCGACCGGGACTGCTCCCTGCAACGTCGCCACCAGAAGGTGTTGGAGGAGGCCCCGGCGCCCGGCCTGCCCGACGGGCTGCGGGAGCGGCTGCACGCGTCGGCCAGGGCGCTGGCCGCCTCGGTCGCCTACCGGGGCGCGGGAACGGTCGAGTTCGTCTATGACCCGCGCCGCCAGGAGGCATCCTTTCTGGAGGTCAACGCGCGCCTCCAGGTCGAGCACCCGGTCACCGAGGAGGTCACCGGCGTCGATCTGGTGGCCTGGATGCTGCGTCTGGCGCGCGGCGAACGCGACATGCTGGACCCGTTTCTGGCCCCCGGGCAGCCACTGGGTGCGGTGCCGGTGATCGGCCACGCCGTGGAGGCCCGCCTCTACGCGGAGGACCCGGCGCGCGACTTCCAGCCCAGCGCCGGCCTGTTGACCTCGGTGGTCCTGCCCTCGGGCCCCGGCGTCCGGGTGGACGGCTGGGTCGAGTCGGGCACCGAGGTCTCCACGGCCTACGACCCGCTGCTGGCCAAGGTGATCGCCTCGGGCCCCGACCGGGACGCGGCGCTGGACCGGCTGGGCGAGGCGCTCGCGGGCACCGCCGTGCACGGCATCGAGGTCAACCTGGGGCTGCTCGCGGCGCTCACCCACCATCCCGTCGTGCGTTCCGTCGCGCACGACACCGCGACGCTGGCCGGCGTCGAGGACCCCACGCCCCGGATCACGGTGACCCGCCCCGGGCTGCTCACCACCGTCCAGGACGCGCCGGGCCGGGTCGGGCTCTGGCAGGTGGGGGTGCCGCCGAGCGGCCCGATGGACGACCTGTCGTTCCGGCTGGGCAACGCGGCGCTGGGCAACGCGGAGGGCGCGCCGGGCCTGGAGTGCACGGCGAGCGGCCCGGCACTCAGCTTCAGCCATGCCACCACGGTCTGTGTCACGGGCGCACCGTGCCCGGTGACGGTGAACGGGGTGGCGGCCCCGCTCTGGGAGCCGTTCACCGTGCCCGCAGGTGGTGTGCTGGACATCGGCGCCGCCGCCGGGCCGGGGCTGCGCACCTATCTGCTGTTCGCCGGCGGTCTGGACGTGCCGGAGTACCTCGGCAGTGCCTCGACGTTCACCCTGGGCGGTTTCGGCGGGCACGCCGGCCGGGCGCTGCGCGGCGGCGACGTGCTGCGGACGGTGCCGGGCGCTGCGGCGCCCGTCGGGCCGGTGCCGGCCGACCGCAGGCCGGCGTTGACCGCCGAGTGGCAGCTCGCGGTGACCGAAGGGCCGCACGGCGCGCCGGAGTTCTTCACCCGCGAGGACATCGCGACGCTCTACCGCAGTGCCTACACCGTGCACTTCAACTCGGCCCGCACCGGCGTACGCCTGGAGGGCCCGCAGCCCACCTGGGCCCGCCCGGACGGCGGCGAGGCGGGGCTGCACCCGTCCAACATCCACGACACGGCCTATGCGGTGGGCGCCCTGGACTTCACCGGCGACACCCCGATCCTGCTGGGCCCGGACGGGCCGAGCCTGGGCGGCTTCGTCTGCCCGGTGACGGTGGTCAGCGCCGACCGCTGGAAGCTGGGGCAGCTGCGGCCGGGCGACACCGTGCGGTTCGTTCCCGTGCGGGCCGCCGCCGCGCCCGACCGGGCCGACCTCTCCCCCGTCCGTGGCGCGGCCCGCCCCACGGTGCGCTCGGCCGGCGGCGACGGCGACAGCGGGGTGCTGCTGCGCCGCGCCGGCCGCGACGGGGCCCCCGCGGTCACCTACCGGCGGGGCGGCGACGACCATCTCCTCGTCGAGTACGGCGAGATGGTGCTCGACCTGGCGCTGCGCGCCCGCGTGCACGCCCTGCACACCCGCCTTGAGGCGTTGAAGGAGCGCGGCGAGGCGCCGGGCATCGTGGATCTCACGCCGGGCATCCGCTCGCTCCAGATCCACACCGACCCCCAACTCCTCCCGCATGGACCGCTGTTGGACCTGCTCACCGGGATCGAGGAGGAGCTGCCAGCCACCTCGGAGCTGGTGGTGCCCAGCCGCCGGGTGCGGCTCCCGCTCAGCTGGGACGACCCGGCGACCCGGGAGGCCATCGAACGCTATATGACGGGCGTGCGGGACGACGCCCCCTGGTGCCCGTGGAACATCGAGTTCATCCGCCGGGTCAACGGCCTGGAGCGGGTGGCGGACGTGCTGGACATCGTCTTTGCCGCCGAGTACCTCGTACTGGGCCTGGGGGACGTGTATCTGGGCGCGCCGGTGGCCACCCCGCTGGACCCGCGCCACCGGCTGGTCACCACCAAGTACAACCCGGCCCGCACCTGGACGGCGGAGAACTCCGTCGGCATCGGCGGCGCGTACCTCTGCGTCTACGGGATGGAGGGGCCCGGCGGCTACCAGTTCGTCGGCCGCACCACCCAGGTGTGGAGCCGCTACCGGCGCACCCCGCCGTTCGCGCCCGGCACGCCGTGGCTGCTGCGGTTCTTCGACCGGATCTCCTGGTATCCGGTGAGCGCGGACGAACTCCTGGAGCTGCGCGCCGACATGGCGGCCGGCCGCGCCCAACTCGACATCGAGGACGGCACGTTCTCGCTCGCCGAGCACCAGCGGTTCCTCGCTGAGAACGCCGCTTCCATCGCCGCGTTCCGGGAGCGCCAGTCCACGGCGTTCGGCCGGGAACGGGCCCGCTGGGAGGCGGCCGGCGAGTTCGACCGGGCCAGGCGCGCCGAGTCGGCCGTCGTCCCACCGCCGGCCGAGGATCTTGTGGTGCCCGAGGGCGGGCAACGGGTGGACGCGCCGTTCGTCTCCAACGTCTGGCGGGTGGACGTCGCCCGAGGTCAACGGGTCACGGCGGGACAGCCGTTGCTCGCCCTGGAGGCGATGAAGATGGAGACCCTGGTGACCGCGCCCGCCGACGGGGTGGTCAGCGAGGTCGTGGTGGGCGCCGGCTCCCAGGTCGCGGCGGGCGACGCCCTGGTCGTCCTGGCCCCCGCCGAGGAACTGGCCGGGACCGGCGCATGAACACCCGTCAACTCGACCCCGCACAGGGTTCGGTCGGGAGGGACCGGCTGCGCCGCCGGCTCTGGCGGCGCGGCTGGATCGCCTGGCCGGACACCCCGCCGGACCGCACCACCGAGGTGCACTGGCTGCAACTCGACGCCGCCTACTGCGATCTGCGCCAGCCGCCGCCCCAACGGCGGGCAGCGGCACCCTCGTTGGAGACGTTGGACCACGACGGCGCGCTGACCCTCGCCCGCCAGGAGGCATTCGCCGGCGAACTGCTCGACCACGGCAGGTGGGTGGAGTGGACCAGGCCGCTGAGCCTCCACCCGCCCGGCGCCACGCCGGACGCGGGCCGGCTCCGGCTGGCCGCCGACGGCGCCCTGATCGAGACCGGGGTGCACCAGCCCTACACGGAACGCTGGTTGAGCCTCCCGCAGCCGACCGACCTGCCCTGCGAACGGCTGGCGCTGACCGGCGTCGACGGCGGTCCTGGGCTGCTGCTGCGGCTGGGCGACCGGTTCGGCTACCTGCGCGACCGGGCCCCGGGCGTGCTCGACCCGGCGGCGCCGCTGACCGAGCAACTGCACCACGTCCGGGGCGACCTGGGCCGAGTCCGCGCGCTGGTGGACTTCGAGCTGTCGCTGGGCCAGGTCGTCAGCACGCCAGAGCTGGGCGAGGTCTGGCGGATCACCCGCTCCACCCTGCCCTGGCGCGTCGGCCACGACCTCGCGCCCGCACCGGGACCCGACCTGGACCGGCTGACCGTCGCCGACCATGCGCCGGACGGCTCGCCGACCCGCCGCGCCTGGCACACCGCCCACACCCACCCGTGAGGAAGACCCATGCCGGAGCAAGTCCCCACCCCGCCCGAGGACTTCACCGAGATCCCGGTGATCGACATCGCCCCGCTGCTCGCCGACGACCACCCCGAGCGCGACGCCACCGTGGCGCGGCTCGGCGACGCGGCCCGCCGCGTCGGCTTCGCCCAGCTCGTCGGCCACGGCGTCGAACCGGCCGTCTTCGAGCGGCTGTTGGACGCCACTCGCCGCTTCTTCGCGCTGCCGCTGGACGAGAAGATGCGCTGCTACATCGGCGACTCGACCAACCACCGGGGCTATGTGCCCATCGGCGAGGAGGTGTTCGCCGGCGGGACGCCCGACCACAAGGAGGCGTTCGACCTCTCCTTCGAGCTGCCCGCCGACGACCCGCGCCACCTGGCCGGCAACCCGCTGCTGGGCCCGAACCGTTGGCCGGACCTCGCGGACTTCCGCGCGCCGGTCATCGCCTACTACGAGGCGGTCTTCGGGCTGGCCCGGCGGGTGCTGCGGGCCTTCGCGCAGACGCTCGGCGAGGCCCCCGACCGCTTCGACCGCCATGTCAGCGCGCCGCCCGCCCAACTGCGCCTGATCCACTACCCGTTCGACGCCTCGGCCCGGGACCGGCCCGGCATCGGCGCGCACACCGACTACGAGTGCTTCACCCTGCTGCGGCCCACCACGGGCGGCCTTGAGGTGATGAACGGGGCCGGCGACTGGCTGCCCGTGCCGTTCGTCGAGGACGCCCTCGTCCTCAACATCGGCGACCTGCTGGAGCTGTGGACCAACGGCGAGTTCACCGCGACCACCCACCGGGTGCGCCGGGTCCCGGCCGAGCGCTACTCGTTCCCGCTCTTCTTCACCGTGGACTACGACACGCCGGTCGCCCCGCTGCCCGCCTTCGTCACGCCGGAACGCCCCGCGCAGCCCCCGCTGGTCTCCGGCGAGCACCTCTTCGCCCAGACCGCGCAGAGCTTCCGCTATCTGCGCGAGCGGCTGGAGACCGGCTCGTTGACGCTGCCCGACGGCTCCCGCCCGCTGGCCTCCTTCGGCCGGGAGGCACGGACCCGCTCCGCCACGCCGACCGGCTGACACCCCAACTCCCCCCGCCCGCACGGCCCCCACCGCGCACCCGACACCGACGCCGGGCCGCCCCCGTTCCACCCATCTCCCCAACTCCCCGACAGGAGTGTCCACATGGTCATTGTCGGCGTCGGTGTCTGCATGGCGCTCATCGCGGCGATCGGAGTGCTCTCCGCCCGCCGGGTGCGCGGCGACTCCACCAACTACCTGGTGGCGGGCCGGAGTCTGCCCGCCGCGATGGTGGCGACCCTGCTCGTCTCCCAGGCCGTCGACTCCAACGCGACGCTCGGCAACGCCGATCTCGCGGCCGGCTTCGGCTTCTGGGCCGGCGCGGCGCTGCCACTGGGCCTGGCCCTGTGTCTGCTGCTGCTCGGCCTCTTCTTCGCCCGCCGCATCCGGGCCAGCGGCGCGGTCACCCTGCCGGAGTTCTTCCAGCGGCGGTTCGGCCAGGGCACCCGGCTGGCGGCCTCCGCGCTGACCGTAGGCAGCTTCGCGATCCTGCTGGCCGGCAACCTGGTCGCCGTCGGCTTCCTCTTCGAGCACTTCAGCGGCCTGAGCTACGCCACCGGCATCTGGCTGACCATCCCGCTCGCCGTGCTCTACACGCTCTTCGGCGGCATGTTCGCCGGACTGTCCACGGGGCTCGCCCAGTTCGCCCTCAACACCGTGGGCATCGTGGCGCTGACGATCTGGATGGCGACCAGCCACGGCTTCACCATCCCGGAGGGCCTCGGCCCGGGCGACCTGGAGCAGCTGACCTCGACCGAGCACGGCGCCGCCATCAACTGGGCCACGCTGATCGCGCTCGGCCTCGGCAACCTGGTCGCCATCGACCTGACCCAGCGCATCTTCTCCGCCCGCAGCCCCCGCGACGCCCGCACCGCCGCGCTCAGCGCCTCGGCCGGCATCGTGGTGTTCTGCCTGCCGCTCTCCTTCGTCGCGCTGGCCGCCGTCTCCGTGGTGGGCGACCGGGCGGCCGACGGGCCCATCCTCTATGTCCTGCTCGGCGACCACGCGCCCACCTGGCTCGCGGTGTTGGTGATCTCCGGCCTGCTGGCCGCCAGCCTCACCACCATCGGCGGCATCCTGCTGGCCACCTCCTCGGTCGTGGTGCGCGACGTGCTGCGCGTGGACGACGGCGCCGAGGTGATGACCCCGAGGGTGCTGCGCGCCACCCGGCTGGTGATGCCACCCATCGCGCTGGCCGCCACCGTGGTCGCGCTCCGGGTGCCACAGACCGGCATCCTGCTGACCCTGACGTTCGACCTGTTGCTGGCCAGCCTGATCGCGCCGTTCATTCTCGGAACGTTCTGGCGGCGCGGCGGGGCCAGGGCGGCCGGCGCGGCCATCGTGGTGGGCATCGCGGTGCGGTTGGTGTGCTTCGTGTTCACCCCGACCATCTACGGCACCGAGAACACGCTGCTCCATGTCTCCAACGACTGGCTCAGCTCGTCCATCGACGGCTGGTCGACGTTCCTCGCGGCCGGCGCCTCGCTGCTCGCCTATCTGACGGTCGCCGCGTTCGAGCCGGTGCCGGCGCGCAGGACCGAGGAACGGCCGACGGAGCCGACCGCTCCGGCGGCCGCCGATGCCGGTCTGGCGCCGGCCCGCTGAGCGAGGGTCGATGCAGGGCCGGCACCGGCCCGCCGAGCGACGGTCGATACAGGGCCGGCACCGGCCCGCCGAGCGGCCGACGGGTCGCCCCTGGCATCCTGGTGGCGTGAGCGGCACCAGTGTCCCGGGGCGACCCCGGCTCGCGACCAGACGGCGGCCCGGCCTGACGCCGAGGGAGGAAGTCCTCGACGCGGCGGGCGAGTTGTTCACCACCCGGGGCTATGCGGCGACCTCGACGCGGCGGATCGCGGAGGCCGTCGGGATGCGCCAACCCTCCCTCTACCACCACTTCCGCACCAAGGACGACATCCTGGAGGCCCTGCTCAGCGGCACCGTCACCGCGCCGCTGGCCATCGCCGACGCACTGGACCCGCTGCCGCTGACCGCACCGGTGCGGCTCTACGCACTCTGCCTGGCCGACGCGGGCCAGCTGTGGACCAGCCCCTGGAACCTCGGCATCCTCTATCTGCTGCCCGAGGTGCGCACCGAACGCTTCGCCCGCTTCCACCGGCAACGAGACGCCCTCCGGCTGCGGTACCGCGCGCTCTCCCAGGCGGTGCTCGACGCGCTGCCCCCGCAGGGCCCGGGCCACTACCGGCCCGACCCGGCCGACGACACGGTCTTCCGACTGACCGAGACCCTGCCCAACCTCCGCGCTGACGGGCTGGGCTTCCCGGATCAGCCGCGCCGCATCGCCGATCTCGCCCTGCACACCCTGGGCTGGCCGGGCGACCCGGGCGGGCACCACGACGAGGCCCAACGGGCGCTGGACGGCGTGGCGTTGACACCCCAGCACGCGAGCTGAACGTCCGTCAGCCGGACGGGGCGGCGGGCCCGGCCCGTGTGTCGCTCCGCGCTGACGGACCGTCACGCGCCCGATGATGAGGGTCACCGTCGAGGGCCGCCGCGCCCTCCCACGAGATGGGACCCGTGATGGCAGACAGCTCCTTCCCCGCACCCGACGCCGAACAGGGCCTGCTCGTCGCCCACTTCCTCACCGTGCGGGACGTGGCCCGCTCCCGGCACTTCTACAGCGAGGTCCTGGGCGGGGAGGTCGTCCTCGCCGAGAACCCGTGCACCGTGCGGCTCGCCAACAGCTGGATCATCATGAACCCCGGCGGCGGCCCCACCCCCGACAAGCCCGGCATCACCCTGGTGCCCCCGGCGGAGCCGAGCACCGCATCGGCCTTCCTCAACCTGCGGGTCGCCGACATCCAGGCCGTGTACCGGGAGTGGCGGGCGAAGGGGGCGGAGTTCCTCACCGAGCCGATCGACCGCGAGGCCGAGATCCGCTGCTATCTGCGCGACCCCGACGGCTATCTGGTCGAACTGGGCCAGGCGACGGGGATGCTGCGCGGGCACTACGCCAAGGCCGGCAACAGCGCCGACTGACCGGGGCGGCCCGGCGTGGCGCCGGGCGGGGCGGGGCGGGGCCGTCCCGGGCGGGCCCGCCCGGGGCGGGACGGGGCGGGGCGGGGCGCTGGGGCCGCTGGGCCCGTGACGGCCGGCGGGTGGGGTGCCCCGGTCAGCCGTCGGCGGCCGCGCGCAGCGCCTGGATGTCGAGCTTCTTCATCCCGAGCATCGCCTTCATCGCGCGCTGGGACCTGGCCCGGTCCGGGTCCGCGAGCAGCTCGGTGAGCACCCGGGGCACGATCTGCCAGAACAGTCCGTACCTGTCCTTGAGCCAGCCGCACTCGACCTCCTGACCGCCATCGGCGGTCAGCTTCGACCAGTAGTGATCGACCTCCTGCTGGCTGTCGCAGTTGACATACAGTGAGATCGCCTCGTTGAAGCGGTACTCGGGCCCCCCGTTGAGAGCGAGGTACCGCTGCCCCGCCAGTTCGAACTCGATGGTCATCACCGAGCCCTCCTCGCCGGGACCGACCTCGCCGTAGCGCTGTACGTCGATCACCCGGGAGTCGTCGAAGATCGACGTGTAGAGCTGGACGGCCTCCTCGGCCTGCTGGTCGAACCACAGAAACGTAGTGATCTTCTGCTGCATGACGGGCTTCTCCTCGCCGAACGCGGTGGGTGGTGAGGGGTAGACCCGCCGCGCACCGCGAACTCATCGTTCCCGGACGGGGCGCCGGCGCGCGCCGATGCGCGGGAGCGGGCGCGCGAAGCCGCCCGTGGGGCGGGCGGCGACGCTGGCGCGGGAGCCGAGGCGCGAGAGCGGGCGCGCGCCGGCGGGCGGGAACCGCCCGGCCCCGGCGCCGAGTTGGGCGCGGGCGCCCACAAACGGACACCGGTACGCCGGAGCCAGCGCGAGCGCGAAGCTGCCCGCCCCACGAGCTGCGAGCTGGGCGCGAGCGCGGGACGCCGGCGCGTGCCGAGCCGCGCACCGCCGGCCCGTGGCCGGGGGCCACGGGCCGGGGGCCACGGGCCGGTCTGCGACCGCTCAGTCGCCGTCGGCGGACTCGGCGATCCGGCGGGCGAGTTCGTCCTCGTCGAGCGCGCCGATGTTCTCGCCGTACAGCGCGTCGGGCAGCCGCTCGAACTCCTCCACCCGGCCGTCCCGCCAGGCGACGGTGAGGGTTTCGCCGTCGAGCGCCAGGGCCCCCTCGGAGACGTCCGGCGAACCGTCGGCGCCGGCGTGGGCCGGGCAGGGCTGGGCCGCCCCGCCCAGGGTGACGAGCCCCTGGTCGAGGAGGCCATGACAGGTGTCGGTGGGATCGGCGCTGGGGTGGAGGACCGCCTCGCCGAGGATGAACTGGAGCTTGACGGGCTGCCCGCCGTCCTCGACGACATACCAGGCGCCCTCGACGTCATCCGCGTCGGGCGCGTCCGTCTCGTCCGGCCCCGTCTCGTCCGCCCCGTCGCTCCCGCCGCCCGAACCTCCCGTCAGCTCGCCGCCCTCCGAGCCGCCGGACGAGGAGGCGTCCGAGGACGCCTCCTCGTCGTCACAGGCGGTCATCAGCAGTGCGGCCGCCAGGGCGGCCGGCACGGCGAACCGTATGGCCTTGCGCATGTGCTTCCCCTTGTGGGTTTCGATCTTGACCCACAGGAGGCTACGTGCTCACTTTCGGGCAAAAGCCCTGCAGAGAAGGGGTGTTACGGGTCTGTTTCGTTCCTTACGTGATCGATAACAAACGCTTTCCCTACCCACCCGTTCTTCTTCACCCTTTCTCGATTTTTCCGCCCTCTCGTGTTGTCACTGTGTGTAGCGATGGGGTAGATTCCCGGTGGAAAGTGACGGAGCGTAGCGGCCGCCGAGCGGTCGGTCAGCCGAGTTCCGCCGCGTAGGGGTCCCAGCCCTCTGGGAGCGGCGGCGGCGCGGGAAGGGGGGTGTTCACGGTCTCACTGGTGAAGGAGTGAGCCTCGGCCGAGTCGATGACGGCGGCCATGGTGTGCAGCACATGGAGTGCCAACTCGCCCGAGGCGCGGTGCGGTTCTCCGGTCCGCACGGCGCGGGCCATCTCCAGGACGCCGATGCCACGGCCGGCCGTGGTCCCGGTGACGGGGAGTTCGGACCACTCCTCGGCGCCGTGGGACCGCACGCGGACGGGCCCGGTGAAGGTGTTGGGGTCGGGCACGGCGAGGGCGCCCTCGCTGCCGATGACCTCGAACATGATCCGAGGAATGGCCGAGTCGAAGCTGAACACGGAGGCCGCACTCGGCCCGGAATGGAATTCGAGCAACGCGCTCACATGGGTGGGCACGTCCACGGGGAACTCCTCGCCCGCCTTGGGGCCGGAGCCGGTGGTCCGGCGGTCCCGGCCCCTGCGGGCGGCGGCGGCCACCCGGGACACGCCCCCGAAGAGCGCGACCAGGGAGGTGAGGTAGTAGGGACCTATGTCATAGAGAGGACCGGCGCCCGGCTGGTAGAAGAACGCCGGGTCGGGGTGCCAGCCCTCGGGGCCCAGGCTCTGGACGGCGGTGTGTGCCGCTATCGGGGTGCCGATCTGTCCGGACCGCACGGCGCGCAGTGCGGTCTGGATGCCGGCGCCGAGAAAGGTGTCCGGGGCGTTGCCCACCAGCAGTCCGCGTTCGGCGGCGGCGGCGAGGAGGCGCTCGCCCTCGGCGGGCTCGGTGGTGAGCGGCTTCTCGCCGTAGATGTGCTTGCCCGCCTCGACGGCGGCCATGGCCACCTGGGCGTGGGCGGCGGGCACGGTGAGGTTGACGACGATCTCGACCTCGGGCACGGCCAGCACGGTGTCGAGGTCGCCGGCCACCGGCACCTCGTGCTTGGCGGCCGCGCGGGTGGCGCGCTCCGGGTCGAGGTCGGCGACGCCCAGGACGCGGACGTCGGGGAAGTCGGTGAGCGCCGTCAGATAGGCGTCGCTGATGACTCCGGCGCCGACCACCGCGACGCCCACGGGGCCCGTGCTCATGCGGACTCCAGGGTGTTGAGGTAGGCGCGGCTGGCGGCGAGGGCCTCGAAGAGGTCGGTGTCGCAGCTGTCGAGTTCCACGATGCGCAGCGCGTCGGGGGCCGCCGCGAGGACCTCGGGTACCGGCATCTGGCCGGCGCCCACGGCGAGATGGGCGCCGTCCCTGGTCAACGGCCCGTCCTTGACGTGCAGGGCGCGGACCCGGTCGCCGAGGTCGGTCAGCAGGCGGGGCACGTCGGCGCCGCCGAGGGCGGCCCAGTAGGTGTCGACCTCCAGGAAGACGGCGGGGTCGAGGAGTTCGGCGAGGTGCTCCAGGGCGTGGCGGCCGTCGATCACGGGCTCCAGCTCCCACCAGTGGTTGTGGTAGCCGAGTTGGATGCCATGGCCGGCGGCGGTCCCGGCGAGCCCGTTGAGCAGGTCGGCGGCGCGCGCGATGCCGTCCCGGGTGGTGAAGTCCTCCTGGGCGATACCGGCGGGCACAATGGCCAGTTCGGTGCCGATGGTGTTGACGGCGTCCAGCACCGGGCCCGGCTCGTCGTCCTTGAGCAGGGCGATGGCGTGGATGGCGGGCACGGTGAGGCCCAGTTCGTCGACGAGGCGACGGAAGCCCTCGGGATCGTTGGTGGGGTCGTAGGGTTCGACGGCGGTGTACCCGATGTCGGCGATCCGGCGCAGTGCGGCGTCGCGATCGGTCGCGAGCGCCTCGCGCACGGTGTAGAGCTGAACGCCCAGTGGTTCGGGCATGGTCAGGGCCTCCCGGAGGGAACGTGAAATGCGGCCAGAGAGGACGATAATGCGCTTTTCGTTCCGGACGCCAGGGGCTATCGATCACGAACCGAACCAATCCGAACGTGCCCTCTCCGCGCTTCGCCAACCCCCGCAGCGCGACCGGTTCTTCCGGACGCGGCGCCCGAGGCGCGTCCCACCGCCGGGGCCCGGCGGGGGCGAGCGTCCACCTGGTGGACGGCGTCGTTCCGATTTCACATCCCGTCCCGTTCCGGCAACATCACCCCAACTAATCGTCCCTTCAGGCGAGTTGGGCGTCACACTGTTGCCTCCCCATGTCCGCCGCACGACGGCGTCGCCGGCGTGCGGGCCGGGGCTCTCCGGCCGCCTTGACCCCTCGCTCAGGCGTTCGCTACGTTCCCCGACATGCGGACCTCCGAGCAGTTCACCGAGCGCCGCGCCGTCGATCTGATGCGCGTGAGCACCTCTCTCTGTCGCTGATCACTGATCGCTGATCCCTCCGCTTCCGGCCCGCGCCCGCACCGACGCCGACGCGGCCGCTCCCCCATGAGCCGCGGCGCACGGCGCCGCCTCCCGGTGCCCGCCCCCGCTCGCGGTCTCCCTGGTCACACCGACCACACCGGCCACACCGGTCTCGCGGGCCTCCCCAGCCGACGGGTCCCCCGACCCAACCGGCCGGTCTCCCCTGCCCCGTGACGCCGCCCCGGCGTGCCCCCGTTCCGCTTCCATCACCCGTTTCGTGGCGTTCTCTCACCCCTGGAACCACCTATGCCCAGACATGGCCTCCTTCCGCGCTTCCCCGCCGCCCGCCTGCGCACCGCCCTCGGGGCGTCGCTGCTGCTCGGCTCGCTGCTGCTGACGTCCGGCTGCGCCGAGGACTCGGCCACCGCGAGCGCCTCCGACCTCGCCGACACCCCCATCCCTGAGACCGTCTCGCCCGACACCAAGCTGACCATCGGCGCCCCCGAGGCCGAGGTCGCCCTCGAACTCTCGGGCCTGATCGACGAGATCCCGTTCGAGGTGGAGTGGGCCAACCTCAGCGGCGGCCCGCAGTGCTCCGAGGCGTTCCGCGCCAACTCGCTGGATGTCTGCTCGGCCGCCGAGATCCCCTCCATCCACGCCCACTGGACCGGACTCGACACCAAGCTGGTGGCGGCCGAGTTCCGCCAGGACCCCATCGCGAACCCGATCTACCAGCTGGGCATCGCCCCGGGCACCGAGGTCAACGAGCTGTCCGACCTGCGCGGCAAGAAGATCGCGTTCAGCCCGGGCCAGGCCCAGGGCGCCCTGATCCTGCGGGTGTTGGAGGCGGCAGGACTGACCCGCGAGGACGTGGAGCTGGTCGAGCTGCCCAGCACCGGCGACGTCTACCCCACCGCGCTCGGCAGCGGCCAGGTCGAGGTGGCGCCGCTCGGCTCGGTGCACATCCGCCGCTATGTCGAGCAGTACGGCGACGAGGGCGGCACCCTGGTCCAGCACGGCCTGCGCGACGACCCGGGCCATCTGTGGGTGCCGACCGAGTCCGTGAGCGACCCGGAGAAGGCGGCGGCGATCAGGGAGTTCATCAGGATCTGGGCGCGCGCCCAGGTCTGGGTCGACGAGCACCCCGAGGAGTGGATCGCCGGCTACTACGTCGCCGACCAGGGCCTGACGCCCGAGGACGGCGCCTATCTGGTGGAGCAGAACGGCCACCCCGACATCCCCGCCGACTGGACCGAGGCCATCGAGCGGCAGCAGCAGACGATCGACCTGCTCGCCGAGGAGTTGGGCAACGAGCCCTTCGACGCGGAGATCCTCTTCGACCGCCGCTTCGAGACGGTCGCCGCCGAGGCGGTCGCCGACTACTCCTCCGTGGACGACGCCGGGGACGACGCCGAGAGCGGCACCGGAGACGGCGCCGGGGACGACGGCGCCCAGAACGGCGAGCAGGACAACGGCGAGGCGGAGGAGGGTGGTTCCCAGTGAGCACCGACGTGTCGGGGCGCGAGGCCGCCGAAACCGAGGCCAGGACGGCGGCCCCCGCCCCACAGCGGCCACGCGGCGCGTCCCCCCAGCGCCGGCCGGCCCCGCCCCGACGGCGGCGCGGCCGACGGCTCGGCCCGGGCCGCCCCATCCCGTTCGCCTGGGGCATCGGCCCGCTGCTGCTCCTGGCGATCTGGTCCGGGGGCTCGGCCGCCGGCTGGATCGACGAGCGCAACCTGTCCGCCCCCTGGGACGTGGTCGGCACCGCCGTCGAGCTGATCGAGGACGGCCGCCTCCAGGACCACCTGTGGGCGTCGACCGAACGGGCCCTGTCCGGGCTGGCGTTCGGCGTCGCGGCCGGCCTGGTGCTGGCCCTGGTCGCCGGCCTGAGCCGGCTGGGCGAGGGCATCATCGACGGCCCCGTCCAGATCAAGCGGTCCATCCCGTCCCTGGCCCTGATCCCGCTGCTGATCCTGTGGTTCGGCATCGGCGAGTCCATGAAGATCATCACCATCACCCTCGGCGTGCTGGTCCCCGTCTACATCCACACCCACAACGGCCTGCGCGGCATCGACAGCCGCTATGTCGAACTCGCCGAGACGCTCCGGCTCAGCCGCTGGGGCTTCCTGCGCCACGTGGTGCTGCCGGGCGCGCTGCCCGGGTTCCTGCTGGGGCTGCGGTTCGCCGTGACCTCCGCCTGGCTCTCCCTGGTGGTGGTCGAGCAGGTCAACGCCACCAGCGGCATCGGCTACATGATGGAACTGGCCCGTACCTACGGCCAGACGGACGTGATCCTCGTCGGCCTGGTGGTCTACGGACTGCTCGGCCTGCTCTCCGACGGCCTGGTGAGGCTGGCCCAGCGAAAGGCACTGTCATGGCGACGCACCCTGGCGGACTGACCACCGCCCCGGCCCCGGCCGTCCGAATCACCTCGCTGGTACGGGAGTTCGCCGGCCGCCGGGTCCTGGACGAGCTGGACCTGAACATCGCGCCGGACGAGTTCGTGGCGCTGATCGGCCGCAGCGGCTCCGGCAAGAGCACCCTGCTGCGGGTGCTCGGCGGCATCGACCACGAGGTCACCGGCTACGAGGAGTTGACCGCGCCGGAGAACGTGTCGGTGGTCTTCCAGGACGCTCGACTGCTGCCCTGGAAGCGGGTCCTCGACAATGTCGCGCTCGGCCTGCCGGGCGCGGACGCCGAGACCCGCGCCAGGACCGCGCTGGCCGAAGTGGGCCTGGCCGGCCGGGAGAACGCCTGGCCCGTTGAGCTGTCCGGCGGCGAGCAGCAGCGCGTGGCGCTGGCCCGTTCCCTGGTGCGGGACCCCGAACTCCTGCTGGCCGACGAGCCGTTCGGCGCACTGGACGCGCTCACCCGGCTGAGGATGCACGCGCTGCTCAAGCAGCTGTGCGCCCGGCACCGGCCGGCCGTGCTGCTGGTGACGCACGACGTGGACGAGGCCATCGCGCTGGCCGACCGGGTCGTGGTCCTCGACCACGGCCGGATCGCCGCCGACCTGCGCGTCGACGTGCCCGCCCCGCGCAGCCCGGGCACCGCCCGCTACGCGGCGCTGCGCGACGAGTTGCTGACCCTGCTGGGCCTGGACCCGACGGCCGGCGCCGAGGCCACGCCCGAGGCCGGCACCGAGCCCGCCGCCGACCCCGGCGCCCCCCAGCCCACCGACTCCACCCCGAAGAACGCGAAAGGCAGCGACTCGTGACGCCGCGTCAGCTCCGTCTGAACCTGTTCATCTACCCCGGCGGCCACCACGAGGCCGCCTGGCGCTACCGGGGCTCGGCCCCCGAACGGCTGCTGGACATCCACTACTACCAGGAGATCGCCCGCCGGGCCGAGGCCGAGAAGTTCGACGGGATCTTCCTCGCCGACGGGCCGGCGCTGGCCGACAACGTCCGCTACGCCAGCCGGTTCCGCCTGGAGCCGTTCACCTCGCTGGCCACCCTGGCGGCCGTCACCGAGCGGATCGGGCTGATCGCCACCGCCTCCACCACCTACTTCGAGCCCTACAACCTGGCGCGGCTCTTCGCCTCGCTCGACCACCTCAGCAACGGCCGCGCCGGCTGGAACATCGTCACCACCGGCGCCCCCCAGGCGGCGGCCAACTTCGGCCTGGACGCGCACCCGGTGCACGCCGAACGCTACGACCGGGCACGGGAGTTCGTCGAGGTCGTCACCAAGCTGTGGGACAGCTGGGAGGACGAGGCGCTGATCGCCGACCCGGAATCCGGCCTCTTCGCCGACACCGACCGGGTGCACCCCATCGACCACCGGGGCAGGCACTTCACGGTGCGCGGCCCGCTCAACATCCCCCGCACCCCGCAGGGTCGGCCGGTCTATGTCCAGGCCGGCTCGTCCGAGGACGGCCGCTCCTTCGCCGCCGCGCACGCCGAGGCCGTGTTCACGGCCCATCAGACCCTGGCCAGCGGCCAGGAGTTCTACGCCGACCTCAAGCGCCGCGCCGCCGCCCTGGGCCGCGACCCGGAGCAGCTGCTGATCCTGCCCGGCATCAGCCCGTTCATCGGCTCCACGGAGGCCGAGGCGCGGGCCCTGCACGACGAGTTCAACGAGCTGACCCAGCCCGAGTACTCGCTCCAGATGCTCCAGCGCATCCTCGGACTGCGCCTGACCACCGACCAGTTGGACGGCCCCGTGCCGCGCGAGCTGATCGAGACGGGCGGCGAACGCGGCAACGGCAGCAGGTTCCAGGTCATCCTCGACATCATCGACCGCGAACAGCCCACGGTGCGGCAGCTGTTGCACCGGCTGGCCGGGGCCCGTGGCCACCGCGTGGTGGTCGGCACACCGGAGCAGGTGGCCGACCAGATCCAGGGGTGGTTCGAGAACGGCGCCGCCGACGGCTTCAACATCATGCCGCCGTGGCTGACCGGCGGCTTCGACGTCTTCGCCGAGCAGGTCCTGCCGATCCTGCGGCAACGCGGCCTGTTCCGCGAGGAGTACACCGGCCGCACCCTGCGGGAGCACTACGGACTGCCGCGCCCCGAAGGCCGGTTCGCCTCAGCGTCCGACGCGGCGCCCGACCTGGTGCCGACGGCCGCCGGCTGACGCCGCCGACGCCGCACGCAGGACGAAGGAACCTCCGCCATGACCCAGAGCACCGCTCCCCCGCTCGTCACCCCCGGCGACCCGTCCCCGACCGAAGCCGACGCGTCCCCCGCCACCTCCGCCCCCGCCCCCGCCCCCGCCTCGACGGAGCGTTCCCCCGGCCGTTCCCCCGCCCGCTCCGCCGGCCGCTCTGCCGCCCGCTCCGCCGGCCGTTCCCTGGCCGGGGCCGCCCTGGCGGCGGCGCTCCGGCTGCGCCGGGTCAGCGGGCTGCTCGCCGTGCTCCTGCTGTGGTGGCTGGGCTCGGGCCAGGGCTGGCTCGGCTCCACCACCCCCTCCCCCGGCAGCGTCTGGAGCGCCGCCGTCGAGCTGATCCGCTCCGGCGAGTACACCCACCACCTGGGTGTCTCGCTGGAGCGGGTCGGCAAGGGCCTGGCCATCGGCATCCCGCTCGGCATCGCGCTGGGCCTGGCGGCCGGCCTCACCCGGGCCGTCGAGGACGTCATCGACGCGCCGATCCAGGCGTTCCGGATGCTGCCGCACCTGGCGCTGGCCCCGGTGTTCATCATCTGGTTCGGCATCGGCGAGACGTCCAAGACCATGCTGATCCTGATCGGCCCGATCTTCCCGCTCTACATCAACGTCCTGCACGGCATCCGTGGCGTGGACAACCGGCTGGTGGAGGCGGCCCGTTCGTGCGGGCTGAGCCGCTGGGGCCTGACCCGGCGGGTGATCCTGCCCGGCGCGCTGCCGCAGATCCTGGTCGGGCTGCGCCAGGCGCTGGGCATCGGCTGGCTGACCCTGGTCGTGGCCGAGCAGACGGCGACCACCTCCGGCATCGGCTATCTGATGACCGACGCCCGCGAGTTCCTGCGCACCGACGTGATGTTCGTGGTGCTGGTCACCTACGCGCTGCTGGGCGTCCTCTCCGACCAACTGGTCCGGCTCGTCGAACGGCGCGCCCTGGCCTGGCGCCGGGGCTACACCGGCCGCTGAACCACCCGCGCGCCGGCGCCGCCCGCCCGGCCGCGCGACCTCTCCGAGGAGTCCCATGAGCCCGCACGCCCCCACCACCGATCCCGCCCCGGCAACCGAGTCCCCCTCCGAGGCCGCCGGTCCCGTTCCGCCGTCGGCCCGTGCCATCGACCACTCCGGGGTGCGGGTGACCGGGCTGCGCCGCGCCTTCGACGGCCGCGTGGTCCTGGACGACGTCGAACTCACCATCGCCCCGGGCGAGTTCGTCTCCCTGCTCGGCGCCTCCGGCTCCGGCAAGAGCACCCTGCTGCGCGCCGTCGGCGGCCTCGACCCGGGCGTCGAGGGCCGGATCGAGGTGCCCGAGCGCACCGCCATCGTCTTCCAGGAGCACCGGCTGCTGCCCTGGGAGCGGGTGTGGCGCAACGTGACCCTCGGCGTCGGGGGCGGTGACCTGCGGCGACGGGCCGTGGCCGCGCTTGCCGAGGTCGGCCTTGAGGGCCGGGCCGACGCCTGGCCGGGAACGCTCTCCGGCGGCGAGTCCCAGCGCGTCGCCCTCGCCCGCGCGCTGGTGCGCACGCCCCAACTCCTGCTGCTGGATGAGCCGTTCGGCGCGTTGGACGCGCTGACCCGGCTGACGGCCCAGGCGCTCGTCGAGGACCTGTGGGCGGAGCACCGTCCGTCGGTGCTGCTGGTCACCCACGACGTGGAGGAGGCGCTGCTGCTCTCCGACCGCGCGCTGCTGCTCGCCGACGGCGGGATCGCCGCCGAGTTCACCGTGGACATCCCCCGCCCCCGCCCGCTGGACCACCCCCGCCTGGTGGAGCTGCGCACCGAGCTGCTGGCCGGGCTCGGCGTCCACGGCCCGGCCCGGCGCGGCGCCGACCGGGCCACCGAGGAGACCACCGCCCCGAGCCACCCGAGCACCGCTCCGGCCACCGCACCGAGGGAGAACCACCCATGAGCCAACAGAACTACTACGACGACGTGTTGACGGAGCATCACGAGGCGGACGTGCTGGTGGTGGGCGGTGGCCCGGCCGCCACCTGGGCCGCGGTCAAGGCCGCCGAGGCCGGCTCGCGGGTGGTCCTCGCCGACAAGGGCTACTGCGGCAGCTCCGGAGCGACCGCCGCCGCCGGCACCGGCGTCTGGTACGTGCCACCGCACCCCGAGGAGCGGGAGGCGGCGATGGCCTCCCGGGAGGGTCTTGGCGGGCATCTCGCCGACCGGCGCTGGATGGCGCGGGTCCTCGACCAGACCTGGCAGAACATGCACGAGGTCGCCACGGTCAGCCGCTACCCGTTCCCGGTGGACACCGCCGGCCGCCAGCTGCGGCGCGGCCTCCAGGGCCCGGAGTACATGCGGCGGATGCGGGTGCGGGTGCAGCGCGCCGGCGTGACGGTGCTGGACCACTCCCCGGTGCTGGAGCTGCTGGTCGACGAGGCCGGGGTGGTCGCGGGCGCGGCCGGGCACCGGCGGCAGGCCGACCGCCCGTTCACCGTGCGGGCCGGCGCCGTGGTGCTGGCCACCGGCGGCTGCGCGTTCCTGTCCCGGGCGCTGGGCTGCGACGTCAACACCGGCGACGGCTATCTGCTGGCCGCCGAGGTGGGCGCCGCGATGTCGGGCATGGAGTTCTCCAACGCCTATGCGCTCGCACCGGAGTTCACCTCGGTGACCAAGACCGCCTACTACGCGTTCGCGACGTTCTACCACGCCGACGGCACCGAGTTGGACGGCGCCGGCAGCAAGAAGGGGCGCTCGGTGATCGCCCGCACCCTGCTGGACGAGGGCACGGTCCTGGCGCGGCTGGACCGGGCCACCGAGGCGGAGCGGCGCGCGATGCGGCTGGGCCAGGCGAACTTCTTTCTGCCGTTCGACCGGCTGGGCATCGACCCGTTCACCGACCTGTTCCCGGTGACGCTGCTGGCCGAGGGAACGGTGCGCGGCACCGGCGGCATCCGGCTGGTCGGCGACGACTGCGCGACGGAGGTGCCCGGGCTGTATGCCGCCGGGGACGCCGCGACGCGGGAGCTGATCTGCGGCGGATTCACCGGGGGCGGCAGCCACAACGCGGCCTGGGCGATGTCGTCCGGGACCTGGGCCGGGCGCGGCGCCGCCGCGTTCGCCTCGGCGCTCGGCGAGCGGGCCCACGCGCGGCGGGTCACCCCGGCCGGGCGGGTCGGGCTGCGCCCGAGCGGCACGCCGGGCCCGGCCGACGAGCACCTGGCCGTGGTCGCTGAGGTGCGGCGCGAGGTGCTGCCCTACGACAAGAACTACCTGCGGGACGGCGCGGTGCTCGAACCCGCCCTGGAACGCCTCAACGACCTGTGGCTCAGGGCGGGTTCGAGCCTGCGGGCCACCGGCGAGCAGGCGATGCGGGCCCGCCGGGCGGCGGCGATGACCGCGACCGCGCGCTGGATGTACACCGCCGCGCTGGCCAGGACGGAGAGCCGGGGAATGCACAAGCGCGCCGACCACCCACGGCAGATCGACCCGGACTTCCGGCACCGGCTGATCACCGGCGGCCTCGACCGGTTGTGGACGCGCCCGGACACCACGGGCGCCACCGGGGCGGCGGGCGCCGTCGCGTCCCTCGCCGGGGAACGGGCGGGGGCGGCGGCATGATCGAGGTGGTCTCGGCCGAGCGCTGCATCGCCTGCGACAAGTGCGTCCTGGCCTGCCCGACGAACGTCTTCGACACCGGCGCCGACGGCGTTCCGGTGATAGCCCGTCAGGACGACTGCCAGACCTGCTTCATGTGCGAGGCGTACTGCCCGGTGGACGCGCTCTTCGTGGCGCCGACCACCCACCCGGCCGCCCCCGAAGGACTCGACGAGGCCGAGCTGGCGGCCGACGGCCGGCTCGGCAGCTACCGGGCCCACATCGGCTGGGGCCGGGGCCGAACTCCCGGCGCCCGGCTCGCCGTTGGCCCCGAACTCCCCGGCGCCGCCCGGATGGTCGCCCCGTCCGTTCGAGAGCCAGAGCCCGCCGCCACCACCACCCCGGCCACTCCGGCCACTCCGGCCACAACGACCAGCACCACCGCGCCGGCCCAGGCCGGCGCCGCACGAAAGGCACCAACCCCGTGACCGCACGGACCACACCACGGACCGCACGCAGACGGACGAGGCAACGGATCGCGCTGGCCGCGCTGTTGCCCCTGGCCCTGCTGACCGCGCTCACCGGCTGCGCCGAGTCCGCCGCCAACGACGGCGCCGAGACCGGCACGCTCCGCATCGGCGTCATCGGTTCCAAGGCCCAACTCACCGGCCCCGTCGGCTATCTGCACCACCGCGACGAACTGCTGCCGCGCCTTGCGGAGTTGGGCTTCGACGACATCGAGGTGTTCCCGTTCCCCAATGGCCCCGACCTCAACCAGGCGCTGGTGGGCGGGAGTCTGGACGTCGCGAGCTACGGCGACACCCCAGCCCTGGTGGCGCGGGGCAGCGGGCTTGAGACCCGGCTGATCGCCCAGGCGCAGGTCGGCAACGACGCCTCCATCGTGGTCCGCGACGACGGGCCGCGCTCCATCGAGGAGTTGGAGGGCGAACGGGTCTCCGTGCAGACCGGCTCCTATATCCACCGCTATCTGCTGGGCGCGCTGCGCGACGCGGGCGTCGAGCCGGCCGAGGTGCCGCATATCTACACGGCCGACACCGAGGCGCCGCTGGAGCGCGGCGACGTCGCGGCCGCCGCGATGCCGCAGGTGAACGCGGAGGTGTTCGTCGCCAAGGGCTACCGGATCATCGATCATCTGGCCGAGGACCATCCGGACTACGCCGGCACCAGCGCCACCGTCTCCACCGAGTCGTTCCTCGACGAGAACCCGGACTTCGCCGCCGCCTGGCAGGAGTGGCAGGACGAGGGCGTGCGGCTGGCCCGCGAGGACTTCGCCTCCTACCAGGACTTCGCCGTGACGCTCTCCGACTTCCCCGAGGAGCTGGTGCGCGCGACCACCCTGGAGGAGCACCTGCCGGACGGCCCGTTCCCCGAGCGCGGCCTCGAACTGCTGGCCGGCACCAAGGAGTTCCTGGTCGAGGAGGACTTCATCGCGGAGGACTTCGACCTGGAGGACTGGCTGGTGCGCACCGAAGGGAACTGATCCGGCCGGCGGCGACACCACCACGCGCCGGCGGCCACACCACGGCACGCCGGCGAGCAGCACCATCGACCACCCATCGAGAGGGGCCCCGTGTCCGAAGAGCCCGTGCCGCTGTCCGTTCTTGACCTGGCGCCGATCAGTTCGGGCGGCGACGCCGCCACCGCGCTGCGCAACACCGTCGATCTCGCCCGCACGGCCGAGGAGTTGGGCTACCACCGCTACTGGCTGGCCGAGCACCATCTGGCGGCCGGGGTGGCCAGCTCCCAGCCGGCACTGGTGATCGCCCTGGTCGCCGGCGCGACCAGCCGGATCAGGGTCGGCTCGGGAGCGGTCCAACTCGGCTTCCCCACCGCCCTGTCGGTGGTGGAACAGTTCGGCACCCTGGACGCCGTCGCCCCCGGCCGCATCGACCTGGGCCTCGGGCGCGGCGGCCAGCGCGCCACCCGCGAGGGCGGGCCGCCGCCCGAGCCGAAGGAGCCCGTGGGGACCAGGGAGGTGAACGGGGTGGTGATCCCGCCGCCGTTCTCCCCCGGCCGGCTGCTGAACCTGCCCCGCTTCCTCGCCCAGCAGGAGCTGCTGCGCCCGCCGGGCGCCCAACCCCGTGACTACGCCGAGCAGATCGACGAGATCCGCGCCCTGCTCGCCGGGACGTTCACCACGCCGGACGGCGACCCCGTGCACGCGGTGCCCGGCGAGGGGGCGGCGCTCCAGCTGTGGGTGCTGGGCTCCAGCGGCGGGGAGAGCGCCCGGGTGGCGGGCGCACGCGGGCTGCCGTTCACCGCCAACTACCACGTCAGCCCGGGCACCATCCTGGAGACCGTGGCCGCCTACCGGGCGGCCTTCGTGCCGTCGGCCGAGCATCCCGCACCCCGGGTGCAGGTCTCGGCCGACGTGCTGGTCGCCGAGGACGAGGCCACCGCGCGGCGGCTGGCGGCCGGCTTCGGCGCCTGGGTGCGGGCGATCCGCACCGGCCGGGGCGCCATCCCCTACCCCACGCCCGAGGAGGCCGACGACGTCGTCGCGTGGACGGAGGAGGAACGGGCCCTGGTCGCGGACCGGTTGACGACCCGTTTCGTCGGCACACCCGAGCAGGTCGTGGCCGGCCTGCGGCGGCTGCGGGACGTCACGGAGGCCGACGAGTTGCTGATCACCACCATCGCCCACGACCACGCCGCGCGGGTCCGCTCCTACCGGCTGCTGGCCGGGGCCTGGGGCCTGGCGTAGGCGCCTCGGACACCACGGTCGGCCGAACGACACGGGCCGCCGCACCCAACTCCGGTGCGGCGGCCCTCCGTTGTCTCAGGCCACGGGCTTGAGCACCCGCTGGCCGGACGACAGCTCCAGCGAGAACAGGTCGACGATCTGCTCCAGCGGCTCGGCCACCGCATCGGCCAGCACCACCGAGCCGTCCGGCTGCACCTGGATGTCGCGGTCCAGGACGAACCAGCCGGGGGTGATGTGCTGGGCGCCCATCGAGGAGAGCACCGGGCGCAACGCGTAGTCGATGGCCAGCACATGGGCCGTGCTGCCGCCCGTGGCCAGCGGCAGCACCGTCTTGCCGCTCAGCGCGTACTGCGGCAGCAGGTCCAGCAGGGACTTCAACAGCCCGGAGTAGGCGGCCTTGTAGACGGGGGTGCCCACCACCAACCCGTCCACGCGCGCGAGCAGTTCGGCCACCTCGACGATCGCCGGGTGCCGCAGGTCGGCGCCGAGCAGCGCGTCGGCGGGCAGGCTGCGGGCGTCGAGCGGTATCACCTCGTGGCCCTGGAGCGTGAGGCGCGCGTCCAGGTGGCGCAGCAGCCGGGCGGTGCGTGAGGTCGGCGAGGGACTTCCGGACAGGGACAGGACGACAGCCATGGCAGGCTCCTCGGACTCGGGGGCGGTCGGCCCCCTGCGTTCTTTCACGGGCGGGTCGAACGGGCGGCGGTCACACGGCCGTTCACGCGACGGCTCCGACGGCCGCTCAGGCGGCGGCGACCGGCGCGGGCCGGACGGACGTCGGGGTCTGGGCGTGCTGCGGATGCGTCCACAGCCCACGGGCGGCCAGGCGCGGAAGGACGCCCTCGCCGAACCAGTAGGCCTCCTCCAGGTGCGGGTAGCCGGAGAGGACGAACTCCTCGATGCCGACGGCCCGGTACTCCTCGATCAGGTCGGCCACCTCGTCGTGGCTGCCCACCAGCGCGGTGCCGGCGCCGCCGCGCACCAGGCCGATACCGGCCCACAGGCCGGGATGGATCTCCAGGTTGTCGCGGGTGCCGCCGTGCAGCGCCAACATCCGCTTCTGGCCCTCCGACTCGCTGAGCCGCAGGCCCTGTTGGGCGCGGGCCACCTCCTCGGGCCCGAAGCCGGCGAGCAGCCGCTGGGCCTCGGCCCAGGCCTGCTCGGAGGTGTCGCGGGTGATCACATGGAGCCGCACCCCGAAGCGCACGGTCCGGCCCTCCGCCTCGGCCAGGCCCCGCACCCAGGCGATCTTCTCGGCGACCTGCGCGGGCGGTTCGCCCCAGGTGAGGTACACGTCGGAGCGCCGGGCCGCGACGGGCCCGGCGGCCGCCGAGGAGCCACCGAAGTAGATCTCCGGCACCGGATCGGGCAGCCGCATCAACCGCGCCTCCTCGACCCGCAGATGACGGCCCGTCAGGCTGACGGTCTCGCCGCGCCACAGGCCCCGGACGATCGCGAGGAACTCGTCGGTGCGGGCGTAGCGGGCGTCCTTGTCCAACGTGTCGCCGTAGGCGCGCTGTTCACGGCTCTCGCCGCCGGTGACCACGTTCAGCAGCAGCCGCCCCTCGGTCTGCCGCTGGTAGCTGCCGGCCATCTGGGCCGCCAGGGTGGGTGAGATCAGGCCGGGCCGGAAGGCGACCAGGAACTTCAGCCGCTCGGTGCGCTGCGCGACCATCGCCGTGGTCAGCCAGGCGTCCTCGCACCAGGCGCCGGTGGGCGTCAACGCCGCCTCGAAGCCGACCTGTTCGGCGGCCTTGGCGATCTGCGCGAGATAGCCGACCGTGGGCGGCCGGTCGCCGCCGGCGGCGTTGACCGGCGTGCCGTGGCCGCCGCCGACGACATGGCGGCTGTCGCCGCTGGTGGGCAGAAACCAGTGGAAGGTCAGGGACATGGACGATTCGCTCCTATCAGCGCCCGGCCTGGGGCGGTCGCGCAACGGGCCGGCCCGGGGCGCGCGCCGGCGGGGGCCGGCGCCACGCGCACGGTGGCCACGGGGAGTTGACCTCGGGGAGGACCGGTTGGGGAGGTGGGGCCGGGCCCCCTGTACGGGGCCGGCCTGATCGGCGGAGGCGGCCGGGCCTCGGGCGTGCGTGACGGCGCTCGACCAGGCTCCTCGACGAGACTCAACGACGAGGCTCAACGAGGGGCGGAGCGGGGAACGCGCGGCCCGGGCCGGGGAGTCGGTGGGTCAGCGACAGACGGGACACATCGCGGCGGCCACGCGGAGCAGATCCACGCAGCGGCGGCGGGTCAGGGTCTGGGCACCGGGCATGGTTCGATGCAAGCACGCGACCTGGGGAGCGTCAATGCCACGCTCGCCATGCGAGACGGGGCGTGCGCCGGGCGCTCGTCCGCGCGCCCGCCGCGCGCTCCTCCCTGAGGAGGGCGTGCGGGGCGCGCGGTCCGTCGAAGGAATGTAGACCGGAGGCCACTACTCTCGGTGTCGGGTTTCGTATTACGGTCGGGACATGCAGACAAGCGGGGCCCGGGCACACAACTGGGCGGGAAACATCACCTTCGGCGCCGCGCGGCTCCATCGGCCGCGTTCGCTCGACGAGCTGCGCCACATCGTCGCCGGTGCTCAGCGGGCCCATGTGCTCGGCAGCGGGCACTCGTTCAACCGGATCGCCGACACCGAGGGCGACCTGCTGCGGGTGGACGGACTGCCGCAGAGGGTGGAGATCGACGAGGCAGGCGGCACGGTCACGCTGAGTGCCGGACTGCGCTATGGGGAGCTGGCCACCGAGCTGCACGCGGCCGGCTTCGCCCTCGCCAACCTCGCCTCCCTGCCGCACATTTCGGTCGCCGGATCGGTGGCCACCGGCACCCACGGCTCGGGGAACGAGCGGCGCGGGCTGGCCTCGGCCGTCACGGCGATGGAGTTCGTGGGCGCCGACGGCGAGACGTTCACGCTGAGCCGGGAGTCCGACCCGGGGCGCTTCCCGGGCGCCGTGGTCCACCTGGGCGCGCTGGGCGTGGTCACGGCGCTGACGCTGGAGGTGGAGCCGGCCTTCGAGGTGGCGCAGTGGGTCTATCCGGGGGTGCCGGTGGGGACGGTCGCCGCGGGGTATCCGGAGATCTCCGCCAGCGCCTACAGCGTCAGCGTCTTCACCGACTGGCACAGCGACACGGCCACGGTCCTGCTCAAGCGCCGGCTCGACCGGGAGGAGGCCGGCCACCCGGGGGAGCGCTGGCTGGGCGGGCGGCTGACCACCGAACCCTGGCACCCGATCCCGGGGATGCCGGCCACCTACTGCACCGAGCAGGGCGGGGTACCCGGGCCCTGGCACGAGCGACTGCCGCACTTCCGGCCGGAGTTCACGCCCAGCGGCGGCGAGGAGTTGCAGTCGGAGCTGTTCCTCCCCCGGTCGTCGGCCGGCGAGGCGGTGGGCCTGCTGCGGGAGATGGCGGCGGACTTCGCCGGGGTGCTCCAGGTCTCGGAGATACGCACGATCGCGGCCGAGGACCTGTGGCTCAGCCCCGCCGAGGGCCGGGACTCGGTGGCGTTCCACTTCACCTGGGTCAAGGACATGGCGGCGGTGCTGCCGGTGCTGGCGGCCGTGGAGGCCCGGCTGCTGCCGCTGGGCGCCCGCCCGCACTGGGGGAAGGTGACGGCGGCCACCCCCGCGACCGTCGCCGAGCGCTTCCCCCGACTGGCGGACTTCCGCCGGCTGGCCGACTCCCTGGACCCGGAGGGCTGCTTCCGCAACGCCTACCTGGACGGACTGCTGGCCGCGACGCCCTGAGCCGTGGCCTGGCCGGCGATGGCCTGGCCGGCCCGGCTTGACCCGCGACGACCGGGCTGAGCCCGGCGGCCGGCTGGCCGGCCCGGCCTGACCGCGCGCGAGCGGACTGGGCCCGGCGGTGGGCTGGCCGGCGGTGGGTTGGCCGGCGGCGGCCTGACCGGCGGTGGCCCGGCGGGCGCGAGCGGGTTGGACCCTTCGGTGGGCTGGCCGGCGATGGCCTGGCCGGCCCGGCTTGACCCGCGACGAGCGGGCTGGGCCCGGCGGCGAGACCGGCCGGCCTGGCCTAGCCAGTGGCGACGGGGCTCGTCGCAGCGGCCCAGCGGGCCCGACTCGAACAGGGGCAAGCGGACTCGGCAGTGGCCTGGCCGGCCGTGGGCCCCTCGGGCCAAGCTTGACCGGGCGCGAGCGGGCCCGGCCGCGCAGTGACGTGGCCGCCCAGGCTCAACCAGGCGCAAGCGAACTCGACCGGCAGATGTCCAGCCGGCCTGGCCTAGCTGTATTGATCACGAGCGTTGTTGACACTGGTCACAGTGGTTGGGGCTTGAGCATGACGAAGACCTCCGATGTGGTGGAGCTGTCTAGGACTGCACCGCATGGAGGTCTTCGTGTCCCACCGTAATGC